>DATMKY010000103.1:0-33811 GCA_035570955.1 Edaphobacter sp. | reverse complement strand
TCGCCAATCTGGCCCGTGATCGTGAAGCCGCCCTTGCCCTTCATCCGGTTGGCCTCGATGAACAGCACATCGCCACCCGCCGGAGTCCACGCCAGCCCGACCGCAACACCCGGCCGTTTCGTGCGCTCCGCAATCTCCGTGTCCACGCGAACCTTGATGCCGCCCAGGAACTCGTGAACCATCTCGCTCGTGACCACGACCTTCTCTGTCTTGCCCTCTGCTATCCGGCGAGCCACCTTGCGGCACACCGTACCGATCTGCTGTTCGAGCTTTCTCACACCGGCCTCACGCGTATAGTGCCGCGCAATCAGGTGCACGCTCTCCTTCGGAAACTCGATGTTCTCTTCCGTAATTCCGTTCTCCTTGATCTGCCGCGGAATAAGGTATTTGATGGCGATATTCACCTTCTCCTCTTCCGTATATCCGGTCAGTTCAATGATCTCCATACGATCGAGCAGCGGCCCCGGAATCGTGTCCAGCTGGTTGGCCGTACAGATAAACAAAACCTTGCTGAGATCGAACGGCTGATCGAGATAGTTATCGCGGAACGTGTTGTTCTGTTCCGGATCGAGCGTCTCAAGCAACGCACTCGCCGGATCGCCACGAAAGTCACGCCCAAGCTTATCGATTTCGTCCAGCATGAAGACCGGGTCTTTCACCTCAACCCTCTTCAGGTGCTGAATAATCTGCCCAGGCAGCGCACCGATATAAGTTCTCCGGTGTCCACGAATCTCAGCCTCATCATGCATACCACCAAGAGAGATTCTCGAAAATTTCCTACCTAGAGCCTTGGCAATCGACCGCCCAAGCGAAGTCTTACCCACGCCCGGAGGTCCAACGAAACAAAGAATCGGTCCCTTCATATCCGGCTTCAACCGCCGGACCGAGAGGTAGTCCAAAATGCGGTCCTTCACCTTCTTCAGTCCATAGTGATCCTCATCGAGGATCGCCTTCGCCTTCAGAATGTCGACCTCACTGGAAGAAGTCTTCGACCACGGCAGCACCGCCAGCCACTCCACATAATTCCGCGTCAGCGAGTAGTCCGCAGCAGCAGGATTCATCCGGCTCAGACGCCCAAGCTCTTTCAGAGCGTCCTTCTTCACATCTTCCGGCATCCCGGCGGTCTCAATCTTCTCCCGCAGGTCGGCGATGTCCTTCTGCGTATCATCCTGATCGCCCAATTCTTTCTGGATCGCCTTCAACTGCTCGCGCAAATAGTAGTCGCGCTGCGAAGACTGCACCGAATCCTGCACCTCGGTCTGGATCTTGTTGCGCAGTTGCTGCACCTCAAGCTCCTTCGCCAGATGTTTATTAATCCGTTCGAGCCGAGCCGAAACATCAGCGGTCTCCAGAAGCTCCTGCTTATCCGTCGTCGTAAGAAACGGCAGCGACGAAGCAATAAAGTCCGCCAACCGCCCCGGCTCATCGATATTGATCGCAATCGTCTGCAGGTCATCGCTCAGCGTCGGCGAAGAAGTCACAATCTGCTGGAACTGGCTCACCACATTCCGCTGTAGCGCCTCCGCCTCAGGCGACGGGATCGGTTCAACATCCGAAATCGGTTCATACTCCGCCGTCATAAACGGCGTCAGCTGCGCAAACTCGCCCAGATTTACCCGCTCATTGCCCTCGGTAAATACAAAGAGGCTCTGATTCGGCATCTTCACGACCTTGTGCACGGTCGCGCGCGTACCCACGCCAAACAGGTCTGCCGACTGCGGCGAGTCTTGACGCGCATCCCGCTGCGCCACGACCAAAATCGTCTTCTCCTCACCCAGCGATTGAATCAACTGGATCGAGCTTTCCCTGCCTACCGTCAAAGGCAGCACAGCATGGGGAAACAGCACGGTATCCCGCACCGGCAACACTGGAGCAGGCCGTTTCCCGGCCTTCTCCCCAGTCTCCTCCCCGCTCTTTGCTGCTGTTGGCTGAATCACACTTACGAAATCACTTGGCATTGAGTGTACCTCTATCAGATTATCCACTATTCGATGCAGCAAGTCTTCATTCGGTCGCAAATCCCGGACCTTTCCACTCGAACTCTCATCCATTCTCAGCTAATCGGCCATAAACCCTTTTTCTTCAATATTTAGCTATTCCATGGACCTTGGGGCTCCTTATGAGCCCGTCCTCGAGCCCCTTGTCGAAATACTCTTTGGCCAGACCACTTCCGGGACTATACTTCCCCAGATATAAACCCAGATTGGAATTCAGACATGAAGCGACCCATCGGACTCATCCTGTCTGCAATTGTGATGAGCCTCGCGGCTCTTTTCCTTCTTTTGATGACAGCCCTGATGGCCGTGGCCGGAATCTTCTCAGGACGCCAGCCCGCGATCCAGCCGGAGCCGCCCTTCCTCATCTACTTCCTGTTCGCCATCAGCTTCTTTTATGCTGCACTGGCCGTCTGGACGATCCTGACCGTAATCGGAATCCTACGCCTCCGCGCGTGGGCTCGCTACTCCGTCCTCATCATTGGCGGCGGCCTTGCAGTTCTAGGATTGCTCGCAGCCCTGTTCTCGTTGGTTGGGCGAACAATGCTCCCCGCAACTCCCTCTAGACCGCCGGTCGATCCTCACTCCATGACCGTCATCTTCCTGTTCATAGGAGCGTTCTATCTTTTCATTGCCGCCATCGGCATCTGGTGGCTCGTCTACTTCAACCTGCGCCCAGTCCGTGAACTCTTTTCGAACCCGAACCTGCTACTCCAATCCTCGAATCCGACCTGCCGTTTGAGTCACACGCCAACGGCTATTAAGATTATCGGCGCCTTTCTCCTCTTCTCCTCGGCCTGCTGTCTGTTGGGCGCGCTCCTGCCTTTCCCGGCTTTCATTCTCGGGTTTATCCTTCCGCCGCTCGCAACCCACGGACTTTACCTCGCCTTCGCCCTCGTGACCGCCTTCGCCGGATACGACCTTCTTCGTCTTAAGGAATATGCACGCCTGCTGACGATTGGCCTCCTAATCCTGGGTTGCTGCAACCTCGTCCTGGCTGCGTTGCCTTGGTATCGAGCGTGCCTCCATCTCTATGTGACACGGCTAACGGCCCAAATGACATCCCATCTACCAGCGGGGCCAGGCCGACCCCGCGTTGATTGGACCGGCAGCAACGCCTTCTATCTTATCTGTCTCGTTTGGGGAGTGACCGTCTACGGAATCACCTTCTGGTTTCTCCATCGCCACCGAGCCGCCTTCAAGACAGCACCTCAACAACTGCTCGAACCTTAGGCCGCCTTATACCGCCCAAGCACCTTCACCATCCGACAGTGCTCCCGCATTGCTGCAAGAGCGGCATCCGCTCTCTCTGCAGAATCGAACCGTCCATCTACATAAAACACATACTCCCAGGGACTCCCCGGAACCGGCCGCGACTCAATCTTCGTCAGATTAACTCCCGCATCCGCCAACCTCTGCAGCGCAGCAACCAGTGTCCCAGGCCTATGTTCAATTGCAAACGCCAGGCTCATCTTGTCGGCATCGACATTTTTCGCGGCCGGCGCGTCCTCTCTTCGTAGCAGATGAAAGCGCGTATAGTTCTCCGTGTGATCCTCGATCCCGGCTTGCAAAACCTCCCCACCATAGACATCCGCTGCAAGTTCAGGCGCGATCCCCGCTGCGTCTCGTAGACCAGCGGCCATCAAATGTTTCACGCTGCCCGCGGTGTCATAAAACGGCACCACTTCAAGTTCCAGATTCCATGCCAGAAATCTGCGGCACTGCGACAACGCAACCGGATGCGACATCACCTTCCGCAGATCCCGGAACTCCACTCCCGGCATAGCAATCAGGTTATGTCGAATCCGCAGCAGGCTCTCGCCGTCAATCCGAATCGGCAACTCGAGCAGCAGATCGTAATGCTCAGCTACCGACCCATGCAGACTGTTCTCGATCGGGAGCACCGCACAATCCACCTCACCTGCAACTACCTTCGCCAGCACCTGCGCCGAAACAGTACACGGGATGATTTCGAGCCCAACATGGTTGCCTAGCATCTCAACCGTCGCCATATGGCTGTTTGAGCCCAACTCCCCTTGAATCGCTACCTTCACGTTGAATCCCTCAATTCCAGTAAGCATTAGCTTCCAATTTTAATCTGACTGGCAACCTCGTTTGCGTGTCACGCACCTTATTAGTGGCAGCGGCCAGTATTGCACTTCATCGCAGCGGACCGGAACTCAAGACCGGTACTCGGCTGGAAGAACATAGGAGAACCTAAAATGCTCTGGACAATCACAATTATTCTTTTCCTCCTCTGGGTAGTCGGACTCGTCAGCAGTTACACACTCGGCGGATGGATTCACATCCTGCTGGTTCTCGCGATCATCGTACTCATCTTCAACCTATTGTCAGGCAGGCGAGCCGTCTGACATCCACGTACGCCAACCAGCCTTCCCGGCACCACGTAACTGAAGGAGCATCAAATGAACACCGACAAGATCCAAGGGAAATACGATCAGGTAGCAGGCAAGATTAAACAGGGCGTCGGCGAAGCCATCGGCAACCAGAAGTTAGCGAATGCCGGTGCAGCAGAGCAGATTAAAGGCGTTGCAAAAGAGACGTGGGGCAACGCTAAAGATACAGCGGCCGTCGTCCACGACGACAATCAGGCCAAGGCATACGAGAAAAAAGAAGACATTAAGGTGAGAGCTGAGGAGACCGCCCACAACCTCCGCCAGCACATTACCGAGACCGCCCAAAATATCAAACATTCAGTCAACGAAAAGCTCGACGACATCAAGCGCGAGCACCGTGGCTGAGAGCAACAGAGAGATGCCCTCCCCCAGCCCGTCGGCAACGACGGGCTTTTTTATCGCCTCAAAAGAACATCAGCCGCGACGAATCCAAAGAACACGACTGAGATCACGCCATTCAACGTAAAGAACGCCGCGTTCATTCGTCGCAAATCCTTCGGCGAAACAATCGAGTGCTCATAGAGCAACAGAATTGCAACAACAAACACTCCAAACATCGCCACCTTCCCCAACCCAAACAGGACTACCAGCCAGCACAGCAGACCCAACATTCCCAAATGCATTGCGCGCGCAATCCAGAATGACGCTGTCAGCCCAAACGCCTGCGGGACGCTGTTCAGCCCAACCTTGCGATCATGCTCAAAGTCCTGACACGCATACAGCACATCAAAGCCGCCAACCCAAAGCAATACCGCGCCTGTCAGCACCACAATCCGCCAGTCCAGTGATCCACGCACCGCGATCCACGCCGCCGAAGGCGCAATCCCCAACGCCAGCCCTAGCACCAGATGCGACCATCGCGTCACCCGCTTCATATAGCTATAGAGAAGCACCACCGCCAATGCCAGCGGCGCCAGCTCAAGCGTCAGCCGATTCAACATGGCTGCACCCACCACAAACACAGCAACCGACACCACCACAAATCCCATGACAAATCCGCTGCTCAGCGTTCCCGCAGGCAAAGCTCGCATCGCAGTCCGCGGATTCTCCGCGTCCAGCCTCGCATCCGCCAGTCGATTAAACGCCATCGCCGCCGACCGCGCCGACACCATGCAAACCACAATCCACCCCATCACTCGCAGCGAAGGCCATCCACCCGCAGCCAGCACCGCTCCTGTCAACGCAAATGGCAGCGCAAACACCGAATGCTCCCACTTGATCATCTCAAGTGTGACTGCTGTACTCTTCCAAAAAGATTCCATATCTCCATCGTAAAAGAATCAGGCCACGCCAGCATCGCCGGCGCGGCCTATCGATCTGCAAAGCGCTCATTTTTCCTGCTTCTCTGGAGGAGCAGCAGCCACCTGCAGATTATTTGTCACCTTGAACACTCCAGGCACCCCATTCGCTCGAATGTTCGCCGTATCTTTATCCGCCTGCGAATCCACCACACCCGTCAACGTCACATTTCCGTTCACCACAGTAATTCGAATCGGTTTTGCAGGATCGATCGCATACTTATTCAGCGTCGGAAACCCATAAATCGCCCGAGCCTCCGCCAGCCGAAGCCGGTCATCCATCGGAGACACCGGCGCGACCTCAATATTGTCGATCACGTCCTTCACACCGGGATAGTTCTCTGCCAGGCTGATCGCCGAATCCTTGTCAGCAGGCCCGTACGCCGTTCCGCCCAGCGTCACCGCCCCGTTCTGCACGCCGATCGTGAACGAATTAAAAGCAGTGGTTCCATAACCCACGCGATCGTACGCCAGCTTCTCGGCCAGTTTGTCCCGCAAGGTCACGTCTTCCACCACCGGCCCTGCTACCTGAATCTCATTCTCAACACCTTTCACGCCTTTGCGATGATGCGCCTTGTTATCCGCATCTACCTTCGCGCTGTAGAGATCCACAGTCCCCGTCAGCGTCACCACTCCGCCCTGTACCGCGACCTTAACATCCTTGAATCGCTTGTTATCCAGGGCCTTCGTCACATCAGTCTGGATCTGGCTATCATTCGATCCCTGCGCCACGCCCGTGGCCGTTCCCATAACCAATAGCAGACTCATCAGGCCTGCAGAAACAGCGCGCCTCACGTCGCATTTCAAGCTCATCCGTACTCTCCTTAAATCTCTGGTTTTGGGTCCGGTGACACCATCTCTTAGACGTAAGATGCAATTTCAAAGCCTCATAGCAAGCTATCGGTAGCGCTTTCGCAGCTTGTACACAATACTGAATACGCCTGATTCATCACGCGTCACAACAATCGAGTTATCGTGATTCAAGTCGTACTGTACCTGAATCAGTTGCTGCGCTGAGGTATTCACGTTCGTGGCAAACGTAGCAGTAATCTGCCGCGAGAGCTGCTGCTGCACGGTAATTCGCGCTGATGATTGTCCCAGTGTTCCGACAAACGCCGGGTCGATCTTCACACTTCCCACCCCAAACAATTTCTCCACACGATTGCTCACCGTCGCATTCAACGCGCCCCCAAGCAACGCGCTTGTCGTAGGATCGGTCCCCTGCTGCACCTGCCGCTCCTGGTAAAGCTGCGCCTCCTCCTGCGTCCGGCCCAGCGCCAGCAGCGCAAACACATCGCTCTCGCTCAGCGGCGGCTCGGACCGGTACGTCGGCTTCAGATTCGTCGAAGTCCCATGCAATCCCACAGTAATGTCGTAGTTCTCCACCTGCGCAGTCGCATCCAGATCGATGATCGGATCGATCCGCACCGGATTCGTAAAATAAATCTCCCCACGTTGCAACTGGTACTTCTGTCCCGCAAACGTAGCGCTCCCATCATTAATCTCAATCCGTCCTAACACGGAAGGAACAGCCACGGTTCCGCGAATCGTCAGATCCACCGTCCCCGCCAGCTTCGCGTACGAATTCTGAAAATCCAGTTGCGGAGCACTCGTTACCCGCACATCCAGTCGAATCTTATTGGCTGGCGAATTCGGGTCAGGCGGAGCACTTACTCCTCCCGGCGTACCAAACGCCGCAAAATCCACATCCTGACCAATCCCAAACCGAGTCATTAAAACCGTTCCACTCAACACCGAGCTCTCCGGCCCGCCCTGCAATTTCAAGTTTGCGTTCGCCGTCGCGCTCAACCCATACAACCGCACCCGCACCGCATCGCCCGTCGCCGACAGATCTGCATAAATGCCATTCCGATAGCGAATCGACCCGCCAATCTTCAGTGTCCCTCCACCGGTCGTAGCGGTCAGACTCTGAACATCCAACCGGTCATCATTGAACACGAGTGTCCCGGTCATATTACTCAAACCATTCGGCACTCCATCCATTGCGATGTTCACTTTGTCGAACTGCACCTTGCCGGTAAGCTCCGGCTTCGTCACCCGTCCGTCCGCCGCAACAGTAAACTCCACCTTGCCGTTTCCGATCAGGTCTGAATCGAAGGAGTGAAGCAACGTCATGCTCACACTGCCTGTAGCCTTGACATCCATCTTCCCGCCCTTCGGATCACCCGAGCCGAAGACCTGTGCCGTACCGCTTGCCCGCATATCCGTGTCCGGCCCTGTAATATGAACCTGCTCCAGCGTCGCCACTCCATCGCGCAATCCAATTCGTAGCGGTTCAGCAGCCTTCAGCTCGATCCCCTGCAGCTTCACATTCACTTGGCCGAATTGCGCCTCGCCACTCAATCCCTTCGGTGTCTTCAACGGTCCACTCACCGTCGCCATACCGTCAATCTGGGACTCCGCCTTCATCTCCCCCGGCCCAAACATCGCCATTGGTTTCCCGATATCCAGCCCCGCAATCGTTACCTTCGCTTGCAGCGGATAATCCCCTGTCAACCCCGCCTGTCCTGTCGCATCCAACTTCGCGCCAACCAGCGTCGAGTTCGCCGTAAAGAACACAGTCGACGCTTCGCTGTGTGCTTCAATTACCGCCTCTCCGATTCCCTGCTTCTGATAAGTAGCCTTCGTAATCTTCAAGTTCGCCTTCAAGCCAGGTTCAGTCAGCGTTCCATTCGCATCGGCCACCACACTCACCACTCCATCCAGATCCGTCTGCGCTCGCTGCACCGTCACCAGCTTCGACAGCAAAATGTCGTGCCCTTCCACATGCGCCCGCAGATGCTCACTCCCCCAGTCATAACCGCCGTTGCCCGCAATCTGCATTCCATGTGCCTTCACCACAAGGTTGTTCGCCTGAATCTCCTTCCCCTGCACATTCAAATCTGCGCTGACTGCCTCATAAGGCTCGTCATAAGCAACACCGTTCATCAGCGCAACATGCCCTCCACCGCTTAAGGCCCTCAACTCGCCCGCGGCATGAACATTCAGCCCCATCGTTCCGGTCACGGGAATCTTCCCTTGCTGTCCGACAATCTGCAGCACATCCGAAACCTGTGCGTTCGCTAGCTGAGCCCTTGCATCCAACTCCATTCCGTCGTCCCACACGAACGTCGCCACTCCACGCCGCGTCACAACCTCGCGGGGTACCACTTTTCCTTGGACATTCAATACAGCAGTTCCACGTTTGATCGTCGAATTCGCCACCAACACACCCGAATTAGGTGAATACTCCGCGTCCGCCACCACGGAATCGATCAACACATCAGTTGTATCCAGCGCAAACTCGGCATTCTCCGCCTGCAGATGTCCTTTCACATCCAGGTCCGCAATCCGCCCCTTCGCCGTCCCGTTGAACTGCATCGCACCATGCAAGACCACAGGAATCGCCGCCGTCCCTCGCTTCCCATTTCCCTCGAGATCCAGCGTCGTCAACAGCTGGTTGTACTCAGACAGATCCCGCACCGAGAGGTCGACCCTCAAATCTGTCAGCGGGTCACCCTCATTCACCCCAAGAATTCCCGATGCCTCAAGATTTGTCTGCGGCATCTGGAGCGTTACCGATTGAATCCGAACCGTTTCATTCCTCCCCGAGTAGTGCGCCAGCGTTTTCCCGCTCACTGGCACATCGTTCAAAGCCCCTGGTCTTTTCACGCCCGTAGGAGTGAAAGCTAAATCGCCGTCGATCTCCACCGTATCTGCAATTCGTTTGGCCGGACCGCCCCACTCCACCTTCACCGGTCCGCTCACCGCTGTATCAAAACCCAGGTCTCCATAATGCTCCGGGGCCGTCACGTCCATAATCGTCCGCAGCGGAATCTTCGTCAGCGTTGCAGTCAGATAAGCACGGGCAACCTGCACCTCCGGCACCTTCAACGCCTTGTCTGGAATCGGCTCCTTTGCTCCAATCGCCCTCGCCGTTTTATTCGTCGTGGTCACCGCGGCTTTTGTGGTAGCTGAGGTCGCCGCAACATCTTTCGCTGGAGCCTCACCGAGCCAATTCGCAATTCTCAAATCGCCAGCCGCGCTTCCCCCACCCGGCAAATATCCGGTCAACGCCGTCAGCAATAGCTCCGTCGGCGTAACATGCAGATTTGCGCTGCCATCTACATCATGCAGCCTCACATATTCATTCCGATATGCAATCTTGCGAAACTTCGCCGATCCCACCATCAGATATCCTTGCACGCAATCCGGATCAGGTGGCAGCGGTTTCGGCGGCTTGGTCGTCTCAGCAGGATGGCTCCTCTTCCAGAACGGAGGGTGCTTTTGTGCCACGGACGGCGAAGTCGTGCAATTGTGCCCCTTCACATCAAGATCGATCGCCCCGGCATTCAACCCATCCACATCTGCCAGAATTGAAATCTGTTTTAGGTCCAGAGATCCTTTCACCGCCATCTGCCATTCAGGCTTTGCAAAATCCTTGATCCCCGCCGTCCCCTCTAGCTTCGAATCTCTTCCACTCGTAAACTCAAATGTCTTCAAATCCGCGGCATTTCGCCCCAACTCCCCCACAAAATGCAGCATCGACTGGGCCTCTTTCTGCTTCGCCATCTTCGTCCGCAGATCTTTCAGGTCCACCGTCATCCCGTAGCGGTCCGTCGACGAAATGTAGTGCACCTCCGCGCCAAACTCTCGCGCCGCCATATCAAACGGAATCGCGCGGTCATTGAATAACGCAACTCCATTGGACACCACAACCTTACCGGCCTTCAGATCCAGCAATGTATCCGTCACTGGGGTCTTGCTCGTATTCGGATGCTTTGGCTCTGGCTGATTTGTCTTCCCATCCTTATCCACAATCAGATGAAATTGCGGATGATCGACGCCGAGATAATTCAGCCGCACATGCGAGGCAATTCCCGCCCCAGAGACATGCGAGAAGAAATCGAACAACTCAACCCGAAGCTCAATCTTGTCCACCGATAGATACGGAGCTTCACCCGGCCCCTCCAAACCATGAATCACCAGCCCATCGGCCTCAATCGTCAGATGCCGTAGATTGAATTTCATCCTTGCAAGTTCAACCCGCCCGCCCGTGGCGTCCTCCAGAGTCTTCACAACCTGCGCGCCAACACGGCGGTTAAAGTCATCGGTTGTCGAATACCACGCAAACGTCCCGCCCAGCACCATCAGCAAAATCACAAACCCGACCACGCACCACGCCACCCCACGCCCCATCCGCGTCGCCAGCGAGCGCTTCACCTTCGCGATCTCGCCGCCTACCTTCTCCTTCAGAATCTCCTTCTTCTCTGAAATTTTTTTCTCTAGATCGCTCAAGGAGCCACCTCCCCGGGCGTCAGAATCCACACACTCCCCTGCGCTCGCAGCGACTTCAGCCAATCCTGCAGCAACGCGCTCACCTGCTGCTGTAGCAAAACCTCCTCAATACGTCTCTTGATCGTCTCCAGCGGAGGCGGTGTCACATGCCGCTTCGCATATTCCGGCAACATCGTCTTCTCGTAATACTCCTGGATCTCTTCGTCCTTAACCTTGATCCCGTTCCGGAAACGTACCTCAATGAATCGCAGCAACTGCATCCTTTGTCGCCATCGCTTGTTGAATTCCTCCACCGTAAACCCATGCCGAGCCAGATAATTCTTCCACCCTTCATCGGTCTCGCACTGGGACTGTTTGCACTCCGGTATATCCTTCCTCAGCGTCGCTAATTGTGCGTCCAACTCTTTATCCGTGACGGTATCCTCGGGCTGCAGCGCTGCCTGCTGCAAAATTAGCGTCCGGTCCACCAATCGTTCAATCAGCTTCGCTCGTGTAGACTCGGCAATCGTACGATAGGGCTGAACCTCTTCAAACCGCCGCTCCTCATCAATATCGCTCTCCAGAATCACATCGCCATTCACCACAGCAATCAGGCGGTCCAGCACCTGTCCGTTCTCGGAAGCTGAAGTATTATGAGCCGCCTCGGGCCTTGCTTGCGCTCCAGCCTGTCCACCCCAGCCTCTTCCCGTCACTAACACGGAGATCGCTCCAAGCGCTAACGCACCCGCAAGCCACCCTCCCAATCTCTGCGCAATCACGTTCATTTAAAAACTCTCTCCAATGCTGAAGAAGAAATTAAAATGCCCGGCGTGCCCCTCATGCGGAGGGTTATTATAAAAGTCATAAATCACCGGATATACCGGCGGATTCAGGTTATAGCTGAAGTCCAGCCGAATCGGCCCCACCGGCGTCTTATAGCGCGCCCCCAGCCCGACATCATGAGAAAAATAATTGAAGTCGCACGTTCCGATGCTGCCCGAAACATTCGAGCACGTCTCGCGATTCGGCTGCTTGTACCGCAAAAAACTCGGGAACATATCCGACGCATTCTGAAATACGTTCCCCATGTCATGAAACAAAACGAAGTACACGCTACTGCCAACATACGGAAGTGTCGGCGCTGGCATTCTGAATTCAAGCGAGTTCACAAACACAGCCGTCCCACCCACGGGATACCCAGTCTGCAAATCTCGCGGCCCCGCGCCATTGATCGGAAACCCCCTCAGGGAACTCGCTCCGCCCGCATACAACCGCTCGGGCAAAGGTACCGCGCTGCAGCTTGGGTTCGTGGTCAGCAGGTCACCAAGACAAGCATCGCTACCCGCATTTGGATTCTCCCCTGAAGCCCGCTCATATCCGATGCGCGTGCTCCTCGCAAAAACGTACTTCGACTTGCCGAACTGGTAATACGTGGAGTTCGTCCCATCGATCTTCCAGAAATCGGTCTGCGACCCAAACTTCGATGAAGCAAGAAACGTCTGCAGCGCCGTGTACTGTCCCTTCACTGCATCCAGTGGCCCCGGCGACCGCGTGTCATGAAACCACGTCAAACCCGGTCCACCAACACGGACCGGTTGCGACAACAGCGGAATCAGGTCCGCCGAAACCTGCAAACTGTTCGGATCGACCGCAACACGTCTATATAAAAAGTCGTAGATAAACGTATCGCGTCGCCGCCATCTTTGCGTGATTCGAAAATCTCCCTGTAAGGTCGATGACGCGAACGTCGTAATGTCGCGAATATTCGAATACCCGCCTGAAATGGCCAGTGCAAGATTCCTATGATTGTAAAAATGTGGATTCTGAAACGTTAGAATTCCGACCTGCTCCAGCAACCCGTACGACGAATGCAGCGTCAGTGAGTTGTCCGTTCCGCGCAGATTGATGCGCGACACATCGAGCGACACGCGAGGGCTCACACCCGTCTTTCCTTCCTGCGAAAGCTGGTTGCAGGGGTTAAGCTTCAACTGGATGCACGATGCCTCCGAGATCGTGCCCGACTGTGGTGTTCCCGTCTGCGCCTCAAATCCAAAACCGTACGTCACGTTCCATCGCTTCGCCTCTGTCAGTTGCAGCAGAACATTTTTCTCAGGTGCATCTCCTTCAGGATTCTGCACCGCCGCAACAACTTCATTGAACAACGCAATGTTGTACAAATTCCTTTGCGTCTGCAGCAACGCCGACTGGTCCAGCGGATCCCCCCGGTGCACCAGCACCTGTTGTTCCACCACCTTAGGCCTCGTCTTTTCCACACCTGACAGCAGCACTTTGTCGACGAAGACTTGCTGTCCCTCCGTCACATTGAGCGAGACATCCGTCTTATCCAGGTCCTTCGACTCCTTCGCCTGACGTATCTCCACCTTTACTTGGTCGAATCCATGGGCCAAGTAATAGGTCAGAACGGTGTCCCGGTCGCCCGACAGCGTTACCAGCGAAAACGGCTGTCCAGGCTGCGAGTTCATCAGAGCTCTCACATCCTGCAACCGGCTTCCATCCACTCCGTTCAACGCTACCGCCCCAAACTTCTGTTGCGGTCCTTCCACTACCGTGTAGGTAACAGAAATCTCTCCCGCCTTCACCGGTTTTCCATCTGCAGACTGCGAAACATCCTTCACATCCGTACTCACCTTCGCCTGATCAAATCCATTCGCGCGATACAGTGCCTGAATCGCTGTCACATCCCCCGAGACCAGTGCCGGACTGTATCGTCCGCTCCTCAGATATAAATCTGCCTTCTGCACCCGCATCCGCTCCCGCAGCAGATCGTCGGTGAAGTACTTGTTGCCCTTTAAATCCACCGCGATTACCTTGTGTTTCACGCCGCGATCCACCGTAAACACGACGCTTTCATTTGTCGTTGCCTGCCCAATCACACGCACATCGACCTTCGAGTCGAAGTACCCCTGCTGCTGCTCATAGTCTCGAATATTGAAGACTCCTTCATTGAGCAGATCGTTGTCGATTGTGCCTTCCTGATAAATCGGAATCAGCAGGTGCATTCTGCTCTTCGAAATCTTCACGCCCTCCACCGACACCTTCACCTCAGGCCCCTGGTTCGCGTGAAAATCGTAGTCCACCTCTTTTCGCGATCCGTTATAAGTCTGCTTCTGCAGCGTCACCGTCGCCTCAAGGCGATCCTTCTTCTGATACAGCTTGCGCAAACGATCCATCGCGTTGCTCGCGGTATCCCGAGAAACCCTGCTGCCTTGCTTCAGCTTTGACTTTTTCCGAAACTCCTCCAATGTTAGCCCCGGATCGGTTCCCGTCAACGTAACCTGCCCCACTTTGGCCTGAGGTCCTACTGTAACCGTATAAGTTACATTTACCTGCGATCCGGCCTCATCCGTCTGTGAACCCGGCGTCACCAAGGCCTCGTAGTATCCCTGCTGCGCCAACATGTCCTTAACGCCCTGCGTTCCCGTCGCAATCTGCGATTCGTTGAAAGCGGCCCCCGGCGAGAGCTTCGTTGCAAACTCCAGTAGCGAAGACAGCCGTTCGCTCTTCACCCCTTGAATCGTTACTCGGCCAACGTAGTACCGGACCACTCCAGCAAAAATCAGGGTCACCGAATCGCCTTGCCGCACCCCGCGCACCGAAATATCTCTATATCGTCCGCTCGCAAACAATCGCCGAAGACTGGCCCGCACCTGCTCCGGATCGAGCGGTGTCCTCACCTTCTGCGCCAACTCCTTTGGCAGTGTATCCGACTCGTCGAAGGTGACGCCCTCAAACTCAATCTTCTCGACCTGCAGCCCCTTCCAATCCCACACAGAAGTCGCCAGCCCCGGAGCATCCGGGATAACCGCCTTCTGCGCCGCCTGAGCCGCGGCTGCACTCCCCTGAGCTTGTGCCGGAGTTGCCGCACCGGGCTTTCCCTGTCCCTGAGCCGCAGCCTGAGTCACCGGAGTCGAGCCCGCCGGCACCTGCGCCCGGGCCGCACTCAATAATTCCATCCATAAACCAAGCCACGCGCACGCGACTGCAAGTCGACACTTCGACTTCAGTAATCCTCGAGCGCGACCTCGTTGCACCTGACCCAAAAAACCACCATTATTCCCGTTCTGCCATTGTTTCCTGGCTTATTCTAAGGAACCCTGCAAATTCCGCACCTCGCAAGCGAACAACGCGCATCCTTCGCCCGCATCTGCCCGTCATGCGTTATTTGTCTGAGATGCCGAAACTCGCCCGGAAACCGGCGGGTTCACGCACATCCCTCCGTTCCCTATACTACGAAAGAGCAGCAGCTTTTGGCAGAACCGCAGACCACATGTCCAATCATTTCAACCTATCCGAACATCAATCGCGACTAGTGGCGGGCTCCCGCACCCAGATAGACAACCCCGGTCCCCTCTCGAATTCTGCCGCCAGCCGCCTTTCGAAACCCAGCGCGGAACCCGCATCGAAAAACATCGCAGATAGAGATCGTTACTCCCGCCAAATCCTGTTTGAAGGCATTGGTGTGCCAGGTCAGAAACTTCTCGCCGCTGCCCATGTCGCGATCGTCGGCGTGGGAGCCACTGGAGCTGCCACCGCCTCTCTCCTCGCCCGTGCTGGCATCGGCACACTCACTCTTATCGACCGCGACTTCGTCGAACCCTCCAATCTCCAGCGCCAGGTCCTCTTCGACGAGGCCGACGCTCGCGAGTCCTTGCCCAAAGCCGAAGCCGCCCGTCGCAAAATCGCCCTCTTCAATTCCACCATCCAGGTCCACTCACAAATCGCAGATCTCGTCCCCGGCAACATTCACCAACTTCTCGGCCCGGCCCAACTAATCCTCGACGCCACCGACAACTTCGAAACCCGCTACTTAATCAATGACTACGCCGTTCAACAATCCAAACCATGGATCTACGCCGCAGCCATCGGCGCCTACGCTGCAACAATGAACATCCTCCCAACGCGAGCCACGAAAGCAGACGAAGACGATCCCTCCACTCCTTACTCCCTGCTCCCGAATTCCTGTCTTCCCACTGCCTGCCTCGCCTGCATCTTCCCCAAACCACCCACAGGCCCGGTCGAAACCTGCGATACCGCCGGCATCCTCTCCACCGCCGTCAACTTCGCTGCCTCCATCCAAACTACTGAAACTCTTAAACTCCTCACCAAGCAGCCTCATCTCATGCGCCGAACGCTCCTCAGCCATGACCTTTGGACCAATGAGCGCAGCGAAATCAACACAACCACCCCGGACCCGGACTGCACTGTCTGTGGAAGGCGCATCTTCTCCCATCTCGCTGGTGAGGGACGCCCTCACATCACTCTCTGCGGCCGCAACTCCGTTCAGATCCATGAACACCATCGCCCGGTCGACTTCTCCGCCATGCGCGACCGTCTCCAACCCCACGGAGATGTCCGCTTCAACGATCTGCTCTTGCGCTTCGACCACCCACCCCACACCCTCACGCTCTTCCCCGATGGTCGCTGCCTCATTCAGGGCACAACCGACATTGCCCTCGCCCGAACCCTATACGCCCGATTCATCGGCTCTTAATTGTTGATAACTTTTCTCTCAACCCATGCAAAACAAGTCTCATAGCTCTTCCTGCCGCACAACCCGGCCGCTCCGACATACATCTAATCCCAAATGCCAGATAACCCGGTCTTCCCTTTGCGGTAGGCTCTAAAAAACAGGCGAAAATTTAACGGTGCGTCCTTATTAATCCGGAGCCTAGCTTATGAACGTCCAAGGCCTACAAATGACCCAACAAAATACACCTTCCCCAGGCGTCTTCAAGCGAAATCCTCCGATCGTCGGCGAAGCCGAAGCGATCGAAGCAGCCAAGAACGGAGATGCTCAGGCGTTCTCCAAGCTCTACGCTCTTCACAAGCGTCGCGTTTACACGCTGTGCCTGCGCATGCTGGGAAATGTCTCGGAAGCCGAGGACATGACTCAGGAAGCCTTCCTGCATCTCTTCCGAAAAATAGGAAGTTTTCGCGGCGAATCCGCTTTCTCCACATGGCTTCATAGACTTACGGTAAATTTGGTGCTAATGAATTTACGCAAAAAGGGCCTCAACCTCGTCTCGCTTGAAGAGACCATCAACCCCTCCGAAGAAGACGCACCCAAGCGGGACTTCGGCAGTCGCGACCTCCAGCTCACCGGATCCGTCGATCGCGTCGCTCTTGAGCGCGCCGTCGCGTCGCTACCTCCCGGCTATCGTATGGTCTTCGTTCTCCACGACGTCGAAGGCTTCGAGCACAACGAGATCGCAACCATGCTCGATTGCTCGACCGGAAACAGTAAATCCCAGCTTCACAAAGCCCGCCTTAAGCTCCGCGAACTCCTCCGCAATCCGGAACCGTCTGCTCAGCCAACCGGCATCAATGAGGTGGCTGTATGAGCAACTCCAAATTGCCTGACTTCGATTCGATGACCCCTGCGGACTTCGAACGTTATCTGCCGGAGCTCTTCGAGAAAGGAAGCGGCCGTGTCAGCACCGACCCGCGCATCCAGAACTTCCTCAAGAAATATCCCGTCTGCGCCGCTCTCGTCCGCGACCTCGAAACCATTGCCGAGACCGCGAAGAGCCTCCTCGAACCAGCCTACGAACCCAGCGAAGCCGTCTGGGACGAAATCGAGAAGAAACTAAAAAAAAAATAGACAGGGCCTCAGCAATGAATTCAGCTCACAACCATCTCCCAAACTGATCCATTAGGTCCTGAAGCAAGGTTCAGGCCCTCGTTGAAACCAGCCGCTATCGCGAACGGCAGCTGAAATTCGAAGCATCATCGACACTGCCACTGCCGCTGTAGTGCGCTATCTGCGGATACGGGCATAGTGGCCGCGTGCGATCGACCTTGCCGGCCACGCGATGCGAAGCCGTGATCTGCGTCGGAGCTTTGCCCTGCTCGACCCACTGTTCCATCACACCAATCTTGTCGAAGCTGTCGGGTCCCTCTCCGCCTGAGCAATGTCCCATCCCCGGAACCATAAAGAGACGAATCCAATTCGAAGAATGTGTCGAATCTCCAATCGCCGCAACAACCGATTTGTAAAATTCAACACTCGATCCCGGTGCCACCTGCTGATCGGCCCAGCCGTGATAGATCAGCACCTTTCCGCCACGCTTCGCAAACGCCGCCAGATGAGGATCGAGCTCATCGACATCCTTGTCGACAGCATGTGCCTTCGCCGCATCACGCTCCAGATCAAAACTCTTCCAATCCCAATCGGGATTCTGATACACAACAAAACGAAACTCATCCCAGAACAGCTCGCCCGGCTGCGGCCCGCCAGCCATACGAGCCCACCGCAACTCTGTCCCCGGCTCAAGCCGCGGAAAAAGTACTTCGCCCGAAGCAGTAGTCGCGGGACTGATCAGCGTCTGCGCAGTCTGCACCTGCCGCGCAGTCAAACAATCCGGGCCATCCGCTGCCTTGCACGCCAGCACTTTGAAGTCGACCTGACAACTCTCCGGGTCGGCGATCAACCCATCTTTCAATCCATCCTTCGCATCGCACGCATCCAGAACAGCACGATGAATCATAGGATACTTGCTCGCGGGAATATATCCCGTAGGATCCTTAAACGTCTCATTCGCCAGCCACATGGCCCACGCGTTGCGCCGCACATTTGCCGGATCCCCGGCGATGATTCCGTCAAACTCCTCCGGATAGCGATAAGCCTGTAGCAAACCCTCGCGCCCGCCACCCGAACAGCCATTCCAATAGGAATAATGCGCATCATGGCCATAGAACGTCTTGATCAGAGCCTTTGCCTCAACCGTCATCTCATGCTCTGCCCGATATGCAAAATCGACGAGCTTCTCCGGATGCCCCACAACAAAACTCGCGCTTCCACCTGTGTGGCCATCATCCGTCGCACTGGTCGCGTACCCGCGTCGAAGCGCCTCGGCCATCCCCTCATAGGCGATCGAGCCTCCCCACCCGCCGCTTCCAACAGCCAGAAACTTCCCGTTCCAGCCGGCAACCGGCAGCCAGATCTCAGTACGAATGGCCGAATCCGCAGTAGGCTTCATCTCTGCAGCAACGCGGCAAAACGCAGGCAAGGCCGAAATCTTTCTAGCGCCCTCGGCAGGTACAAAATCGCCCGCCTCAACAGTCTTCGCAAGCGTGATTGAACGCGTTGCAGGACCTAACTTCGCAAGCCCCTCACAGCTCTGGGCTCGCAAACCGGGCACAGAGCTCGCAACAAGTATGACTGCAAACAGCTTCAATCCATTCGTCATCATCAATTCGACCGCACGCCCTGAAACGATCCCGTCCCGGCACGCGCATGAAACGTTCCATTGAACGAATTTCCTTGCACCACACCATTCACACGCGGCCCATTCACTCGCCCACGAAACACTAGCACCTCACGGGTCTTCGTCTTCACCACCAGATGCTGCACATCGATCGTCCCCTCCACCCCGCCCGACTGGTTCGGCCCCTTGAAGTGTCCCTTGATCACAGTGCCTTCCTGCTGCAACTCAAGATACTTCGTTGAAGTCGTTCCATTCGGATCCTTGCAGTACAAAGTCCAATTCCCCGCAGCATTCGCCGGCATCTGTTGCGGCGGCGGAGCCTGCGCCGACACCACGGCACTCACACCTAACATCAATCCCAGAAAAAGCAAATAACTCCTCCGGCCAAATCTCTTCACAACGCCTCCAATCAATTGCCGACAGTACAAGAAATCTACCGCACCGCTGGCCATTTCGATAGTGATCCACTTCCTGCCTCGCTTAATGGCGCGGCTTTAGCCGCTGAGGCACAGCTCGGACCCGCATCCAAAGACGCCCAGCAATCCCTCAAGATAAAATCCTCCCAAACTAAACCCAACTCACTCATTCGTCCAAGGGACACTCAGCCAATGTCGACTTCATCCTCCACTCGCCGCTCCCTAATCCAGAACCTCGCTCTCACCACCGCAGCCGCAGCCCTGCCAATCAGAGCCTTCGGCCAACGACAAGACGGAGGCTCCAACGGCCAGCAGCGCGGAGAAATGGGCCGCCTCGCCGGAGCCTTTCGCCGCCAATTCTCCGTTCCCGCTACCTCGATCGCTATCTCTCGCAACGGCCAGTTCGTCTACGACGAAGCCGTCGGCATGGGCGACCGCCAGCACCTCACCCAGGTCCAGCAAGACTCGCTCTTCCGCATCGCCTCCGTCTCCAAGCCCATCACCTCCGTCACCATCTTCACCCTCATCGAGCAGGGCAAACTCAACCTCATCGACAAAGTCTTCGGCCCAGGCGCCATCTTCGGCATCAAGTACGGCAAGCCGCCCTACAAGCAGTGGGTCACCGACATCACCGTCGACCATCTCCTCACCCACACCTGCGGCGGCTGGCCCAACGACGATAACGACCCCATGATGCACAATGAGGGCTGGGACCACACCAAGCTCATCACCGAAACCATCGCCAACCACCCGCTGACCTACCAGCCCGGCACCCACTGGGCCTACTCCAACTTCGGATACTGCATCCTCGGCCGCGTCATCGAGCAGATCACCAGCCAGCCCTACGACGCTTACGTCAAAGCCAACATCCTCGCCCCCTGCGGCATCGCCACCATGCAGATCGCCGCCAATAAAGAGAGCGAACGCGCCCCCAACGAAGTCGTCTACGTCGGCCAGTACGGCGAAGACCCCTACAAACTCAACGTCACCCGCATGGACTCGCACGGCGGATGGATCGCCTCCTCTACCCAACTCGTCCAGTTCCTCAACCACGTCGCCGGAGCCCCCGGCATCCCCGCTCTCCTCAAACCCGCGACCATCAAAATCATGACTACCCCCGCCCCTGCCTATCCCGCAGGTGACGCCCGCTACGCCCGCGGCTGGATGGTCCGCAACAACGGAGCCGGAAACTGGTGGCACAACGGGAGCCTCCCCGGCACTACCACCATCATGGTCCGCACCCCCACGGGATTCTGCTGGGCCGGCTTATGCAACACCCGCTCCCAACCCTCCAACCAAATCGACACCGCCCTCGACCAACTCATGTGGAACATGGTCCGCACCGTTCCGAACTGGAACGCATGACAAACAGCAGCAATGTGAACTGGTGGGTGTGGTACATACACAAACAGTGCCGATACCTCGGATGCCCATCTATGCAGTCTCATCAGGCACGAGTGGGCATCGCGCGAAGCGGATCACAGCATCGTCGTGATCTGCGAAATCGAATGACCGCGAAGAAACGGCCCGCCGAAACCGTTAGATATTTTCTGCCATAGTCCTTCATTTTCACTGGGCCCCATCGTTTACGCAGCACGAATCTGTGCTGGCGGAACGATGATCTCAACCAGTCCAGTCGCCACGTCATACACGAGACCGGAAATAAGCCACTCGCCCGGCAATGCAGCAATCGCCCGCAGCAAAGCAACGTCGACCGCAACCGCCGCGCGAGGATCGGTGATCGCTTTTGCCTTGAGTTCACCTTCTTGTATCTGAAAATAACGCGTCAGCATGGCGGGATCGCCCGCAAGGCGAGTGATGCCGCAATCGGTGTGATGAAGTACAACAAGGTGAAATTCACCGCCACCTCCGGGATTCTCTCCGGCAACTTCGCCGATTCGCCCGAGTAGACCCAACTGCTCCAGCAAAGCCGGGGTAATTCGACCACCGATGTTCCGTATCACGACGGCCTCGCCCGGTTTGGTTTCAAGTATATGAGCAGGATCCACACGCATATCGGCGCAACCAATAATGATTGCTTTGACATCGGGCATCGCCCGCGGAAGCGATGGCATGAGCGTTCCAGCAGCATTCTGCTGAGCAGCGAACTCCTCATTGCGCTTTAACATCGAGTCGAGATTGTTCATATGATTCTCCTTGAACGTTCCGCAACGCTTGCCGACTGGGACTCCCAAAGAAAATCGCGGCAGGTTTTTCGATGCACCCATGGAGACTACGGATTCGACTGGCGGTGGCCCATACATAAAAGGGATGCAATACATCGGGTGCCCATTCATGCGGCCTCATATGAGTGGCCAGTGTGCAAAGCGCGATCCGTATCGTAGGGGCATGACTTCAGCCATGCCGTAAAAAAGCCGCCTCGAAGCAGCCTACCGCTTTGGCGAGGATCGGAGCGAAGTCCGAAGGACGAAACAACCTAAATTAATTCGGAGGTTCAAAAGCAAGGCGATCGTTTCATCGGATCTTCAATCTTCTGCTTGCATGTGAGTCAACGACCACGCGATAGAACGCGAGCAGTCCCATCGCCAAGCCAACCAACGATAGGCTGGACGGCTCCGGCACCGTCGGGGGAGGCGGCACGAAGCCGCCTGTTGATTCGATTCCGAGACTCCAGCCACGGCTGATCGTAGAAGCGGTGTCCTCGGCCGTGCCATCCAAAATATACAGGCTCCACGTTCCATCTGGATCCGACCCCATGAACACACTGGCAAAAGTGGAAGTTCCCTGCGTTGCGGCGCACTCGACGCCGGACTGCGCGGGTGCCGGAAAGCTCGGACAGGCGATGCCCAATACGGTTGGTTTGAACGATCCCGTAGTGATTTGCCCGTCGGTCAGCCGGGTGGTGGCGCTGTCTTTGAGGTTGAGGTTGACCTCCGTAAACGCGTGAGTCGAACCGACATCTCCCAGGAAATCAAATGCCTGGCCGCCTGGTCCTGTCAGCAGAAAGTAGACGTCACCCGGAACGGCAGAGGTCCCATCGTCGGTCCAGCCATTGATCATGACGGAGACATCCGTCAAAGTACCGACCATACCGCTAACGGAGATCTGGCTTGGATAGGGACTCGAAGTCACAGGGAGACTGATGCCTCCCGTTGTCGGTGGTATGGAAATGGGAGCCGTGTTGGAGAAAATAGTGTCGCCCAGGGCCGTCGAGGCCGAGGCGAAAAACACTAAGAACAAAAGAGACGTCATACCGAATCTAGTGGCGTGATTAAGTCCGCGCATCAGGTTGAACCTAACTCCGTACTTTCGTGGTTTAGTGTACGGGCAGTTCTACAGTCCGGAGGCCCTGGGAGCCTGTATCCCACTATCCGTGGGATTATATCCCCGATGTGCCGAGGGCCCCATATCTCAATTTTGAGATGTGGGGCATCGCGTAAAGCACGATTACCACCGGCGGGGCCACCTATTCATGCGATCCTGCAAAAGCAGTTTGCATCTCGTGCAACTTGGTCTCATCCTCCGGGCTCAGATTCATCGGTCCGAGTTCGATATCAACTCGATCGATCTTGCCAGTGAATCGGTACGGAGGTTTATAACCCCACCCTGGCGGATAGTGAGGTTCAGTGTCAGGTTCGCTAATGTCGTTAATGATCTTCAGATTCTCCTCCAGCTTGGACGGTATGCCATTGAGGTTCATCACCTCGTTCACCGTACCTGTGAAGCCGCCCTCTGAACTCGACCCGTTGTCGCCAACAATGAAAAGATCAGGGTATTGTCCGCGTCGGGCATTCCCTTCACTGCTTCCGGCAGCCGTCCGCGCTCGTGGTCCGCAAAAGCGAGATATCCGGCGTAGTTTTCCATGAACGCGGCATAGAGCTTCTTCTCATCTCGGGAGAGCGAGTTCCAGGGCTTCACCCACTCAGGGCGCGGGTCAGCTGAGCGTCCGACGGAATGACTCCCAACTTCAATTGGCGTTGATACGTTAACTCTCGCAATGCGTGCCAGCCCGAATCGAGCTGACCTTTGAATTTATCTTTCCACTCTTTGGGCGAGTGGTTCGCATGCGCACACCCCGGCTTGAAGTAACAGAAGTATGGTTTCTGCGGCGCGACTGACTTTCCATAACGTATCCAATTGATGGTCCGGTCGGTGATGTCGGTCAGAAAATGGTAACCCTCTTCAGATGACTTACCGGGCTCGACAGCAACCGTGTTTTCAAAAAACACCGGGTAATACTGATTTGTCTCGCCGCCAATGAAGCCGTAGAAATAATCAAAGCCCATGCCGGTAGGCCAGCGATCGAAGGGACCCGCGACGCTGCTCTCCCAATCCGGCGTGTTGTGGTTCTTGTGTCATATCCGTTGCCCTTGAGAAGCGCGCCGACCGTAGCTGTGCTCTTGGGAAATCATATTGTTGTAGCTGGGAAATCCTGTCGCCCACTCTGCAAGGAAGCCAACACCGCAGTTGTGATTGATTGCGTCCCGTAATTAAGGCACCACGTGACGGACAGCAGATCTCTGTCGTATGAAATCGGTTGTAACGCAGACCACGAGCCGCCAGTTTGTCGAGATTTGGAGTGGCAACCGGGCCGCCGAAGGTGTTGACCTGCCCAAATCCGACGTCATCGAGGAGGATGATAAGGACGTTGGGAGCACCCACAGGTGGCTTGGGCACCTTAGGCCAATCAGGTTTGGAATCCACGTAGGTTTTGGCGATAAGGGAAGAACTGAGCGATCCACGTTACCATTGGCCGCATCGGCTTTACGTGCACTCGGGGGTTTTGTAACTGCCACCATTCACCATCCTTCTTGTTGTTGGTTTAAGAAAGGCAGGATCATTGACCGAGCGGGGTCCTCACGCTAAGGACTGTCGGAGGACAACGCACGAATCTTTTTGCCTTGCCAAGAAACATAGGGAATCGTCAGCAGAGCATTGAGCACGAGATATAAAAGAATTGCGCCCAGCACCCGATGCTCCGCTGGAAAATTTGTGCTCGCGATCGTTAACGCAAGCGCAGGATGGCGGCACGCGGTCGATAGCGCCAGCACCACTCGCGAGTCAGGATCAGGTCCACCGAAATAGTGACCGACCAACAATCCGACAAGAATGAACGCGGCAAACACAAGAAGCGTTCCGTCACCTATCAACGCTAAGGCACTCCGGTAAGCGAATGCCAGGATGCAAACTGCTCCAGCTAACAACACGATCGCCGCAATGAGAGCAACTGGATGAGCGATACGCACTGCGAGAGCCGGCGCAATCTTTCGAAGCAGGATGCCTGCTGCCAACGGAATCAAAATCGAAACCACAACGACCTTCGCAACAGTCCCCGGACTCATCCCGAAAGGTCTTCCGAAATATTTACCAATCAATTCGCTCGCGAGCGGAATATACAAGACGGCGAGTGTAGCCGCGGTGACCATCAATCCATAAGGAGCGATACCGCCTGCCTTCGTCATCTTCCTCGGCAGAAGCGGTGGAACAGGAGATAACGATACAGCGACCAACGCAATAGCGACTGCCGGACTAAAGTGGCCTACTCGCACCGCAAATAAGGCGAACAGAGGCATGATGACAAACATCGCCGTCAGTGAAAGAACGAGCAAGCGTGGCCTTCGCAGCAGATAAAAAAGATCTCCCACCGACGCCCGTAGCCCAAACCCAAAAACAGTGAGCATAATGCTCCCTTTAAGGGCGAACATCACGATCTCTCGAGCATTCACAGAGGCACCTCGATCCCCTTCAATCAGGCAAGACTCGCGAGAATGATCTTCAGTGATTTCCGCAGAACGATCACCTGGGAAGACTGACAGGCGGTCCACGGGCCGTTTTCATACGAGTTATAGGACAGGAAGTCGACAATGTCGGGTGCCCCAAATCTCGATTTTGAGAGGTGGCCTATCGCGCAAAGCGCTATCCGTTCTTCGACACCCAGCCCCAAGACGAAAATTGGCCTATTTCAATCAGCCACCTAACGAATCAGGGCACGAAGTTCTTGAACCTGCCTGATAGGGTCCCAGCCATCTTTACCAGCGAGGAGCGCCAGAGGAGTTAGCACGGCACGCTCTGCCGGAGTGAGTGGAGGACTGGAAACGATTCGGTGACCTCGATTGACTCCCGGCCCATGAGAGTCATACTCGCGATACGTCGCTGTCGCCAGCCGGCCATCCCAGTCCGACCAGCCCTCCGCAGCAATCTCCTCCTGCATCTCGGTGTCAAAGAAGGTGACGGTAGAATAGGGTCGCCATGGCCGGCCGAGCAGGATTCTGTTCCCGTCATCGGTCCCCGTGATGCGGCAGTGCAGCATCCAGTATCCCGAGTTCTCTTCCCGGAAATGCTTGCTCTGGGCGGTGATCATCACATGTGGATGCTGACGAGAGTTCAGCTCGCAGCTGTTGAAGACGGCCTTCGCGTCCCCAAAGATGTAATCAATATGTCCCTGGATGAAGCATTCGTTGAAAAACTCTCGTGATGCGTCGCAAGGGGTACCGGCCGGAGTGTTGCGGCATGTCAGACTCCCTGCAAAGAGTGTGTCCTGTCCGCTCAGAAGGCTAACCCGATCGATGACAGCGCGGTCAGAGCTGATCTGCAGTGCAACTGCCTGCGATGAGTCGTCAGGACTTGGGTGCTCATCCCACCATGTATTCACGATGCTCAGATTTTCGGCCTCGAAGCCGTCAGCCGTTACCGTAACGGTGCCAGATTTAAATGTGCTTCCTGTGTTTTTCGCGGAATCACCGAAGGTGACGACCGTGTCCTGTGGCCGTTTGCCCACTCCCACCAGCGCGATATTGTCCTTACTAATGGTGAGTTTTTCTTTATAGACACCGGGAGCAATCAGAATGACTAAACCGCTCTCAGGAGCACTATCGACGGCCAGTTGAATAGTGCTGAACTGGGCCTCTGAAGTGGGTCCGACATGAACGACACGGCGCGCAGGGGACGGCGACGCCGCGGTCTGGGGCGCGAGCAGCGCAAGGAGAAATATCAGCGCAGGAGGCATCACGAAATTCTAAGATAGTCAGCGCGGGACTTTGAAACGAAAATGCGATCTAATCACTACTAGCTCTGGGCTCACTTCTAAAAAAGGGAGTAACAGATGAGCATCTACGTTGTCTTCTTCGGCGGATTCCGCGCATCTCAACCCGACATGAACCTTTGGCAGACTAGCGCGGAAAAACAGCGCAACGACGTAAAATTTGACGCATTCCCATACCCGGAGAACGCGGGCGCCGGCGATACAGACGCCGCCAACGGTTTTAAGCAGTACGACGACGTGATCAAGAAGATCGCAGACGTCGGCGCTGATTTGTTATTCATCGTCGGCCATTCGAGCGGCTGCGCGATTGCAAACAAGCTGAACTCGCTCATCAAAGGGGACCACAGTAGAATCACGCTGATCGACCTCGACGGCTTTGCGCCCAATGACGACCAGATTAAGAAATCAACCGTGGAAGTATGGTCTGCTGAGGAATCTGGAGGCAAGGGTAAGTCTCTGCACTGGGCAGCGGGGCACAAGAAATTCATATCACCCAGCGCCACGCAGGAGTGGTCACTTCATTTTTCCTTGGTCAACTCTGCAGCAACCGACGCTATTACGAAGGAGAATTACAGGACCAGGGGCTACGCCGGATGCATTGCGAACCTGTGTTGGTTACCGAAAAAGCCATAGGACGGAGCGACTGAATAGAAAGGCCGGGCTACAGAGCACAGGCCGAGCCTTATTCCTGTCGCCTTGACTCACAGCTTAAATTAGCGGTCCTTCAGAGAGCTAGTAAGCCCAGGCCAAACAACCCTGTCCCGAGCAGAGCATAATTCCCCAGCTCGGGGATGGAGCTCGGATTGCTGCCGAAAACGGGCATTCTCCGGAAAGGTTATTTTGGCGCTGATACGGCCTCGGTCTTACCTCAATCTCTCCAAACTCGCCCGCCGGAATAGGAGACCCGAGGCCGTGAACAACACCACGAAGGCCCCATGCCCGACAGCCATATTCCGTGCAAGGTCGGGCGGCGCACCCGAAGGCAGCATCACGGTAATCAGAGCAACCGTCGCCGCCATCGCGAACAACGTGAGAGCCAAACCTCGCGCCCTCAACCGTGCCAGGCAGGCCCCAATGAATCCCACCACCAGTACGCTGAGAAACCAGAGGCGCTCCGGATGCCCCGAGTCCGCCGTTTGCACCATGGTCGACCACCCCAGGGCAAACCCAGCCACCAGCGCAATGCCAACGCCAGCTTTGTAAGTCCACGCACTCATCTTCCTCGCGATCACCGAATATACCATCCCTATTGCGAAGAACAGGGCATACACGAACACGAAACTTCCCGCGTTCCAGTGCCATCCGTCCACAACCCGCGAAGCCACTAGCGGCACCATCAACAGGCCGAGCGACACCAGAGCCACACGCAGCATTGTTGTTCCCAGTTGGTTCATACGCGCTAAGTTCTCCACAACAATTCCCCCTAACGTCTCGCAAAAGATCCACACCGCGAGCATGAACAATCCCCGCTTTTCATCATTGTGCTCGCGACACAGATCGTGAAATGTCTGCGCCATCCCCTCGCCGAACCGCTCACGAAAAGGCCGCGGATACAGCCGAAGCAGCATCTTGTACCACGTCCGGTAGCGCCGGTCGGCAACGTTAGTGGCCATGCGCCAAACGTCCTTTCGCCACCGCCACCACGCTGCGATACCGCTCTAGCTCCGTTTCCAGCGCCGCCCGTCCCGCACTCGTGAGCTTGTAATAGATCCGACGCTCGTCGTCCATCTCCGGATCGACCCGCTTATCGCTTTCCCGGACTAGTCCAGCCGCCATCATCCGCCCCATCGAGCCATATAGCGTCCCCGGGCCCATCTTCGCGTTGCCCTGCGAGTCAGCCTGCACCTGTTTCATGATCCCGTACCCATGCCGCTCCCCCGTCGAAAGCGCCAGCAGAATGTGCAAAACCGCAGGAGTCAGGGGAGCTTGTGCCGTGCTCTTTTTCACCATGCTCCGAAACTATATCCGCTACGGATATATGTCAAGTCCTAGCAGTGAGGCGAGTGGCACATCGAACAAACCGCCACAAGATCGGTTGGCACGAGATCCTGAATGCCACTCACGCAGCCTGATCGCTCACGCTACCTTCGGCAGCACGTCTACACTAGACGTGGCGGCCAATCCCGCCATGTCATCAGCCTTCGGAATCCAGGGACCACGCACATGAAGCCCTTGCCTTCGAAAGTCCCGGCTCTCACCGCTCCACGCTTTTATCTCACCGGCCGACAGCCGCTCCGCCCCGGTGCCATCCTGCTCGCTACGATTGTCGCGTTCGCTGCTCTCTCCTCGGTCCTCTATGCCTTGAGTCACAACCGAAGTTCACATTTCACCTCCAACAATTCAGGCACCGCTCGTTCCGGCAACGCCACAACCGGATCCACCCCCGACGACAAAGACGATCCAAATCAGATCGACACCATCGTCCTCGGCGATCCCGCCGACGCTCCGGTACCCGCTCGCAAGAACGACCACGTCAGCCCCGTCCATCCCACCTTTCTCGTTCGTTTGCCTCGTTACGGCGATCAGGTCGGTCTCATCCCGGACACTCCCGCCGGCCACCTCCTCTACAACTGGCTTGCCGCTTTCAATCAGGCAAGCTACCCCGCGCTTGGAAACGCTCTGCCCAACGTCGCGCTCGCTGCGGCAGCCGCATCACAAATGGAACTTCGTCAACAAACCGGCGGATTCTCTCTGCTCTCAGCCAAAGAGGTCGAGCCCGGCATCCTCGTCTTCCGCCTCCGCGACCAGACTCTTTCAGCGAACGAAGTCCTCGGCACACTTCAGGTACTGCCGGACTCTGACCCTGCCAGAATCGCGAGCTTCAGCCTCCGCGCCGTTCCCGCACTCACGCACAATACGACCACAGACAACCTCACCGCGATGAGTCAGTAGGAAGCGGGCAGCCCACATCGAAACAAAATAAAATTCTCAAGCGTGTTAGAAAGACTTAGGTCCGTTGTCTACGGATACGGAGGACCTTTCGCAAGCAATGCGTTCAGCCGTTTGTCGTGACCATAGATATCATCGAAAAAGTGCACCGTCCCATCCTCCTCCGCGACGGCTGTCACGTAGAGAATAAGGACCGGGACCTTCACCGTCAGATTAACCTGCCGATTGTCTCTGCCTGAATCCATCGCTGTTTGTACACTCGCCACAGTCCACTGTTGTTGCCCATCGGGTTGATTCCGCAACAGGAAGGCAGCTAACTCGGCAGGCTTCTCTACCCTAATACAGCCTGAACTGAAGTCTCGTCGCGATCTCGCGAACAACTCCGTCGATGGAGTGCTATGCAGATAGACCGAATGCGAGTTGGGGAACATGAACTTGATGAGCCCAAGTGCATTGTTCGGCCCCGGCTTCTGACGTATTGAGTATTTGCCTGAGCGCAGTCCGTCTACTAAATCCTCGCTTCTGGATACCGATCTGCCACTCGAGTCGGTTACCTCAAATCTCTCGCGAGCAATATACCCGCTGTTCTTCGTGATGCCGGGGATGACGTTCCTGCGGAGAATTCCAGGCGGAACATTCCAATATGGGCGGAAAACGATAAATCGTATGTCATCGCTAAACACCGGCGTCTGGGTTGGCGCGGCCTTGCCCACCACGACTCTCATGCTCAGGGCAAGTTGGTGGTCTTCCGAATACGCCCTCAACCGAAACTCCGGAATATTGACGAGAACCGGAGGCTGCTGAAACTCGGTCGGCATCCATCGCCAGCGCTCCAATGCATCATCGATCTCCTGGATCCGCGCACTCAGCGGCGTATTCAACTCACGTACAGTTGTCGCACCTAATTTGCCATCGGGAACAAGGCCATGTCTTTCCTGAAAATGTTTGACCCCATCGACAAGCGTCCCGCTGTAGGAATTGAAGCTTCCACCCTGCGGAAGGTCTCCAAGCAATTGCAAGCGCGCAGCAAGTTCAGCAGTTCCTTCATACGTATCGCCCGGAGAGACGGTTTTGCTCCCCGTTGGCACTTTGCCGCCGTCTCCTTGAGCAGCCAATTTCAGGTATTGCTTCAATACGTCCTCAATACGACGATAGCCGGCGTAGGGCGGCTCAATCTCATCGAGCACGGATTGAATGTTCCCTGCATTTGCAACCTGTTGAGTAATAAATTCTGGCAGGTCGTATTTTTTGGACTGCACATCAATCCCGAACTTCAAATGCTTGGGATTGATTCGGCCTATCCGCAAATCCGAGATGAACCGCATCGTAGCCAGCGTGAGAGCGGCATCGAACGAAGCCTGGGCGGCAGCCGACGCTGATTGGAGAGACTTCGATTGGGCTGTTAGGCCCTCTGCACCATAATCGCTCGGACTCAGTCCTTTTTGGCGGCTTGTACCGAAGGCCTCAATCAAATAGGTTGCCTGCGATGTTGGCGCAACACCGCTGATCCACAAAGGCGCAAAGTTTCTGAACTCATAAACCTCTTTGACCTGTTCCCGATATCCAGCGGCGTTGAGGTTATCTCCAAAATGTCCCTTAGCCACGATCGCGCGCAGCTCAGCCGCCACTGCGGACGAAACGGCCGGGCCTGCAGTTTGGTTCAGTTTGAAGAAGCCATGCGAACGAATCACAATCGAACTCGATCTGCTCCCACTCAGGCAAATCAGAATCGCGGCTAAAAGAAACTTGTCTGGACGCATGGAACCTCAATTCGAGAAACTGAATTTAGGCAATCAAGCTTTCCTGTTAGCGCCAATACTAAACGATTTTTCGTTTCATATTTTTTTGTTGCATACTTTGGCGAATCTGACCGCCAGACAAGATCGCAGAAACTCTCGCAAATCTCCTTCGGCATTTATGGTGCCTTGGTAATCGCTTCCTGATAAAGCAAATCTCCGACGGCGCGGTGAGCCGTAGTGGAGGGATGAGATTCGTGATAATAAAAATGTGTCTCAGGACTTGAGCAAACCTGAATCTGTTCTCCGCGAAAAGCGCGTTGCGCGCAAGCGTTAGTTGTATCGGTCAAACCGTACTTCGCGGGATTCATGATCACTTCATCGAAGAACGATCCCCATCCCGAATTGCTGATGCGAATATCCGAGTGCTTAGCACGCTCTTCGTCCGGAATCTTTGCGAGTTCTGGATTGATCTTGATGCTCGTGGCAGCAAACCCGGGAATCTTCGTCGGAAGATTCGCAACCATGAAGCGCCGCGCACCCAGCTCATAAAGCGTATCGATCTCCGCCTCGATATTGGTGCGTGTAAAACCTTCAGGACGCCTGCCATCGTTCAGCCCGCCCGCAAAAAAGAACATCGTCTTCTCCGGATCGATCTTGGGAATCGAGCCGTCTTTCGAATACGTCACAAAGTTCTCTATCTGGTTCTTCATACCGAAGGCAAAAAATGCGCCGGTTGGAAAGCGACGTCCTCTTCCCTCCCCGCTCTGCGCTGCGCTCACCGCGAAGTTGAGCCCCTTGCCTGTGCTTGTCGGATCCCCATAATAAGTGAACGGTATTCCCAGGCGCTGCGCCAGGTACACCACTGCGGTCGGACCGTTGCCATCCACATAACCTGACCCGGAATCGGAGTAGCTGTCGCCAAAAACATAGAGCATAGCGTACGGATGAGCGTTCATTGCGGGTGCAGACGCGACCTGCGCAGACGCCGTGCTCACGCAAACAATCAGGCAGGCTAGTGAGAGACGATACATGCTGCTGGCTCCTTTATTGACCTTCAAGTCTTCTGGTAGACGCACCCGGGACGGCGCAACGGAGCGCCGCATTCTGATGGGCTCCCACAGCTAAATTTAGCCACGCGCGTATTTGTTGAACCAATCCACGGTCCGCTGCCAGGCTAAATCGGCTGCAGCTTTGTTGTACCGTTCCGGCGTCGCATCGCAATTGAACCCATGAACCGCGCCAGGATAGATATAACCATTATGCGGAACATTCGCCGCCGTTAGTGCCTTGTCATAAGCTGGCCACGTTGCCGCCAGTCGCGTATCAAGTTCCCCGTGATGAACCAGAATCGCCCCTTTGATCTTCGGAACGTCATCCGCCGCTGGAGGACCGCCATAGAAAGGTGCAGCGGCCGACAGATCGGCTCCCAACCGAACCGCCAGCATATTCGCAATCCCGCCGCCATAACAAAAACCGGTCGCGACGATCTTCCCTGTACAGTCGGGTCGTGACCTTAGCCACACCGCCGCAGCCACCATATCTTCACTCATCTTGTTATGGTCGATCTTCGCAAACATCTGGCCACCCTTGTAATCGTCACCCGGAAAGCCGCCCAGCGAAGTCAGCCCATCTGGCGCAAACGCCATGAAGTTCGCAAGCGCGAATCGCCGTGCGATGTCTTCGATATGCGGATTCAGCCCACGGTTCTCGTGAACGACAATAACCCCCGGTAACTTCGTCATCGACTCAGACCGTGAGTCAGCACTGACGGGCCGCACCAGATAACCCTTGATGTTTCCGTTGCCCTTCGGCGACGGAACAGTCTCATATGAAGTCTTGATCCGCTCATCGGTGCGCGACACCTGCTGTCCTAGCGCGTAATTGGGCATCAATGCCTCAACCATCGCCGACGCAGCCAGACCGCCCACCGCGAGTCGCTGGATACCGTTCATAAAAGCACGGCGGCTCATACCGCCATGAATAAATTTGTTGTAGAGCTCTACGGCTTCGGTCGGAAGTTTGGGTCGTGTCGATTCCATGGGTTCACTCTCGACCGGATATTACCATCTCAACTCGAGGTGGGTCAGTTTCAAGTCTTGCTTAGGGCACGGCTTCAGCTGTGCCCTAAGTAACGTTGAAATTTAGCTGGGGCTTCAGCCGCTGAAGAGTACTCTTTGGTCAAACTGACCCACTAGTCAGCTTATTGATCGCGTCAAATCAACCATGGGCAGCTAGTTGAGGAGCGATTCCCAGTTGGCTGGCACTTTTCCAGTTGGGCCAGGAACGGGCTGATCTTCCGGATGCGAATGAGGCGGCAGCAACTCCACACCTTGGACCATCCCCCGCTTCTCATAATCGTAGAACCAATCCTCACCCGGCTCGAAACTGGCAATGATCGGATGCCCTGTTGCCGCGGCGTGCTTGGATGCATGCTGACTCGGAGAACTATCACAGCATCCGATGTGCCCACACTCCGCACACCGGCGGAGATGAAACCACCAACCTGTCGGTGATGCCAGGCACTCCACACACCCGTCGCCGCTCGGCTTC
>DATMKY010000102.1:0-3176 GCA_035570955.1 Edaphobacter sp. | reverse complement strand
TTATACTTCTTCGGAATCGCCCCATCCGCCAGTGCCGCTTTATCGAATGCCCAAAACGCATCCATTGCTGCCGGGGCGCCTTCCCCCAGCGTCTTCAGCTTCTTCAAATTCGCCATGTCGTACATCAACACTTCTCCTTTTCACTCAAAAAAATTTCTATTCCCGGAAGAGTTCGCCCCGTTCAACATCTCGAAGCATATCAGTCTCAACGAACAACCCTGGCCTTGTCGATTCGCGGCCGAGAAAAAGGAGCGAGAGCCATGGACGTTTATCACACAACTCCCGCTCCTCCGCATTATCGGCTTACTGCGAATTGCCCTGCACCAGCTCTCCCGATGCTGGTATCAGGTAGCCAAACAGTCCATTCGTGCCCTGGTTTGGGCCCGCCGTAAAATAAAGCTCCGCCGCCGGAGCTTCATCCGGGTCATAGCTATTTTGCGTCGCACTGTTCGCAAAGCTCATGCTCCAGATGCCTTGGATCTGGATCGGTTTGCCGCTCACATCCTCCAGCAACCCAGCGAACTTGCCGGTATCCAGGTCATAAGCCGAGATGAACCCCGCCGACTGCGTCGTCCCTCCGGCAGAGAAGTTCGACACCAGCAGGTGGTGACTGAATCGGCCAAAGTCCAGAGGAGCCAACGTAACTCCCCACGGAGCATTCAGCCAATCCCCGTGTTCCAGACGCCGGAGCAACTTGCCCTTGGACGAATAAATGTCCACGTAGCCGATTCCCGGCCCCGGTGTCTCGAACGGGTTCCCCGCAAAGTGCAGTGCATAGGTCACGACGAGGTCGTTCCCCACAGCCTGCACGTTGAAAGGCACAAAGTTGGGAGGCAGACGAGCATCCGTAAACGGCTTGTTGTCGCCGTTGAACAGTTGCACGTCGTCAAAGGCCGCAACATCGCGTCCCTGATCCTCGCCCTTCACCTTAATCTGCGTGAAGGTGTTGTCGTACACGTCGATCCGCCCCTTGAGGAAATTCGCAAGGAAGAGGTAGCGGTTGCCGTCAACGAAGGCCGACGTTATGCCCGTGTATCCCGAGCCATCCGTCGTATGTGCAACCGTAACCGCGTTGGTCGAAGGTCCGGGAACCCCCGGCGTATTGCCGACGTTCGGATTCCATGCCGCAATCGTCCCGTCCAGCGTTGCGAAGATAAACGCGGCCGCCTTATTCGGAATAATCTGGAAGTCAGATGGGCTGTTATTTGAAATCACCCCTGTAGGACTCCCGTTCGGCACCGTGTTGTCTTTCGGATTCGCCTTCGGAATCGTGACCACTAGACCTTGCTTCGCCCCGGGACCGTTGTAAAGCGTGGCGACTCCGGTTGCTTCATCCGAAACCCACCACGCACTGCTGGAGCTTCTTGCGAGGCCCCAGCCATTTCTGAGTTGTGGATCAGTAGCCTCGGCGGCGCCCGATACGTTTGAGTCGAGGTTCACCTGCGTGTAGTGCTGTGCAAAGGCTGCGGACGACAACGTTAGAGACAACGCTACTCCCGCACCTATTCTCGGAAAAGAATTCATCTGTCAAACTCCTGTTTTTGATTTGCCCCGCAGGGGCCCAGGGACCGGTTCGTTCAGGCGCCAACTGCAGGCGGGGAGGGCTGCGTTGGAAAACTTTCGTCAGCCTAGACGACAAAAAAAACCAAGTTGTCAGGTCAATGTCATCGATCCGTCAAATGACGGGCGAGAAAAATTCCAGAGTTTGTCACCGCCTTGTCATCCCCAAATGACAATCTCATCAATACAGCATGACGCCCGCTTCCGAAAATTAGCCGTGTCATGGTAAGACTTTATCTCCGTGGCAAAAAGACGCCGCTCGCCTAATAACCGCTCGAACAAGATCGCATCTCAATATCAGGCAACACCTGAAATTCCGAGACTAGACTCCCATCCCATTCCGAGGACACAAGAATGAGCTCTCTCCAATCCTTCCCCCGCATCACACCATTCCTCTGGTTCAACAACAACGCCGAAGAGGCTGTCGACTTCTACCTCACCGTCTTCAAAAACTCGCGCAAGCTTGAAGTAGCCAACAACCACCCAGACCACCCCAACCCACCCGCCAAAGTCCTCACCGTCGCCTTCGAACTCGAAGGCCTGAAATTCACCGCTCTCAACGGAGGCCCCGCCTTCGAGTTCACCGAAGCCATCTCCTTCGTCGTCCGCTGCGACACCCAGGAGGAGGTTGACGACTACTGGGCCAAACTCACCGCCGGCGGCAAAGAGATCCAGTGCGGCTGGCTCAAAGACAAGTTCGGCATCACCTGGCAGATCGTCCCCGCCCGCCTGCCCGAGCTCATCATCAAAAATCCGAAAGCCATGCAAGCCATGATGGGAATGAAAAAAATCAACATTGCCGAGCTCGAACGAGCCGCACAATCATAAGTTGAAATTTTGTAGCTCTCTATGTCGCAGAACTCGCTACAATTCACCCTGACAGCCAGTGTAGCGTCTTCCATCGAATGGAGAGCTTCCAGTGACCATCGAAATGATAATGACGAAGGTCCAGAAGGCCACTGTCCTGGCCCTCGCGGGAATGCTTGTCGTGGTCATGGTCCTGTCGACGATCCATCTGGGTGTATTGATCTTCGACGAAATCATGAAGCCGCCACGCTTTCTGATCCCAGTACAGGGCCTGCTGGAAATCTTCGGATATTTCCTTCTGGTCCTCATCGGCGTAGAGCTGATCGAAACCCTGAAGGCATACGTAAGGAAAGACGCCATTCACGTGCGCGTCGTCCTTGAAGTCGCACTCATCGCAATGGCCCGAAAGGTAATCATCGAAGAACCAAACGAGGTCCCAAGTTTGGCTCTGTTCGGAATTGCGTCCCTGATTCTTGCATTGGGCATCGCCTCCTACTTTGAGCGCCAGTGGAAGCATGGTTCGCACGACAGAAGCATAATTGCCGAATCCCTTGAAAGGCCGGGTCCTCGGTAAACCCATCGATGCGAATTAGTCGGACTGATCAAAACTAAATAAGATTCAACCTTTCGATGGAGGCGCCGGACGCCCGCACATGGGTAAACTTCCCGGATGGCGATACCAACCGAATCGATTGGCAGCATTCCCCGGCCGCCGCAGCTCCTTCAGGCGATGGCATCCTTCCAGGCAGGCAAGATCACGCCCGAAGTCCTGAACGACGCATACTCCGAAGCTCTCAAAGACACCATCA
>DATMKY010000101.1:0-30109 GCA_035570955.1 Edaphobacter sp. | reverse complement strand
GTTGTTCGGGTTGTGCTTGGACAACACCTTCGTAATCGCCGCTGTCAGCGTCGTCTTGCCGTGATCGATGTGCCCGATCGTCCCGATGTTTACGTGCGGCTTTGACCGGTCAAACTTTTCCTTCGCCATTGCTCTCTCCGTCTCTTTCTTAGCCGGCGCATCGCACCGGGTTCAAGGTGATTTACTTCAAAAAACTAAACTTTTGGGGAATCAGTAGTAAGCGTACAGCTTGAAAAACTCTTCGCGAAGCTCCGGTGCGACCTGCTCCAGGCTAGCGAGATAGAGTTCGCGGATCTGGCCCTGGTCACCGTCGCTGAGCTTACTGTACTCTGCCGAGGTGCTCGCCCCGAGCTTGCCTTTGCCGAGGATATCCTCGAAGTCGCGAATGCGCAGCTTCGAGCGTTCCAGTGATCTCAGAAACTCTGCAACGTGGCCTGCGGAAAATGCCGACTCGATCGCACCCCTGACTTTGTTGAAGGTCTCGGGATCGATGATGGGAAGGACTGGTTGCTGAAACAAACTACTCAAAACGTTCTCCTGCCGGCGGTTAAGGCTCGAATACCCTCAAAACAAATGGAGCGGGAGACGGGAATCGAACCCGCGACCAACAGCTTGGAAGGCTGTGACTCTACCACTGAGTTACTCCCGCCCGCCTTAGCTTTTAGCTCGTAGCTAGAAGCTGGAAACTGGAGCTGATGATGGGGCTTGAACCCATGACCTCTCCCTTACCAAGGGAGTGCTCTACCACTGAGCTACATCAGCCTTCTGCAAACCTTCAAAACTCGTTTGCCTTTACCATCCTACCGCGAACGCCGCCGTCCGAGTATGACGCGAAAGGCAAAAAAACCTAACAGAATCCAAGTAAGCGATCTCAGTTTGTCCGGTTCCATCGTCCGCCAGACCAAAACTGCCAGCAATCCGAGTCCGAACAGCGCAATCCACATTCGTCCGCTGCTTGCCGGGCTCAGATCCACCACACTCACCAGGGTACTGCTAAAACTCAATGGTGCACAGGGGAGGATTCGAACCTCCGTAGCGCATAACGCGGCAGATTTACAGTCTGCTGCCATTAACCACTCGGCCACCTGTGCACTTTCTGCCTGACAACTCCGACGCGCAGCACCGACTTCAGCTCATCAAGCCCGCAGGCCGATTCAACCAGGAATCGAGCGGGTATACCAACCTTGAAGGAGTGACCGGAGTCTGCAACGCCAGAACGGTCGAGCAGTACAACCAAATCCGTCTTTCATTTTCTGCTGAGAGAAACTGGAGCTGGCGAAGGGACTTGAACCCCCGACCCTCTGATTACAAATCAGATGCTCTACCAGCTGAGCTACGCCAGCCCGAAACAGCAGTTTTGCCCTCTGTAAGCCCAGCCGCACGACGCGAAACAGTGCCCGCGCAGAGTGCGCCGCAGACTTGACTTTAGCATAGCTGGAAACCACAGGCAATGGCACACGACTGGCTCACGGCGGTGCAACGGAAGACGTCCAAAACCACAGACATGCTAGCCTATCGACGACCTCCGGTAGCCGATCCTATGCCTCATCGAAAGACACTGCATCGCTCTCCGCACTTCGCCCTTGTTCTGACCCTGCTTTCCGTCGCCGCGGTTGCCCAGCAACAACACACGTCGGACTCTCCTCAATCCGTCGATGGTCCGTTGACGGCAACTCGTGGGCCCTCGATGGACAATCAATCCGTGATCAAGATGGTCAAGGCTGGTCTTGGCGACGAGCTGATTGTGGAAACCATCAATACGCAGCCGGGGCACTACGCGACGGACGCCGACTCGCTGGTAATTTTGAAGGATGCCGGGACCTCAGATCGTATTATTACGGCGATGATCAACAAGGGTCGACGTCAGATCACCAACGTGCCCGAGAAGCCAATTGAACTCTCCGACGTGAATGAGATCGGGGTCTACTACAAGGACCGCGCGGGCAAATGGACGCTGATTGAACCGGAGATCGTTCATATCAAATCCGGTGGCTGGCTGAAGTCGACCGCGACTCACGGGATCATCAAAGAAGATCACAACGGCCATCTGTATGGACGCGAGTCCAAGCTCGCGCTCCAGGAGCCCCTCGAGATTCTCATTTATATGCCGGACACCGGCGTCGCAATCAATGAGTACGAGTTCCTACGATTCCGCATCAACTCCGACAATCGCGAGTTTCGCATCCTGACCGGGGGCGTTTTTCACTCCACGGGCGGCGCCGACCGCGATGAGGTGAAATTCAACCCCGTCAGAACCGCCCCGCGCACCTACCAGTTCACCGTCGACAAGAACGTAGGCGGAGGTGAGTTCGGCATCCTGCCGGCTGGCAGCGGGAATGTCACGAACGGGGGGAAAATCTACACCTTCGCCATCATTGAATAAATCGTCCGGTCGTCCCGCTGAAGCCAAACGGGCGGGAGCATCCGGAGGACACAGTACAGATGGTCTATTCTTAAGGCGAAGACGCAAGAAGTCTTCGCCACAACTTATGCTGACCCTTTGCCTGACCGGCCATATCTCTGATGCGTAGGCGTACTCGTTACTCTCTGCTGCTGATGCTGGCACTGATGGCCGCCCTTGCCGTCGTGCTGATCCTGCGCAAAGCGGCTCCGCCGGAAGCTGCACGGTTGTTGCCGGAGTCGGACGCGATCATCTATGCCAACCTAAGGCCGTTGCGCGCAGCAAGTCACTTCGATCGAACTCCCGTGACACACAGCCCTGATTTTCAGAACTTCATCGATGCCACTGGAATTGTTCCTGAGCGCGATCTTGATTCCGCTGCGTTTGCCCTGCATCGCATGGATAATCCCGAAGGCCCAAACGGGCCAGTTGGGTACTCTGAGGTCTTCGAGGGACGCTTCGATGGCGGTCGGCTTGCTAACTATCTCGCTTCAATTGCCACGTCGAAAGAGAGTTACTCCGGCCACGATATCTATACCATCGCCGTCAGTGACGGAAAAGTAACGCGGCCGTTGCGGATCGCTCAGCTTGGCTACGATACGATCGCGGCTTCGAACATGCCGACAACGGAACAGATTCACTCTATCCTTGATCGACATCGGGCTGCGGCATCGCCCTTTTCAGGATCTTCCCTGCTATCGGACCGATATCGAGACGTACCTGCTTTCTCGAGCGCGTGGGCGATCGGGCACGTCGGGCTTCCCTTCTCCGACCGCGGATATATCAGCATCTTTGGCCTGCAGCTTCCTCTGCCTGAAGACACCACTTTTGTTGCCAGCCTGCGTTATCTCGGGACTGTGCATCTACGCATTGAGCAGATCACACCGACCGAGGTTGACGCGCAACACGCAGCCGGAACCCTCACATCGCTTTTGCGCCTCGTCACTACGATCCAACAGGCCCAGACGCGGATTCGCCCGAGTACACCATCCGATCAGCAATTTCAGGAATTGCTTCGCTCGGCGAAGGTCGAGCAGCACAAAGATCGTGCCGTGTTGACAGCGAATATTCCTTTAGACCTGATCAAGCAGATCACAGCGACCTCGGCTGGGGCAGGCCATGACTGAACCTGCCGCACCCGCAGTCACGAAGATCATTCTTGTTCGTCACGGACAGAGTCTTGCCAATGCGGGTGGCGTGACTGCAGATCATGATTCCAATCCACTGACCGAGCTTGGCCGTCAGCAGGCGAAAGACCTTGTCGACGAGATTGGCTGTAAGCCGACGCTCATTGTTATCTCGCCGTTTCTGCGCGCCCAGCAGACTGCCGAGCCGCTACGCCGACGATTTCCTGATGTTCCTGTTGAAGAGTGGCCCATCCAGGAGTTCACTTTTCTTGAACCGTCGCTCTATCGAAATACCAGTGAAATGGACCGTGATCCCCATATCGCCACTTACTGGGAGCGAAAAGACCCTAACTTCGTCGACGGGTATGGAGCCGAATCCTTTCACGCGTTCGTCGAGCGTGCCCGTGATGCGATCCGGCGCTTGGCCACGAGGAACTCGGGCGGCTGCGTTGTTATTGTGAGCCACGGATTTTTTATGCAGGCCTTTCGGCTGCTGCTTCTATTTCCTAATGCAACGGATGCGCAGCTCATGGCAAACTTCCGGCGTTTTCATTACGTCAACTTCATCCATAACGTCGATTCACTCGAATTTGAACTATACGGCGGTAAAATCCAACTAATCGGCCAGCCGCTTCCAGCCAGCTTCAATCTTCAAGGAGAAACGTCTCATGCATAGATCCAGCCTCACAGTTATTCGAGCACTGGCGATTGCTCTTGCTGCGTCTGCTTTACCGGCGTCACTCTTCGCGCAATCAGGCACGGTCCTCACCGGGCAGGCCGCCTTCACCGACTACACCCAGGAGCATCCCGGCGTCCGCCGCCACATCACCGTCGCCGATCTGCCGGAGCCAAAGCCAGATGAGTCGGTCGACAACGGACCCAGCGTGGTTCCTCGGCCGGAAGGAGCATGGCCAATCGCGCCGAAGGGCTTTAAGGTGGAAATGTACGCGCAGGGCTTTCGCGAGCCGCGCCTGATGCGCACGGCACCCAATGGCGACATCTTTCTGGCCGATTCGCACGGCGACAAGATTATGGTTCTTCGCGGCGTTGGCCCTGATGGCAAGGCTCAGACAGTTTCCACCTTTGCAGACGGTCTGAATCTTCCCTTCGGCATCGCGTTTTATCCCGCCGGACCCAATCCGAAGTGGATCTATGTTGGAAACACGGATTCGGTTGTACGCATTCCGTATAAGTCCGGCGATCTGGTTGCAACCGGTAAGCCAGAGAAGGTTGTGCCGGAACTTCCGGGCTTCGCGCAGCTTCGCGGCGGAGGCCACTGGACTCGCGACATCGTTTTTACACCAGATGGTAAGAACATGCTGGTCTCCGTCGGTTCTGCGTCGAACGCCGACGATCCGGACACGCACCCGAACGAGTTTCATCGCGCCGATGTCCTTGAATTCACGCCTGAAGGCAAGTTTGTGAAGGTATACGCCTATGGAATTCGCAATTGTGTTGGCGAGGTGATCAATCCGACGACAGGCCAGCTGTGGTGCTCGACCAACGAGCGCGATCGACTGGGCGACAACCTGGTTCCTGACTACATCACGAGCGTAAAAGAGGGCGGTTTCTACGGCTGGCCGTGGTACTACATGGGCGGACATCAGGATCCTCGTCTGATGGGAACTCGTCCTGAGTTGAAAGATAAAGTCATCACGCCCGACGTAATTCTCCAGCCGCACTTCGCCTCTCTGGAGATGCTCTTCTACACGGGCAAGCAGTTTCCTTCTGAGTACTCAGGCGATGGCTTTGCGGCCGAACATGGGTCATGGAATCGGGCTCATCGCTCGGGCTATGAGGTCATCCGAGTTCCCATGAAAAACGGTCACGCGACGGGAGAGTACGAAGACTTCCTGACCGGTTTTGTTACGCCCGATGGCAAGGTCTGGGGTCGGCCTGTAGGTGTCACGCTTGGCAATGACGGATCGTTGTTCGTCACTGACGATGGCACGAGAACCGTCTGGCACGTCATCTATACGGGCAAATAGTTGGGTTGGAAACAAGAATGAGCGGCCGAAGATGGCCGCTCATTCTTATGCAAATAATCTTAGAGAATTTATTGGCCCTGTGTCGTCGAGCTGCCAAGCTCTGCCAGCGTGGTCCGCAGATACTTGTGCGGGTTGACTGGCGTGTTGCGAATGCGGACCTCGTAATGAAGATGAGAGCCCGTCGTGCGGCCACTGTGTCCAACGTAGCCAATCACCTGGCCACGAAGCACCGTTTGCCCGGCCACAACTGCGAAGCCCGACATGTGACCGTAGACCGTCTCGACGCCGTGGCCGTGATCAACGACAACTTCACGTCCGTAGCCGCTGGACATCTCTGCCATCAGGACAACACCGTCACCCGTTGCGCGGATAGGAACACCGTTGGGTGCGGAGATGTCGATGCCAGTATGAAACTCGCCTTCGCCGTTGCCCAGGACCGGGTCTTCACGTTGGCCGAAGCTGCTCGTGATCGGCCCCATGATCGGCCACAGTGTCGGGACATAGGACGCCATATCCCCGGATCCAAAAAGATCGTTCGACGAGTACCCAGGCGAGTTGAGATGCGTGAGCGGGCGGATTGCCAAGCCATTCATCGCAGTGTTCCGCAGAGCGTTGAAGGTGTCGAGCGATTTGGAATAGCTCTCGTCCGATGTATCGCCGGTGTCCTTCAACGGAGCCGTCGCGACCGATTCAGCGATGCCCGAGGACTTTCCGCGATGGATGTCGGTGAGTTTGCCCATCGGAATCGCCAGCTTGCTAGTCGTGAGACCGTAAAGAGCCGAGACTTCGCTTGCCAACGAACCTAGTGAAGCTGCCTCGACGTCCTTCTCATGCGCCGCTTTCTCGAGATGCGCATAATCCTTTTGGAGAGAGTCGTGGTCCTGACGGAGCTGGTTGAAACGGGCAGTCTTGATCAGCATTCGTGAATACGAACCGGCCAGCCCGGAGATGGTAAACATGCCGATGGCCGCAGCGGCTACAAAAAGATAAGCATAGTGAAGTGGGACCGGAACCTTATTCAGGTTGCCGCTTTCGTCGCGGCTTACGACCATGATGTAGTAGCGCTTTTTAAGCTTCAAGCAGAATCCCTGGCCCAGAATTTGTCCGCGAAGCAAAGCCGCGGCTCGGAGGTCTGCAATTTTAGAATCGACTTAGGCAAATGAAGTTTGCCAATCGTCATTTCAAAACCACAGTCTCATGAGCTTCCTTTAAGAGGGTAACAAACGAGGTACCCTCATGCAACCAAGCCTGACACTGTTGATTCCCTATGTAACTACCACAAAAGTACCACCCCATTGGTAACCATTTATGCTTGCTGTGAATGAAAAGGCCAACTAAGTCGTGGGGGGAGCTGGGCCTGATTGAGCAGATTCGACGAAAATTTCCTCAATCGACCAAAAACGTAATTCTTGGGATCGGTGACGATTGCGCGATTTTGCGTCCGCCATCGAACTCGGAGCTTCTCATCACTACCGACTTAAGCCTGGAGGGCCGCCACTTCCGCAGAGACCTCCATCCTCCTGAATCAGTCGGCCATCGGTGCCTTACGCGTGGATTGAGCGACCTTGCTGCCATGGGAGCGACGCCGTTGGCCGCCTTCCTCTCGCTGGCACTGCCGGCTTCGATACTCGCGACTGCGGGAGGCCGGGACTGGATCGAGCGCTTTTTCGCCGGACTGCAGGGTTTGGCGGAGATGCATCGCGTGATATTGGCAGGCGGCGATACTTCGGAGTCGCCCACCGGGAACCGGGCTTTGATTCTCGCCGACATCGTATTAGTGGGCGCTGCGCCGAAAGCCGAGGCCCTGCGAAGATCTGGAGCCTCCGCAGGCGACGTCCTGTATGTAACAGGGCAGTTGGGCGGAGCAGCTGCTGAGTTGGAATCGATGATGAAACGGCGGCGGCGCATTCTCAGGGTGCCAACAATCGAAGGCCATCCTCATTTATTTCCTGAGCCGCGTCTTGATGTTGGGGAAGCCTTGCTCCGTCGACGGCTCGCAACTGCGTGCATCGATATTAGCGACGGCCTCTCGACCGATCTGATGCATCTTTGCCACGCATCCGGTGTGAATGCAGAGATCGATCGGGCGGCTCTGCCGATTCATTTGCTTGCTCGAAGATTAGGCGCCGATGCAGCTTTGCGGACCGCACTCCATGGTGGCGAGGACTACGAGCTGCTGTTCGCGGCCCCCGCCTCTGTATTGATGCCGACCTCACTCGCCGGAGTGCCGGTCACCCGCATCGGAAGCTTGAAGAAGCGTCGATCAGGGCGGCCGATGATGACTCTCCTCGCCCCTGACGGCGGTCATGAGGAGTTGAAAGCCGCGGGCTGGGAGCACTTCTCGGGAAGTGGCGACCGCAGGAAGAGGTTGCGGTGAGCCTGCTACGATCGATCGTTTCGATTCGAATTCTGACCTCTTGAAAAAACTATGCGCGACGCCACCAAAGTCATCCGTTCTACGCTGAGCCGGGTTGTTGCCGGCGAGCCGCTACACTCAGGACCTGTATTCGCGGCTCCGTATCACACTCCGTGCGATGCTTCGGAGACGCTTTACACCTATGCGCGGTCGCATAATCCTACATGGACCTCGCTTGAGAAGGCGATCGGTCAGATGGAGTCGGGAGAGGACTACCAGGCAGCTGCGCTGGTTTTTGCATCAGGCATGGCAGCATGCTCGGCTGTCTTTGGTTCGGTGCTGCGGCCGGGTGACGCCGTCGTTATGCCCTCGAATGCGTACTACACCGCGCGCGTTCTGGTGCAGGAGTACTTCACCAAGATGGGTGTGATCTTGCGTATGGCTCCTACGGCGGGAAATGCGCAGGCGGAGTTGCTGGAAGGCGCTCGGCTGCTTTGGCTGGAGTCACCAAGCAATCCTGGAATGGAGATCTGCGACATTGCGTCGTTGTGTGATGCCGCGCATTGTGCAGGAGCGTTGGTCGCGGTCGATAACACGACGCCTACTCCGCTCGGACAGCGCCCGCTAGCGCTTGGAGCAGACTTTTCCGTCTCGTCAGATACAAAGTCGATGACAGGACACAGCGATCTGCTGCTGGGCCACGTCGCCGTGCGCGATATGGATCGACTGGCCCAAATCGACCAATGGCGAACCCTGAATGGCGCTGCTCTAGGGCCGATGGAGGCTTGGCTGGCGCTGCGTTCAATCGCTACGTTACCTTTGCGGCTTGAACGGTCCTCCGCAAATGCCCAGCGCATTGCAGAGTTTTTGACAACACGCAAGGAAGTGAAGAGCGTGTTGTATCCGGGATTGCCAGATCATCCGGGACACGCAATTGCCGTGAAGCAGATGAGTTGTTTCGGTGCTGTCTTGAGTTTTCTTTTGCACGACAAATCGGCCGCCGACACCTTTCTTGCCAAATCAAAACTGATTACGCAGGCGACCAGCTTTGGAGGGATTTCAACAACCGCGGAACGCCGTGCACGCTGGGGCGGTGATGCTATCGCCGATGGATTCATCAGAATGAGCGCAGGCTGCGAGGCGGTAGAAGACCTGATCGAAGATATCGCCCAAGCACTGGATGGAGTTCGATGATTACCCGGCCTTGTTGGATTACCACCCATCTTGCGATCGTTCCCAGACCCCGAGGCGGCGATTGGCTCGACGACGAAATGATAGCTCTTCGAGAAGCTGGTATTGATGCTGTTGTATCGATGCTTGAAAAGGGTGAGGCGTTGGAGTTAGGTCTGGAACAGGAGGCTATCTCTGCAGCAATGGCAGACCTCCATTTTGTCAATTTCGCTATACCCGATCGCGGCAGTCCGCTTGATGCATCATTCGAGAAATTCCTAGAAAATGTTGAAGCCTCATTGGCTGAAGGCAACCGAGTAGGCGTTCATTGCCGTGCCTGCATAGGCGGAGCGTCTATTACTATTGCGAGTCTCTTAATCCGGTTCGGTGCCCCTCATGAAGGGGCATGGCAACAGATATCGACGTCGCGCGGATGCCTAGTTCCAGATACAACTGAACAGTATCAGTGGGTTAATCGCCATATGAGACCGACCCCATGAGCAGTATGGCCGCCTTCCCGCAAAACTGGAGTGCCGAGATTCTCAAAGCTCCCCCACTCATCTCACCTGCAAGACGGTTCACATACCCGAAGCAGATCGCAGGGGAAGAGGATGCTCTCGCACGCGGAGCCCTGCAGTTGATTGTGAAACCAGCGACTGGCGAGCCGTTTCTTGCCACCTGTGCCCTGGGGTTTACCGATCCAACGATGCCCACTGGAGTCTTTGCGTGTCCGAATCCGCAGGAAATATGCGCCGCAGCGGGAGGGTATGCCTATGTCATCGATACTGCGAGGCCTGAGCTTTGCACGCATCTCTCGTTGAAACCAGTGGTTGAGATTCGAGCGTCAGTAGAGCATGCGCTTCTGCTCTTCGTTGGCTTTCATTCCATCGTTGCGTGGGGACAAACCGGTATCGTTTGGGAGTCGGCGCGACTGAGCTGGGAGGGCATCCGTATTACAGACATTAAAGTCGACTCTCTGAACGGCTTTGGCTGGAACCTGCTAACCGACAAGGAAGAGAATTTCTCACTCAATCTGACTACGGGCCAACATCAGGGCGGGGGTTTCCATCAGCCGGAGAAAAAAAAATGAGAGCCGCGTCGCCCTGTTTCAACAGACGAGTGCATTCCAGCGCGCCATAGCGTTCCGCGAGTTCGGCCTTGCTGCCGCGCTCTGCAATGACGATCGCATCCGGTGAAAGAATCTTTCTACCCATACCGCTCCCCAAAAAGCCCAGCGTGTTGGTGTACTCGTTCTCAGCCTCGTAAGGGGGGTCGAGAAAGATGAGATCGATAGGTTGCTGCACTCTTCCGAGCTGTTGCAACAGAGCTCCGACACCACGGGTCTCCAGTGTGAATTGGTTGGAAATCTTCAATGCTGCAAGATTTTCGCGAAGACAAGCCAGCGCGGGCGGAGCATTTTCGGCAAACCAAACATGAGAAGCTCCGCGACTCAAAGCTTCAATTCCCACCGCTCCGGTACCGGCATAGAGGTCGACAAAGCGGCTTCCGGCGATCCGCGGCGCAAGGATGTTGAAGAGAGTCTCGCGCAGCCGATCGCTGGTGGGGCGAGTCTTCATCCCGCTCGGCGCGGAGAGTTTTCTGGAGCGATAGGTTCCGGCGATGACACGCATTCTTAGCATGGTAAAGCTGCCCACGCCGGAGCGGCATTGACTGTAGCGCATACAATAGCATCATGCGTGGGTGGTCTTTTCCGATCGGCAGATTCTTCGGTGTGGATGTACGCGTCCATACCTTCTTCCTCCTCCTTCTAGGTCTATCGATCAGCTACGGCTCCATGATCGGGGTTACGGGTGCACAGGGTTTTGCTTTATGGCTCCTCCTGCTGCTCGCAGTACTGGTCCGCGAGATCGCGCGCTCGCTCGGTGCCGCATGGTTTGGACTGGAGTTGCGCAGCATCCTGCTGTTGCCTACCGGCGGTTTAATGAGCTACGCCTCGTCTGAAGCAAACGAGCTTGCGTCAACTCCGGCGCTACAAAAAAAGCTTGGAATTATCGGGCCGATCGCGAACATCGGCTTCGGCCTGGTTCTGGGGGCAATCGCGCTGACCTTCTCGCCCGGCGTCAATCTTTTCGGGCAGCCATGGCTCTCGCCTGCTCACCTGCTACGTGCAGCGATATGGATGAATATTCTGCTCGGCGTGGTCAACCTTCTACCTGCGTTGCCGCTCGATGGTGGGCGTGTCTTTCGCGGCGAGTTCGCCAAGACCAAGGGAGTCATCAAAGGCTCACGCGCTGCCGCCGGTGTCGGGCAGATGGTTGCCTATGGACTGATCCTCGCCGGAATACTTTTGATGGTTTCGGGAAGAAGCTATGGCATGTGGCTGCTGATCCTTGGCGGCTTCGTGATGATCGGAGCTCACATGGAAGATCAGGGCGTCCTGTTGCAGGCTGATGTAGACGCTGTGCGTATGCGCGACGTGATGCTGACACAGTTCAGCACGCTCTCCGCCTCCGATACGCTCGAAGAGGCCCTGCAACGCTCTGTTCATACATTGCAGGATGTCTTTCCGGTGGTACGCGGATCGAATCTTGTGGGTGCGATCTCCCGGCAGAATATCGTGGAAGCTCTCCATGCCGATGGCAACGGCTATGTGCAGGGCGTGATGACTCGCTCCTTCCAGACAGCCCAATTGGACGATTCACTGGTGAAGACGCTGCGCCGTATCATGGCCGGACAGGGTGCACAGATGGTGCCGGTACTCGAAGGCGACCGTATTGTCGGGATCATTACGCCGCAGAATCTGGCCCACTCCATGGGAATGCTGAACCAACGCCGCAGACTGCGGTCGCAGGAATAAATGTCCGTGGAGTACGAGGGCCGGGAAGAGACGCCGCTTGCGCCCGGGCTCTATCTGGTTGCAACGCCAATAGGAAATCTTGAGGACATCACTCTGCGAGCGCTGCGCGTTTTGCGTAACGTGGATCGCATTGCATGCGAAGACACTCGCCAGACGCAGAAGCTCCTGAATCACTTCAACATTCAGACGCCGACGGTCAGCTATCATATGCACAACGAAGCCCAGCGTGCTGACGAGTTGGTGCGGGAACTCAAACAAGGCCGCCGAATCGCAGTCGTCAGCGATGCAGGTACTCCGGGAATCGCCGATCCGGGCGCGCAGATTGCGGCTGCGGCGATCGCATCCGGAGTTACCGTCTTTCCTATCCCGGGTGCAAACGCCGCTCTCAGTGGGCTAGTGGCAAGCGGCCTTCCGACGGATCAATTCATCTTTCACGGGTTTCTTCCTTCGAAGGCCGGCCAGCGGAAGACGACGCTTGAAGAACTCGGTCACGTCGAGGTGGTTCAAATCTTTTACGAAGCTCCGCATCGGATTCTCGACACTCTTGCGGACATTGAGACGGTTTTCGGAGGCACACAGCATATAGTTCTCGCGCGTGAACTCACAAAGCTGCATGAAGAATTTCTGAGGGGGCCGGTCAGCGACCTGCGTTCGCAGCTTGCGGCGCGGCCGTCACTTCGAGGCGAACTAGTTCTGATGTTGCAACTAAAGCCGAATCAGACGACAGCAGAAAAAGCGAGATCCAGCCTTGCGGATGAGGTTTCGGCCTTGATGAAGACTGAAGGGGTCAGCGAAAAAGATGCCCTAAAGCGAGTCGCCCGCAATCGTGGAATAGGCAAGAGTGAAGCCTATCGGGAATTGCAGCGTGAACTTAACCGCCTGCGGTGACACTTATCGAATAAACCTAATATTTATTCGCGGCCTGCGACGCGGTCGTAGTTGTACACATTACTCGTCGTCCCTAGAGCTTCGTTGTATAAAATTGTTCCCCCAGCAGCCTCAATCAACTCTTCGCTGAACTCGTGGATCGCTCGGAGGTGATCCGCTGTCGCGGGAATCTCCAGCTTGCTAGTCCGGATGAATTTCTGATACCCACGGTCGAGGACACGTGCTATCTCGCCATTCAGCACCCAGCCGGGCCGAGCCAGAATTTCGACAGTGCCGTCGGGAGCCGAGGCTATATCGGCTGCACAGCCGTATTTCCTTACCTGAACGGCGTTTGCAATGCGTTTTGAACCGTCCTGAACAGGGGCGACATCGAATCTCTGCCCCCCAAGCAGGGCGAGAACATCGTTGAAGGTACGTTTCGGGGTCTTTTTGGCCATAAGCGCTTTACGTTAGACTTAAATTACTGTCGCACATTCGCTGATGGCGATCAATCGAACGACCGTATCACGAAACCCGAGGGAAGACGGAAGCTGCATGATTACAACCGCAAAGACGTTTGGAACCAACATTCTCAAGCGAATTGGCAACACCCCACTTATCCGGCTGGAAAAGCTTACGGAACATCTTCCGGGAATCCAGATTCTTGGTAAGGCGGAATGGACCAATCCGGGCGGGTCGGTTAAGGATCGTGCGGCCTCTTCCATCGTCACCGATGCGCAACGCCGCGGGTTATTAACGAGCACGCGTGGCCTTCTCGACGCTACAAGCGGAAACACTGGCATCGCCTACGCCATGCTGGGAGCCGCAATGGGCTTTAATGTGACTCTCTGCATGCCGTCGAACGTCTCCGAGGAGCGGAAGCGCTATCTTCGAGCCTACGGAGCGCAGATTGTCTGGACGAATCCGGCAGATGGATCGGATGGAGCGATTCGCAAGGCTCGCGAGATGATCGCAGCTGAACCTGACCGCTATTACTACGCGGACCAGTACTCGAACGATGAGAACTGGCGTGCGCATTATCGCACCACCGGCAATGAAATATGGGAGCAGACCGAAGGACAGCTTACGCACTTCGTCGCAGCTCTTGGAACGACCGGAACATTCATGGGCACAACTCGCCGACTGAAGGAGTTGAATCCGAAGATCCAATGCATCTCGATGCAACCGGATTCGCCCTTCAATGGACTTGAGGGCTTGAAACATATGGCGACTGCGATCGTTCCCAAGATCTACGATCCAAATCTCGCTGACCAGAACATTGAGATGGCCACAGAACGCGCCTATGCCATGGCAAAATACCTGGGGCGCAATCTTGGAGTGCTTGTAGGTGTCTCGGCAGCAGCTGCAACTGCAGCAGCATTGCAGGTCGCCGAGCAAGAGGCTGCGAAGGGGCGCGAAGCCATCATCGTGACGATCCTGTGCGATGGCGCCGACAAATACATGAGCGAGCGCTTCTGGGCGGAGGAGTAAACGAATGCTTCGCATCGGATATCACGACTACGAGGCGCTACGGAAGCATGGAGAAGAGACCTACCCGCATGAGTGCTGCGGTGTGTTACTTGGTAAGAACGTCGCGAAAGACGAAAACAGTCTTACGCCAATGAATCACGTGCAACACATCGTTCGCGCTGGAAACACTCGCACCGACTCCGCACACAACCGCTACAACATCGCACCTCAGGAACTGATCAAGATTCAGCGCCAGGCGCGCGGCCTCGGACTGGATATTATCGGCTTCTATCACTCGCACCCGGACCATCCGGCACAGTGGTCGACGACGGACTTCGCCGAAGCACATTGGCTGGGCTGCTCGTACGTCATTACGAGTGTTGAACATGGCAAGGCCGCGACCACGAACTCTTTTTTGCTGACTGGAACGGAAGAAGATAACAAGGGATTTGAAGACGAACCCATTGAGATCACAATCGCCACCCACGTCACGGAAGAAGTGACGTACAACGAGAAAGGTTAGGCATGAAGATCCACATCCCCACGCCGCTGCGCAGTTACACCAGCGGGCTCGAGACTGTCAGCGTACCCGGTGCAACCGTCGATGCGGTATTTCAGCAACTCATTGTGAGCTATCCCGATCTGAAGCAACATCTTTTTACTGCAGAAGGCAAGCTGCGCTCGTTCGTCAACGTCTATCTGAACGACGACGACATTCGCTACCTTGATGCGAAGCAGGAGACAACAGTCACAGACACCGACGAGCTGACAATCATTCCATCTATCGCTGGTGGGAAAAATAATTTGACTTCGAAACGAGACACAACCGCGCTTCAACGGATGAAGGAAGACGAAGATGCCGACAGCAATTGAAGAAGCAGTACTACCGAAGCTTTCCAACGATGAAATCGCGCGCTACTCCCGCCACCTCATACTGCCCGAGGTTGGCATGGAGGGCCAGCAGAAGCTGAAGGCCGCAAAGGTGTTGTGCGTCGGCACAGGCGGTCTTGGCGCTCCGCTTGCAATGTACCTCGCTGCTGCAGGAGTCGGTACGATCGGTCTCGTTGACTTCGACACCGTCGACGCCAGCAATCTGCAGCGCCAGATCATCCACTCCACTGCGACCGTCGGCAAGCTCAAGGTCGATTCCGCCGAACTGATGCTGAAAGGCCTGAACCCTTATCTCAACGTGGTGAAGCACAACACCATGCTCACCAGTGCCAACGCGCTCGAGATTCTGAAGGACTACGACGTCATCGCCGATGGCACCGACAACTTCCAGACGCGTTACCTTGTCAACGATGCCTGCGTGCTGCTTGGCAAACCGAATGCCTACGGCTCGATCTTTCGCTTTGAAGGCCAGGCCAGCGTCTTCGGCACAAAAGAAGGGCCCTGCTATCGCTGCCTCTACCCTGAGCCGCCTCCGCCGGGACTCGTTCCTTCCTGCGCGGAGGGTGGCGTGCTCGGAATTCTCCCAGGCCTTGTTGGCGTCATTCAGGCAACCGAGACGATCAAGCTGATCCTTGGTATCGGCGAACCACTGATCGGCCGTCTACTTCTTGTCGACGCCCTGGGAATGAGCTTCCGCACGCTGAAGCTGCGCAAGAATCCCCAATGCCCGGTATGTGGGCCCAATCCTACCCTCACCGAACTGATCGACTACAACCAATTTTGCGGTATCGCGCCGCCGAGCGAGGTTGGCCCACTGGAGGTCGCACACGACAAGGCTGTCGCGGAGCATCCGGTGGTTGACGGCATTCCGCAGATTACCGTTGAGGAGTTGAAGCGTAAGCTCGATGCTAAGGAAGACGTCTTTGTCCTCGATGTACGCGAACCTCACGAGTACCAGATCGCTAATCTTGGCGTTCTTCAAATTCCGGTGGGTTCGGTCGAAAGCCGACTCGGCGAGCTTGCAGGCCGCAAGAATGATGAGATCATCATCCACTGCCGTTCCGGCGCACGCAGTCAGAAGGCATCGCTCATCCTGAAGAATGCCGGATTCACCAACGTGTCGAATCTCACCGGAGGCATTCTCGCATGGGCCGACAAGATAGACCCATCCATGCCGAAGTACTAATTACAGAATGCAAAGAGCGGCGAACCATCCGGTTCGCCGCTCTTTTGTTTTTAAAGCCGTCTCCGCTATTTACGTGGGGGTTTCAGCGCGGGGCGCAAAACGTTGAGCGACCCGTCTAAGTCCTTTGGCGGCTCAAGGCCAAGTATCTCCGCGATGAACGGATAGATGTTCACATTTTCAAATGGTTTCAACTGTACTCCTGGCCGGATATCAGGTCCTGCAGCAAAGAAAATTGCCTTCATCTCCGGCATCCTTCTAGCATCGAACCCGTGGGCGCCACGATGTTTCTCGGTGCTGGAGGCCTCGGAGGGAGAAGCCTGCGCACGTAGTGCAAACGGGCCATTAGGCACAACCACCGGATCACCTTCTCGCAGATTGGAATCAAAGTGTAGATATCGGGGCATATCGGCGCGGCGATAGATCTTGAACCGGGGATCAGGATGGGCCAGGAATTCCTCGTAGGTCTCCTGAACGTCAGCATCGGGATTCGCATAGAGGAGCGAACCTTCGGTGTGAAACTGACTGAGATCAGCAAAGTCGGAGAGAGTTACGGGATTGCCTTGCACTGTCACCATTCCGTGATCGGCAACGACAATGATGTCAACAGGGAGATGCAACGCGGCAACCCTCACTTGCAGATCACCTACAATCGTATCCACATGATGAACAGCAGCCCGAACTTCGTCTGAATCCGGGCCGTAGTTGTGTCCTGCATGATCGACATTGGCGTAATACAGCGTAATGAAGTGCGGCCGCAGCTCAGGCGCTAGCTTTAACCAATCGACAACCTGTTCCACACGTTTCTCATCATCAAGCTTGTCGTCGAAATGCAGATAGTACGAAGGTCGTTTGCCTTGAATCTCCGCTTCGGAGCCTGGCCAGAAGAGGCACGCCGACCGCATTCCCTGTTTTTCAGCCAATACCCAAAGCGGCGTACCGTTGTACCAGCTTCCGTCGCTGTTCGACTTCGACTGCGTGTAGATGTAAGTTTGCTCGCGCTCGGGATCCCAGAAGCTGTTGGCGATAATTCCGTGATGTTCCGGATAGAGGCCGGTGACGATGCTGATGTGATTGGGAAAAGTTAGCGAAGGATATGAAGGAAACATACCCTCAGGCGCGCTTGCGCCTTTGATGCCAAGCTGCAAAAGATGAGGCGCACCGTATCTTCGTGGATAGTCCCAACGAAACCCGTCAAGCGAGATGAGAATGACATAGTGTTTCGCCTGCTGAGCCGTACTATTCGGCAGATTCTGCACTGCAACGACTGGAGTTGGATCCTGCGCGAACGTAAAGCCCGCGGATAGGAAAACAGCCAGCAGCCAACATCGAACAAGAGCAAGGGAGGCCCAAACGTGCATTCTGCCTATTCCGCCTTATCTTCGATTTCAAGCATCTGCAGACAGAGCGGACGCTCCAACATGCAGTCCATCCGTGCAACAGAGACCAGCGCCCGTTCGATCGTCGAGGTCAGGCACGGCTCGGTGGTCACAACAAACGGCAACCGGTGCTTCGGATAGCCTGGCCTCTGCAGCAAAGAGTCGATATTGGCACCGACTTTGGAAAGCGCTCCAGAGATTGCAAAAACGATACCCGGTTTGTCGTCTACAACAAAACGCAGGTAGTGCGGCGCCAGAAAATCACCGGTCACCTCGCGCTTTTTGATCGGCAGCTCAACCGTATTGCATCCCTGGGCAACAGCGAGAAGATCCGAGACCACTGCCACAGCTGTAGGCTCGCCACCCGCGCCATGTCCGGAGAAAACCACATCGCCGCCAAATCGTCCGCTCACGACAACCATATTCTGCGTGCCATGCGACCAGGCCATCGGGGATGCTAGCGGTACTAGCATTGGAGCCACTCGCGCATGCACCAGCTTGCCGTCGAGTTCGGCGCGAGAGACTTGGCGAATCGTGCAATTCAATTCCTTCGCGTAGGTGAAATCAATCGCTTCCACAGTCGAGATCGTTTGTGTCGCAACCGCATCAGGATCGAGCTCGGCGTGCATGGCAATCCGCGACAGAATGCAGAGTTTGGCACGAGCGTCGAAGCCATCAACGTCGGCTGAAGGATCTGACTCTGCATACCCAAGCTGCTGTGCATCGGCAAGCACAGTCGCGTAGTCTGCGCCAGCTTCCATGCGACTAAGAATATAGTTGCAAGTACCGTTAACTATGCCGCTCAGCTTCGTGACCTGATCGCCGCAAAGCCCCTGCAGCATGCCTGGAATCACCGGGACTCCCCCCGCCACAGCAGCGCCGTGCACCAGATGTACCTTGTGCTGCGCTGCTAGCTTCACTAGACCCGGCCCGCGATAGGCGATCAGCTGCTTGTTCGCCGTAACTACCGACTTTCCTGCTGTCAGAGCTTTGCGAATCCATCCCTCAACCGGATTCAGCCCTCCCATCAACTCGACAACAATATCCACATCCGAACGCAGAATAACGTCGATGCTATCCGTCCAGACGACCGACGACGCAACTGTTCTGGCCGCCTCAGAGGTACGTTTCCGTTCAACATTGCGATTAAAGATATGCGTCAGCTCGATGCTCGGAAACTTCGAGGTGGCAAGGATTCGCGCAACCGAGCTTCCCACAGTTCCGAATCCGAGCAGCGCGACTTTAACTTTCGAATCTTTCTTTTTCTTATTCTCTGAAATGTGTTTTTTCTTCGTTGCCATATTTTTCAGTAATCAATTCTCCCTACCCGAGTGCGCCATGCATCAAAACTCGAAATTGCCTTCTCCCGCAGCAAATTCACAGCGGGAATACTTCTCTGATCGATCGGGCGCTTCATCTCCTCGTAAAGAAACGCATCATCGAATCCTGCCGCGGCTGCATCTGATGCGCGGCCGCCATAGAAAATCGCGTCGCAGCGAGCCCAATAGATTGCCGCAAGACACATCGGACAGGGCTCACAACTGCTATAAATCTCGCAGCCATGCAATTGAAATGTCTTAAGTGCCACGCATGCATTGCGGATCGCCACAATCTCGCCGTGGGCCGTCGGATCGTTCGTCGCAGTTACAAGATTTGTGCCGCTGGCGATGATATCTCCTCCGCGTACAATCACCGCGCCAAACGGGCCGCCGCGCCCGGACTTAACATTTTCCGTCGCCAGCGCGATCGCCTTCTCCATAAAAACCGGGTTGCCTTGCATTCGGCTCGGTATCCTTATTGGACGCTTTGCGCCTCGAGAGTCACGGGATAATCAAATTATGGCACATGCCTTTATCTCGAAACGTATTGTCACATCCCAAGGGACGCGCGCTGGAGCACTCCTCATCGAAGGCGAGAAGATTCGAGCCATCTGTTCGCCGTCTGAACTCCCCTCAGACGCCATCGTTCATAACTGTGGCAACAACACACTGCTTCCCGGACTCGTGGATACTCATGTTCATATCAATCAGCCGGGACGCACTGAATGGGAAGGCTTCCGCACTGCGACCCGCGCTGCGGCGGCAGGCGGCTACACCACCCTTATTGATATGCCGCTGAACTGCCTTCCCGAAACTACCACCGTCGCAGCACTCGAAAAGAAACGCGCTGCCTCACGAGGCGAATGTTTCGTCGACTGGGCTCCTTGGGGAGGAGCTGTTGCGGACAATCAACAACACATCCTGCCGCTCGCCCGGGCTGGAGTTCTGGGATTCAAATGTTTTCTCATCTACCCTGGTTGCGATGGCTTCGCGATGATCGACCAACACCAACTGGAAACCGCACTTCCCGCAATCGCCGAGTCAGGCCTCCCCTTGCTCGTTCATGCGGAGCTTGCCGGGCCGATCGATGCTGCAACAGGTAGATTGCATAATGCGGATTGGCGAAGCTATGCAACTTATCTTGCCTCGCGTCCCGATCAGGCCGAGCTCAACGCGATTCGCTTGATGATCCGGCTCTGCCGTCAGTATCGTTTTCGCCTGCATATCGTGCATCTTTCCACCGCAATCGCCCTCGAGGAGCTCCGCCAGGCGCGCGCCGAAGGGCTACCGGTGACGGTCGAGACCTGCCCGCACTATCTGCACTTCGCGGCCGAAGAGATCGGCGACGGAGCAACCTTGCTAAAATGCGCTCCGCCAATCCGTGGCAAAGAAAATCAGCAGCAACTCTGGGATGGCCTGCGCAAGGGAATTATTGACATGATCGTCACCGACCATTCCCCTTGCCCCCCTGAGATGAAACGCCTGGATTTAGGCCGCTTCGATCTCGCCTGGGGTGGAATTGCAAGTCTTTCTCTCGCTCTCCCCATTATTCACACGGAGTGTATCAGTCGTGGCTTCACGCTCGACGACATTGCGCGATGGATGAGCAGCGCCCCCGCGACACTTGCAGGGATCAATCATCGCGCAGGCGCATTGGAAGTCGATCGTGAGGCAAACTTCGTCATCTTCAATTCTGATGCTGAGTTTCGCGTTACGGCGGATCGATTGCACTATCGTCACGCCTTCTCGCCCTACCTCAATGAGACGCTTCGTGGAAGCGTCACAGCAACCTATGTCCGCGGGCAACCCGTTTTCAATGAGACCGGCTTCACTGAAACTCCGTCAGGACGCGAGATCACGCTATAGTAGGCAGACAAGATGAACAAGATCCTTGCCCGATGGAACTCGCTCGACTCGGATGCCGCCGCCCACGAGATACTTCCGTGCTGCGGCTCCGAGGCATGGGCGACTGCGCTGGCTTCACGTAGACCTATCGTCGACGAGCCCTCTCTGCTCGAAGCTGCCGCAAACGTTTGGCGAGATCTGTACCAACGAGACTGGCAGGAAGCGTTCGATAGTCACCCGCGGATCGGCCAAGCTCACGCGCAAAATTATGCAACGGAAAAATCGCTAAGCTGGTCGGCTCAGGAACAACGCAAAGCTCTCAGTGAGGACGAGACAACGCGACTCGCGTTAGCAGAGGCAAACCGCCGCTACGAAGGGAGGTTTGGACGTATTTTTATCGTCTGCGCATCAGGAAAGAGCGCAAGCGAAATGCTCGCAATCCTGGAGACACGAATGAAAAACGATCCAACTACCGAGCTTTACGAAGCCGCCGAACAACAACGTCAGATCACAGAACTGCGCTTGCGCCGTTGGCTGGAGCAGAATTAAGCATGGGTATCTCAACACACATTCTCGACACTGCGCTCGGACGCCCCGCCACCGACGTTCCTGTCGCTCTTTCATTGATGGGCGACGACACATGGACGCTTCTCAACGAAGCTGTGACAGATTCTGATGGCCGCTGCAAACAACTGTTGCCCGAATCGCGGAATCTGCAACCGGGAACATATCGTATCCGCTTCGGAACCGCCGAATACTATCAACGCAATCAGCTTGTCGGGCTCTATCCTTATGTTGAAATAATCTTCACCATAAGTTCCGCAGAGCAGCACTACCACATCCCTTTGCTTCTGACCGCTAACGGTTACACCACATATCGAGGAAGCTGACCCGATGATCGAACTCGTTGAGAATCGTTATGGAAAATCCCGCGTTCGCCTGATGAAGGTCACGCGCAACGAGCAAGGCCACGACCTACGAGAATGGACAGTTGAGATTCTTCTCAAGGGCGACTTCGAAACCGCGCATATTTATGGCGATAACAGCAAAATTCTTCCAACCGACACTATGAAGAATACTGTCTACTCGATCGCGCGCAGCTCGAAGGCGGCTGCAATGGAAGACTTCGCCAAAGAGCTCGCTGACTTTCTACTTGAACGCAATCCCCAAGTCGGATCCGCTTCGGTTCGAATCGAAAGCGCTCTGTGGAAACGCCTCACCGTCGAGGGTAGGCCCCACCCCAGCGCCTTCATCCGCGGAAGCGCCGAAATGCAAATCACTGCGGTAGAACGCGTGCAGAAAGGAACCTTTCAAATTCAATCCGGTTTCGAAAATTTGGTAATCCTGAAAACGGCAAACTCCGGTTTTGAAGGCTTCATTAGGGATTCGCTCACAACTCTGCCCGAGACAAAAGACAGGCTATTTGGCACCGCCGTTACCGCGACATGGCGCTATTCCGCATCCGATCTTTCGTTTGATTGCATTCGTGTGAAAGTTCGCGAGACGATGCTTCGCACCTTTGCCAATCACGAAAGTAAGTCTGTTCAGCAGACTCTCTACGCAATGGCTGCAAGCGTGTTTGAGGAAATTCCGGAGGTCGACGAGATTCAGCTAACGATGCCCAACAAACACTGCTTACTAGTCGATCTCTCGCGCTTCGGCCAGGACAATCCCAACGAGATCTTCGTACCAACTGATGAACCTCACGGATATATCGAAGCCCGTGTCCGCCGTTCTGAATAAGTGACCATGCCAAGAACATATTCCGACCGCGCCACTCAGGTCATCGCTCGCTGCAGGGAGATTGCGACATGCACTGAAGTTCCGGGTGAAACCACCCGCCTTTTCCTAACCTCTTCTATGCGCAAGGTTCATGGACTGTTACGCGGTTGGATGGAAGCCGCAAGTATGATGGTTGATGTCGACGCCATCGGCAATCTCCACGGACTATGGCCCGGCGTCACCCCCGGCAGCCCACGTCTGCTCATCGGCTCGCACCTCGATACAGTGCCCAATGCTGGGGCCTTCGACGGCATCCTCGGTGTGGTCCTTGGCCTCGCGGTCATTGAGGAACTTCAAGGCCGGCATCTGCCGTACGCGATTGAAGTCGTCGGATTCTCCGAAGAGGAGGGAGTCCGCTTCCACAAGCCATTTCTCGGTAGCCTTTCTCTCGTTGGCAGACTCGATCCAGAGACACTCGCACTCACCGACCGCGATGGCATCAGCATCACTAAGGCGATTCAGTCCTTTGGTCTCGATCCTTCACAGCTATCCACGGCAATGATTAGCGACGCCTTCGCTTACCTTGAATTCCATATCGAACAAGGGCCCGTGCTCGAAAGCGAAGACCTATCGCTTGGGGTGGTTGAAGCCCTAGTCGGACAGACGCGAATGCGATTTACCTTCACGGGGCAATCGAATCACGCTGGAACTACACCAATGCGGCTGCGCCACGACGCGATGGCCGCAGCCGCCGACTGGATCGTTGCCGTTGAAGATCACGCTGGTTCGCGTGAGGGCCTCGTCGCGACAGTAGGCAAGGTCGAAGCCTCGCCAGGAGCAGGAAACGTCATCGCGGGTAGGGTGGTTGCCTCGCTCGATGTTCGCCACATCAACGACGCAGTCCGCCAACACGCCGTCGCCGCCATGACCCAAGTTGCTGAGGTCGCAGCTGCAAAACGCGGAGTACATGTCACCGCGCAATTACTGCTCGAACAACCCGCCGTGCCGTTGAATCCGCACTTAACAACTATGCTTCAGCGTGCCACCGCTCAGGCGGGTATCCGCAGCCGCGTCATGGCGAGCGGAGCCGGCCATGACGCGATGATTCTCGCTCCTGTAATCCCTTCCGCCATGCTCTTCCTTCGTAGCCCGGGCGGCCTTAGTCATCACCCTAACGAAACAGTTCAAACACAGGATGTTGAGGCGGCGCTGCATACAGCGATGGAGTTCCTTGTCCAATTGCGCGATGATAGATCGATCCTCAAGGACGCCCATGCATAAGCTCGGACACACCCGCAGCACCAACCAGCGCGATCATCTGCTGCACACACCCGACACGTTCGTCCGCACCGTGCTGCCGGGCATGAAGCGCGCTACAGCCGTCGTGCACATCTCGCCCGCCGGCGGCGCCGCGTTCACGCAGTACACTGCGGAACTCGAAGCGGGAGGTAATCTCGGCCCCACATCGAATCAGCGCTTCCTCTATGCGCTCGAAGGCTCAGCCGATCTCGCAACGGAGACGACGTTTCACACGCTGAACCCCGGAAGTTTCGCTTATATCCCAGAAGATGAGGTCCATACTGTTACGGCACAGCAACCGACGCGGCTTGCCGTCATGGAAAAGCCTTACGAACCCATTGCTTCCGCGCCCAAATCTGACGTTCTTGTCGGCCACGAAGACAAGACGCTCTCTATCCCGCTCAACGATGACCCGGACCTTCAGGTCCGCACCCTGTTACCCGGCGATTTATCCTTTGACTTCGCTGTAAATACGATGACCTATCAACCCGGTGCCGCGCTCAGCATGGTTGAAGTGCATGTCATGGAGCATGGGCTGCTCATGCTCGAAGGCGGCGGCATTTATCGTCTTGGCGACGACTGGTACTCTGTCACCGCAGGCGATTTCATCTGGATGGGCCCCTACTGCCCGCAGTGGTTCGGTGCAATTGGCAAACGTCCCGCAAAATATCTGATTTACAAAGATTGGAACAGGCACCCGCTCGTCTAGTTCCACTGTTGAACTACCTACTGAACGCAGGAGTACCCATGCAGATGCAGATCGACCAGACAAGGCTGCTCAGTGAACTACAGGCCCTTGCAACCATTACCAGCGCCGAACCTTCTTCCGACGGCACCGCCGTCACTCGCATCGTTTTCTCTTCTAACGATCTTCGCGCTCGCGGATGGCTAAAGGATCTCGCCAAAGGAGCAGGCTTCGAGGTCCGCGACGATGCCGTCGGCAACATCTTCATCCGCTGGACCGGCACTGATCCCGACCTGCCCGCCGTAGCCACTGGCTCCCACATCGACGCGATTCCCCATGCCGGAATGTATGACGGCACGGTCGGGGTCCTGGGCGGCCTCGAAGCAATGCGCGCGCTCAAGCGGACCGGGTTCCAGCCGCGCCGCTCCATCGAACTTCTTATGTTTACCTCCGAAGAGCCAACACGCTTCGGCATAGGTTGCCTTGGCAGCCGCCTTCTCGCCGGAACAATGGACCCCGCGCGCGCCGACAGACTTCGCGAAGCCAACGAGCCTGCCGATACTGGCCGCACGCTGGAGCAAGTTCGCACTGCCGCTGGTTTTTCCGGAACACTGGCCTCCATCAAACTTCCACCCAACCACTATCATGCCTGGATCGAGCTTCACATTGAACAAGGCCCAATCCTTGAACGTGAAGGCATTCCTATTGGTATCGTTACGAGTATCGCTGCCCCATCCAGCTATCGCTTTACAATTAATGGTTTTGGGGGCCACGCGGGAGCACTCCTGATGCCTGACCGCAGAGATGCTCTCTGCGCTGCGGCGGAACTCATCCTCTCGATCGAAAGACACGCTCTCGCCACGCGGGCGATCGACACCGTGGCCACGGTTGGTACCTGTAACGTATACCCGGGCGCAGTAAATAGCGTCCCGAGCCACGTCGTCCTTCAGGTTGACGTGCGCGACACCGACACGGATCGTCGCGAATCAGTGATGGAAGCAGTCCGCCGCGACTACATCGACATGGCGCAACGACGCGAAGTCACCGTTACCGAAGAACAGATCAACGCCGACGCTCCGGCTCAGTCTTCTCCGCATATCGTCGAACTGCTCGAACACATCTGCGCTGAACAGACACTCGCATACAAAAAGATGGTCAGCCGCGCCTATCACGATTCGCTCTTCATAGCTCGCATCGCGCCGGTAGCGATGATCTTCATTCCTTGCCGAAATGGGGTAAGTCACCGTCCGGACGAATACGCCTCGCCGGCCGATATCTGTCTCGGAGTCTCTGTTCTCGCGCACGCCCTTGCTCAGTTAGCATCGGAGTAGTAAGCCACTGCGCTGAGACATGGCCATCGAATCGATCAATCCCGCAACAAACAAACTCCTTCGTCGCTTCGAAGCTCTTACGGACGAAGCCGTAGGCCAGAAGATCGCCCTTGCCGCCGACGCCTTTCTCTCCTATGCAAACGTACCACTCGACCATCGTGCTCTATGTCTGCGCAAGCTCGCTTCAATTCTCTACCAGGAAACGGAAGAACTCGCTGCTCTGATCACGCTTGAGATGGGGAAGCCATTTGAAGCTTCGCGTTTCGAACTCCATAAGTGTGCCGACGCATGCCGCTACTACGCCGACAATGCTGCACGTATCCTGGCATCAGAGCCAATCCCCACCGAGCAGAATCACAGCTATGTGCGTTGGGATCCATTAGGCATCGTGCTTGCCGTAATGCCCTGGAACTTCCCTTTCTGGCAAGTGTTCCGATTTCTTGCTCCCGCGCTGATGGCAGGTAATGTTGCACTTCTCAAGCACGCATCCAACGTTCCTCAGTGCGCCCTTGCAATCGAATCGCTGGTTCGCCGTGCCGGCTTTCCTCGCGGAGTTTTTCAGACGCTTCTGCTTGAAGTTCATCAGGTCGAACATGTTCTCGCCGATGATCGCATCGCCGCTGTCACCTTGACTGGCAGCGAAGTTGCCGGTCGTGCCATTGGCGCCCAGGCCGGCTGGCTCATCAAAAAATCTGTCCTCGAACTTGGCGGCAGCGATCCCTTCATCGTGATGCCGTCGGCCGATCTCGAACTCGCAGTCGAAACCGCCGTCCGTGCGCGCTGTGTCAACAGCGGCCAGTCCTGCATCGCGGCCAAACGCTTTCTCGTCGCAGACGAGATCTACGATACCTTCGAGTCGCGGTTTGTCGCCGGCATGCAGACCATGCGTGTTGGCGATCCTATGAAGGAAGACACAGACATTGGTCCACTTGCAACAGTTCGCATGGTGGAGCAGCTTGAGGCCCAGGTGAAGGCAGCTACCCTTGCCGGCGCACGCATTCTCACGGGTGGTGAGCGTATGGTTGGCGAGGGGAACTACTTCGAACCCACGGTTCTGACCAGCGTGCCACGGAACTCTGCCGTCTATCGCGAAGAACTCTTTGGTCCTGTCGCGATGCTTTTTCGAATTCACGACGTCAACGAGGCTGTTGAGATTGCCAACGACACACCCTTTGGTTTAGCCGCCTCCGCATGGACGCGCGACCCCGCGGAGCAACAGTTCCTCATCTCCGCTCTACAATGCGGCGGTGTCTTTTTGAACTCGATGGTAGCCAGCGACCCGCGTCTTCCTTTCGGAGGCATCAAACGATCCGGTTATGGACGAGAACTTTCCACCGCAGGCATGCGCGAATTCCTGAATGCCAAAACAGTCGTTATCGCCTCGGCACGTTCGGATGAATTGCGCTCTTAAGACAATCTACTCAAAATCATTTTGATCTCGACAAATTTATCTCTGTTCCTCAATTCGTCTTTGTCGAAGGGATTAGCCCTGTTTCCACGCTTATTTCCGCACCATCAAAATTTTTTATTACAAGAGTGATGAAAAACAATTTGGTGTCTTTTCATCTGTTGCGATGTGCAACTCCTGCAATGCAATTTCTTTCTAACTCTGCATTACATACGGTTGGAAGATTTCTTTTCGAAATCATTCTTACCAAGGAGGCCCTATCCATGCTTAAACACTTCGTTGTACTTTCTGCATTGGCTCTCGGCAGCGCTGCCGTTGCTCATGCCGACCCAATCAGCGGTTTCTTTTCCGCGAGTGGGACCGACACATTCACCTCCTCAACCATCACTTTCGATAGTGGACAGGTCGCAGGATCGATCGGGGGCACCTTTGCTACATATCTGACTGACGGTAACCCGATCGTTTTTCTGCCTGGATCTCTTCCCTATTTGAATGGAGCAAACACTCTTCCTTCGGGATCAGTCCCACTCTTTACGACGGCAGAGGGGGGCACTACCTTCACCTTCAATCTGACGGCCTATAACGCCGGCTTCATCAACAACGGAACAGACGGATGCACCAGCGGCAGCACGTGTCTGGACGTTACTGGTGCCGGCTTCTTTACCGCAACGGGTGCGCTGACCGGGACGTCCGGTCCGGCGGTCTTCTCGTTTACCTCACAATATGTAGCGGGTGAGCCTCTGACCGACATTACGTCTTTCTCCGCGTCGGCTGCGGCCTCTGCTCCGTCAACCACTCCTGTTCCAGAACCGGCCTCACTTGCTCTTTTTGGCACAGGCTTATTTGGAATCGTTGGACTGGGCCGCCGCAAATTCAACACTTAGCCTTACTTGTTTTCAAAATCTGTTCGTCGCAAAACGGGAGCCTCCAAGAGGTTCCGTTTTGCTTTTTAGGCAGATTTTTCTAAATCTCCTACAAAACTCCTCTTCGCCCTGGTGGCAGATATCTACGCTTTTCAGAACAATACGAGCCTCCAGCCAAGTCAGCTTCTTTTTTTGAGTTGTTTGCACATTTCGATTTAGAGGAAACGAAGACCGCGCCAATTCACTCCGATTTCAGCTAAGCTACGGTCGCGGCGCGTAGTCTGAAAATCCGCGCGCCAAAGAGGAAACTGATGCCTGATCTCCATTACTCCACCGGCTTCGGCAACGAGTTTGCAACCGAGGCAATCCCCGGCGCCCTGCCGGTCGGCCAAAACGCTCCACAGAAGGCCCCGCTCGGCCTCTATACCGAACAATTGAGCGGCAGCCCCTTCACTGCGCCGCGCCTATTGAACCGACGCACATGGACCTATCGCATCCGGCCCTCTGTCATGCACAAGCCCTACGAGCGAATTGCCAACGGCCTGGTTCGCTCCAGCCCATTCGGCGAGGTTGAGACCACCCCAAGTCAACTCCGCTGGGACCCACTTCCCGTGCCAACCAGTCCCGCTGATTTTGTCGACGGCCTCACGACGCTCGCAGGTAACGGAGACTACTCCATGCACTCCGGGCTTGCCATTCATATCTATGCCGCGAACAAGAGCATGACCGAGCGCTTTTTCTACACAGCCGACGGTGAGTTTCTCTTCGTCCCGCAACTCGGGCGGCTGATGCTTCACACGGAACTCGGTATCCTCGATCTCGCACCAGGGGAAGTCGCCCTTGTCCCCCGCGGGATTAAATTCCGCGTCGAACTCCTAGGCCCGCAAGCTCGCGGCTATCTCCTCGAAAACTACGGAGCCAGCTTCCGCCTCCCCGAACTGGGAGCAATCGGCGCCAACGGGCTTGCCAACACCCGCGACTTTCTCACACCCCATGCCGCTTACGATGACCGTGACAACGGAACCTTCCAGGTTGTCGCCAAATTTCAGGGCAATCTCTGGGCAACAGACTTCGACCACTCGCCGCTCGACGTCGTCGCCTGGCACGGCAACTACGCGCCCTGCAAATATGACCTTGCCCGCTTCAATTGCATCAACACCGTCAGCTTCGACCACCCTGACCCATCGATCTACACCGTCCTCACCTCCCCGAGCGAGATCCCGGGCACCGCGAACGTCGACTTTGCCATCTTCCCGCCGCGCTGGATGGTCGCCGAGCACACCTTCCGCCCGCCATGGTTTCACCGCAACTTCATGAACGAGTTCATGGGTCTCGTCCAGGGCGAGTATGACGCCAAAGCCGAAGGCTTCGTCCCCGGAGGCGCCAGCCTTCACAACTGTATGAGCGGCCACGGGCCCGACGCCGACACTTTCGCCAAAGCCAGCGTCGCCGAACTAAAGCCCGTCAAGCTTGATGGCACTCTCGCCTTCATGTTCGAGACGCGATTCGTCTGCCGTCCAACGAAGTTCGCCATGGACACTGCCGCACGCCAGCACGAGTACTACACTTGCTGGCAGACGCTGAATAAGAACTTCAAGCCGTAATCTAACCTCAGTTCAAGAAACCGCAAAAGAAAACGGGCGCAGCCGAATGTCGGTTGCGCCCGCGTCTGGTGAAGAAGGAATTAGAAGGTGAAGGACGTCTGCAAAAACACCTGTCGCAACGCCGAAGAAGTAGTGAACGGCCGTCCTGCAAGCTGAGTCGATCTTCCGAAGTTCTGAGAAGTCAGCGTGCCGATCGGCGTGGAAAGATCCTCATTGTTGAAGAGGTTCAGCACCTGAACACCGATGGACCAGTTGTAACGCCGGCCTGTGCTGCCGCCACCGCCACCGCCGAACCCACCACCCGGGCCGCCGCCCGGACCGCCACGACCGCCGCCGCCACCAGGACCACCACGACCGCCGCCAGGACCCCCGGGCCCACCTGG
>DATMKY010000100.1:0-29607 GCA_035570955.1 Edaphobacter sp. | reverse complement strand
AATCCGTGTCCCAGGTCGCGCCGCCGAGAATCAGAATATGATGGGGATCGACCTGGCGAACCGCAGCAGCGATGCGCTTATAAAGTGGCTCCAGCGAAGCATTAAACTCCTCGAGCCCCGTGTAGTTTGGAATCGGCTCGTTGAGTAAATCGTAACCAAGCACGGTCGGATTATCGCGATAGCGTCGCGCAATTCGTTGCCAGATTGCAATCGTACGTTCCTGCGCACTCTTATCGCTGAAGAGCCACGGATACCCGTCGCTGTCATCGATATTCTTTCCGGTTTGTCCTCCCGGCGCCGCGTGCATGTCGAGAATGATGTAAAGATTCTCCTGGTGTGCCCACTGAATCACGCGATCCAGCAACGCAAATCCCTCCGCATCGTCACTTTCAAAGAACTTGTAATGAAATGGCACCCGAATCGAATTAAAGCCACATTGCTTGATGAATTGGATGTCGGCCTGAGTGACATAATTTTCGCGATAGCTTCGCCAGAACGTCCGCGCCCGTTCAGGCCCAATCAATTCGGTCACCAAGGCCTCAATCTCACGCGGGGACTCCGGTCCGCCCTCATTCAAATGCCACATATAACCCTCAGGCACCAGCCAGTTTCCGAGGTTCGTCCCACGAAGCAGAATCCGTTTTCCCTGACCGTCAACGATCTCTTTGCCTTGGGTATGAGCAAACTGAGCATGAGCTTGCAAAGAAATCCCAAAGACAACGAGAACGGCAGCAACAACCACCCTGCGTAACTTCATTAGCCAACTCCTATGCAAACATCTTTCTAAAGAGAAAAACTTTTGTCGAGAAACAAAGACCTGACTTGCGATAGTATTCACCGCAGTAAAAAAGCGCTGACCCCGGCTAGAGGGTCAGCGCGGAGGCGTTAGTGCACCTCGGGACGAGACGCTTTTCGCCCGAGATCTTTGAAGCTCCCTGACTCGCCTGTATCGTCAGGGAGCGACGGAGAAGGTCGCATGCTCCGTCGCAGTCGAATCCCTCCCCATCCATAGATCGAACTGGCCCGGCTCCACAGCCCACCGGTGCGTCTCAGGGCTCCAGAAACCAAGATCGCTTGCGTGCAAAGTCAAACTCACTGTGCGCTTTTCACCTGAACCAAGGTGAACCCGCATAAACCCCTTCAACTCACGCCGCGGCCGCGAGGCACTCCCTGCGCGCTGATGCGTATAAAGCTGCACGACCTCATCTCCCGCAACGCCGCTCTTATTCTCAACGTCGATGCTTGCGGTCAACGATCCATCAGGGCGCATCGACGCAGCGTCAACTTTGAAATTCGCTAGTCGGAATCCCGCGTAACTCAATCCGTAGCCAAACGGATAAAGAGGCGCACTCGACCCGTCCCAGTAACGAGTGTCCGTCTCATCCGGAATCTGCGTAAGATTCTGCGAATAGTAGATAGGCACCTGACCGACACTCCGCGGCCAGCTCACCGGCAACTTCCCGCCAGGATTTGCCCCGCCCGTAAGCAGGTTGGCAACCGCATTGCCGCCCTCCGTTCCTGGATACCACGCCTCAAGAATCGCTGAGACATGCCCCGACGCCCATGTAATATCCAGCGGTCGCCCACTCAACAAAACCAGGACAACCGGTTTCCCTGTAGCCACCACTGCCTCAAGCAACTCCTCTTGCCGGCCCGGCAGATTCAACGTCTGCCGCGAGGCCTTCTCACCGCTCATATCCTGCGTCTCGCCTAAAACCAGAATCGCCACATCCGACTTCTTGACTTGATCCAGTGCGTGTTGAAACTCCGCGTCGCGCTCCTGCTGTGTCTTCAAGACAGGCTTGGGGCTCTGGAATTGATCGTCAAAGATCGAAGGCTGCCCACGTTCGATCTCCACGCCCTTCGCATAATTAATTGTCGTAGCCGATCCGAACTTCTTCTTCAATCCCTCAAGAACAGTCACCGCATCTACAGGATGCCCTGCCAGACTCCACGACCCCATCGTATCCGGCTTCGAATCCGCAAGCGGCCCAATCACCGCAACCGATGCAACAGACTTCTTAAGGGGCAGCACTCCATCCTGATTCCGCAACAGCACGGCACTTCGTTCCGCGGCTACCCTCGCAGCCTCACGCTGTGCCGCCGAACCAAGCTCCACCTTCCACTTATCAACCGGAACATAGGGATGAGCAAACAATCCCAGCCGGTACTTCACCATCAAAATCTCGCGAACCGAAGCGTCAATCGTCGACTGCTTCACCTTTCCATCCTGCACAGCTGCGGCAAGATTGTCCCGCAAAGCGTGCGTAGTCATCTCCATATCGACGCCGGCATTGACAGCCCGCACTGAAGCATCCTCAAGATCCGCTGCAAACCCATGAGTCTTCAGACTCGGAATCGTCCCCCAATCGGTCACGACAAATCCCTTGAAGCCCCACTTCTCCCGCAACACATCATGCAGAAGAAACGTATTGCCCGAGGCAGGCACACCGTTTAAATCCATATACGCGCTCATCACCGAGCCCGCGCCTGCCTTCACCGCCGCACGAAAGGGTGGCAGGTAAACATTCCATAACTGCTCATCCGAGATATTCGCCGAATCGTAATCACGTCCACCCTCCGCAGCGCCATACCCGGCAAAGTGCTTCACGCACGCAAGAATGCTATCCGCGCCACCCATCGACTCTCCCTGAAATCCCCGGACCTGCGCCTCCGCCATCTTCGAACCAAGATACGGATCCTCGCCCGCACCCTCCATGATCCGTCCCCATCGCGGATCACGCGCAATATCTACCATCGGCGCAAACGTCCACCGAACTCCAACCGAACTAGCCTCTTTCGCCGCCATACTCTGCGCATGTTCCGCAACAGCCGGATCCCACGACGCAGCCATCGCCAGCGGAACCGGATAGATCGTCCGGAAGCCATGAATCACATCGAACCCAAACAGCAACGGGATATGCAGTCGTGTCTGCTCCACTGCAAGGTGTTGCAGCCGATTGATCTCCACCGGATCGGTCAGAAACAAAAACGATCCTGTCTGCTCCTTCAGAACCCGCTCATCATGCGGGACCGAGTCCTTCTCCTTATACGCAATCTGCGTCATCTGCCCGAGCTTCTCCTCGAGCGTCATCTTGCTCAACAACTCATCGACAAATCGTGACGCCTCGAGGCCATCCCCGGCGGTCGCAGCCGGCCATGCATCTGCCTGCTTCTGAGCCGGCAAAGCGGAGCAAAAAACTGACACTAAAATCGTGCAGGCAGATAAAATCTTTCCCACTTCAACGCGCGTGCTGCGAAAATGAGGCATGGAACTCCGGCTTCTGGTTGGCGTCTTCGCCCAGTGCAGCAGCTTAGACGGCGTTTTCGTTATTCAGTGATCCTGGGCGCACAACCACACCATGTCTGCTTAAATCAAGAGAAACCATAGTAGACAAACGGTTGTCTTATTGTCCAGTATCTTTTTGTCAACCCAGTCACAAAAGTTCTCGCCAATCCCCCGCCCCTAACAAATCCCATGAACAACCCCATTCCTTGCCTCACTTTCCTTCAGCCTCGACTAGACTTGTCCTAACCAACCACGATGCCCAAGAAGACCTCGTCCGATCCATCCGCGCAGCGACGCGTCAGCCTCAAGATGCTGGCCGAATATCTTGACCTCAGCCCCGCGACCGTCTCTTTCGTCCTCAACAACGCCCCCGGGCGCTCCATTCCGCCAGCCACACGTGAAAGGGTCAAAGCCGCCGCAAAAAAATTCGGCTACCAGCCCAGCCAGATCGCTCGCTCACTCCAGGGACTGAAGACCCAAACCATCGGCATCCTCCTACCCGAGCTCGGCGAAGGCTATCACTCCCAGGTCCTCAGCGGAGCCGCTGACGTCCTCATGCGCGAGGGATATTTTTTCTTCACTGCTCACCACCGCCACCGCAAAGATCTCGTCGCCGAGTACCCCCGCATCCTACAGGCCCGGGGCGTCGACGGCATCCTCGCTATCGATACTCACCTCGAAGGCGCTCTTCCCGCACCCACCGTCTCAGTCGGCGGCCATCTCCACCTGCCCGGAGTCACCAACGTCGTCCTCGATCACCACCGTGCAGCCGAGCTCGCCCTCGGCCATCTTTACCGTCTCGGCCATCGCAAAATCGCCTACATGCACGGCCAACCCTTCAGCTCAGACTCGCAGAGCCGTTGGCAATCCACCATGCAGGTCGCCCGCGCTCTCTCGCTCGAAGTCCCCAACGATCTCGTCATCCAACTCGATAAAGACCTCAACACACCCGAACTCGGCTATCCTGTCACCCATCAGCTCCTGCTTCAGCGCAAAGACTTCACCGCCCTGCTTTGCTTCAACGATATTTCCGCGATAGGCAGCATCCGCGCTCTTCACGACGCGGGTCTCAAAGTCCCCGAAGATGTCTCTGTCCTGGGATTCGACGACATTCAGGCCGCTTCCTACATCGTCCCCAGCCTCACCACGATTCGTCAGCCGCTCCAGCACATGGGCGCTCAAGCTGCTACATCGCTACTTAAAAAACTCGCGCACGAAAAACTTCCCGAGACTATTAAAGTCGACCCGGAACTCGTCGTCCGCGAATCCACCGCCCAGGCACGCACGCACCCCCGCCGAAGTTAGCTTCCGAACGTATGTCCACGCCGTTCGCGCCCGACAGCCGCCATAATCGAAGCCAGCGCAAACACACTCACCGCGGTCAAGGCCATCGCTGTTGCATAACTCGTCCGCTGCGCATAAACCGCTTCAATATAAACGACTGAGCTCGCGATAATCCCCGCCGTCTGATACGCAAACCCCGGCAACAACCCACGCACCGAGTCGGGGGACAACTCCGCAAGATGTGCCGGAATTACGCCCCACGCTCCCTGCACCATGAACTGAATCAGAAACGCGCCAAGCACCAGCAGCGCCTGGTTTGGCGCATAGGCCCACAGCGGAACCACCAGCGCACCAAGAATAAATGCCGTAATGATCGTCCGCCGACGCCCCCATGCGTCAGAGAAATGACCAAAGATAATCCCACCCAGGATCGCTCCCACACCCGAGATCGCCGTAATCACAGCCCGCCGCTGCGGTGTGAAGTGCCACTCCCGCTGCAAAAACGTCGGATACATATCCTGTGTCCCATGCGAAGCAAACATCATCATCGTCATAAAAATCAACAGGTACAAAAACAGCTTCCAGTGGGAGCAGACCTCGCTAACCTGCTCCGCCCAACTCCCTGTACGCGCCTTCTGCCACACCGTCGACTCTTTTACCCGGAATCGGATAAACAGAACTAACAAAATCGCAGGTAGACTTCCTAGAAAAAACAGAGGCCGCCAGCCAACCCGCCCAAACAGAAACAGGAAACACAACGCGGCAAGCACATTCCCTGCAGCGTACCCCTCCTGAAGCAGCCCGGAGAGCATCCCGCGCTTCCCTTTCGGCGCTCCCTCCATCGCCAGCGAAGTCCCCACGCCCCAGTTCCCGCCCATCACCACGCCAAACAAGGCGCGCACGATCAGCAGCATCGTGTAGCTGGTAGCAAGCCCGGTAAAAATCTCCGCCACTGCAAAAAATCCAATGTTGATCATCAGCGGCAAACGGCGGCCATAACGATCCGCCATCATCCCGAAGACAAATCCGCCCACAGGCCGGAAAAGCAGCGTCATCGTAATGACCAGAGCAATCTGCGCGTCCGTCTTATGAAACTCCTTAGCCATCGAAGTCAGGCAAAAGGTTACAAGGAAAAAATCGAATGCATCCAACAGCCATCCGGTGAATCCCGCCGTCACCGCCGCCCGGTGATTGCTCACTCCTGTCTCCGCAACTACCGTCTTCGTCACCGAAGACGCCTCATTCTTCAACATCGGTTCCTTTCGCAATCACCGCACCGCCGACTCGTGACGCTTCGATAACGTTACACCGATCACTCCGCAGGAGCAGCCTTCGCTGGCTGTTCCTGAGCGGGCTGCCGCAAGTGGTCGTAGTTAAGAATTGCATTGAAGACCAGGGCGTAACTCCCCACCGTCTCACCGCGATAAACCGGGTTATTTGCAAACAGCAGCACATTCCCCGAACCCACGTGTGCATTCACCACGATCGGCCGTTCAGCAATCGAAGCCCCTTTATCCAACAGGCCCGACAACAACAACGTCTTCGCATCGCTGAGCCGCAGAATCACCTCAGGCCGCAACGCAACCGGAATCACCTGAAGGTTATTCCGCATCTGGTCTTCGTTCAGCGGTCGCGGCTGCCACGCCTGCGGCTTTGTAACCACCTCAGGTTCCACAGACATCCGTCCCTGCGTGACGTCGCTCTCATCCGGTCCGCCACGTCCGGTCGGCCGCCGCTCATAAGGATCCATCAGCGTCCTCCCGCCACGTCCGCCAAGCGTGTTGCTAACACTAAACACCATCCCGTTCGCACTCATCACCGGGAGGTTCGAACCATACCCGTTCGCAATGGGACTCGCGGGCGAAACAAAAATGCTGTTCAAAACACTTCCCACCACACGAGCATCACTCGTAGTCACGCTCACTCCCGGCGCAAGCCCGGCATCAATCGCAAACTGGGCCGTATCCTCGCAGGTAATCAGCAGTCCGCCCTTCTGCACAAACTCCTTCAGATGCGCAAGCCCGTCATACCCAAGCCCCGGCCGCATATCCGGCGTCGTATCCAGCAATCCGAGATTCGGAGTAATGTCGCTCTTCTGCCACGGCAACACATTCCCCCACATCGGCATTCCGTTAATAATGTCAGCCGACGAAGCTCGTCCCACCGGAGCAAACACAATCACGTCATACTTCCCACGAAGATCGCTCTCACCGGCAACGGTCTGCGTGCTCATATAGGTAAACGGAATCCCCGCCTTATCGAAGGCCTGCCGCCACCATCCCTCGGTCTGCGTTCCCAGCCACGTATGCATAAACGCAATCCGCGGCGCGGGCGCAACATGCGTTGCCACCGACGGAGCCGCGCTCAACCGAGTCGCATCCAACGAAAGCTTCTTCAGCGTCGCCGCCATCGCACCGTCATCCACCTGCGACACCAGCAGGGAGCCTGCGGCAAAGTGCTTGCCCTCTGCATCGAAAGCCTTCTCCGCAGTCTCCACATGCGCCTGCTTCAACGCATAAACCAAAGGCAGTAGTGAAGTCTGCGTCGTATTAGCAATCGCATAAACAGATCCCGCCCCGGCAACCTTCCCCGAAGCCTGATCGAAATCAGCCGGCACCATCCCGGCCTTCAGAATCGACCCATCCGTCACCCGAACAGCCTTCACATTGAACAACTGGCTGAACGACCACCCCGTATCGTCATACGGATGCTTCTGCGGATCGTCCGGTGCCCAGTACTGCTTATCCAGCAACGCATCCGCTGCACGCGAGTACGGCTGGTCCATCCGCACCACAAAACTTCCCGCCGGCAGAGTCTGTGAAGTAGGCTTATCCCCACGTTTTGCCGCAGCAATCGACACAGTCGCCGCCGCCGACAGTTGCTGCACCTCCACATGCTGCAACTTCAGAACATTCAGCAGTTGCAACTGCCGGTTCAGCTCCGCCGCATCCGTCGGCAAAACATAAGCCGCTGGGCCATCCAGCGTCGGCTTCATCACCGACCGCTTGCTCTTGATGTAGTAATTCTCCAGGAAATGATGCGTATTCCGCGAGAAGTATGACAGCGTCGAGAGTAGTGCACTCTCCTCGTAGTTATTGTTATTTCTCTGCGACCACATCACCGTCGGCAGAGGAGGATTCTGCCTGTACCAGGTCCTCGAGTACTCCTCAGGCTGCAGAATTCTCTTCTCCGTATCCGCGCCACCATTGCCAAAGGTCTCATACAGCCGGCTGATCCCGTTATGCATCCCGGCCAGAAACATCAGATACCCCGGGCTCCACGTATCGAAATCTCCATGCGTAAATACCCCTGGCATCCCGAACGACTCCATCTGCGAGACATTGTTCCAACCCAGCTCCGCCCACTCGTCCGCCAGCGTCGGGTCGATCCAAGCGTTATAAGGCCCATCTCCCACCGTATTGTCGTAAAGAAACGGCACGGATTCATGCAGATCGTGCAACACCTGCGCATGCCACCCCAGATAAGTATTCAGAACATTGTTGGTCAGATTCAGCGTCATGCCCATCGCATCGCGATTGTTGTCATGCGCCACATAGTGTCCCCAGTAAGCCAGCCGCGGCCAGTTCTCTCCCGGATGAGCTTTATGCCACCGGTAAATATCCACCATCCGGTCGCGTCCATCCACCTCCACCACCGGAGTAATCAAGACAATCATGTGCGACCGGATGTACTTGATATATGGCGCGTCATCCACGGCTAGCCGGTAAGCCAACTCCATCAGCGCTGTCGGCGCACCCGTCTCACTCGAGTGGATCGTCCCGGTAATGTAATAAACCGGGTAAGACTGATCGATCAGCGGTTGTGCCTTCGCATCATCCAGCCCAATCGTCCGTGGATCGGCAAGCTTCGCCAGCCGTTCGTTGTTTTCCTTCCAATGCGCCAGCAGATCGGCATCCCCAATCGCCGCCGCAATCATCTCGCGCCCTTCCTCCGACTTCCCGATCGAGTACACCTTCACCCGTGGCGAAGTGGCCTCCAGCATCCTGAAGTACTTATAAACATCCTCCGCATACGGCAACATATCCGGTGCACCCGCCACATCTCCCAATACCTTCGCCGGTGTCGGCACCGTCGGCGAGGCCGGCAGATAGTCCACGAGATGCGACGTAAACATCGGATCAGTCGTGTACTTCTTCATGTGATCCGTATAGTCCTTGTCGATCGGCTGTTTGCTATCGCGAGCAAACGTAGGACTCAAATCCGGCTGCGCCGAGCCGGAAGTAACGAGAAAAAGAGTGATCAAAAGGACGGCTGTAGAGACAAGAAGGGACCGGAGAGCTCGAGTTGTCATAGGTTTTTTGGAGGTTCTGCAATCATCTTATTGCCCACGCCGCGAAAACTGCAGGGAAAAAAGAAAATATCCACCCCAAACAACTTGGATTCCTTCCCGCTATCATCAAAGAAACGGAGTTCGCCTCAGAAACACCCCTATGAACCACGCGCTCTATCTCGCGCTCTTCACCGCTGCCCTGCTCGGCTTTCGCCACGGCTTCGACTACGATCACATCGCCGCCATCACCGACGTCGTCAGCGTCCAGCAATCTCGCCACACCGCTATGCGTCTTGGCATGATCTACGCCCTCGGCCACGCCGTCATGGTCGCCGCCCTCGGCCTCATCGTCATCCTCTTCGGAATCAATCTGCCGGCTGGCGTCGATCGCTGGGCCGAGCGCCTCGTCGGCCTCACCCTCCTCCTCCTCGGCATCTACGTCCTCGGCACCCTCGTCCTCAAGCCCCGTGACCTGCCCAAAAACCGATACACCCTTCTCCGCCACGCCTTCCATCGCATCCGCCTGGCCTGGAATCGAAATCACACCCCGAACCCAATTCCTCACCACCCCATCCCCGACACCGTCGACGCCAAATCCGTCTTCATTATCGGCCTCGTTCACGGCCTTGGAGCCGAAACCCCCAGCCAGCTCCTCATCTTTCTCCTCGCCGCCAACCTCGGCGGAGCTGCTCTCGGGATGCTTGGGCTGGCAATGTTCCTCGCGGGCCTCCTCACTATGAATGCCCTCATGACGGCCTCAGTCGCAGGAGCCTTCGGAGCCTCCCGCCACCGTCCACAAGCCCTCAGACTTATCTCAGCCCTGACCGCCGCCTACAGCCTCATCATGGGAATCGTCTTCCTGGCAGGCCGTAGCTCCCTCCTACCCGCAATCAACTAGCAACAGTTGTCGTTGCCTTTGTCATTCCGCAGCCAGCCGAGGAATCTGTTGTGCATTTTGCTTTTTGCGGTTACGTTGCCGGCAAACTGCCCGGAAAATTACTCAATATCGTCCCACCTGCCTCCCCCTGAATCCTCCTGCGCCCGCTTGACCACAGCCACAAACTGGCGCAGCTCATGAACAGTTCTGTCGTATTTCCTTAGCCGAACCCTCTCCAAAGCCTTCGTACGCCTCTCGATTTTCTGCGCAAGAACGAGGAGCACTTCAGCAGGGGCTAGATCCTGACTGCCGAAGCTAGGGAGAAATAAAAGCGAAAATACCCGACACTAGTAATCCTTTCACATCCCAAATCCGAGCCCGACAACCCAACCCGGTCCAGAAACCCCTTGACCGAAAAACTAGTCCGGAGAAATTCGATTGTCGAATACCCTTCTCTCTGTCACACTCTTCTCATCCTTCCGGCCCCATAAGCAAACCCTATGCCGAGAGCCCACCTTCCACTTTCCACTCCGATCTTCCCTGCGAGCTTCGCCGCCTTCGTCGTCCTGACGCCTACCACCAAATTCGTTCTCATCGTAATCGCCATCGTCGTTGGTCTTCTTCTCGTCGTCGCGTTTATCAGCCTCCTCGTTCTCTTCTTCTTCATCCGCAAAAATCATCCCGACGTCAAGGATGGGCTAGCTAAGGTGCGGAGCGTGCTTCATCTTATCCGCTGCTACATCCTCATCTATCTTTGGAAATTTCGCTTCCAACTTAAAGCGCTGGTCCCCGCAGCAATATTCGTCATCTTTACCATCGCTGGGTTCTTCACCATACTCGAACTCACGCTCAAAATATTTGAATTCATAGAACGAAATGGAGGCTCTCGCTTTCTCCCCTTCTCACCGGAGTCGCTCCAGATGGTTCTCGACGGATGTGAATATGTATTGCGCTTCTTCTTTGAAAACCCGTGGGTGCTCATCCTTCTTCTTCTGGTCGAAGCTCTCATCTTCTACCACCACATTCACGAGTTCCATCACCGCCGCCACCACCGCACAACCCTTACCATCCTCGGCGAGTTGCTCGGCCCGCTCAACGAGCTCACCGCATTTCTCAGCGCATCCACCGTCCCAGTAGACATGGATCAGGCAAGAATCAATTTCATGGGCAAGTTCAATACCGCCTTCTCCACCATCCTCGCTCTCTGGGGAGTCAAGCACGCCAACATCTGCCTCATGGAGCACAAAGCCGCCACCAACCTGCTGACCGTCGTCTATGAAAACTCCGGCGGCAAAGACTTTCAGGTAGGTTTTACCCTGGACCCGACCGAAGGAGCCGCAGGCAAGGCGTTCACCCTCAATCAACTCATCTACGTCCCCAACATCAAGTACGAGCACGGAGTAGCCGTACTACCTGCCAAACTGGATGTCCTCACCAGTGTCTACAAGGAAGGCAATCATCCCTTCAAGTCCATCTTCTGTGTCCCCATCAATACCTCCGCATCAACAGCGAAGAAAACAGCATCTAAAACAGTGGGCGTTTTGAATCTCTCTTGTCAGGGGACGAGCGCCTTCTCCGACCCCAACTTCGTGATCGCCAAGTTGGGGGGAACCGTACTTGGACTGATGTATAATTGGTGATCACGAGGGGTGATTTATGAACAACGTCAGCACATCTGCCTATGGCAAGAAGATGGCGCAGCCGTTCGTCGGAAGCACCGATCTCCAGACTCTGAACCTCCAGACCACAGAATCGGTTACGCCGAGCCTCGGGCATCTCATCAGCGATCACGACTTTACGGTGCGCTTGAATGACGCGGTCAAGTCGTCCCAGGAAGACCGCAAGGCCCCCAGCCTGCGCGAACTCTTCCGCGGAATCCAGCAAATCGTCCGCGAATAACACCCGCCAAATCAGAGAGATACAGGGCTGCCAATTATTTTGCGCGCGCTTTCAGCGCTCAAAAAACAGCCCTGCAAGCCTCAAATTTGTCCAAAGATACCTAAAAATCGATGTTCGAGCGAGATGTAGGTTGCTTAAGGGGTCGGTTTCAGCAGAGCCATACTCACCCATTGGCGCTACTGAAAGCACAATCAACGCAATATTTTAGCGCCCCACCTGCCAACTGAAGGCATTCATTGAACTTGCAGCCTAAATATCCCTACAACATGGGGAGCCGATTCGCCGCCATAATTCCCAACAACAAAAGCAAAATGAACTACTTACGATCCATATGCACCCGCAGAAGATCGTCGACATCTCCAATCTTCTCATTCAACAAATTCAGCTTATTCGAAAGCGCCTGAATCTCACTTTCAGCCCGCCGGTTCACGTCATAATCAAGCTCGCCGCGGACTCGGTCCTTCGTATCCTGCCGGTTCTGGCTCATCATGATCACCGGAGCCTGAATCGCCGCCAGCATCGACAAGAACAAATTCAGCAGAATAAACGGATAAGGATCCCACGCCTTCCCTTTCAAGACAATATTCACCACAGCGTACGTCACAAGCACAACCAGAAACGAGATGATGAACGACCACGAGCCGCCGAACCCCGCGACCGAATCCGCAATGCGGTCCCCAAAACTCATCTCCTCCTCGATCACCTCGTTTACGTTGCGGCTCGCCCTGTTCCTCACCAGTTGCTGTGAAGCATGGAACTGCCTGCTCACCACCGTTAGCATATCCATTCCCGCCATCGGCTTCTGCCGCACCAGAACCTCAATATCATCGCGACTCACCTCAAGGCAGGTCGTCTCCTCAAGCGCCAGCGCCGTTGTCTGGTGTGGCGTATCCTCCAGCATCGACGCGAACCCGAAGAAGTCCCCGTGCCGAGGCTCATCGACCACAACCTCCTGGTGGCTCTCATCCACTGTCGACACCCGCACCGTCCCCGCTATCATGACGTAGGCATGCTTCCCCGCCTCCCCCATCTTGTAGATCCGCTGCCGTGCCGCAAACCGCTTGACCTCTACCTGCGCCGCGAGCACGCTAAGCTCGTCATTGTCCAGTAACCCAAACAGCGGTATCTGCCTCAGGTCTTCTACCTTGCAAGCCATCTCTCACCTCGTAGGGAATATGGACTATTCTGCACGGGACAGTGTGAATTTGGCATCCTCCAGAAAACTTATCCTGCAAGAGGCAGCCGCAGCTCAGCCACACACCCCGCGTGCCCATCCACCCGATTCGTCAGCTGTACCGACCCCCGGTGCGCCTGCGCGATCTGTTGCGCCAATACCAACCCGATCCCCGTCCCCCCGGGTTTCGTCGTATAGAACGGCACAAACAGGTTCCCCGCATTGGTCAGCCCGGGCCCATTGTCCACGACCGCAATCACCACCTCAGCACCCACAACCTGCCACGAGATCTCCACCTGCGCCCCAATTCCCTCCACGGCATCCGGACTCAACGCCGCATCCGCGGCATTTCGCACCAGGTTGATCAACGCCTGTTCGATATGATCGGCGTCTATCTGCAGCACAACGTCCACCCCCCCGGCCACCCCAACGTCCAAACGCCTCTCCAACTCCCCCACTCGGGTCACCAGCCCGGCAAGCGACACCTCCCGCAGCTTCGGCGCTGGCAGCCGCATCAATTGCCGATAGGCCTGCAAAAATCTGTTCAACGAGTCCGATCGATTTTCAATTACCTCAAGACCACGCTCGAAATCCACTCGTTCCCCCGCCCCACCATTCAACGCCGCGAGCCGCCCCCGCAAACTGCCTGCAATCGACTTGATTGGCGTAAGCGAGTTGTTGATCTCGTGCCCGAGCACGCGAATCAGCCGCTCCCAAGCCAGCCGCTCCTCCTCGCGCAACGCCGCACTCACGTCCGATAACACCAATAAAGTATGTGGTACGCCGCGCAAACGAAATCCTGTCCGCTTCACCATCCATCGGCCCTGTTGCAGCCCGCTGCCAAGCGAGATAACATCGTCGTCACCAATATCAAGCAATTCCCCCAGCTTCAACTGCGCCGCAGCCTCACCAATTGCAGTCTCTCCGCGCAACCCAAATGCACGTTCTCCCGCAACGTTCAGCAGCCTCAGCCTTCCCTCCGGATCAAACGCCAACACGGGGGACTGCATCGATCGCATCACACGCTCCACCAGCGCCATCGCTTCAAGAGCCCCTGCCCGCTGTCCCTGCAGCATACCTGCCAGTCGGTTTACCTCGAGCGCCAGGTCGCCTACGGCATCGTTCCTCTGTCCTCCGCGCGCTCGAAACGAGTAGTCATCTTCGCGCAACGCCGCCACCACATTTGCCAGCGTCTGCAGCGGCCGCACAATCTGTTCCATTAGCACGGAAACGGCGAACATCCACCCCAACACCACTGCGAGCAAGACAAAACCCTGCTCCAGCCACTCCACCCCGTGCTCGCGCATGAGAAGCCAGCACAGCACCGCCGTCGGCAACCCAAGCAGATACAGCCAAAGCCGCACCCGCCTCTCGAAGCTCAGCCGACGCCCCGACCTTCCCAGAGGGAGACGAGTGAGCCGCAGGCCGTCATCCTGCGCTGTGCTTTCCGGCTCGTCAAAGGCCATACTTTTCGATGCGGCGATAGAGCGCTCCACGGCTCAAGCCTAACGCATCGGCAGCATGACTCACATTCCCATTGGCACGCGACAACGCCTTCTTGATCAGAATGGCCTCGACCGCTTCGAGGCTCATCTCGTCCATGCTCTGCGACGTTCCGCGTTGTGCATTCAATCCCAGATTCGCAGGCTCGATACGTTCGCCCCGTGCCATCAGAACCGCACGTTCAATCGTATGGTCCAGCTCCCGCACATTCCCTGGCCATGCGTACTGCAACATCATCTGTAGTGCCGCCGGCTCCAACCCCTGAATTGGCCTTCGGTAACGGGCAGCATATCGTGCCAGAAAATGTGCCGCTAAAGCTGGCAGATCCTCACGACGTTCCCGCAGCGGAGGCAAATTGATCTCCACCGTATTCAGACGAAACAGCAAGTCTTCGCGAAAACGGCCCGCCGTCACCTCCGCCCGCAAATCGGCATTGGTCGCTGAAAGCATCCTCACATTTACTTTTTGCGTCTTTGAAGAACCCACACGTTCGAGCTCCCCGCTCTCTAAAACCCGCAACAATTTCGATTGCTGTCGCAGCGGAATATTCGCAATCTCATCCAGAAAAAGCGTTCCACCACTCGCGAGCTCAAACCGTCCGATGCGATCCGTGTGAGCGTCCGTAAAGGCTCCTTTCACGTGCCCGAACAACTCACTCTCAAAGGTTCCTTCAGGCAGCGCGCCGGTATTCACAGCTACCAGGGTTCGATCCGCCCTTCCCGAAAGTCGATGCAGCGTCTGTGCTACGACTTCCTTCCCTGTCCCATGCTCGCCCGTGATCAGCACATTCGCGTCTGACGGCCCAATTCGCGCCATCGTCTCGAGAACACTCCGCATCGCAGGCGCAGAAGCGATAAAGTCCGGCGCACCTGCAGCCCGCAAAATCCGGTTCTCTGCTTCGAGCCACTGAGTCCGCTTTTGGCTCCGGTGCAGTTCCATCTGGTTGCGCAGAATGCTCAACAACCGGGCATTCTCCCACGGCTTTTGAATAAAATCGCCCGCCCCACGCCTCATTGCTTCTACCGCCAGATCGATATTGCCCCACGCCGTCATCACCACTACCGGCAACTGGGCGTCCACCTCTTTCACCTGTGAAACCAGCTCCAGCCCCTCCTGGCCTGAAGTAGTGTCGCGCGTGTAGTTGAGATCGATCAACACCCCATCGAAGGTCTCATGTGCCAATGCCTCCAGCACCAGCGCTGGCATCCGCACCATCTCAAGCTGATACCCCTCGGGCTTCAACAGCAAACGCAGAGCTTCAAGAATATGCGGCTGATCGTCCGCAATCAGAAGTTTGTACGGTGCCTCCTTCTCTTCTCCCCTCGATATGTCCTTCTCCACCCGTTCAACTAACATACCTAACCTGCTTCCGGCTACTGCCCATTCGGGGCGACGCCCGTCCTTGCTGATTCTATCGAAATCGAATACGCATCCAGCGTCGAACCAACCGATCGTTCCAACTCGATCTTCGCCTTCTGATACGCTGTCATCGCCGCAACCAGCGCCGACTCGGCTACTGCAAGATCACGCTGCGCCGTCAATGTCTGATAGTTCGACCCCGCGCCGAGTTCCTGCTCTTTGCCCATAATCTCAAACGTTCTCTGCGCTAGATCGCGCGCCTTGCGAGCGGAACCAACACGCGCTGCACTCTGTTCCAGAGCATACTGCGCGTTTCGCACCTCAATACGAATCTGTTTTTTCAGTTGCTGCAATCGAAGCTCCGACTGTCTCATCTCCAGTTCAGAGCGATACTGGTCAGATTTCGCAATTCTATTTCGAATCGGGATGTTGACCGAAACCCCAAAGTAATAATCAGGAGCAGTATTGTTAAACGCGTTTCGAACTGCCCCGCCCCAATCCATCGGCGCCGTTGAAGTGATATCCGAAGCCGGATTCGGTGGCCCCGCCAACCCTGTTCCTCCATAAAACGCCGTCAGCGCAACCGAGGGCAACACGGCGTTGCGCGCGGAATCGCGGCTGATCCGGCGATTATCCAAATCCAAATCGGACTCGCTCAATTCAATTCTGTCCCGCAAGGCTCGGGCAATCATGTCCTCAGTTGGACCCTGTGCTCCCGAATCAATGGTTCCACTCTGATCGGTCGGATGCACGGGCATCGCTTCGAGAGTAGGGTCATCCAGATTCTTTGTCAGTGCATTTTTCATCAGCAATTCCTGAAACTGGAGCGCCGTCTTCGCGACAGTCAAATCCTGCTCACGGGTCGCGACCTCTGCCTCCGCCTTCAGTACATCCATCGCCGGAATCGCCTGTAGCGAAAGTTGCTTGCGATCGCTTTCCAATGTCTGATTCGCAAAATCCAGAGATCGGCTCTTCACCTGTTCGTCATCGTATGCAGCAACCAAATCCCAATACATATCCGCTATCTGCGTAATCGTCGAAATCACCTGCAGCTTAAATGCCTCATCAGAAATCTTCTGATTGTTCTTTGCAATCCTCAGATAGCGGAGGTTCGGCCCAAGACCAAATCCGGCGAGCACCTGCTGCTGAAGCAAAACATGGTAGTAAGAATTCAACGTCGGATTCAAAAAACTGTTCGGACTGTTCGTAGCCCCTCGGCTATTGTCAAAGACCATCGAAAACGACGTGCCCGTCGGAAACGCCTGACTGAAATTGATATTTCCGTTCGTGGTATTTTGCTGCAGTGTCGGCACTCCATAGATCGCAATATTCGACAACGGCTGCGTAAAATGTTCGTTGTTCAATTGCCCGGAGAGCTGTGGATCGAAGGTAGAGACATTCGTTCCTGTACCCAGCGTTGAGGACACGAGACCCGAAGCGCCTGAACCCGCACCACCCGCGCCACCTGTCGTACCTCCGGCGCCCGCGCCGCCCGCACTGGCTGAGCCCGATCCAAAACCGCCCACACCGCCTCCCGGTGTGTTCTGCACAACACCCGTATTGACACCGCGAAACGACCCTCCGGCCTGAGTACGTAGTACGTCTGCCGCAGCAATCGGCAGGTTGTAGCGGGCAATCGCAATGTCCAGATTATTTTCAAGCGCAAGGGAGATTGCGTCCTTCAAACTGAGTTCGAGAACGCCATTATTCACCAGCGTATCGACCCGGGCTGAATTTGCCAGATTCGGCTGAGCTACCAACGTAGGCAAATAGGCCCTGAAGGGGTTGTTCGAATGCGGAATATCCAGGCGCAACGCAGGTTGCACAACTCCCGCAGGTGTCGACGATACAGTTGCCTGCTGCACCTGAGCAAACCCAGGAACTCCCATAAGATTCGCAACACTCACCAGCCCAACCAGCGAAAAGCTCCTCCTCACGCCTTCACCTCCGCATCCGCCGCTGCAAGTCCTGCCGTGTCGCGATACTGCCAGCCATCGCGCAACTCCATCGTGCGCGAACCATAAGCCGCATTCGCCTCGGAATGCGTTACCTGCACCACCGTCGTTCCCTGCTCGTTCAACTTTCGAAACAACTCCATAATCTCTTTCGCCTGCTCGGAATGAAGATTTCCCGTCGGCTCATCCGCCAACAAAAGATCGGGTTTATGAATGACAGCTCGCGCAATCCCCACCAGCTGCTGCTGACCGCCTGAAAGCTGATTGGGGAACAAATCTTTTTTCCCCACAATATTGAAGCGGTCGAGTGTGTCCGCAACCAGAGCCTGACGCTCCGACTTCGGAATATCCTTGTACGAAAGCGGAAGATCGATATTCTCTGCCACCGTCAGATCATCCAGCAAGTGATAGCTCTGGAAGACCATCCCGATCCGCTTTCGCGCCAGATCCGCACGCTGCTTGCGATTCATCTGATGAACCGCAAGGTCCGCAAAATAAAACTCACCCTTCCATTGGTCGTCCAGCATTGCCAGCACGTTCAGCAGCGAAGACTTTCCAGCGCCCGAAGGACCCATGATGGTTACAAACTCTCCTTCACGAATCGTTAGATTAATTCGTCGCAGAACCCAAGTCTCCGTGTGCCCAGTCCTGTAGCTCCGCTCTAAATTCCTCATCTCAATCATTGTTCTTGCTCCATCCTCAATGCCTCTGTCCGTTCAAAATCGACTCTACGACAGGCAGCCGCGCCCACGATCAACGCCTCTGCATCGATCGATGCATCTCACTGCTCTCAACTCTGTCCGCAACGCCTATAGTCGCCGCTTCTCGCATCAGCACCATGCCGACACGCCGGTAGCGATCAATGCGCATCAGCACGCAACAAAGGCGATCCTTCGGGGCGAACCATCATCAAGCGACACATCGCACTTTCTATTGCCGGGGCCACCCCATGTCACGCCCACCTTGAAGTCGTACTCCGTCGATTCGGTCTTGTGATCGACTGTTTTCCGTCCCGTCGGGCACCAATTCCGACCCATCTTTTTCAGTGACGAGATCCAAACAGCCTTCACAGCCTTCACTTCACTGCGTGCCGCAGTCCGGAGAGCAGTCCGGACCTGATGGTGACCTGGATGCTTCCCATTTCGCATCGACTCCACTACGCTCAGGGCCGCAGCGTTCAACACAACACCCAGCACAACCAGCACAACGACCGTCGACGCAGTATTCGACAATCCGATCGACCGGCATGCCTGTTTCAAGGCATTTCCTAAGTCTTCCAACAACGTTGTCATGCTTCTACCTCCGCAAGCAGCTTGTTGAGTTCTCCCTCCGCAACAACTTTGCCGTCGAACAGGTGAATCTGCCTCTCCGCATGTGCGGCAAACCGCGGATCGTGCGTCACCATACAGATCGTCGCGCCCTCCTGATGAAGCTCCTGCAACAGCTTCATCACTGCCTCGCCATTCTTCGAGTCAAGATTTCCTGTAGGCTCGTCCGCCAGCAGGATTGAAGGCGAACCCGCGAGCGCCCTCGCAACTGCAACCCTCTGCTGCTGACCGCCAGAGAGCTGTGCCGGATAGTGTCGCATCCGGTGCGCCATGTTCACACGCTCCAGCGACTCCTGCACTCGTTTCTTCCGCTCTGCCGAAGGCATTCCGGCGCGATAAGTCAGCGGCAGCTCAACATTCTCGGCAACGGTCAAATCCCCAATCAGGTTGAAGCTCTGAAAGATGAACCCGATCTCCTGGTTGCGAATCCGCGAGCGATCGGCGAAGTTCAGATTCGCGACCTCTTTACCATTGAGCGAGTACCGGCCATTGGTCGGAGTATCGAGCAAGCCGATGATCGATAGCAACGTCGATTTGCCGCATCCCGACGGTCCTGACATCGCCACATACTCTCCGCGGTTGATACTCAAATGCACTCCCGACAAAGCATGGGTCTCAATCTCATCCGTGAAAAAAATCTTCGTCAGGTCCTCAATCTGAATAATCGTCTCTGATGTCGTCGCCATCCTTAACTCTCCCTTTCTAATGTTGTCCCTAATCCAACCGAATTCTGTCCGCGGTGTCCCATCGGCTCATGTCCGACAGGATGACCGTATCGCCCTGCTGCAATCCTTCCAGCACCTGAATGCTGTTCACCGAAGCGCGTCCGACCTTCACTGGCACGCGCACCGCTGTCTTCCCATCAGGTCCCAGCTTGAACAGGCTGATCGTGCTGTTCTCATTTCCAAACGCCGGCCGTCCTACAAAAAGCACGTCGGTCATCCGGTCCAGATCGATCGTTCCATCCACACTGAGGTCAGGGCGCGCGCCCAAAGGCATGGCCCCAGAAAGCTCTACGTCAACCGTCACCGTTCCGTTCACTACCGCGAGATCAATTCGCATCACTTTGCCTTCGATAACGCCGTTATGGGTATCGATCTCAGCTGGTTGCCCAATCTGAATGTCCCGTGCCTGCGTCTCGGCGATCTTCAGTGCGGCCTTTAATTGATCAGGTTGAACCACCTTCGCCAGCATCGTCCCGGGATCCACATGCTGACCCACCTGCAACGGCACATCCGGGGCCTCCAGCACTCCGTCGATTCCCGCACGCACCGTCAGAGCATCCTTCTGCCTCTGCTTGAGAGCCAACACAGCCTCGGCTTGCTGCACCTTGGCCTCCTGCACGCCGATCATGGTTGCAATGGCCTTCTGGTTCATCTCCAGCTTCTGCATCTCGATCTGCTGCCGTTTGCCCATCTCATCGGCCTTGCCCCCTGAAGCGCTTGAGGTTAGTCCGCTTACCACGCCCAGTTCGTACAAACTCTTGTCCGTCTTGGCCTGAAGAAGCGCCTGCCGGGTATCGTCGTCCAGCGTCGCCGACTCGGCGCGCAGCACCATCATGTTGCTGTTCACGGTGGCCCGTGTATTCTCCAGGTCAGCCTTTGCGCCCTTCAGGGCCAGGGTCGCATCCATCATCTGCTGGTCCACCGTCGGGTCGACCATGTCCATAATGATGGTGTCGGCCTTCACCTGCGAGCCCGGAAGCACGCGAATGCGCGAGATCGTCGCCTCGGTCTCTGCCGGAATAACCCGAATCTTGTCCTCGCGCGCCACCAGCGTCCCAGGTCCACGCACCTGTCGCAGCAACGGTCCACGTTTCACAGCGTCCGTCCACACTGTTGCTCGATCCACTTCGGGAGCTGCCGGCTTCAGGCGCGTCACAAAAAACGCCACTACCGCCAGCACCACCACCGCACACGCACCTACGATCCACTGCCGGCGTAACTTCTTCTTCTTAATATCTGGTCTTGATATGTCCATTGCGCCTACAAGAATTGCAAGCGCTAGGCCAATCCTCAGGACGCATTTTCAATTACTTAGACCCACACACACGCAGCAAAACGTCCACTACCAGAAACATCTGTCCATTTCCGAACACAAAACGCCAAGTGGATTGGTCGTCTGCGAATTTCCGAGTGGCCCGCAACCTACTCCTCAAGCTCATCCTGGTTGGGCCGTTTCGCATTCGCCAAAATCTTCTCTGCCAACATCGCAGGAACCACATCATAGTGGTCCATCTCCATACGAAAACTTCCCCGTCCCTGCGTAATCGACGTCAGCGTCGTTCCATAGCTCAACATCTCAGCCATCGGAACCTCCGCTCGAACCATCGTCCCCAACCCCCCGCTCTCCATACCCTGCACCCGTCCGCGTCTCGAATTCAGATCACCCAGCAGCGCTCCTGCGAAATCATCCGGCGTCTCAATCTCCACCCGCATCACTGGCTCCAGCAGCACGGGCTTCGCCTGCTCCATGCATTTACGAAAGGCTAGCCGCGCCGCCATCTTGAACGACATCTCGCTCGAGTCCACCTCATGGTAGCTCCCATCAAAAACCGTCACCTTGATGTCAACCACCGGATACCCGGCCAGAAATCCCCGTGCCGCCGACTCGCGAATACCCTTCTCCACCGCCGGAACATACTGACGCGGAATCGAACCGCCAAAGATATCGTTCTCGAACACCACGCCCTGCCCGCGCGGCAGCGCCTCCATTCGAATCTTGCAGTCGCCAAACTGCCCATGCCCTCCGGTCTGCTTCTTATACCGTCCCTGCGACTCTGCGCGCCCACGTACCGTCTCCAAATAGGGAATCTTAGGCGCCTTCAGCGTCACATCCGTGTGATAACGCCGCTTCAACTTCGAAACTACTGCCTCAATATGCTGCTGCCCCGCACCCGCCACCAGAAACTCATTTGTCTGCGGGTCGCGATAGAACCTCACCATCGAATCTTCTTCCATTACCTTGTGCAGCGCCGGAGCAAGTTTGTCCTCATCTGCCCTCGACTTCGGCTCAATCGCATAAGTCATCGCCGGCTCAGGCATCTTCACCGGCTCCAGAAAGATCTCGTGCGATTTGTCACCCAAGGTATCTCCCGTCAGCGTTACACGCAGCTTCGCCACCGCACCAAGATCCCCGGCATGAAGCTCCGTTACCTCGACGGCCTTTCGCCCCTGCATAATTGAAAGATGAGCCAGTTTCTCCGGCTCTTGCCGCGTGAAATTCACTACAGCTTTGTCTGTCTTCATCGTGCCACTCACAACCTTGAAGAACGAAATTCTTCCCGCAAACGGATCACTCATCGTCTTGTACACGTACAGCGCAAGCGGCTCCTGATCATTCACCTTGCGCATCACAATCTCGTCCTGAGCATCCAATTTCGCCTCGCCGTTGGGCTTTCCCTGCACCGAATGCAGAATTCCATGAGCCGCCACGGCCTCACGCTCGGTCGGCGCAGGCGCATAAATCTTCACAAAATCCAGCAGGTGATCCGTTCCCACATTTCTCAGCCCGCTTACATACAGAACCGGAAAGATCCGGTCCTCGCGTATCGCTTCATGCAGCGCGGCAATGAGATGTCCCTCTGGGATCGTCCCTTCACTGAAGAACTCCTCCATCAACTCATCCTTGCCCTCCGCCACCAGCTCCACCAAGGCCTCGTGTGCTGCCTTCGCATCAGCTTTCACAGCCTCAGGAATCGCACCGACTTCACCCCGCCCATCCCCATCCGGCTTGTAAAAGTGTGCCTTCATCGTCACCAGATCCACCACTCCATGAAAGCCGTGTTGGTCGACGATCGGCAGCTGCACCGGCACCACCTGCCGGCCCCACTTCTCCTGCAGTTGCTCCACCATCCGCCGCCGGCCGTCTCGGCTATCGGCCTTCGGATGATCCACCTGGTTGACGACCACAATCCGAGGCAGGTTCACCTCAGCCGCGTACCTCCAGACACGATCGGTCACCATCTCCGGCCCAGTCTGCGCATTCACGACCACTGCAGCCACCTCCACCGGTAGCATCGCGGCACGTGTCTCGTGCAGAAACATATGAAAGCCCGGCGTATCGATCAGATTGACCTTCACTCCATCCCACTCTGCAAAGGCAGCTGCATTCGACATCGTCGTCCGCCGCGCCACATCCTCTTCGTCATAAGCTGTTACAGCCGATCCATCCTCGACTCGTCCCTTCGTCGCCGTCATTTTGGCGGCATGCAGCAATGCGGAGATCAAGGTCGTCTTTCCGCAATGAGCATGCCCCACTACGGCCACGTTGCGAATATCACTTCCAAGATAATTTTTCATCGCAGATTCCTCCGGTGACCCTCTATGGGCAGGTCTGATTTTCGATGCGGGACAGGGATCGGGTTCGGGCGCTGCCATTCAGGTCGTGACTGCCAGCCGCGGATTGCGACTGGCGTTTTCACCTTGCCGTCCGCTTCATCCAAGGGGAGACCCCCAACAACTTGTATCTCGTGGCATCTCGCCACGCCCTCTAGTGCTCAGCCGTTCAGGCCCCCGATTTCAGACCCTCCACGAAAGCCATTCCAGAGAGACAGGGATGCTATCACACAAAAAATTGCCTCTCAATAGTTGGCCGCCTCGATACGCTGGCCTTCCGGCCAAACCTGCAAAAACGAGTGTTAGACTGCATCCACTTTCAATTTTCATTGAGGCAAACACTCCTGCTCAAACCAGGGTGTCCAATCGATCCAGTAAACCTATGGAGACCATCAAGAATACAGCCCGTCTGGTCGTCCGCGAAGCGGACCAGACCCAAACTGTAGCCCTCGACTGTTTTCCTTTTACAATTGGCCGCCACGTCGACAGCAATCTGTGTCTCACCAATTCGCAGGTCTCCCGCAAGCATGCCGTTATCCACGAGGACGAGGATGGGTTCTCGATTCAAGACCTCGCTAGCCGTCACGGAACCTTTGTAAACGACACTCTGACCGAAAAAGTTCACCTTCGCTCCGGTGATCGCATCCAGCTGGGCGCCTCTGGTATCACTCTCCTCTTCGTCTCCGAGCACGATCAGGTCCCTACTCGATCCCTCCTCAACCGTGTCTCTTCCGAGACCTCCGGCTCCGAGCTCGAAAAGCTCTCCCTCTTTCTCCAGGCGGCACAGAGCTTCAACAACACCCGCATACTGCAGGACATCCTTGGCACCATGATCGAGTACACTCTGCGCCTCACAGGCGCAGAGCGCGGCTTCGTCTTCCTTGGCAACAGCTCCGCAACCCTCGCGCTCGAATGTGCCTTCGATCGCGAAGGCAACCGAATCCTCGACGACACAAAGATCTCGCACTCCATCGTTCGCGATGCGGCCGAGTCTGGTCACGAATACATCATCGGCGACGTCAGTGGCGAAGGCCAGCCCGTCGGCCGCGAGAGTATCGTCGTCCACGAGCTCCGCAGCGTACTCGCCATCCCCCTGCGCGGCCGCAACTCAGACCGCCTCATCGGCCTTCTTTATCTCGACAGCCGCCTCCACGCCGGCACTCTCAACCGCGTCGGCCGTGACATCCTCCACGCAATCGCCACGGAAGCGGCAAACCTGGTCGAGAATGCCCGTCTCGTTCAGGCCGAACGTGCTGCCGACCTCCTTCGCAACGAGATGGAGATCGCGGCATCCATTCAACAAAGCATCATCGCTCGCGAACTTCCTACTTTCCCCTACGCCAGAGTCATGGCGAGAACCATCCCCTGCACAGAAGTCGGTGGCGACTTCTACGACGTTATTCCTGTCGAAGACGGCTTCATTGCCATCGTCGCCGATGTCTCAGGCAAAGGAATGCCCGCCGCTCTGCTCGCTTCCATTATTCAGGGAATGATGTACGCCCAGGCCCGCAGCCATGCTCCTCTCGTCGACGCAGTCGCCACCGTGAACTCGTTTCTTTGCTCGCGCGTCTCGGGCCAGAAATACGTTACCCTCGTCGCCCTTCACTACAAAGAAAATGGCGAGATAGAGTACATCAACGGCGGCCACGTTCCTCCGCTCATCATCTTGGAAAACGGCACCGTCACGACCAGCCTCGAAGGCGACGTCCCGGTGGGCCTCTTCCCAGACGCCGCGTTCCACTCCCTGTCTTTCAAGCTTCCTCGAAACGCCCGTCTCGTGCTCCTCAGCGATGGTGTAACCGAAGCTGAGGATCCCGACGGTAATCAATTCGGTCACAACCGCCAGAGTGAATTCACCGACCCCGACCCGCTCGGCGCCACCTTCACATCCCTCCAACGCTTCTGTTGTGGAGCGGCACCCCACGACGACCGTACTATCCTCGTCATCGATACCGCTGTCAGGCCCAACCCCGTTACTTCGGAGAACGCATGAAGCTCTTACTTAAATTCAACATCCTGCTCATTACACTCGTTGCCATCGCCTTGGCTATCGTATCCTCGGTCGCCCATTCCTTCCTCATCGAGAACGCCAGAGACCAAGTCCTTCAGCAGGCTGAGCTCATGATGACCAGCGCCAGCTCCACCCGCAAATACACCACCGACGAGTTGAAGCCCCTGCTCCTTAAAACCATGGCAGAGGACAACATCTTCCTGCCTCAGATCGTCCCCGCCTATGGAGCGACCACCACCTTCAATCACCTTAGAAAAAGTTTTCCTGAGTACACCTACAAGGAAGCCACACTCAACCCCACCAATCTCCAGGATCGCGCCTCCGACTGGGAGAGCGATATCATCCAAAACTTCCGCAACAATCCCGAAAAGAAAGAGCTAGTGGGCGAACGCATAACTCCGACTGGCCCCTCACTCTACGTCGCCCACCCCATTGTCGCGGCCCAGCCTTGTCTCCAATGCCACAGCACGCCCGCAGCCGCGCCACAATCCATGATCGACAAGTACGGCTCAGCCAATGGCTTCGGCTGGAACCTCAACGAGGTCGTCGCCGCCCAGATCGTCTCCGTTCCCATGCAGCTTCCGATCAGCATCGCCACCAAGGCATTCCACACCCTGCTGATCGCCCTCTCGATAACTTTCCTGGCGATACTCATCGCAGTCGATCTCGTCCTCTACTTTCTCATCCTCAAGCCAGTTCGCAAACTCTCCGCCGTGGCCGATCGCGTTAGTCTCGGACAGTTCGAAGACGCAGAGTTACCAGTGCGAGGAAAAGACGAGATGGCTCAACTCACAGCCTCCTTCAATCGCCTCTTCGTCACAGTAACCAAAGCCCTTAAAATGCTCGATAGTTAGAAATCTTCGCTGGCCCCCCATCCTTGGCAGCCGAATCGCGAAGGATGGGCTCCATTCTCAACGCCGAAGAACTAAAGCAAGCCGCTATTTCGAAACTGCGCGAACCGAGGTTAAAAACTTCTGTCTCGCCTCCGCCGATTCAATCTCCGCCGCAACCTGATCACAGAGCTCTCGCAGATTATTCGAACTGCTCGAGGCGCGCCTCACCAACACACTCGCAATCGGCCCAACATAAGCAGCCAGCTTCTGCGAAATCTCATTCAGGTGCTCCGGCTGATATTTTGGTCCGGAGACAACGGCACTTCCCTGAGCTGAAGCAGGATCAATTTGCCTAGTCGCGGGGATCGTAGCCACAGGATTCGCCGGAGTATGCAGTGGTGCAGTCATCGCCGCTTGCACTGGCACGCTGACCGGAATCTCAAACTGAACCGGCAAACCCGCCTGCGCCTGCCCCAGCGCAACCGAAAACTCCTTCGCCGTCTGCCATCGCTCCCGCTTCTCTTTACTCAGTGCCTTCATCACCACAGCAGAAATCGCCTCGGGAATCTGCGGGTTCACCAGATGCGGGGCCACAGGTCGATGCTGAAGATGAGCTGCAATCACCTGCGGAAAGTTCGCTCCCTCGATCGGCAGCTTGCCCGTAATCATCTCGTATAGCGTCACACCCATTCCGTATAGGTCGGACCGTTCATCCGGCGGCTCTCCATAAATCTGTTCCGGTGGAATGTAGTGCATCGAACCCACCACCGAGCCGGTCACAGTAAGTCTTGGGTCCGGCGTCGCCAGGGCAATCCCAAAATCCAGCAGTTTTACCCGCCCATCCCACGTCAGCATGATGTTCGATGGCTTGATATCGCGATGAATCACATTCTGCGAATGAGCATAATCCAGCGCCGCAAGCACCTGCTTCGTGTACGACACCGCCTGATCAAGCGAAAGCCCGCTCTGCAGACACCGCCGCAGGTCCTGCCCGTCGACATACTCCATAATCATCACAAGCTGGTTTTCGTGACGAAAGGCCGTATGCAGCGCCGCAATATTTGGATGATTGAGTCCTGCAAGAACCCGTATCTCGCGTGTGAACCGGTCGAGCATATCCTGGCTGCTCGACGACGCCGACAGCAGCACCTTCATCGCTTCGATACGGTCTGAAATCAGATGGCGAGCACGAAATACCTGCCCCATCCCACCTTCACCCAACGCGTCGACGATCTCGTATGAACCAATCCGGGTCCCAGGAAGCCAAGCCATTTGAGTCCAAGTCTATATGCTTTTCACCCAATCAAAAAAAAATCTAAAACCTGTGGCTGCCCCTTAAGTGCAATCAGGCCCCACCCTTCAGCAACTCAAGCAACCCAGCCTCATCCACTACTTTCACGCCAAGAGAATTAGCCTTATCCAGCTTCGATCCAGCCTCCTCCCCAGCCACCACATAGTCCGTCTTCTTGCTCACGCTCCCCGAAACCCGCCCCCCAGCCGACTCAATCCTCTCCTTCGCTTCATCGCGGGTAAGGTTCGGTAACGTACCCGTCAACACAAACGTAAGCCCCTCCAACGTCGAAGTCGTCACTCGCTTCTCCGCCGTCATCACCACTCCCGCCTTCTCGAGCGCATCGATCAACTCCTGATTCTTCTTCACCCCGAAAAACTCCACAATCGCTTGCGCCACGCGAGGCCCGACCTCATTCACCGCCTCCAACTCCTCCGCGCTCGCCTTCCGCAACTCGTCCATCGAGCCAAATTGCGCCGCCAGCAACTGAGCGGTTCTCTCCCCCACAAACCGAATCCCCAACCCCAACAACACTCGCGCCAACCCGGCATTCTTCGAACGTTCAATCTGCTCGAGCAACGCATCCGCCGTCTTCTGTCCCACGCGCTCCAGTCCCAGCAGTTGCTCAGGCTTCAGTTGGTAGAGATCTGCAATCGTATGGATCAGCGGCTTCCGCATCTCAACCGGAGCGCCCTCCTCGCTCACCGCCTCCTCGCCCCCAAACGAAGCACTCTGTCCGAGCAACTGCGCCACCATCGCATCGCCAAGCCCCTCAATGTTCATCACACCTCGATGAGACCAGTGCAGCAACTCCTCCCTCACCCGCGCAGGACAGGAATTATTCACGCACCGCCAATCCACCTCGCCCTCAATGCGCTGCAACTCACTCGAACACACCGGGCAGTTCTTCGGAAACACAATCTCTTTCGTGCCCCGAGGATGCTTTTTGTCGTCCACCGCCTCCACAATCTTCGGAATCACATCTCCGCCGCGCTCCACCGAGACAAAATCCCCAATCCGAACACCCAACCGTGCGATCTCATCCGCATTGTGTAACGTAGCCCGCGTCACCGTAGTTCCGCCGATCAACACCGGGGTCAGCGCGGCTACAGGCGTCACCTTCCCTGTCCTTCCCACCTGAAAGAGCACATCCTCAAGTTTTGTAATCCCCGCCCTCGCTGCAAACTTATAGGCGATCGCCCATCGCGGAGCTTTCCCCGTAAAACCCAGCCGTCGCTGTTGAGCCGTTGCGTCCACCTTAATCACGACGCCGTCAATCTCATACCCCAACGTGTCGCGCAGAGGCTCCGCATCCGTAATAAACCTGATCACCTCATCAATGTTCTTTACTGTCTTCGCATACTTGTTCACACGAAAGCCTGAGGTTTTTAGCGCATCCAACGTCGCCGACTGCAGCGGCACCAAAGCCTCTCCGTCCCGCAGCAAAAAATACGCATAAAAATCCAGCCGCCGCTGCGCCACAATATTTGGTTCCAGCGTCCGTATCGTCCCCGCCGCTGCATTTCGCGGATTCGCCGCCGGAGCCATTCCCTGCGCCACCCGCTCCTCATTCATCTTCTCGAACGCAGCCTGCGGGAGAACCACCTCACCACGTACCTCAAAACTCTGTGGCAACCCCGCCGCCTTCAGCTTCGCCGCCGAAACACTCAGCGGAACCGACCGGATCGTCCGCACATTGGTCGTCACATCCTCGCCGATCGAACCATCCCCACGCGTCAACCCGCGCTCCAGATGCGCCGAGCCACTGACCCTGTTGTTCTGAGATCCAGCCCCATAGTGCAGCGCCAGCGAAAGCCCATCCAGCTTTAGCTCGCACGTATACCGCACCTTCTCGGTACTAGGCAGAGCATCCCGCACCCGCTGCTCCCACGCGCGCAGCTCCGCTTCGTTGTAAGCGTTGTCCAGCGACAGCATAGGCCGCGAGTGCGCCAACTTCGGAAAACCTTCCTTAGGCTTGCCGCCCACACGCTGCGAAGGCGAATCCGGAGTCACCAGTTCCGGATGCTCCGCCTCTAGTTTCTTCAGCGTGTTCATCAGCGCGTCGTACTGCGCATCCGTAATTTCAGGAGCATCCTCAACGTAGTAAAGATGTTCGTGATGGCGCAACGTATCGCGCAACTCCTGCAGCTCTTGTTCCGGCGTAAGTTTCCGCGTC
>DATMKY010000099.1:0-27853 GCA_035570955.1 Edaphobacter sp. | reverse complement strand
CAACCCCATCGCTCCTAACCGCCCAAACTCTCGTCGAGAAACCCTCATTCCATACCTCCGAATCTCCCTGCAATCCTAACCCAGTACTCGCAGTGTCCCTCCAAAAACCATTCGCCCAGGAACGGAGCCGGTTGCGCTCATAAACCCGTCACTGACCGGTGGATAGATTTTAGAAAACCGCTGATTTGAGAGATAAATAGACTATTTTGGGCTGTCTAGGAATTTCTCGATTTCTGTGCATTTCTTAAACGCGAGACTACAGGGACAATTTCATAGGCTTAGAGATGTGCCCCAAGCTCATGCAGTATTCGGTGACCAGCGCGATTTCTGGCTTTGGCGCGTTAGGAGTGAGCTGGGAGTAAAGCATACTCCGCGCGATGGACGGATCAAGAACACATTGTGGTGTCACCGCCTTTGACTAGCGACCGGAGGGCACCGCGAATCGGCTCCTTCACCGGTTCCAGTTCTCCGTGCAAATCCCGCGCGAGATGCATAATGCTGAAATACGGGCGAGACTCCACCTCGATCAATATCTCCGTTTCATCGTCAAGCTCAATCGATATATAGATATTGTGGGATTGTGGGAAGGGCTCTTCCAGACATACCCGACGAATTCGTTTACCCGTCGCCTCGCTAATCTCCAACACTGCGCGCTTTGTTTTATTCATGGCTCTGCGTTCCTTCTCTGGCCAGCCAATGCGGTGGCCCCAGCATTCCGTCTGCGCACTTGTACAAGCCGTAAAGTTCTAGTCCCAAAGCGCGTGCAATTCGGTCAATCCTGCTTATCGAATAGTTGGTAATGGCGTCGCTTTGTCTCCACCCGCCGAATCCATTGGGCACAAACCTCTCTTCGTTTCGCCAGTTGATCCGGAGTCAGCCCTTTCTCTGTCCGCAACTGGCAGACAGCGGTCCCAAGACAGCGGCCATGCTCCTGCTTATAGCGTTCAAAGGTCTCTCCATCCACGTGTTCGTCATGAATTCAAACCCCTGTCGTCAACGGAACGCCTTGTCCACGTCTGAGCAGCAAGCTCGTTACTCTGCTGTCGGGCAAAGAACCTCGGCCCTGCGTACAGGTTCGTCCGTCAAGAAGCTTTTTCGAGTGATGTAGCGCGCCAGGCAGCGCTCGGTGACACCGCCCAACCCGGTGCTCAACTCTTCGTGCGAGATGTCGGCGCGCAACAATTCAATCTGCGTGGGCAAGTTATTGCGAAAGTCCGATTTCATGGCAGACCTCTGAAATGGAGAGAGCTTTTTAGAAACAAGGATTTGCGTAGGCGCACAAAGGTGCGTCGTCGCGGGCTATAGTTGAACCGGGACCACTACTTGAGGGGATGGTAACAGAAATAGGTGTCTGAGACAACTATAAAAAATGAAGATAAGATTGACGACTGGGTTTCGCAGGTCGAGGCGGCGCGGATTCGCGGTGTATCGAAGCAGGCCATCGCCAAGTTGATTGCGCGGAAGCGCTTGTCAGCTCGTGAAATTGGTGGCCGCATGCTAGTGCGGCGATCAGAGGTAGAAGCCTTCGTGCCAATGCCAATCGGTCGCCCCCGCAAGAAGGGTGTTCCTAAAAAGAAGGCCGCACGCAAAAAGCAGACGGATTAAGCCGCCTAAATTGTAGATAGAACCTGCTAACGACCAAAAAAATGCACATCGCCATCTCGTTACGACGATTCACCACGTAAAAGCCCAGTTTTCGAGCACCCCCACAACGCCAGCAAAACAAAGGCCCCGGGTCTCCCCGGGGCCAATTATTTTTTTTTGCGTAACAAACGGTTTAGTACATGCCGTCCATGCCGCCGCCGTGCTGATGTCCGCCTGCAGGAGCTTCCTTCTTATCAGGAATCTCCGAGATCATCGCCTCAGTCGTCAGCATCAAGCCAGCGATCGAAGCCGCATTCTGCAGAGCAGTCCGCGTAACTTTCGTAGGATCGATGACCCCGGCCTTCACCAGATCCTCGTAGACGTTCGTCCCGGCGTTGTAGCCGTAGTTGTTGTCCTTCGAGTCATGGATTTTGCCGATGACCACTGCGCCCTCTTCGCCCGCGTTCGAGACGATCATGCGCAACGGCTCCTCAAGTGCGCGACGGATGATCGAAGCACCGATCTTTTCATCGCCCTCAAGGCCCTTGATCACATCCTCAACAGCAGCTGCGCAGCGAACCAGTGCCACACCGCCGCCCGGGACGATCCCTTCCTCAACAGCAGCGCGGGTTGCATGCATCGCATCCTCAACGCGAGCCTTCTTTTCCTTCATCTCGGTCTCGGTCGCCGCACCAACCTTGATCACTGCAACGCCGCCAACCAGCTTGGCCAAACGCTCCTGCAGCTTCTCACGGTCGTAGTCGGAGGTGGTCTTCTCGATCTGCGCGCGAATCTCCTTCACGCGACCTTCGACGTCGCCATCCTTGCCGCCGCCATCAACGATGGTGGTGTTGTCCTTGTCGATCGTCACGCGCTTCGCAGTGCCAAGGTCTTCGATCTTCACGCCCTCGAGCTTGATGCCGAGGTCTTCTGTGATCGCCTTGCCACCGGTCAGAACTGCGATGTCCTGAAGCATAGCCTTGCGACGATCGCCGAAACCAGGAGCCTTCACAGCAGCCACATTCAATGTGCCACGCAGCTTGTTGACCACGAGAGTCGCGAGCGCTTCGCCGTCCACATCCTCAGCAATGATCACGAGCGGCTTCGCCGTACGCGCAATCTGCTCGAGCAAGGGAAGCAGGTCCTTCATCGACGAGATCTTCTTCTCGTAGATCAGGATGTAAGGATTCTCCTGGGCAACTTCCATCCGCTCAGCATCCGTTACGAAGTAAGGCGACAAGTAGCCGCGGTCGAACTGCATTCCCTCGACCACATCCAGCTGCGTCTCCATCGTGCGCGACTCTTCAACGGTGATCACGCCGTCTTTGCCGACCTTCTTCATCGCCTCGGCAATAATCGTGCCGATCTGCGCATCTGAGTTGGCCGAGATCGTTCCAACCTGGGCAATCATATCGCCCGAAACCGGCTTCGAGAGCTTGCTCAGCGCTCCGCCAACTGGCTGTCCATTGTCATCGCGCTTTCCGATGATAGCGTCAACAGCCTTATCAATACCGCGCTTCAACGCCATGGGGTTCGCACCGGCAGCCACTGTCTTCACGCCCTCGCGATAGATCGCCTGGGCCAGAACGGTGGCAGTGGTCGTGCCGTCGCCGGCCACATCCGAGGTCTTCGAAGCAACCTCACGAACCATCTGCGCGCCCATATTTTCCAGCGCATTCGACAGCTCGATCTCCTTGGCAACGGTAACGCCGTCCTTGGTGATCGTCGGCGAACCGAACTTCTTCTCAATAACTACATTGCGACCCTTCGGTCCGAGCGTCACCTTCACCGCGTCGGCGAGGATGTTAACGCCGCGCAGAATAGCCTGACGCGAATCTTCTCCATGCAGAATCTGCTTTGCCATTTTCTTACTCCTGTTACCGGCTTCCTAACCGGCCAAATTTTGGTTTAGATAAAGCGCGCGAAGCGCCAAAAATTGCCGCGTAGCGGTGTTCGCTGCAGCAATGCCTACTTGAGGACGCCCAGCACTTCCTCTTCACGCATGATCAGGAACTCATCCCCATCCAGCTTGATCTCGGTGCCCGAGTACTTGCCAAACAGAATCTTGTCGCCAGCTTTGACGTCGAGCGGAAACACCTTGCCCTCGTCATTCGACTTTCCCTTGCCGACAGAAATCACTTCACCTTGCTGCGGCTTCTCTTTTGCAGAATCCGGGATGATGATGCCGCCTATCTTGCTCTCGCCCTCTTCAATGCGCCGGACCAGGATCCGGTCGTGCAGCGGTGTAAACGATGTCTTCGCCATTGCTTTGCATCTCCTTGTTCAAATTGCTGTTACATGGTGGCGAACGGAGATCCTCCGTCCGCGTGGTTGCGCAGCTAAGTCCGGCTTGCAACCGGAACCCGCCACAGAATGCTTGGGGAAGCCGTCAAATCGCCGTGGACCCGGGAACTTAAGGCCCAAGCTCACCGAGCAAGGCCCGATTAGCACTCACGTCTCCCGATTGCTAACAATAGGCCACCAAGGACTTCGATGTCAAATCTCCAGTGTGAAATCTGAGTGAAAGTCACGCAAGCCTTACTCTCCACTACAATCTGGGTCGCAATCTTCGCGAAACATCGTAAAATGGAGACTATGCAGCTCCGCCGCACCCATCGACTCGCACTTCTCTTTAGCTTCGCCTTGGTTACCTGTATCCCAGCTCTTTCTCAGGACGCCCCTGTCAAGCATGGCCGCAAGTACAAGGCTCCCCCCGCAACTTCGCGCATCGAAGTTACAGTCCTGAAGAAGTTTAATGGCAAGCCAATCAGTAACGCTGCCGTCATCTTCGACGCGACCCTCGATGGCAAGGATCAGGGGGGCCTCGAAGTCAAAACCGACCCTGAGGGCAAGGCGTCCATTGATGTCATTCCTACCGGCAGTACCGTGCGGGTTCAGGTCATTGCCTCGGGTTTTGCTACCTTCGCTGAGGAGTATGTGGTCGTTGAGCCTACCCGCACGATCGAGGTCTCGATGATTCGCCCGCAGGAGCAACTTTCGTCCTATCAGGACAACGAGGGTAAATCCTCATCGAGAAAGCCAGGGGTTCAGGAGCCGGTTCGCCCCAAAACCCAGGCACAGCCTCAAACTACGGCTCCTTCAGCACCGCAATCAACACCTCAGCAGCCTCCAACCACGCCTCAGCAATAATCGTTATTCGTGCTCATGCTATTGATCTATGGATAAGCTGCTCAAGGGTAAGACCGTGCTTGTCACCGGAGCGGCCAAACGTATCGGCCGCGCCATCGCTCTCGCACTCGCAGAACGCGGGGCTAATGTTGCCATAACGTACCTTGGCTCACAGCTTGAAGCCGAAGATACAGTCCGCGATCTCGTAGCCCACGATGTTGATGCATTCGCTGCCCGCTGCGACCTCCGCGATCCCGAGAGCATTCAGGAGACAATGGCCTCGGTCATCGAAGAGTTCGGTCAGCTCGATCTCCTCGTCAACAATGCAGGTATCTTTGAGTCCGAGGCCCTCGAAAAAATCTCAGCCGACCAGTGGGACGCGATGTTTGCCACCAACACCCGTGCGCCCTTTCTGATGGCCAAAGCTGCCTACCCTCACCTGAAAGCCAGCCGCGGCCGCATTCTCAATATCGGCTCCCTGGGAGGCCTCCACCCATGGGCGACCCATGCTCATTACTGCACCTCCAAAGCTGCCCTGCACATGCTCTCGCAGACGATGGCCAAAGCCTGGGCTCCCGAGATCAGCGTCAACTGTATTGCTCCCGGCATGATCGTCCAGGGTGAGGTCGAGGAAGCCTACGAGCACTTTGCCCGCAAAACACCCATGCAGCGCAATGGCACTGCCCAGGACGTAGCCGCTGCGGCGATCTTCTTTGCCACAGCCCCTCACTTCATCACCGGCCAGCTTCTTGCGGTAGACGGTGGCCTCGGGCTTTAGTCCGCGACCGGCTTACCGTCCCGCCAACCTCTGCCACCAGCTCTTTGGCTTCAAATTGTTATAGAGATTCAGCGGTTCCGGTTGCGGTTGCAATGGTTTTCCCATAAACGCAGCCAGGGGGTTCGATACGCACAACAGATGGGCATAATCCGGCCCATACCTCTGCGCCACTACCTCGAACGCTTCATTCATCAATGGTGGTCGCGAAGTCATATTGTGTGCGTCCGTCGCCAGAAAATTTACCCAGCGATTGGCGAGCAGATCGTGCGCCATGCGCTCGGCACGCTTTCCCATGCGACCCACAACCGAACCGCAAGTCACCTGCACCAGCACCCCTCCACGCAACCAATCCATCATCCGGGCACGGTCACTCTGTAGCGTCGCATTGCGTTCCGGATGGGTCAGAATCGGCGTCAGCCCCGCAAGCTGCAGCTGGTAGAAAGTCTCTGTCATCCCCGGTGAAATCCCGTAATCAGGAAGTTCGACCAGCAGATATCCCAACCCATTGATACTGAACTTTGCCGGATCAACTTTGGCTTCTTCAATGTTCTCCCAGGACATGTGAAAATCGCATCCGCGCCCCAGCTTCAGCGCGATGGCCTCGCGATCCAGAACCCGCTGCAACTCAGCAATCTTGGCGTCTATCTCATGAGGCTCGTACGAATATGTGCCATTTGCATGAGGAGAACAAACGACATGGGAGATACCATCGGAAGCGGCGAGCCTGGCCATGGCCAACGAGGTATCAAGATCGGACGCACCATCGTCCATGTCCCACAGAAGGTGATGGTGAATATCGATCATTTCCCAGCTAGAGTAACACTCGCCTACCGCGCATTCGCCAGAGATTCAGCCATCGCCTTGAACAGCAACAACCCATCCGCCGACCCCAGCAAAGTCTCGCTCGATCGGTCAGGATGCGGCATCATTCCCAGCACATTGCGCCCCTCACTCAACACCCCGGCAATATTCTCAAGCGACCCATTCGGATTCGCCGCCGCAGTCAACTCCCCATCGGGGGTTGCATAGCGAAATGCAATCCGGTTCTCAGCCTTCAGCCTCGCCAGTGTCTCCGCATCGCAGAAGTAGTTGCCTTCCATATGGCCTATCGGCATCTGCAGAACTTGTCCTTTGCGAAGCCCGTGTGTAAATGGCGAATCCACTGTCTCCGTACGCAAAAAGGTCTGTTTGCAGATGTAATGCTGACCGGCATTCCGCATTAGCGCGCCAGGCAATAATCCAGCCTCACACAAGATCTGGAAACCGTTACAAATTCCAAGAACCAACCCGCCATTTTTTGCGAACTTCGCAACAGACTGCATCACCGGAGCAAACTTCGCAATCGCTCCGGTCCGCAAATAATCGCCATACGCGAATCCACCCGGCACAAGGATTGCATCACACCCTTGCAAATCCTCCGAGGCATGCCATAAAAACGTGACTGGCTGACCCATGAGCGCGTCGATCACGTTATAGGTATCGTGGTCGCAATTCGAACCCGGAAATACGAGAACGCCAAACTTCATCCTTTAAAGATATCACCGGGAAAATCGCACTCTAAACCGGCGCATACACTGCATAACCACGCGGCGGGGCAGGGAACTCTGCATTCCCATCTCCATCCGTAGTTCGTTCATCCGGATGGGCAACATCATGCCCATCCCAAGCTACTGGCGCGAACTTTTGATTGTGCCACTTGGTCTTCACCGAAGTCCCCGACCATTTATCTCCCAAGTTGTTGAGCACATAAATGCATCCAGGCTGTTGCTCAATTCCGCTACGCTGCAAAATATAAAGATCTGGATCAGCATGAAGGATGCAGGCTTCTCCCCCGGCATACTTGTGGTGCGCATCAATCAGCGCGTCAATTCCATTCGGAGTTCCCGGCCGTGCTAACCCAAGATTGAAGTAGTCATACCACCAGACACACGGATACCCTTCATTCATCAAGATGAACGAATAGGCGATGTTCTTATCGTTAACGATTTCATTTTCTTTCATGTCATGGTTATCGACAAAAGTGACAGCGTTGAACGGTCGGCTCGCCACAACCGACCCGTCCGAAGTCAGGTTCCGAAGGTCATAATGCAGCGTGTCACAGACATCTTTCAGCTTGTACCGTAGCGGAAAATCAAACGCCGCAATCTGGCTATCCGTCACCGCCTTCACTCCGTCCAGCCAACCTGCAATATCTTCATGCCCAGACCAATACTCACCCACAACGAACGGTGTGAACTCCTTACCATCCCGTTCGTACCGATACTTAGCCAGCAATCCAACCATCCAGCCTCCGTACCCCTTTGCAAAATCGAAACGAAATCCATCAAACCTTAGCTCTTCAATTACCATCCGCGCGTACTCAAACATCGCCGCGTAAACTCTCGGATTGCGATGAGCCAGGTGAGGGAACCCGGCGAAATTCTCTCCCTCAATCATCACCCGCTCATATCGTGAAGGATGAAAACAGTTCCAGTCCCGGGGAAATTTTCCAGACTTGGGATTGAACTTCGTCCAGCGTTTCTGCCCGTCGATCGGATTGATCTCCTCTTCATCCGCGCCGGAGTTGTGGTTAATCACCATATCCGCATACACGCCAATCTTGTGCTCATGCAGTTTGGCGACCAGTTTCTCCAACTCCTTGCGATTGCCATAGAGAGTCTTCACGCCACCCTTCTGGTCGAAATCCCCCAGATCAAAGTAGTCGTAAGGGTCATATCCCGGCGATCGTGCCTCGGCTCCCTTGCAGATTGGCGGCAGCCAAAGCGCATTAATCCCCACCCGGCCGAGCGATTCCGCCTTTTCTGCGATAAAGTTCCACCACTCGCCCTCCTTCTGCTCCTTGATTGGCGAGTCCCAGTAAAACGCCTGCATCATTACAGCCATTAGCTATTCCCCACACACTAAAAATTTGATCGCCGAGACTCATCTCAGCATCGAAAACCAACGCTTTACGATATAGTTCTTCAACAAGTTCAGATGCCGCATAAGGACGTCAGGTTGGAATGAACATTCGAAACACCAATGCGACGGCGCATTTCAAAACCGCAGGCAATGCCCTCGTTGCATGGTGGCGCGCAGCCACGCTCGATGCTCTGATCGTCGGAATTCTCTGGCTCATCGGCCTCGAACTCATCCGCGTCCCATGGGCTCCGTTCTGGGCAATTCTCGGCGGCCTGCTTCAAATTATTCCTACCTTCGGAGGCATGGTCGCGCTCGTCGGCCCGGTCCTTGCGGTAGCCTTCAGCGGACACGACGAGTGGCGCTTGGGCCTCGTCCTCGGACTCTACGGCCTCATCGTCATACTTGAAGGTCTCGTCATCGGCCCTTACGTCCTCCACCGCACCACAAAGATTCCTTGGTGGGCTGCCTTTTTCGGTCCGATAATCCTCGGTATCCTCATTCCGTTCTGGGGGGTTCTGATCGCTCCGCCGTTACTCGCAGTTATCTTTGCCTTCCGCAAACCACCGCCCCCACCTCGCCAGACACCGCCGCCGCCCCCTGGCGGAATAACTCACCCAAGCTTGTAGCGAGTCTCTGCCAGCCGATAGAGCGGCCGCCACACCAGCCGATTGATCGTTACCACCATCAATGCCATCACAATCGTTGCCAGTAGCAGAATCTGAAACTGTCCGCTGTCCGTTGCTGCGCTGATCGTCGCACCAAGCCCGGTCGTCTGAAGCGTCTGGTTCTTCAGATGGAAGTACTCCGCAACAATACTCGCATTCCACGCTCCACCCGATGCTGTGACCAAACCTGTAATCAGAAACGGGAAGATTCCAGGCAAAATTACCGTCTTCCATCGCTGAGCTGTCGTGAAATGAAAAAGCTTCGCGACCTCCTTCAAATCGGAAGGAATCGCCATCGCACCTGCAATTACATTGAACAGGATGTACCACTGCGTCCCCAACAGCATCAGCGCAATCGACCCAACCCCCATTCCGCCGCCAATCCGTACCAAGGCAATTAGGAGAACGGGGAACAGAGCCGTCGCCGGAACCGAAGCCGCAATCTGCGCGATAGGCTGCGCCAGCCGTGCGAGCCGGGGATGAAAACCAATGGCGACACCCACCGGAATCGTCCACAATGCCGCAAGTACAAGTGATACGTTGACACGTAAAAACGTCGCCATCGCGCCTTTCATAATTTGACCAAACTGCGAGACATGCACCTCTCGCAGTAGCAGCAACGCCTGCCATGCTGCATAGATGGCAACCACCGCGATAACCAGCAATACCGTTCCTCGCAGCCAGGCAAACCCGCCGTTTCTCGGATTCAAACGCTTCGCAGCAGGCGCTTCCTGCGCTATTGAATCTCTGCGGTCCCGGGCTAGCCGGCGATATACGCTTTCACCCAGCGGCACTACAGTGCGATCCCGCAGCGATCGAAGTCCGCGCGAGTGCTGCAGCAGATGAAGCAAAGGTGAGCGCACCCGCGTCCCACTCTCGACCTGTTCAAACTTAAATTTATCGCTCCAGGCAATTATCGGCCGCCAGATCAGCTGATCGGTCGCAACGATAATCGCGATCATCGTCAACAATCCCCAAGTAATTGCTGCATAATTTCCGGTTCCCGCCGCAGTCTGCAGATAGGAACCCAACCCCGGTAGCCGAAAATCCCGACTCCCTAATACGAACATCTCGCAGGCCATCAGAAAGAACCACCCGCCGGCGACCGACACCATCGAGTTCCACACCAGCCCAATCGCCGAGTAGGGAAGCTCAAGCTGCACCAGCCGCTGCAGCCGAGAAAAATGATAGATACTTGCTGCCTCCGACAGCTCTCGCGGAATGCTCTTGATCGACGAATAAAAGCTGAAGGCCATATTCCACACCTGGCCAGTAAAGATCAGCACAATCGCGCCCATCTCCACGCCAATCTGTCGTGTCGGAAACAGAGCCACCATCGCCAACATTACGCCAGGCAAGAAGCTCAATACCGGAATCGATTGCAGAATATCCAGTCCCGCAATCATCAGCGCTTCAATCCGTTTGTTATAAGCCGCAATATACCCATAGGCAATCGCAAAAATCAGGCTTAGAAGGTACGCCAACCCAATCCGTACGATCGAATAAAACGCATACAACGGGAGCGCTCGCGGGCTCTGCGAGATGACAATCTCCGGCTGGGCACCCCCAAACCAATACTTCGCGATGTAAACCACGCCGTAAAAGCACGCCAACCCAATTCCTGCGACGCACATATCCAGCACAAACGGCCATGTTCGTTGCAACACCTGAGACCGCGCCAGTGTCTCCCGGCCGGGAATGTTGCTGAAGTTAACTGGCAGCTGAATCATGCATCGATCTCCGAAATAGTTACGCCCGTAGTCTCATGACTCAGCTTCTCTGGTTGAATGAACCTCCTCCGCGAAGCATCAAAATCGAACAGTTCCGCATAACGGCCCCAGTTAATTGCAGTCTCTAGTTGCCGCAAAGTCTCTTCCTCGCTGAACTGCTCATCGAGTACATCGTGGAAGAATTCTTCCGGAACGCTGCGATCGCTCTTCGACTCGATAGCGCGAACAATCTGCCGCAGCAGCAACACATTTTCCATCGCGGCCGTGCGGAACAACTCTTTCTGCCGCAGAATCTCCGAGTTCGCATACTCAGCCCCGGTAGGCGTTATCTCCGCATCGCCTTCGGTGACCTTCAAAAATCCCAGCAACTGGGCAGCGTCCACAATCGGCAGCAAGTCGTCGATCTCGAACGCCAGATCATCCGCCAGCCTGTAAATATCATCCTTCCCGTTGTGATCCAGCAGGATCTCAAGAAGACCCGCAATACCTCCGGGGCGTGCATGCGGCAGCATCTGATAGTGCATCTCCCTCTGATCGCGCACGGTCTTCCCGGTAGCCGTTTGGGGCAGAGCTGGAGGCTGTGCATCCGGCTGTGTGAGTACTTTGTAGATGTAGTCCACGAGCTGCGTAAACGCTGTCGCCTTACGGTCTCTCGGATGTTGGAGGGCGACACGAAAATCTGTCCGCACATGTCCCGGATTGCGCCCCAGCACGATAATTCGGTCCGCCAACAGGACTGCCTCTTCAATATTGTGCGTCACCAGAAAAATCGCTTGAGTCGGAATCGTCTTGTTCTGCCATAACTCCAATAGTTCGCTGCGCAGGTTCTCCGCCGTCAGTACATCCAGCGCGGAAAACGGTTCGTCCATAAACAAGACCTCCGGCTCTACGACAAGTGCCCGCGCAAATCCCACACGTTGCCGCATTCCGCCAGAAAGTTCCTTCGGATAGGCAGCCTGAAATCCGTCCAGACCGACCGTATCCAGGATCTTCAAGCTCCGTTTGCGTCTCTCGGCAGGCTCCATCCCGCGTGCCTTTAACGGGGCTTCCACATTTTCCAAAACCGTAAGCCACGGAAACAGCGCAAAACTCTGGAACACAATCGAGACATTCACATCAGCCGTTGCAATCGGCTGCTCGTGCCAGTACACCTCACCCGCAGAAGGCACAGACAAGCCCGTCAACATGCGCAGAAGCGTGGATTTCCCTGACCCCGATGGCCCAAGCAACGCGACAATCTCTCCCGCAGTAATCGAAAGATCCGTCGGCGAAATGACCTGGATCCGGTTCTCGCTCGGCTGCGCGTAGTACTTCTCAACTCGTTCGGCGCGTATGATGGCTGGTTGCATAAGCTTTTTTCGTAATAAAGTTAGCGTTCTCTAGGAATTGTGGTGGTTTGTCCAGCAACCAACTCTTCGCTCAGCGTATCATTAGTATGTAGGCATATCGCTTGCCGAGGACGCGGACGTAACACTTTAAAACTGAACTTTTACCTTCAACTTTTGGGGATATTCGGAAATGGCAGATTCAAGCACCGCCTCCACATCAAAACCTAAGGTACTCGTTGCCGACGACGAGCAGGTCATCGCAAACACACTCGCGATCATCCTGAATCAGGCGGGCTTTGACGCACGCGCTGTCTTCAGCGGAGAAAAAGCAGTCGAGTTACTCGATAGCTTTCAGCCCGATATGCTCATCAGCGACGTTATCATGACGGGAATGACTGGCATCGAAGCAGCCATTATCACTCGCAGCAGATTGCCGAAATGTAAGATTCTTCTCTTCTCCGGTCAGGCTGCTACCGCCGATCTTCTCGAAAAGGCCCGGACGCAGGGACACGAGTTTGAAATCCTTGCCAAGCCAGTTCATCCAACTGATCTGCTGGCGAAACTCCGCGGTTAAGTTACTCCCATTGAGCACGGTCGGCAGAACTCCTGCCGCGCCGCCTGTTCACCGCGCGTCGGCTGCCCTTGCATCAGCGCGCAGTCTTTCTTTCACCTTTACGGCGGGAACCCCTGCGTACACACTCCAGGCCTCCAGGTTTCGCGTCGCAACCGAACCGAGCCCAAGCACCGCACCTTCACCTAAATTCACTCCTGGTGCCACCGAAGCACGAGCGCAAACCCAACTGTAAGCTCCCAGGTTCATTGCATAGGCAAGCAGCGGAAATCCCGGATCGTCATAATTGTGCGTCGCTCCGCACAAATAAGCATCCTGCGACAGAATTGCATGCGATCCCAGGGTCACTGGAGCGGGGTTGTAGATCTCTACCCCATCCGCCGCCGTTACCTGGTCCGAACAGATCAAATTCCAGGGAGCCCACACTTTCGATTGAGGGTAGAAATGGCAATTCATCCCTATCTTTGCCCCAAAAAGTCGCAAAAGAAACGATCTCCAGGAATGTAACGGTCGTGGTGACATTCGATAAAAAATCGCCCAGCAAATATTCCAGTTCAGTCGTCGCAGCCGGTCTCGCAATGAAAACGCTGGCCGAAGATAAGGGTCGACGGCCGTCTCCTCCGAAATATGTTCCGCCGCGTTGTAGTAAATCTCTTTTGGCATCGACTTATGTGCTTACCTCTGTACCAACTTCCGTTGGAGTCAGAACCGTAGCCGTTCCAAACAATCGGATAATGGCCTTCGCATTCTCTCGCATGTCATAGCGGCTATGGAAGCAGCGATGCGCAAGCTCCGCCATGTGTCGTTTTTCTTGAGGAGTCATGCCGATCCAACGCTGTAATAGCCGCAAAGTTCCCTCAGCTGTATCCAACTCCATCAATCCCGCACCATCCGCAGCGATATCTTCTGCAATATTCACTTTGTCTGCCAGCAACACCGGCTTTCCGCACGCCAAAGCTTCTGCCACCGCAATCCCAAAGTTCTCCTGATGCGAAGGAAGAACAAATGCCTCCGATCCAAAGAATGCTCCCCACTTGGCATCACCGGTGATTAGACCCGGCCAGAAAATTCGGTCAGCGACTCCCGCACTCGCGGCTGTCGCCTTCAATTTTGCACTCCAAAGCTGCTGGTCCGGCCCAGCCATCACAAGGTAAAGATCAGGATCACTCGCAGCCACCTTCGCAAAAGCATCGATCAGCAGATCGCAACCCTTCTTCCGATGAATGCGACCCAAAAAAAGAAGATATCGTTTGTCCTTTGCCTGAGGACACTTCGCAAAAAATGCATTTTTCTGAACCTCAGGATCCCCTGTCGGCCCACTTGCACCGTACGGCACCACATAAGCATTCCATCGGTGCAGCCAGAAACTCTGTTCCGCCAATCGCTTCTCTGCCTTCGAGGTAAACAAAACCCGGAACGCCCCCCGCAGGATCCAGTACTCTGCCGGAACCCAATAAAGCCATTTCTTAATATGTTTCAGGGGAAAAGCATGTTTGAAGTATGGATCGAGCATTCCATGGGTAAAGACAACGTAGGGAGTATTCCCAGCGAGCGCGCGCCACGCTGCATATCCGCAGTACTGCCACAGGCCATTGACGACCACGCCATCAAACCGGTGGCGATTATCTCGCAGCCACGGCAGTAGCTTTGCGTTGAATCCATATTTCGTATTGGTTGGCCCAAGGGCATGCACCGGAAAGCCGATATCGCTCAAATACGGTGCAGAAGGATCATCGAGCGTCACCACCTCGCCCGTATAGCCGATCGGACCGTAACTTAGCAGCACCCTCACAGACTCAGTCGGGCCACCCGCCGCTGGATCCAGTGTTCCGATTATGTGGAGAATCCGCATCAATTCCTGCCCATCATCAATCTCAGAATATCAGCGGGGTGCACCGATAAATCTGAATAGACCAGCTACGTCATCAAGCAGTTATCTTCCGCGTTACACACGCGATTGCCCGCCGCAAACCTCGGACATCTTCTTCAAAATCCCAGGTCTGAATCTTTTCGAGCCCCCGCTGTCCCATCGTTCCTGCTGATTCACTTGTCAGCAGGACTCTCCGCAAAGCATCCGTCAGTCCCGCAATATCGCCCGCACGAAACACACAGCCCTGCACACCGTCCTCGATCAGGTCTGGCTGGCATCCAACATCGCTGGAGACGATTACCGCACGGTTGGCGTTCATAACCTCATTCACAATCAACCCCCAGGGTTCATGCTGAGAAGGCAGCACAAACACAGTCGCCAGATCGAAAAACCTCGCCAGCTCCGATTGATTTCTGAATCCGCAAAATCGAACTCCCTCCACCCCGCTCTCACTCGCTCGTCTTTCCAGTGCCGCTCGTTCCTCCCCATCCCCCACAATAACCAAATAGGGCGGTGGCCCCATCCCCGGTTCAGAAGAAAGCTTCAGATAAGCCTCGACAAGGTCCCCGCATCGTTTTCTGCCCTGGAGTTTCGAAGCAAACAAAATTACCGGCCGCAATGGATCCAGATTCAATTCCTTCTGCAGATCACCTCGCCCCTCGCGAGCTTCTCGACAGCGTCGTTGAAAATAATCGTTGTCCACGGCATACGGCATTTGAAACAGCGGAAAATCCTCACCCAGATAATGGCGCCAGTATTCCGCGTTCAGTGTCCCAATCGGAAGAGCTCCATCGACTAACCCGCGCAGCGCCTTGAAGAACAAACGTTTTGCTCCAAGTCGGGAACCACTGCGCCTCCGATCACCCAACCACGACTCCGCCCGTACCAGCACAGGAATTCCCAGCGCCTTAGCCGCCAACATCCCCTGCAAGGCGTTGACTGAGGAGTATCCATGCACCCATAACACATCAAAACCCGCAGCCCCCCCCACTCCACGCAGGCGGCTGAAGATCCCATGGTTAAGCGGAGCCATAACTCCTGGACTGGAAGTATCTCGAAGCAGCGGAAGAAACTCGTGACGATAGCCATCCAGCAGGGGCACATCCCACTTCACACCCACGCCAAAGCCTTCATCTGTATATTCACGCACTGAAAAGCCCGACCCAAAGAACACCGTCAGATCAATATCCGGCTCCCGCGCAATTCGGCGCAGCAGAGGTGCCTGATATTGAATAGGATGGCTCACCAGATAAGCTATCCTTATCTTCTTAATGCCATCACTTTCTTCTGCGAAACGTAAAGCCATAACTTGGGGAGTATGCGCGGATCAACGGTCTTTCGCCATTGGTAATCTCATACTTTCAGCGTTGAGCGGCAACCAGTAGCAGGGAGGCAATTCCGATTGCCGTACCGATCCCGCCCGATTTAATCGCCGCCTTCATCGCACTGGACGGCAGGAACACAATATCGTCCGCTTGCAGTACCGGGTCAGGTGCCTGTCCATTCATCACTTTTTTTATGTCGACGCGAACTATCTGCCGAGTCAGGCCGACAGAGCGAATGATTCGGAGATCACCAGTCTTCCCCTCATAGCCCGGCCCGCCCGCGAGAGCTGCAATCTTCATCAAAGTCATCGGCGAGTTTTGCTGCAGAGGGATCGCTCCCTGGGACTTGAATGCACCCAGCAGGTAAATTACTCCTACTCGAGGAACAATGATCGTATCGCGAGCAAAGATGGGTATATTTGCCATTTCGCTCTTAGCGGGGTCAGTTCCGAGATCCACAGTGATGGGCTCAGCGACACCGAATCGGTGGATCGTAATCACATGGCTTGCCGTCGAAGGCAGTCCTCCGCCTCCCACGACAACGGTAGTGGAGGTGACGCCCACTGCTCCTGTTCCGGTACCCACCATGGCAAGAACATCCAACAGCCGGCGCTCCCCGATAATGGGCACAACGCCGTGTAACTCTCCAGTCACCGTAGCCAACTGATTCGGTGAGTCTGAAATCTGAATCGAAACCTGCGGATCGCGATACATCCCGGCAGCCACCAGCTTCTGTGCAATCAGATCCTGGGCCTGCTGCAACGTCAAACCACCAACTTTAACCGGACCAATCAGTGGAAGCGGAAGGATGCCATCGAGACCCACGCGCGTAGGCGTGGAATAATCCTGGGTCCCGAAAAGATGAATCGTCAGGAGGTCTCCCTCTCCGAGAATCGCATCCCGATGTCCAGGAAAGAGAATCGCTGGATCGGTGGTTATTTTCACAGGTGGATTGACATCTGTCGCAGGCCCTGGTGCCGGTCCGCTAAATTGAGCTTGAGCAGCCCCACCGACCACCAGCAGCGCCAAAATCAGCGACATCTCGCGGAGTGGTCCTCGCATAACAGCGGTGCCCCTTGGGAGATTGCCTCGTTCCTGTTGCATCATTCGTTCTCCCCCGAATCGCGGACTCCGGCCGCGGCGGTGGTACGTTGAGCCTCCCAGCTCTCCGAATCCACACTCGCGTAGGAATAACTCGAATACCCGTAGTATCCGTAGTACTCCGGCGAATTCAGATCGACAGCATTCAGCACAATTCCGGTAATACCCGCACCGGCACGCAGCAGAATGTCCCTCGCACGCCGCACAACATGCTTGCTCGATTTCCCATGGCGGACAACCAGCACGACGGCGTCTGCCTGGCGCGCAAGAATAACGCCGTCAGTTACCGACATAATCGGCGGGGAATCGATCACAACGTAGTCGTAGAGCTCTCCGCAACGTTGAAGAATCGCCTCCATCGCCCCTGAACTCAGCATCTCTGTCGGGAACGGGGGAACAGGCCCGCTCGGCAGAATGTCAAGATTCGGAATCTCGCGCACGGTCTGCACTGTCTGTTCGAGCTTCGTCGCACCTGTCAGTACCGTCGTCAGGCCGATCTTGCCATTCAACCCGAACCGGTGATGAATATTCGGACGGCGAAGGTCTCCATCGATCAACAGAACATGGGTGTCACGCTGCGCAAGGATCGCTGCCAGATTGCTCGCGGCCGTAGTCTTGCCTTCAGAAGGTGTAGCGCTCGTAAGTACAATAAACTTCGGAGGATGTCCCGCAGTCGAAAGCAGAAGGGAAGTGCGCAAAGAGCGAAATGCCTCGGCGAATTGCGACTTCGGCTGTGTCAGGATCCCGACGTTTCGCTGTGCTGTCGTTAGAGTTCCAGCCTGGTCGGCCGAAGATCGCCGCGCCCTCGGAATAATCGCCAGCGAAGGCAGCTCCGTAATACTCTCGATCTCTGCGATGCTCCGCAGTCCGGTGTCCAGGCTTTCCATCAGGAATGCCAGCACTATGCCCCCAATGACACCGAACGCCAAAGCGGTAAGAATCACAGTGGACTGCGGCCTCAGCAGAGGAGTCGCTGGGGGGACAGCACGATCAACAACATCAATCTCCAGGGACTCTAGTCCCGACTGTACCGTCGCCGTACGAAGACGCTGTTGCAGGCCGTTATAAAGAGCGCTATTTGCTTCAAATTCTCGCTGCCGCAGCGTATATTCCACCAGTTCATCCCGCAACTTGTACGCGTCAGCCTTCTGGGCTTCCAAAGCTGCGACAGTCTGGTCCTCATTTGCCTTGGCGACGACGAAGTTCTGTTTGGCCTGCAGTAAAAGCCGGTTCTGCTCCGTATCAATCTCTTTTACGTACTCGTCGATTTGGGCCTTCGCCGCCTTAGACTGGGGATGATTTGGCCCCAGCGTCGACTCCATCTGAGCATAGTTCGCACGCGCCGTTGCAAGCTGTCCTCGGAGCATCGTCAACTCGCCGGGAGCTGTCCCAGGAGTCAACTCAATCGCCCCTTCAATCGTGTCCGGGTCCATGCCGCTCACGACCCGGTAGCGTGCTTCGGCAACAATGCGTGCAAGTTTCGCCGAAGCCGCTGCCCTCGCAAGATCATCGAGCGAACTGCTGATCTGGTTATGGGTCGGATCGAAGCCGAGAATTCCCAGCTTCCGTTGCATATCCATCATCTGCTCTTGCGAAGTCTCGACGTCCTGCTTAAGACCCTCCAGTGTTCCGGAGAGAAAGTCGGAAACATTCTGCGAAGACTCGAATCGCGTCCGGTAACTGCGCTGAATATAGTCCTGGATAACCCTGTTTACGATGTCCGCCGACAGCTTCGGATTCAAGCTGCTGTAGCTGATGCGGATAATATCCGTCTTCGGAACGACGGATATGTGAAGATTGCTTTGCAGGCGGTGAATCGTATCCTGCCGAACCGGTCCATTGTCCAGACTCGTATGCGGAACAGGCCCCTTCCGCTCAAGAAAGTCCGCATTGTTGGACAGGTCCATCTCGCGACAGACTGCAAACATCAAGGTGTCGCTCTTCAGGATCTCGATCTCGGTCAACATCTTGGATCCCGAGTCCCCGGAGTAGCCCTGGACCGCGCTGACTCGGTATTCATTCGACGATCCAGACCGCACCTGGATCCGGCCGTAGGCGTCATACAGTTTGGGTTGCGACTCTGCTTTATAAATGCCGTATGCCAGACCCAGCAGAACGCAGATAATCAGAATCCAACGGCGTTTTCGCAGCACAATCAGCGCTTCCGACAGAGTCGTATCTGTCACCGTCGTACTGAACCCGGCCGGATTTGTCTCCGGAACACCCACCGGTGGTGCCTGCGTATTTTGAGAGCCCATCGTTTTATCTACCTGAGTGTACCTTGCCGAAGGCAGATTAACTCATCTCTCTCGCCCTTGCGCCTAAAGAGTCACCCCGCCACTACACGTGCATTTCTCAAACATTCGGTTATCCTCGACAATAGGGGAATAACACGAACGCGTCATGAATCAAAACCTCAAAATCGCCGTAGTCGGATCGGGATATGTAGGCCTCGTTGCTGCTGTTTGTTTTGCTGAAATTGGCCACGAAGTCATCTGCGTCGATAACGATGAGCGCAAGGTTGCCGCACTTCAGGCTGGCGATTCGCTCATTCACGAGACCTCTCTCCCCGAACTCCTCGAAAAATACCGCAACACCAAAGTCCGTTTTACAACGGATCTGGCCGAAGCCACACGAGAGTGCGAAGCCATCTTCATCGCGGTGGGCACTCCTCAAAGTGAGGCTGGTGACGCTGATCTGTCCTACGTTGAAGCGGTCGCCTGCGAAATTGCCCGTTCCATCACCAGCTACAAAGTGATCGTCGAAAAAAGTACAGTTCCCGTCTACACCAATGAGTGGGTTACACGCTCGATTGAGCGCAACGGAGTCGAGCGTCATCTCTTTGACGTCGTCTCAAACCCCGAGTTCCTCCGCGAAGGAACAGCTATCGCTGATTTCCTGCATCCTGATCGAATTGTTGTCGGCTCGGACAGCGATCAAGCCGCTTCGATGCTTAAGCGAATCTATCTTCCTCTTATCAGTGGTGCCTACTACGCTAAGCCCGGTGCCGTCGCAGGCTGCTGCAGCGAAGCCACACCGCCCCCGCTTCTGTTGACCTCAACCAAGAGCGCCGAGATCATCAAGCATGCTTCCAACGCATTTCTCGCCCTCAAAATCTCGTTCATCAACGCTGTCTCGAACCTCTGCGAGGCTGCTAACGCCAATGTCGAGCAGGTTGCCCGAGGCATGGGTCTCGACAGTCGCATCGGCACAAAGTTCCTTCGCCCGGGCATCGGTTACGGTGGCTCCTGTTTCCCAAAAGATGTCGCGGCCTTTCGTTCTGTCGCTGATCAGCTCGGTGTCGACTTCAACCTCCTCGTCGAGGTCGAGAAGATCAACAATCAGCAGAAGAGGCGCTTCCTCAATAAGGTCCGTTCTGCCTTGTGGACCCTCCGCGGAAAACGTATTGGAGTCCTCGGCCTCGCATTCAAAGGCGAAACTGACGATATCCGCGAATCGCCCGCGGTTGACATCATTGAAATGCTGCTAGCCGAAGGTTGTTGTATCGCCGCTTATGACCCGGCCGCAGTTACACGCACTCAGGAAATCCTTTCTGCCGGAGCAAACCTCATCTACGCCGACGATGCTTACGCCGCCGCAAAAGATGCAGACGCGCTCCTTATCCTTACCGACTGGGCGGAATTCGGGTCCCTCGATCTTGATCGTCTCAACAAGACCCTTCGTTATCCAATCATCATCGACGGTCGCAATCTCTACGATCCCGACATCATGGCGAAACACGGCTTTACCTATCTCAGCATTGGCAGGCCTGCAGCTTATCCTGCGCGGGAACTCTCCCCGGCAACCTCCGCGAGATAGTCTCTTCGCAAAACGTAAATATTGATTTTGTTATTAGGTTTTCTCCCTGGGAATGACCGCTTCAAATGGTTACAACATGAAAAAGAGGCATTGATGAAATCTCGAAACATTGTCGTCACCGGCGCAGCAGGTTTTCTCGGCTCTCATCTCTGTGACGCTCTTCTCGCCGCCGGAAACTCCGTCCTCGGCGTCGATGATCTCAGTACCGGCAGCCTTGCCAACCTCCGTCATCTCGAGCATGAGAGCCGCTTCAACCTCCTCGAACAGGACATCACGCGTCCCTTCGATCCCGGCAAAGTAGATTACATCTTCAACTTTGCCTCACCTGCCAGCCCGGTTGATTACACTCGCCTCGGTCCTGAGACACTTCTCGTTGGCTCCGCAGGAACCATCAATACCCTCGATCTCGCCCGCAAATACACTGCGGGCTATCTCCACGCTTCCACCTCGGAGTGTTACGGGGATCCCGAAGTTCACCCGCAGGTTGAAACCTACTGGGGAAACGTCAACCCGGTTGGCCCTCGCTCGGTGTACGACGAAGCCAAGCGCTTCTCAGAAGCCGCCGTCATGGCCTATCACCGCTACTACTCAGTCGATACCCATCTCGTCCGCATCTTCAACACATACGGCCCTCGCCTTCAACCCAACGATGGGCGCGTCATTTCCAACTTCATGATGCAGGCGCTCCTGGGTCAACCTCTGACTATCTACGGTGATGGCTCCCAGACGCGAAGTTTCTGCTACGCCTCCGATCTCATCGACGGCATTCTCCTGCTCGCCCAGTCGCAGGAGCATCTTCCTGTCAACATCGGCAACCCAGACGAATGGACCATCCTTGAGTGCGCTCGCGAGGTCCTCTCCGTCACCGGTTCCAAGTCCGAAATTATCTTTCACCCTCTGCCACAAGACGATCCCACGCGTCGCCGCCCAGACATCACCAGGGCGAGGCAACTCTTAGGGTGGGAACCAAAGATCAAGCTGCGCAAAGGATTGGAAAAATCTCTCGAGTATTTCAGAGCCCGCGCCACTGAAGCTTCACCGGCGACGCAATCCGCAGGTTGATCCCTAAGGAATTTCCGGGTAGTTGTGCAGTTTCGGATACCAGGTGAGCTGGATCCCTACTGCAGTGTCTTGTTGCAGCCCTGTCTTGTAAATCGGAGCCTTCCAGCCCTCATACTGAACCCACGCGTTCAACTCAGTCTCCGGGCCAAAACGTTTCTGCACATTCGCTTTGAATTGGTTCTGTGTCGTTCCACCCGGAGCGAAGTCCTTCGGCGTCTTCTTGTTCAGATACTCCAGCTGAATCCACTCATTACCCGAGAGATGGTAAGTCAGCCAGGCCTGCCCACCCTTCGCCTCGCGGCCAATCCAATCTCCCATGATGTTCCCTTGATTGGTATATCCCTCCTTCTGGATAACCTCCCAGTAGTTGAACTGGCCACCCCTGCTTCGAGCCACTCCGGGATCGGTTGTCACCGCCTCAACCCTGAAATCCAGCTTCCTCATCCCCGGAATCTGGGAGATGTACAAACCCGTCCGGTAAGCTGCCCGCCGCGGCGCGCTTATCGGTGTGACGTCGTCATGGCAGATCGAATCCAGGGTCAACGTCGCATACTTCCGCACAAACGGCAAACGGTAAGAGAAAGTGAAGTCGCTGTACCGCGCGCCAGGATCATCCCGGCTTATCTTTTCTGCCTGGGTTGTATCGTTGGCATCGAAGAAGCCGTGAAAGAAGGTGTGCAGCGTCACGGGAGCATGCCCCTTACCACCCCAGATAATCGTCCGCTCAAACGCGAATTCAAAATTATCGGTAGGCCGGAACGAGAACATCTCCGAATGCACCCACGGGGAGTTCAAATAATAATGTCCCTTCAAGCTACCGACAAAAAAGTCATACCGCAGTGGTCCCATCACCTTCGACACCCAGGGAATCGACAGCGGTTCTACGCGATTAATCCGGAGCGAATAGATATTTTCGGCATTGTTTGACCAAGCCATTGCGCTTCCATAGCCTGGCCCAAGCCACGCGTCAGTTTTGCCTCCCGAAATCTCATGGCCAAGCAAGTGCAACGACCCATAGGCCTCGACTAGCCGGAATGGATCCCGTTCCGGCAAATTTTCCGCCTGCATCGTTGGCGTAGGTCCCAGGTACGTAATCTCATCGAACTGCGATAGCTCCGTCGCCACTGCCTTCGAGTACCCCGTTCCCGACGGAGCATGTTCGTACTCCCCCCTCACATACAGCGAAAGTGGTCCCCACTCCTCTGTCGTCGAAGCCCCCGCAAGCGCATTCAGTCCGCTCTCGTAAGGCCGCCCATAATCCTGGCTGATGCTCGTCCCCATGTGGTAACTATCGCGCAGAATCGGTCCGCCTATCCCGACAAAACGCGTATAAGAGGAGTCCAACCCATACACGAGACCCCGGTCCGCGCGACCGTCTGGTACCTCCGAACTCAACTCGTTTCGCAGCTTTGCCAGAATGTCCTGTGCCCCTTCGTTGTCGCTGCTAAGGATCGCCTCCTCGGACGATTGCAGCATGTGCAACACGCTTCGCCGCGTATAGGGCCGCATCCCCAGGAACATCGTGTCGAGAAATCCCATGCCATAGAGCCGCGACAGTGCCGGATACATCCAGCTATCCATCGGTATATAAACCGATCCGAGTCGATCGGCACGAGGCTTCTCAGGCGCCGATTTGTACCCCGCGTACCCCGAAAACGGCGCCTGCTGTGTCGCAACTGTGGGCGGTGCAGTCGGAGGAGCTTTCTCTTCCGGCACTGGAACGGTGACAAGTGGCAGCTGTTGCTGAGGCGGCTGTTTCGTCTTTTGGGCATAACCCGGAACCGAATCGGTCGTTCCTGGAGTAGGGACAGGTGCTGTCCCCGGATTTGGAGAAGAAGCAGAAGGCGGAGTCTGTGCAAAAAAAGTCGACGCAGCGCACAGCATCAGCGCTGCAAAAGAAAGAACCCTGGTCCGCAATCGCACCTCTATCCCAGTTGCCCAACTGCTGGCTTCAGTGTAATCACGAAACATCGCGGGGCGACCCGCCAAAAACCACCCCTTTAGTGGTACGGGTCTTTACTTTTTCGATCCCGCAATTCTCCGGCGCAGCTGATTGCCTCCATCCTTCGCCCAAGCCTCGGTACAAACCTTTCGCGCTAAAAGAAAGTTCCTCATTGCGGTTAGCGGATCGACAGGCCTTCCACTCTTACCATCGGCTTCAAACTCGATACATTCGATCAAAACCGCGCCGTCCCCACCCCGCGTTCGCCCCAACGACTCCTGTGCCACCCGGTACAAAGCCACCGCGTCCCCCGCATCGACCGGAAATCCCGGCACGCCCCACTTCGCTGTCTTCCCGCTCAGATTGGCGACGCCTCTCTTCCTTCCAGCTGCTGGCAGAACCACAAAGATCAAAGGCAGCTCCAGCTTTGAGGCCAATCCAAGCAGCCTCCGCCAGACTCCCTCCGCAATCTCTCCATGCCGAACATACGCAACCACGATATTCGTCTGCCCCGCCGTTTTGAAACCAAGCGCCGCGCCCATTGCGAGCTCCAATCGCTGCTCGGTATCGCCGACCCACGGCAGCAAGCGCGAAACTCCAGACCCTGCCGATCTGGCACTCTTCTTTGCGGATCGAATCTCAGCCACCCTCTTTAGCAGGGAATTGACCTTCGACCCTGCAATCAAGTCCATCACGACTCCCACGTGGGAATCGCTCATCAGATCGCCCGGCGCCAGATCGATTGCAGTGCTTACCCGGCAAGCCTCCTGGCCACGAGTCGACTCTAACCTCGTACCTTTGCCGCGTCTTTGGAGCCTGGCAATATGTTCGTCCAACACCCTGGCCTCAGCCATCGCCAGATACATCTGCCGCAACTTCGCATTCGGCACCAGCGGATTCTCGTGCACCACGCTCAAACAAACCTCCACTTCGTCAGAAGAGGTATCTTAGGTACCCCTTCCCGATTTTTAACCTGCAAATTGCATATTTCCTGATATCTTCCAGAGCATTAGCTTCAGCAAGGAATATAGCTGGCAACGCGGTAAGGTGCCGTTTATCCAGTCTTGCTCTATTTATATATCACTATGGTTAAATGCTTCTCGTAAGTGCCACTTGCCGTTGAATTTAGACTTGAACGGTTGTTGGCAGAAAAGCATAAAAATTCTGTGATTTTTACTTCATTTAAGATTTGTACGTTCGCAATACCCATTGCCACTAAATTTACCCCACGTACTAGCAACGACACGGAGACGAACTATGCGCCTGAAATTCCTCACTTTAGTTGCTGCTACTGCCTTCGCAACCTCCCTTGCAGCTCATGCCGACTCAATTATCTACACCGAGTCGGCCATTGGATCGGGCTCGCTTGGCAAAACCGACTTTACCAATGCCTTGATAACCCTCACCGCGACCGGTGATACCGGCAGCGTGATCAATGATGGAGGTGTCTTCATCATCGTCCTTCCTGTGGAACTCACGGTCGAAGGGCTCGGCAGCACAATGTTCACCGACACGATGCAGTTCGTCTCAAACACCAGCAACGGCGTCGCAGGCGTTGGGGATAATACCAATGGGCTGGGAGTCCTCTTTACAGTCAGCAACGTCTTCCACACCTACAATCTGCAAACGGGCATCGGACCGATCACTGGAGCGTCCAACTTCAACACCGGATCTTCGTTCAACACAGCAGAAGGCACGTTTGTCACGAGCTCTTTTGACAACTCGACCTTCGAAGCCGTTACAAGCTCTTCCGTTCCTGAACCTTCAACCATCGCTATGTTTGGCTCTGGCCTTCTCGGTTTGGCAGGTGCTGCGCGGCGCAGGATCCGTCGTTCCTAACGAAAGAACTATCTGCAAAGGAAAGGGCCGTCTCGTGAGAGACGGCCGTTCTTTTCTGTTTTCCGCGAAGAGTTTACAGACGATCTGATTAAGCTTTAGCTGGATCCCCAGCTTCTACATTCAGCCCCAGCTCCTCCATCGCCTTCTGCGCAGCTTTCGCATCGTACTTGCCATCGCGAGCCAGCTTCGACAACGTTGCCGCAACCACTGACTCCGCATCCACCTCAAAGTGTCTCCGCAGATGCTGCCGGTTATCGCTTCGTCCGAATCCATCCGTGCCTAGTGTCACCAGCCGCGAAGGCAGCCATGGCGACAGCACATCCGGCACAGACTTCATATAGTCGCTGGCCGCAACAATAGGTCCTTTCGCATCACCCAGCGCCGATATCAGATAAGGCACCCGCTCCTTCTCAGACGGATGCAGCCGGTTCCAACGTTCCACAGCCAGTGCATCGCGACGCAACTCCGTATAACTCGTCACGCTCCACACGTTTGCCTGAACGCCATATTTTGTCGCCAGAATCTCCTGCGCGCGCAACACCTCATTCAGAATAGGCCCGCTGCCAAACAACTGCACCGTGGCCTCGCCATCAGCCGGCTTCAGCTTATAAATTCCGCGCAGGATGCCCTCTTCGACGCCCTTTGGCATCGCCGGCATCACATAATCCTCGTTGTACATCATGATGTAGTAGAAGATGTCCTCGCCCTTCTCATACATCCGACGAATTCCATCCTGAATCACCACAGCCATCTCGTACACATACGCCGCATCGTAAGTCAGGCACGTCGGCACGGTACTTGCGAGTACTAAGCTATGACCATCCTGGTGCTGCAGCCCTTCGCCAAGCATCGTAGTCCGCCCGGCGGTCCCGCCCATCAGAAAGCCCTTGCCGCGCGAGTCCGCAAACGCCCACACCATATCCCCGATACGCTGAAATCCGAACATCGAGTAATACATATAGAAGGGAATCGTCGATACGCCATAGTTCGCATACGCAGTACCCGCTGCCGTAAACGAAGCCATCGACCCAGCCTCAGTAATACCCTCCTCTAGAATCTGACCATCCTGCTCCTCGCGATAGCTCAGCAGCATGTCCTTATCATGTGGCTCGTACTTCTGTCCTTCAGGAGCATAGATACCAACCTGCTTGATTGCTGACTCCATCCCAAACGTACGCCCCTCATCCGGAACGATCGGCACAACCAGCTTTCCGATAGCCTTATCCTTCATCAGGTGACGCAGGATGCTCACGAATCCCATCGTGGTCGACACCGCGCGGTTGTTCGAACCGCCAGTCCACTCCGCAAACGTCTCCATCTCGGGAGCTTTGAACTCGCTCTTCGGCACCTCGCGCACCGGCAGATATCCGCCAAGCTCCTTACGCCGAGCCTGCACATATTGCAGCTCCGGCGATTCCGGCGCTGGCCTGTAAAACGACCCATCCTTCGCCGACTGTTCGGGAATGGGAATATCGAACTGCTTCACAAACGCTGCGACGCCATCATCGGTCAGCTTCTTTTCATTGTGTGTGGCGTTGCGCGATTGCGCCGTCCCCATTCCATAACCCTTTACCGTCTTGGCAAGGATCACTGTCGGTCCGCCCTTATGCTCCATCGCACGCTTGTACGCGTTATAAATCTTCGCCGGATCGTGCCCGCCGCGATGCAGCCTCAACAAATCTTCGTCGCTGTAATCTTTCACCAACTCCAGCAACTCCGGATACTTGCCAAAGAAGTGCTTCCGCAGAAACGCGCCATCCTTCGCCTTAAACGTCTGGAAGTCGCCATCAACGCACTCTTCCATCCGCCGCAGCAACAATCCGGTATGGTCTCGCTCAAACAAAGCATCCCAGTCCGAACCCCAGATCACCTTGATCACATTCCATCCCGCACCATGGAACACGCCCTCAAGCTCATCGATGATCCGTTTATTCCCACGCACGGGCCCATCCAGCCGCTGCAGATTGCAGTTCACAACAAAGATCAGATTATCCAGTTTCTCCCGCGCACCGAGCGAGATCGCGCCCAGCGAATCCACCTCATCCGTCTCGCCGTCGCCCAGGAACGCCCACACCTTGCGATCCGTCTTCTTGATCAGCCCGCGATTCTCCAGATATCGCATAAACCGCGCCTGGTAAATCGCGTTCAACGGCCCAATTCCCATCGATACAGTCGGAAAATTCCAGAAATCCGGCATCAGCCACGGATG
>DATMKY010000098.1:0-60168 GCA_035570955.1 Edaphobacter sp. | reverse complement strand
CTCACACGGAGTTACCGTCAATGCCATCGCACCCGGGGTGTTTCGGACCGCGCTCAACCAGAAGCTGCTGGATGAGAGCGATCGAGGCAAGGAGCTCCTGATGCGGACTCCCATGGGGCGGTTTGGTAAGACTGTGGAACTTGTCGGGTCGGCGATCTTTCTGGCGAGCGACGCTTCGGCATTTGTCACTGGCGAAATCCTTGTCGTCGACGGCGGCTTCCTTGCCAGCGGTGTGAATCAGTAGGCTCCCCCTTACCGATTTTGTGCAAAGTCCTCGAACCAAAAGATTGAGGTTTGAACTCTGCTCGCCAGTCCGTAGTAAAGGATACATTTGCGAGCAAAATATCAGTTCTAAGAGAGTTAGCCTCGAAAGGCTTTCCTTCGATCTATATGTGAGTGGGGTCGATTTGCGTCTACTAAGACTGCCACCTCGATTCCTTTATTTTTGCTGATTCGATGGATTTTAGGACTTAGCATATGATTTTTCGATCGGAAGCAGATAGTTGCTTTTAGCAACTATCTGCCGGTAGAATCTCTTCGTGTTGATCAGCGCGCTACAGGAAGAAGAACAAATCTCCGCGGTTCGGGAATTCAATCGCTTTTATACGGCGCGGTTGGGTTTGTTACGCAAGAGACATCTTGATGGGGAGTTTTCGCTTACAGAAGCTCGCATACTCTATGAGATCGGCTCTAATCCCGAGATGACGGCTTCTTCTCTGCGACAAAGTCTCGGATTGAATGCAGGGTATGTGAGCCGGATACTTGCGCTGTTAACCACGCGACGTCTGGTTCTCCAAGCGACCTCCAAACAAGACCGACGGGAAAAACTCCTAACGCTGACATCCGCGGGAATAAGCGCCGTAACCTGGCTGAACGAACACTCCGCACTCCAGATTCATAAGCTACTGACTGACGTCAGTCCGGCCGACCGCGATGTGTTGCTCGAATCGCTGGCGAAGGTCCGGTTGATTCTGAGTGATCCTCAAGAAAAACCGGTTCGAATTGTTCGCGTATCCAGGTCGCATGCCGCCACGTGCCGTGACGACGCGATTCGATTGCTGCGGGAGTACTACGAGGCGGTCAGCGTCGTTCAGCGAGATACTCCCGAAGCGATCCAAAAGATCATTGACGATGACTGTTCCGGAGTGTGGCTTGCTTACCTGGGAGGTAGGGCGGTGGGATGTGTTGTGCTGAAAAGACTCGGCTCGGTTCCGTTCGCAGGAGAGTGCAAGCGGTTGTACGTGCAGCCTGACTTCCGGGGGCGTCACATTGCGGACAAATTGCTGGATGCGCAGGAGGATTTCGCACGCGCGAAGGGGCTGCGATGGATTTACCTGGATAGCTATGACGATCTACAAGTTGCTCTTGCTCTTTACCGGAGACGTGGGTACGTTTCGTGCGAACGGTATAACGACAATCCGCAGGCGACGGTTTTTCTTCGCAAGGACATTCAGCGCGGGTGAGGTTTGGATAGCGACAACAGAAGGACCGGCCTGCAGAATTATCTGACCGTTGATTTAGCACCGTTGCCGTGGTTGTGTTTGGCAGAAAGAAGCCAAGGATAGAGGATGGCCAGATTCGGCGGGACGATTGTGAGGAAGAGAAGGAAGATTCCAACGATCTCGGGAATGTGCAGAGAGTTGTGAGCCTTGAGGAAGTAGGTCAGTATGGCGAGGCCGATGATCGTTGCCCAGACGACGATTCGCGCTACGGGTTTGGCCCAGGGCTTGTTTGCGTTCGGGAGATTAGGAATGCTCGGAAGCATCAGTTGGCCCTTTCGTTCTCTCCGGCGGCTTCGCCGCCGTGATTTTTTAGATGCCGCCTGCAGCTGCGCGGGCTATCAACACGGCAGTGTAGGCCGCGCCGAAGCCGTTGTCTATATTTACTACGCTAACGTTGGGGGAACAGGAGTTGAGCATTCCGAGAAGGGCGGCTGCGCCGTCAAAGCTGGCTCCGTAGCCGACGGAGGTTGGGACGGCTATGACTGGGACCCCAACGAGGCCTCCAACGACACTGGGGAGAGCTCCTTCCATTCCCGCGCAGACGATGATGGCGTGGGCTGAGGCGAGCTGGTCGCGGACGTCGAGAAGGCGGTGCAGGCCGGCTACGCCCACGTCGTAGAGCCGCGTAACTTTTGTATCGAAGAGTTCGGCGGTGATTGCGGCTTCTTCGGCGATGGTTTGATCGCTGGTGCCAGCGCTGAGGATGGCAATGTGGCCGCGGGTGTGGTGAGGAGTTTGTTTAAGGGTGATGGCTCGCGCTTTCGGGTGATAGAGGGCTGCCGGAACAGCAGACAGAACAGCTTTGGCCGTGGGTTCGTCGACGCGGGTGGCGAGGACGTCGGAACCGGCGGCGGCCATGCGAGCGAAGATTTCGGAGGTTTGTTCGGGAGATTTGTTTTGGGCGTAGATAACTTCGGGGAGACCGACGCGAAGGGCGCGATGATGGTCGATGCGGGCGTGGCCGAGGTCTTCGTAGGGGAAGTTGGCTAGACGCTCGGTGGCGGCAGTTGGAGTGAGCAAACCGGATTGTACGGCGGCAAGGATTTCGAGCAGAGTGGATTTATTCATTAGTGTGCTGAAAGAATCTTATCCGAGCCATCTGGGGTTGGCGGCTGTGCCGTCAAATTGAGCGCTGGTTTTGAAGGGTTCGAATCGGCCCTCGCTGGCGGCGGTGGCAGTGCGGGAGAGCAGAGAACTGATCTCGGTTTCTGTCATTGGTTTGAAGGTACGGGCTGCTTCGAAGGCCTGATCGAGGGTTTGGGTATTGTCGATGCCGGTGATGACAACGGAGACAGGTTGAGTGAGACCGTAGTGCAGCGCCTCGATGGGCTGGACGGTGTTGCTGCGGAGGATATTACCGTCGCCGAAGGTCTTCATGGCGAGGACGCCGATGCCTTGCCTGAGGGCAACGGGCATGACTTCTTTTGCGAACGAGCGGAAGTGCGCGTCCATGACGTTGATCGGCATCTGGATGGTGTCGAAGTGAAAGTTGTGGCGCTGTGCGGTCTCGAGCATGCGAAGGTGGACGGCGGGATCTTTGTGGCCGGTGAAGCCGATGTGGCGGATTTTTCCTGCCTGTTTTGCAGCGATAGCAGCCTCGATCGCTCCGCCGGGAGCGAAGACGCGGTCGGGGTCTTCCATGCGGATGATCTCGTGGAACTGTACGAGGTCGATCATGTCAGTTTGGAGGCGCCCCAGTGATTGCTCAAGTTGTCTGTTGAACTCCTTCGCGGTGCGGCCATCCATTTTTGTCATGAGGAAGACTTTCTCGCGGTAGCCGTTGCGGAGAGCCTGGCCCATGCGAACTTCGGAGATGCCGTCGTTGTAATCCCAGCAGTTGTCGAGAAAGTTGATGCCGCGATCGATGCCGCTATGCATGAGGCGGACACTTTCGGATGCGTCGGACTGCTTGCCAAGGTGATAACCGCCCATGCCAATGGCAGAGACTCGTTCGCCGGTGGTGCCTAGTTCGCGATAGATCATGTTTGGAGACTCGGGGAGTTTGGAAGGGCGTTCTGGCGGGGGAGTTTGTGCCGTGGCCGGAACTGCTGAGGCGATGCCTGCGGCTGTGGCGGATTTGAGGAAGTCTCGACGCTGCATTGGATTAACTCCTGCGGATTCATTCCTTCAGTTAGTGAATTGGATGCGAATTAAGGGTCAGCGATGATAGGCGGCGATAGCGGCTTGGTGAACCTGCTTGACGGGGACGTGGTGTCTTTCAGCGGCGGCGCGGCAGTCTTCGAACTCTGGAGCTGCGTTGAAGGTTTCGCCGTTGCGGGAGCCGATTTTGATACGGATTTCACCGTATGGGGTGGTAACAGTGGTGTGAGTGCGATCGAGACAGGAGCGGCGCTCGTGATGGATACGCACGCCGAGGGTGCTGGTCTCGCGGAGGAGAAGATTTTCAAGGGCTGAGACCTGTGCGTCGCCGGCGAGGATGGTGAGTAGGGTACCGAGGCGTCCCTTTTTCATCTGGACGGCAGTAGACATGACGTCAAGTGCGCCGAGGGCCAGGGCTTGTTCGGTGACGTTGGCGAGGATTTGCGGGCTCAGGTCGTCAATGGCGGTTTCGAGGACGGTGACTGTTTGAGTCGAACTTGCTGTGTCGTTTTTCTCCGTCTCGCCGATGTAGAGGCGGAGGACGTTGGGAAAGTCTTTCGGATTGCGAGAGCCGGCGCCGTAGCCGATCTGTTGGACGCGCATGGCCGGTTGTGGTCCGAAGGTTGGAGCGAGGGTGCGGATGATGGCGGCGCCGGTTGGTGTAACGAGTTCTTTTTCGATGTGCGCCGAGTAGGTGGGGAGGTTGCGAAGGAGGTCGGCCGTGGCGGGCGCAGGGACAGGGAAGCGGCCGTGGGCGCAGTCAACCATGCCACCGCCTACGTTGAGTGATGAACAGAACCACTTGTCGATAGCGAGGGCGTGGATGCCTGCGGAGGCGGTGACGATATCGACGATGGCATCGACTGCGCCTACTTCGTGGAAGTGAATCTTTTCGACGGGGACATTGTGGATTCTGGCTTCGCTGGCACCGAGGAGTTCGAAGGTTTCGATCGCTGTCTGCTTGATGGGGGTAGCGAGGTTTGTGGCATTGATTAAATTGCGAATGACGGTGAGGGAGCGGCCGTGGGTGTGTTCGTGTTCGTGGGAGTGAGAATGCGAATGCTTGTGATCCTGTGGATGGTCGTGCGAATGGGGGTGTTGCTCGGCATGATGATGATGAGCGTCTTCGGCTATTTTGTTGCGTTCGTAGACGTGGACTTTGATGGAGGAGATTCCGCTGCGATCGACCTTTTCAATTTTTAGAATGGCATTGAGATTCAGCGCGGATACGGCTTCGTGGAGAACGTTGGTGTCGACTCCAGCATCGATAAGGGCTCCGAGCAACATGTCTCCGGAGATGCCCGCGAAGCAATCGAGATAGGCGATTCGCATAGGGATATTGTTTCACGGGTGCGAGGTCGGGCTGGCGTACGACGGGCGTCAATTATTTCTCGAGCCAAAGCTGTTTTGAGTCAGCGGGCCGGCTGGGATGATGGAAGAGGTAGGCAGGACATCGTTCATGCTGCCGGCGCGGTAGCCTTCGGTGTCGAGAGTGACATAGAGGAAGCCCAAAGGTTTGATGGCGGCGGTGATGGCTTCGAAGACTGATAGGTTGAGAGCGCGGGGCAAATCCTCGCGGGCGATTTCAACTCGGGCGAGGTCGCCGTGATGGCGGACTCTAACCTGCTGGAAGCCAAGAGTATGAAGGGCGGCTTCTGCCTGTTCGACCTGGGAGAGATTTTCGCGGGTAACGGGACGTCCATACTCGATGCGCGAGGCGAGACAGGCTGATGCGGGCTTGTCAGCGAGGGAGAGGTTGGCTTCACGAGCGAGCTGGCGTATCTCGGATTTGGTGAGCTGTGCCGTGACGAGCGGTGCGACAGCGTGATGTTGCACCGCGGCCTGTTGGCCCGGACGGAATTTGCTGTCATCGTCGAGGTTTCTGCCGTAGGCGATGTGCTGGAAGCCGCGTTCGAGGCGTGCCCGATCCATTTGCGTGAAGAGCTCATCTTTACAGTGAAAGCAGCGGCGGGCGTCGTTGCGCTGGTAGTCGTGGTTTTCCAGCTCGGCGGTTTGCAGGACTTGAAGCGGGATTGAGCGTTCGGAGGCGAAGGCGATGGCGGCAGCGAGTTCAGCGCGGGGAAGCGAAGGCGAGTCGGCAATGATTGCTAACATCTTTTCGCCAAGGGCTTGATGGGCGGCGTAGGCGAGATAGGCGGAGTCAGTGCCCCCAGAGTAGGCCACGAGTACGCTGCCGAGTTCTTCGAGCGCGGCGCGCAGTTTTGCGGATTTGGCGGCGAGGTCCATCTGTTTTTGATTGTAGGCCAAATGCATCGCTGGCTGCGTGCGCGGAACCCGCCAGACGTTATAGATTGACGGAGTTGGCAGCAATAACGCGGGCGCTGTACTCCACGCTCTCTTTGGCTGAGTTGCCCGGGCTATCCTTGCAACGCTCTTCTAAACCGTGTTACAAGGACGCGTGGAGTTCCCATGAGCAGCTGCAAGGATAGTTGTCCGAAAGGAACGAGCGCGAAACCAGTCGATGCGGGGAGTGGCCTTGTGCTCTGCATGTGCGGGGTCGGGAAACCCTGGTTTAACAAGGCAGCGGGTTCAGTCAAGCTGGATCTTCAGGAACAGATGAATTCTTTGAAGAACCCCAAGCTCAAGTACACGATGCTCTGGTTTCGGTGCGGCAATTTTAACGGCCTTGACGAAATGCCCGCATGGAAGCTGGATGCAATGGTTGGGTTTAACGAACCAACAGGGCCTAAGCCCCCAAGTAAGCAATGGATGGTGGGATTCATCCAGACTGTGGAACGTCTGGAGTGGGAAGGGACGTACAGCACCGGCTGGAACCGAAAGACTCAAGCAGTCAAAGCGAGGGATTTCGGTCTTTCAACAGTTGCTGCACCCTGGTATGGCCCTCCCGGTTCGGTGGGCGAACCAGTTCTTGTTGCAGATGCAAGCAAAAACCATCCACAACTGGAGGACGATCCACAGGTACAACTCTTCGTCGCTCATCCGGATGCGCCCTGCCAGACGCTTCAGTCTGTCACTGTTAAAGGGAAGTTCCATCTCTGGCTGGTCGCACGCGATCCAGTAGGCCCCTTGGATATGGGCCATCTGCGGTTTCTATGGCATGCAAGCATCACCGTTGATAAGGCGTGGAACCTTAATCCTGGCGACGATCCATTTTTGCCTCCTAACTGGAAGGCAACAGGGACACAGACCATAGCCAACGAAGGTCTTGGGCAAGGCAAGGAGATTCCGATCCTCGACCAACCGGTTGCGAACGACGAGTTGCAAAAAATTATTACGGAGAAAAAGGGGAAGCCCTGTCCGAAGTAACGACAAGAGCATGACGGAGATCCTGACTCTTCGACAGGCTCAGGCGTCCGAATGGATGATTGGACGACGCGGGCTAATCGGGGACTTGCCAGCCTACGGGGGTCTGGGCGAGGGTAGCTTTGGCGGTGACCTGGCTGGTGGTGGCTTTGGCCATGTCCGGGAAGGCGGCTTGAATGGCGTGGCTTAGTGCCCAGACGGGAACTTCCTTCATGGTGTAGCTGTAGGTGACGGTGGTCTCTTTGAAGCCGTCGACGACCGCGAGAGGGGTGGAGCCATCGATGCTGGTGACCTCGCGGTGGCCATAGCAGAAGTGAGGCGCGAAGCGTGTGCCTGTCGGGGCGACCGTGTAACGAGCGACGCGAATACTGTTCTCGACGGACCTGTCGAGAAGGTGGGCGTCGACAAGAGAGTCCATTTGTTTCATCTTTCCGGGATCGCCGGTTTCGAAGGGAAAGCGGGTGTCCGTGAAGAGGCAGTCTTTATGATCCAGAAAATGATTGTTGATGGCCAAGGTGAAATTGGCGGAAGTGGGGGCGGATTTACCACCGTTGCAGCCGGAGGCGATGGTAATTCCGAGGACGGATGTAGCCAAGACGAAGGAATGCCGGTTTCTATAAACGAATTTCATCGTTTCTCCTGGTTAAGTTGGATGCAGTTCTGCAAAGTGAGACAGTTGTTGCGAGTTCCGATTCTTACATTATGTGAGCGGTGATCGAGTCACTGCGTGATCTTAGTTGCCGCTGAGGATATCGATCGTCTCTGTATCCATCTCCCCAACGGTCTTCATGGTCGCAAGGGTTTTGAGATTGTCCTGAACATGGGCCCATTGATCGGGATCCTTTTTCGTGATGATAGGCGCCTGGGGATCGGCATAGTACTCGACGAGGTCGTGCTTGAGTTGGAGGGGGATGATGTTATCCGGGTTTTTGGTGATGGCGGCCAGGAGTTGGGCATACGTTTTATCGGTGGGCGGATAGGTCCCGGGCTTGACGAAGTCTCCAGTATCGAGGTCGCGATTGGCAAGATAGCGTTCGACGTGATCGTAGTCGTCGAGGATTCTGCGGAGCACATTGATGGATCGATTGACGCTTTTGATGTAGATGTCCTCGGTCTGCGAAGTGGGACCCTTGATTGCGAGGAGTTTGAGCACGCCGATCTTCGGCAGGATGAAGATAAAGCCAGCATAGAGGTGGCTGCCGAAACCGGGCGTTTTGCGATAAGCCTCCCAGTTGTTCTCGGTCGATGCCTGCTGAAGTTCATTGATGAAGTTGGAGAGGTCAGGGCTGGGTGCATCGGGTGGAAAGCCGCTCTTGTGCAGGATGCCTTCCGCGCGAGCGATGTTCGGAATGAAGTGCCGCACAGAGTGGCGGTAGACGCCGACAGAGGTCTCTCGCTTACCGATTATCTGATGGATGTTGAGGCCGTAGGTCTCAAAGAAAGCCCGGTGGATGAGGTCGCTCGAGACTTCGAGGCCGACGTGCTCGAGATACCCGGAGGGGGCGAAGCGACGCTTGCTGAGCTGATCGATGTCGAAGGCGAACTCGGTTTGGACGTGAGCGTGGGGATTCTGGGCGTAGTTGACGACAGGACCATACTTTTGCTCAAGCTTGGGGAACTCGATAGGGACAGCTCTGTTGACTGCGGTGCCGTGACCGATGTTGTCGCCGATGTAGTGGGAAAGGGCCCCGATGGCGAAGGCGAGCTCATCGGCAGTATGCGCGTTGCGGAGAAGGCTGAGGACGAAGTCGCCGGCGCGGACGTAGTGGGTGAGGTTGGAGAAGAAGATGTTGCCGAAGGGGTAATAGCCAAAGTCCTGGATTGCGCAGCCTCCGTAGGCATAGGCGTGGGCTCTCTGTAGCTGCGCTTCGGTGAGGTTGGGATAGTGCTTGAGGAGAATGGGGCGGATGGATTGCTTCCAGGCGAGGTCGACGAGTTCTTCATGGGTTTGGACCGAGTAAGGCGTGGCCGCGGTGCAAGTGAGGAGCAGAGTACAGAAGGTCGCGGCGCGAAGGAGGCTTCTTCGGCGGGAGGCTTTGGATGTGGTTCGTCGGTGGAACACTTCTGACACTGTATCAGTGTGGCTATAGGGAAGGGTATGGTTGAAGCAATGACAGGGCGGAGATGGGTTGCGTATGGGTGGATCGCCGCGGCATTCGTGGTGATGACCTTCGTGTGGCACTTCGGAGGGAGACGGTCGGGCGGAATAACGCCTGTGGGCGAACGCAAAGCTATGCCGCAGTTGGTGTTGAGGGAGATGGGTGGAGGGACTTGGCGGGTAGGAGAGCACCGCGGACAGGTTGTGCTGGTGAATTACTGGGCTACGTGGTGTGGACCTTGCCGGGAGGAGATGCCCGGGTTGGCGCGGTTAGCGCGGGAGGTGGGACCGGAGCTTGCTGTTTTGGGAGTGGCTTTGGATGATGGAGGCGAGGAGAAGGTGAGGCGTTTTGTCGAGGAACTTCAGGTGGATTATCCGGTAGCGATGCCGGACAAGATGTCGCAGGTGGAGTTTGGGATGGAGGGTCTGCCTACGACTTTGCTGGTGGATCGAGAAGGACGGGTGGCGAAGACTTATGTTGGTGCGGTTCGGGAGCGGGACTTCAGGGTAGATGTTGAGAAGCTGCTCGCGGAGAGATAATCCAGGCTATTTTTTTCGGATTATTCGGTCTGACCGACTTTCGTCGGATCGGATTTCAGCAGGATGGGGGTGAATGGTAGATCGAAGGCGGGTTGCGGGTCGGGATGGGCGGGGTTGAAATCGGGGACGGTGGGATCGAAGAACTTTGTCAATGGCAGATTGGCTTCGCGGATGCCATGGACGACGCAGCGGGCGAGCTCGTAAGCACCATAGCTGTTGAAATGTGTGTCGTCTTTGATGGCGGCGGTTTGGCCGGGAAAAGAGTTTTCAGGGTAATGCATGAAGGCTTTGAGGGTGCCTTCGGGGCCGATGGCTTCGAAGAGAGTTTTGCTCATGGCATTGAGGTCGATGAGGGCGACTTTTTGCAGGCTTGCGATTTCGCGAACCGCGTCGGGGTAGGGACCGAAGGAGTTAGTGATCTTTCCAGCGTTGTCGAAGGTTCGACGGTTCATGCTGGTGACGAGGACTGGCGTTGCACCTTTGGCGCGTGTCTGGGCGATGAAGTCGGTGAGGAGTCTTTTGTATTCGTCGAGTGGCACAGCACCGGGTTTCATGTCGTTATGGGCGAACTGAATGAAGAGGTAATCGCCGGGTTTCATGGTTGCCATGATTTTCGCGAGCCGCCGTTCGCCGACAAAGCTTTTGGTGGTTTCGCCTGATTCGGCGTGGTTGGCGATGACGATGCCAGGGAGGAAGAAGCGTGGAAGCATTTGTCCCCAGGCTGCCCAGGGCTCGTAGTACTGGTCGACGACGGTGGAGTCGCCGGCGAGATAGATGACCGGCTCGTTGGGGATGGGTTCGATCGAGATGGAACGGACGCTGGGATGATCGCCGTTGAATTCCAGGGTTAGCTTGTGATCCCAGTTCAGGATGCCTTGCTCGCGGGGCTTGAGTCTGACGAGGTTGTTTAGGTCACCTGAGATTTCGGGGTAACGGACGTTGGTGTCGAAGATTTTGGTGGTGGATTCGTTGGCAGCGGTGGGAATTTTTTCGAGCATGAGGCGGCGGCCTTCCGCGCGGACCGTTGTGACGGAAGCCTGGGGTCCGCCGAGAACTGTGGTGATGCGATAGTTGCCTTCAGGAATTGGGACGGAGAAGAAGAAGGGCTTGTCGCTGGTGCAGGATTTTGCCCCGACGGAGGGCGAGTCGATGAGGTCGAAACCCGCGGCGGTGTCGGTGAAGCGGGAGGTAGAGCTAAGGGTTGCGAACATACGGTTCGCCGGGCCGCAGGTGTACTTCATAAGGTTGAGGTTGGGCTGACCCTGTGCGGCGAGAGCTATGGATAGGAAAAATGTGGCTAGAGTCGCAAGGACGAAATGAGCGTGGCGTCTGGGGCTGCCGGTGCTGTGTTGATGGTTTGCGTTGCACTGGTGCACGGCGTACCCCCTGATCCCATTAAAAAGTGTACAAGGCCTTCGAAGCAGGGACCTTAGGTCTCGACTTCGATACGTGCATACCTTCTGAATCCAAAGGCCCGGCTTAGACCGGGCCTATGATGTCCTTTGGTTTAAGTTTATCAGCGGTTTCAATGAGCTCGAAGGCCAGAGGGAAGTGTTCAGCGCTTTGGAGGTGTGATCGATGAAATTGATTGCTTTCATACTTATTGCAACTTCAACAGTTGCCGGAATTGCCGTCTTCACGGTCCACGCATCCGGACACGCCGATGGAGAGGCAGCTCCAATTTTTGGAGTCAGGATTCCCCCCGGATACCGCGACTGGAGATTGATCTCTGTAGCGCACGAAGCAGGCAGTCTCAATGACTTTCGCGCTATTCTCGGCAACGATGTGGCAATCAAAGCTTCTCGGGACAGGAAGCTTTCGTTTCCAGATGGCGCAATTATTGCGCGACTCTCCTGGAGTTATGTTCCGTCTGAGGAAAATAACAAAGTCTTTGGCCGCGAACAGTCTTTCGTCGCGGGGCCTCCCATCAATGTTCAGTTCATGGTCAAGGACTCCAAAAGATACGCCGCGACTGGCGGCTGGGGATTTGCACAATTCAAAGATGGCAAACCTGCGGATGAGGCGGTCCATAGAACCTGTTTTTCCTGCCATGTGCCCGCCAAGGCGAACGACTATATCTTTACTCACTACGCACCCTGATAGAAGGATTCTGTGAAATACCACATCCAATTTTGCGGATGCCATTGATGTCCGAAAAGCGCGAGTCTCTCTTAGGGACAAGTGGGAAAATTGAGTTATGGAATTGCCTGATCAAGAGGTTTGCTTTCGCGCTTTGCAGAGCCGGGATGCTCGCTTTGACGGGTTAATCTTCGTCGGCATTACGTCGACTGGTATCTATTGCAGGCCGGTTTGTCCGGCGCGAACGGCGAAGCGCGAGAATTGCCGGTTCTTTGGATCGGCTGCCGCAGCGCAGGAGGCAGGTTTTCGGCCGTGTTTGCGTTGCCGTCCGGAGACGGCTCCGGATATGGCTTCGTGGCGCGGGACCTCGAATACGGTTTCGCGGGCTCTGGCATTGATCAATGATGGCGCGCTTGATGGAGAGGACGCGAACGTTGAGAAGCTGGCAGAGCGGCTGGGTCTGGGTGAACGGCAGTTGCGGCGACTGTTCATGAAGCACCTCGGTGCTTCGCCCGTCTCGGTGGCACAGACCCGACGTGTGCTGTTTGCCAAGCAACTGATTCACGAGACGCAAATGTCGATGACCGATGTCGCGATGGCTGCGGGATTTGGCAGCGTGCGGCGATTTAATGAGATCTTTCGTGAGCTTTTTGACCGTCCTCCGGGCGCACTACGAAGGAAGGCTTCTTTCAACATCGATACGGACGCAGGAACGACGCTGCGACTGCGTTATCGGCCGCCCTACGACTGGGACTCCATGCTTGGGTATTTGCAGGCTCGGGCTATCCCTGGCGTTGAGGTGGTGGAGAACGGAAGATATTGGCGGGCAGTTGAGATCGATGGTTTCACGGGAAGCATTGAAGTCGGCCATCTGCCGCGACAGCAGAGTCTGGGAGTTACGATCCGGTTTCCGCATGTTCAGTCATTGCCTGCCATTGTGAGTCGAGTGCGGCGCGTGTTCGATCTGGGCGCGGACATTGAGACGATTGACTCACACCTTTCCCGTGATCCGTTGCTTGCGCCCTTGGTGGCGCGACGGCCGGGGTTGCGTGCACCCGGCGGATGGGACGGATTTGAATTGGCAGTGCGAGCGATTCTTGGCCAACAGATCAGTGTGATTGCCGCACGGCGGCTTGCGGGGGAGTTGGTGGTCCTCCATGGCAAGGCTCTAGCGAAAGGAAAGGCTGGGCATTCGGCGTTGACGCATGTGTTTCCTACCGCTTCGCGTCTTGCTTCGGCAAAGTCGGTCGGGTTGGGAATGCCTGCCGCTCGGCAACGGTCGCTGAAGGCACTGGCAGAAGCGACGGTGGACGATCCGAACCTGTTTCGTCCGTTTGGAACGATTGAAGAGGCGATAGTGCGGTTGCGCATGATTCTTGGGGTGGGTGAGTGGACGGCGCACTATATTGCACTGCGGGCGCTGCGGGAGATGGATGCGTTTCCTGCCTCGGATATTGGTTTGCTGCGCAGTGCTGCCTTGATGGATGGGACACGATCGACCGCGGCGACTTTATTAGATCGTGCGGAGTCGTGGCGACCGTGGAGGGCGTATGCGGCGCAACATCTTTGGGCTGCCGACGCGAACGTAATTTTGACGAAGGGGATTGCACATGAGTGAGGTATTGCAGTTGTTGATGGACAGGATCGACACACCTATCGGCGAGATGCTTGTTGTATCGGACAGAGAAGGGAATCTACGGGCTGTTGAGTGGGATGAACATGAGCCCCGTATGCAACGTTCCCTGCGGATTCAGTATGGAAAAAATGGATTCACGATAGAGGAGGGACGCAATGCAACGGGTTTGACCGAAGCGATACGGCGATATTTTGCGGGCGAGCTTGATGCGATTGATGAACTGCCGGTAAAGACGGTGGGTACGGATTTTCAGCGCGAGGTGTGGCGGGCATTGCGAGAGATTCCCTGCGGCACTACGATTTCCTATGGGGAGCTTGCGGAACGGATCGGACGGCCTAGTTCTGTTCGAGCGGTTGGGCTGGCGAATGGAGCGAATCCGGTGGGTGTGATTGTGCCTTGCCATCGGGTGATTGGCGCGAATGGTTCCCTGACCGGATATGGCGGCGGTATCGAGCGGAAGCGCTGGCTCCTCGAGCATGAGGGCAAGAGCGCTCGATTCGAACTTCGGTCTCAGCGAGTGATTTGAGGGCTTGAGCACTTATTTGCTCGTCTTTGGGAAGAGAAATTTGATGGCGTCGGGGAAGCGTTCGGCCCAGGCGTTTTCATCGTGCATCGCGCCGGGTTGCTTTATGAAGACTACGGTGGGGTGATTCATGGCGGCTTTGAGGTTTGTGACGAGTTGCTCGGAGAGTTGAACGAAGCCGGCGTTGAAGGCATCGGGTTCAATTGCGCGGTCGCGAGCGAATTGCTGAAAGTTTCCCAATTCGTTTGTGCCGACGCCGACAGAGACTCGGCGGGGACCGACGACGAGTGAGAGGGTGTCGCGAAGAAGTTGGCCGTTGCCGACTTGCAGGGAGGTGCTCTCGAGGAGGGCCAGGTGAAAGAGATCGGGGCGGTGGAGGAGGGCGTAGAGGGCGGCGATTGATCCGTAGGAGGAGCCTCCGATGGCGGTGTGGTCGGGGTCGGGGATAGTGTGGAGTTCGCGATTAATGAGGGGAAGGACTTCGGTTGCGAGGAATTCGGGCAAGAGTCTGCCGTGTGGTTCTGGTGCGGAGAAGAAGGGGTCGGCGTAGGGAATGTATTCGTCGGCGCGGCGCTTGCCTGGACTGTCGATGCCGACCACGATAAGCGGTTCGATTAGGTTGGCGGCGATGAGTCGGGTGAGGGATTCGTCGATCCGCCACTCTCGATGAAGGCTGGATGTGCATGCGTCGAAGAGATTTTCGCCGTCGAACATGTAGAGGACGGGGTAGCGCTTTTGCGCGTTGGCGGGATCGTTGTATCCGGGCGGGAGCCAGATGCGGAGGGTCTGAGGATCTCCGAAGGTTGTGCTGGTCAAGGTTCTCGTCTGCAGGGCTCCGACTACGGTGGAGGTGCATGGAGCGGCGGGCTTGGATGCGGTGTTCTGGGACGCCGTGGATTGGGATGCAGCAGGAGAAACTCCACCAATCGCAAGCGAGGCGGCGAGTACAAACTGGCACGATCTCGTTTTCATAGGTGCACGCATTATCGCTGCTCTCTGCTACCCTCGGAAACATGCTGATACGCCGATTTACCGTTTCAACCGCCATGTTTCTGGCCACAGCGTCCTGCTGTGTCCCTGCCTGGGCCCAAAAACCTTCAGTTGAGTCGCGGGTCGCCGCGCAGAATGCACTGTTTGAAGAGTCGTGGCAGACATCGCTGAAGTTGTCTCCGACGCGTGCTACTGCGGTCGGAGATTACCGTTACAACGATCAGCTGGGCGATGACTCGCTGGCTGCGGTCGCTCACCGACACGATATCGATGTGGCCGAACTGGCGAAGATCAAAGCGATCGATGCGACGGGCTTTCCGGAGCAGGACCTGATCTCGCATGATTTGTTTTTGCGGCAAGTGCAGCAGAGGGTGGAGGACTATGACCTCAAGGAGTACGAGATGCCGATTAGCGGGATGGGCGGCATCCATACTTCGCTGGCAGATCTACCGTTGTCGATGCCTTTCGATTCGGTGAAGCACTATGAGGACTATGTCTCGAGGCTTCACCAGATTCCGAAGGCGTTTCAGCAGACGGAGGATGTGCTGCGGGCAGGTGTGAAGGATCACCTGGTGATTGTGCGGTTCATTGCGGAGAAGGTGCCGGGGCAGTGCGATGGAGTCGTCAAGGCAAACCCGTTTGTAATTCCTCTGAAGAAGTTTCCTCCTTCGTTCTCTGATGCGGACAAGAAACGGCTGACGGACGAGATCAATGGTGCGTTGCAGAGCGAGGTCTTTCCGGCGTACCAGCAGTTCGCTGAATTTATCGAGAAGGATTACATTCCGAATACGCGTACGACGCTTTCGATTGAGAGCCTGCCTGGAGGCAAGCGCCGTTATCAGGCCGCATTGCGGCGATTCACCACGACCGATCTTTCGGCCGCGCAGATTCACGCGATTGGATTGAAAGAAGTCGACCGGGTTACAGGGGAGATGACCACGCTAGCAAAGGCAAATGGATATAAGGATCTCGAGAGCTTCCGGGTGAAGATCGAATCGGACCCGAAGTATGTGCCGGCGTCGGCGCAGGCGATTGTGGATGATTTTGCCAGCTATATTCACCAGATGGAGCCTCGGTTGCCGGAGCTGTTTGGCCTTCTGCCGAAGACTGCAGTGACAGTGGAACCGATTCCGCCCTTCCAGGCGGGGGCGGCGACGCACTATCAGGGAGGAACGCCGGATGGAAAGCGGCCGGGGCGCGTGTCGGTGGCTGTGTCAGACCCGACGAAGCGGTCGCTGATCAACGATGAGGCAGTTGCGTATCACGAGGGCGTGCCGGGGCATCATCTGCAGATCACAATTCAGCAGAGCCTGACGAGTTTACCGGAGTTTCGCAAGCATGGGGGCAACTCGGCTTATACGGAAGGCTGGGGGCTCTACGCGGAGGAACTGGGCAAGGAGATCGGATTCTACAAGGATCCGGGTTCAGACTATGGGCGTCTGCGGTCGGAGCTATTTCGCGCAGTGAGACTGGTTGTAGATACGGGGATTCACGATGAGAACTGGAGCCGTGAAAAAGTTGTGGAGTACATGCGAGCTTCGCATGCGATCGATGAGCCGACGATTCAGTCGGAGACAGATCGTTATATCTCCGGACCCGGGCAGGCGTGCAGTTACAAACTTGGGCAGTTGAAGATTCGTGAGCTTCGGGAGCGGACGAAGGAGCAGTTGGGGTCAAAGTTTGACCTGAGGAAATTTCACGATGAGATTCTGAGCGGTGGAGCGTTGCCGCTGGATGTTCTGGATGCCCGGGTGACGAGGTGGATCGCGACACAGAAGTAGCAGTAGGGAATAGATGGGCCGGGTGCTCGATTGAGCCCCGGCCTATTTTGTTTTGCGCGGTTTATTCGTGATATTCGGCGGAATTGTATACAAAATCGGATTTCATTCTACAATCGCGAGATGCTCGAGACTCGACGAATTCGGCGGACCAGATTTTTCCTCTTCACGATGTGTTACCCGGTTTTGCTGCTGGCACGAGCGCCACAACAGGCTGTTCGGTCGGCTGCTCCTGCGCCGAAGGTCGAATTCAGTGATGCGGATCGGCTTCGCGGGAGTTATGGGCCATATCGGGCGAATAATGATCTGCTGTATTACCACTTGGATGTGAGGGTCGACCCGGAGAAGCAGTTTTTGAAGGGGAAGAATTTGATCCGATTTAAGATGCTGGACGATGGAACGCGAATCCAGCTTGATCTGGTGCAGGCATTGAATATCGACAAGATTCTGCTGGTTCCGACGAAGGGTCCGTCGACGACTTTAAAGTATGAACGCGCCGCGGGTCGCACGGTGTATGTGAACTTTCCGCAGACGTTGCGAAAGGGACGGACATACACGATTGATTTTTACTACTCGGGGCATCCGGTGGAGATGGGTCGGTTCGGGGGGATTGTTTTTCGCAAAGACCCGGTGGGGCGGCCGCTGGTCAACACAGCCTGTGAGGAAGAGGGCGCGAGTGTGTGGTGGCCGAATAAAGACCAGTGGCGCGATGAGGTCGAGAACATGGACATCAGCGTCGAGGCGCCAAGCGATTTCACGGAGATTTCGGGTGGAAGATTTCAAGGAAGAGAAGATTTGAAGGATGGCTACACGCGGTGGAACTGGAAGGTGCAGTATCCGATCAACAACTATGATGTGTCGCTGAATGTAGGGAAGTATGTTCACTTCGATGACAAGTATGGTGATCTAACCCTAGACTATTGGGTATTTCCGGAGGATCTGGAGAAGGCGAAGAAGCAATTTGTACAGGTGAAGGAGATGCTCGATGCTTATACGCACTACTTCGGCGAGTATCCGTTTCCGAAGGATGGATACAAGCTGGTGGAGGCGATGTATTCAGGCGTCGAGAACCAGACGGCAATTACTTATGGGAATCATTTTGAGAACGGCTATCTAGGACGGCCGAAGACGGGGATTGGGACGCGGTTCGACTTCATCATCGTGCATGAGAGCGCGCATGAGTGGTTTGGGAACAGCATTACGGCGAGGGACCGCTCGGATATGTGGATTCATGAAGGGTGGGCGAACTATTGCGAAGGGTTGTTTGTCGAGTACAAGTGGGGCAAGGCGGATGGGATTACGTATGTAAATACGGGCAAACAAAATGTGAAGAATCAGGAGCCGGTGATCTCGGAGGAGGACGTGTTCAGCACGCCTCCAGGCGATCAGTATAAGAAGGGTGGACTGTTTTTAAATACGGTACGAACGGTGGTTGGGGATGATGCGAAGTGGTTCGCGCTGCTGCATGACTACTATCAGCACTTCAAGTATCAGACGATCATGACGACGGACATGGTGGCGTTCTTCAACCAGCAGACAGGGAAGAATTTGACGCCGCTGTTTAACCAGTATCTACGGCATGCTGCGATTCCTGTGCTGGAGCTGAAATTTGATGAGAGAGCGCATACGGTTTCGTACCGTTGGAAGGCTGAGGAGAAGGATTTTGCGATGCCGATCCGTGTTGGGCAGAAGGACCATTGGGAGATGATTTATCCCACGACTGCGGAGTGGAAGACTTTGTCTTCGCCCCTTGGAAAGGATGAGTTTGAGATTGATACGGATTACTACTATGTCGGAGTGAGCAAGGAGTAGTCAGAAAGCAAGGAAATAGGCCGGATGCTCGATTGCACCCGGCCTTCGTTATTGTGGGGCGAGTTATTTTCCGCTTTCGGTGGATTTGATGAAGCTGGCGACGTCGGATTTGAACTGCTTGAGGATGTCGTCCTTGACATAGATCATGTGGCCGGCTTCGTAGTAGTGATAGCTAATGTTGGATTGCAGGTTCTTCGGCATGGGGAGATGGTGCATCTCGTAGACACCCTCGAAGTATGGAGTGGCGAGATCGTAGTAGCCGCCAGCGAGCATGACCTTCATCTTCGGATTCATCTTCATGCGGTAAGCGAGGTCGGGCATGACGTTGGCTCCAGTCTCGACGCTGCCAGGTTGGCCGCCACCGCCGCCGAAGCCGCGGCCCGGAGGCGTGTGGGTCATGTTCCAGTTGAACTCGCCGCCCTGACGTGCGGACATGAGGTAGGTGGCCTGAGTTGCATACTTGAGGTCGTTGTGGAGATATTGGTTGATGGCTGTGTTCCAAGCCGAGGTGATGGCGTCGCTCTGGGGATCGTATCCGGAGGTTGAAGCGAGGGGATCGACTTCGGGGCCTTCGTAGCGTGAGTCGAGACGACCAGTGGTCAGGCCTTCGTTGAGTTTAAGTTCCTCGGAGAACTCGCCACCGGTGACGCGGAGGTCGGCACGGATGAGGTAGTCGACCGGCAGGCCGATGTAGCCGTGAAGTTTTTCGGCTACGGCCTGACGCTGCGCGTCGGGAAGTTCGCTGCCTTGAAGCAGGGCAGTCATGTATTCGCCGAGAGCGTACTTCTGAACTTCTTCCAAGAAGGGTTTGAGGGCCGGAGGCTGGTTGGGAAGCTTGTGGTGATACCAGGCGGTGGCTGCGAAGGTTGGAAGCGCAAGGGCGTAGGCCTGATCGACGCCTGGGTTTGCGGTGGGGCCGTCGACACTGTTGTCAAAGGCGAGGATCTGCGAGAGCAAGATAATGCCGTTGAGATCGACGCTGCGGAGGTCGGCGGCGAGGACAGCGGAACGCGGAGTGCCATAGCTTTCGCCGAAGATGTACTTGGGCGAGTTCCAGCGATCGTATTTGGAGAGGAAGCGACGGATGAAGCGTTCGAAAGCGTGGCCGTCGGCGTCGACTCCGTAGAAGGCTTCGCCTTTATTGTGGCCGAAGGTGCGGCTGAGGCCTGTGCCGGGAGCGTCGATGAAGACGATGTCGGCTACGTCGAGGATGGAGTACTCGTTGTTGACGATGTTGTAGGGGGCACCTTCCTGATGCTGAGTGTCAGGCGTGACAATGCGCTTGGGTCCGAAGGTTCCCATGTGAAGCCACATCGTGGGAGAGCCGGGGCCTCCGTTGTAAGCGAAGATGATGGGGCGCGTGGATGCGGAAGCGTCCTTCTTGAAGTAGGCGGCGTAGAACATGCGCGCGATCGGTGGTGCATCTTCGGCGCGCTCGGGGAGATGAATGTTGGCATCGGGAAGAGGCTTGCCGTCGAAGCCGAGGGTGGCGTCCTGTGGGTCGGTTCCTCCGACTGTGATGGTTCCGGCGACTGCGCGGTACGCGATCGTCTGGCCGCCGATGTTGACACTTCCTTCTGTGGTGGAGTCGGGCGTGATGGGAGCCGGGGCGGCTGCGGGGCGTGCGGCGGGTTGTGCGGCTGGAGTGGCGGGTTTCTCTTCGGGCTTGTCCTGCGCGAAGCCGAGGGTGGTGAAGGTTAAAACAGATGCCATCGTCAGGAAAGCGGACGACACGAGACGACTGCGCGGGGGAACGACCATGAGGAGACCTCGTGAATTTTGGATGAATCTGAGTGTAAGTGACGATTGGTTGTTTGGATTTGTTTCTTTTGATAATCAACGAAAGTGCATCGGTGGTTCAGGACAGGCGGAAAAGGCTTATTCCAATCCAGACGATAACGGCCAACGCGATTGCGCTTCCGATGAGAGTGAGAAGAAACGCGGTTGCAGGGCTCTCTCGTTCGGGGAAATAGGATTCATTCGGGTCGGCAGGGTTGTATTGGATTTGGATCACGTCGTTTTTGCTAAAGGTTCCCGAGTCGAAGTCTTGCCAGACCGCTACTCCCGAGTAGATGTGGCCATCGATCCAGAAGCTGTAGCTGAGTTCTGCACGTCTGTAACCTCGACGCCCTGGTTCTCCGAGTATGCAGTCGAAGACAGTGGCGTCTGCCCATGGCCAACTCTGTGCGCCGTGAAGTTTGAATCGAGCCTGTTCGAACAAACTTGCCAACGACAGGACCTTTCCACCAACATTCTGCTTTCAGCAGGTTAAGGTTTATTCGATGTTCTTATCGAAAAAATAACACTCTACGAGCATGCAGAAGATGTGTTCGAGGGCGAGGTGGGATTCCTGGATGTTCATTGTGACAGCGGAGGGGATGATGATGTTGTGATCGCAGAGGTCGCGCATCTTACCGCCGCCGTTTCCCGTGAAGCCGACTGTGGTGAGGCTGGATTTGCGGGATTGGTCCAGAGCTTGAAGGATGTTGGGCGAGTTGCCGGAGGTGGAGATGCCGATGAAAACGTCGCCGGGCTGACCGAGAGCTTCGATCTGGCGGGCGAAGATCTGGTCGAAGCCGAAGTCGTTGCCGCAGGCGGTGAGGATGGAGGAGTCCGTGGTGAGGGCGATGGCGCGAAGGGCGGGTCGGGTGTCAGTGAGGCGGACGACGAACTCGGCGACCAGATGCTGGGCGTCGGCGGCTGAGCCTCCATTGCCGGCGACGAGGAGCTTGTGGCCCGTGCGCATTGCCGCGGCGGTGAGTTCGGCGATGGTGACGAGAGTTTCGGAGATAGTTTCGTCGGCGAGGACTGTTTGCATCGTAGCGATGGATTGGGCGAGCTGCTTCTGAACAAGTTGCTTCATGTTTCTCCGACTGGATGAAAGTGTTGAGGCAAGGGTACGGGATTGGGGCTGCGCTTGTCGAAGTGATTGCGGCGAAGAGTGGTTGTAGTATGGCTGCGTTGGCTTTCGATTGTGGAATTGTATGCGGATTGGAGGCGCGGTGAAAAAGTTGGTTTGCGAGTCTGCGATTGCGTTGGTGTGTGGGGTGGGTTTTGGACAGGTGAATCCGGCGATGCCTGCTGCAACGCCGGCACCGCCTTCGATGGTGTCGTGGGCTTCGCAGGATGGGACGGGGAAGCCGATGCTGCTCTGGCCCGCGGGCGCGCCGGGAGCTCTGGGGGATGAGGATGTCGATAGGCCGTCGCTGACGGTGTTTCTGCCGACGAAGTTGAATGCGACGAGGACTGGTGTGGTGGTTGCGCCGGGAGGCTCGTATACGCACCTTGCGACCGAGAAGGAGGGGTATGCGATTGCACGGTGGTTGAACGAGCATGGCGTCGCTGCTTTTGTGCTGCAGTATAGGCTGGGGCCGAAGTATCACTATCCAGTGGAACTGGAAGACGCGCAAAGGGCAATTCGGATGGCGCGGGCGCATGCAGAGGATTGGGGCGTTGCAACCGATCATGTGGGGATGTGGGGATTTTCTGCGGGTGGGCATCTGACGGCGACTGCGGGGACACATTTCGATGCAGGGAATTCTTCGGCGAGTGATCCGATAGACCGCGAGAGCAGCCGGCCGGATTTTCTGGTGCTGGGGTATCCGGTGATTACGTTTCATGAGCCGGATCTGCATCGCGGATCGCTGAAGAATCTGCTGGGGGATACACCTGATCCGAAGCTGGTGGATTCGCTTTCGGAGGAGACACAGGTGACGAAAGATGCTCCCCCAACGTTTTTGTTTACGACGACCGACGACAAGACGGTTCCAGTGATCAACAGCGTGATGTTTTATGCGGCTCTGGTGAAGGCTGGTGTACCTGCGGAGATGCATATCTTTCAGCATGGAGCGCATGGAGCGGGACTGGCGGCGACGAATCCGCAGCTGAGCGTGTGGCCTGATCTGGTGGCGAAGTGGATGCGGGAACGTGGGTATATGGCTCCCTGAAGACTGGGTGTCGGCATGGGGAGAAGCGTGCTATGACTTTGGAGGAGTTTGTGGCTTCAGATGAGGCGAGTTTTTCCGGGGCTCTACTTGCGCTTTGGTTTGATGCTCATGGTGATTGGGAGAAGGCGCATGAGGCGGCTCAGGATGTTGCGGGGGCGGATGGGGCCTGGGTTCATGCTTATCTGCATCGCAAGGAAGGTGATCTTGGGAATGCGGGGTATTGGTATCGTCGGGCTGGGCGTCCCGCTGCCAGTGGTGATTTGAGGACTGAGTGGGATGGGATTGTGTTGGAGATGTTGGGCCGCTGAGGAACTCGGCTCGTGCTTTGCACAAATGACCCATCCTTCATGTACGGCTGCGAAGGATGGGCCACCGGATAAGGACGCTAAGGTCAATTTGGGGATTATTTTCGTAAGTATGCGTCGTTTTTGTTGATCCAGTCGTGGCGCGGTGGGGCGAAGATATCAAAATCGATGCAGTCTTCTTCCGCGGTAGCGGAGTGAAAAACATTCCCAGGGATGACGAGGACTTCGCCAGCGTGGACCGCGTGGGAAGTGCCATCGTCGAAGTCGAAGCGGAGTACGCCTTCGGTGATGAACGTGATCTGCTCGTTCGGGTGGGAGTGGCGGGGGACGATGCAGCCCTTCTTGAGAATGACGCGGGCGAACATGGATTGTTCGCCGTGAACAAATTGACGAGAGAGGAGCGGATTGAGCTGCTCGTTTTCGACATCGTTCCAACTGTAGAGAGTGGCGGTGGACATGGGGATGACGCCTTTCCTTTCGAGTGACGATAGAGGGAGATGCATTTCTCGCTTTGTGTTGCGCGCTCCCTTGTGTAGAGTAAGCGAAACGGGGTGATTCCAAGACGAATCACCCGCGTAAGCCCAGGAATTTGTGATGTGAGTTGGAGGCCGCGAGCGGTGACTTGTTCGCGGGCGTCTTTCTTTTTCTATAAGTGTCTTGACTAATTTTTTGAAACGGTGAGCTGACCATGCGTCTTCGAGTAGCAAAAGTGTATCTGTCTCTTCTGTTTGTGTTGATTGTGGGTGCGTCGGCGGTTGATGGATCACGAATGATGGCCCAGAGTGCATCGCCCGCGTCCTCGACTGCAGGATTGAGCCAGACAGACCGGATTGCCGCGCTGGAGAAACAGAATGTGGACAATGCTGCGGCGATCGCGGCTGCGCAATCGGCGGGAGACAACGCGTGGATGCTGGTTTCGGCTGCGCTGGTGCTCATGATGAGCGGGCCGGGACTGGCGCTGTTTTATGGCGGCCTGGTGCGAAAGAAAAATATTCTGGGCACGATGATGCAGACCTTCGCCATGATGGCGGTAATTACCGTGTTGTGGGCGCTGGTGACGTACTCGCTGGCGTTTGGCGAGGGGAATGCGTTTATCGGCGGGCTGCACAATGTGTTTTTGAAGGGTGTAGGACTGGTACCTGACCCGAAGTATGCGGCGACGATTCCGCTACAGACGTTCATGGTGTATCAGCTGATGTTTGCGATTATTACGCCTGCGCTGATTACGGGTGCGTTTGCGGAGCGAATGAAGTTTTCTGCAATGCTGGTGTTTATGGTGCTGTGGGCGCTGTTGGTGTATAGCCCGATGGCGCACATGGTCTGGGGTAAAGGTGGATTACTGAACGCTTCGCTCGGTGGGCGGTTTCCGACTCTTGATTTTGCGGGTGGGACCGTGGTGCATGTCACTTCCGGAGTTTCGGCGCTGATCACGGCGTTGTATCTGGGTAAGAGGCTTGGGTATCCGAAGGTGCCGATGCCTCCGCACTCGGTGGTTTTGAGTTTTATCGGGGCGTGTCTGTTGTGGGTAGGATGGTTTGGGTTCAATGCCGGGTCGGCGTTGTCGGCGGGCACCCTGGCCACTTCGGCGTTTGTCGCGACGCACTTTGGTGCAGCCGCTGCGGCGATTGGATGGAGCGTCGCTGAGTGGATTCGGCAGGGCAAGCCTTCGGCATTGGGAGCGATCTCGGGTTGCGTGGCCGGGCTCGTGGCGATTACTCCGGCGGCTGGGTTTGTTACGCCAATGTCAGCGCTGTGGATTGGGTTGATCGCGGGCGTTTTTTGTTACTTCATGGTGGTTAAGGTGAAAGCGTGGTTCGGTTATGACGACTCGCTGGATGCGTTTGGCGTGCATGGCGCGGGTGGGACGATTGGGGCACTCCTGACGGGAGTATTTGCGAACAGCGTAATCAACCCCATCTTCGGCACAGGGAAGCCGACCGGGTTGTTTGAGGGCAATGGGCACCAGTTGCTGAATCAGTTTGTTGGCGTGGCGATTGCTTGGAGTATTTCAATTGTGGGAACCCTGATCATTTTGTTTATTGTCGACAAGGTGATCGGACTTCGCGTGAGCGTTGAGGACGAACGCGAAGGACTTGATCTTTCGCAACATGGCGAAGAAGGGTACGATTGGGCGCACTGAAAAACAGCTTTGGTGTGAGCTTTGAGTTGTGAGGAGAGGAACGGAGTATGCAGAAGATTGAAGCGGTGATTCAGCCGTCGAAGCTGGATGCAGTGAAGGATGCGCTGGTGGAGATTGGCGTGGAGGGAATGACGATCACCGAGGCGCGCGGGCACGGCCGGCAAAAGGGACATACGGAGTTTTATCGCGGGCGGGAGTACTCGGTTGATCTACTGCCTAAGGTGAAGCTGGAGGTAGTGGTATCGGATTCGATGCTGGAACGAGCGATTGCCGCGATTACCTCAGCTGCGCGGACCGGGGCGATTGGGGATGGAAAGATTTTCGTGTCGAAGATTGATGAGGCAATCCGAATCCGGAACGACGAGCGCGGGGAGATTGCGCTTTAGCGCTGATGCGACTCTAAGAACTTGTTTCTGGGTTTGAATACTGTTGTTGCAGATAGGTTCCCTCGTCGGTTGAAACCGCGTGGATTAAATTGAAGTTATGGAGTGTTTAAGGCCACTTCCTTCAAAGCACGATTCGCACCTTCCTACGAGCAAAATGGCGATGCCGGCAAACGACTCCCTCAGCAGCGCGATGCGCGGACAATACCAGCGGCGGATGCTGGAGATTCGTGGTGCGTTCGAAGCGGGTGGCGCTTCAGGGGCTGTGACGATTGCTGCACGGGCTACGGCGGTTGATGATCTTGTGCGCGGATTGTGGGCGCGTGCAGTGGAACTTGATCCGTGGTTGCGTACAGGTGTTGCACTCGTCGCGATTGGCGGATATGGGCGCGGAGAGTTGTTTCCTTATTCGGACGTGGACCTGCTTTTTCTGCTGGACGGGCGGGTGACTGAGAAGGATGTAAAGGAAGCGGTGCGTCGGGTGAATCAGGAGTTGTGGGACTCTGGGATTCGCTCGTCTCCGATTACGCGGAGGGCTGCGGAGTGTGAGCGCTTCGATGCAGAGAATGCTGAGGGTGTGCTCTCGCTGATGGATCACCGGCTGGTGACCGGCGATGGCGTCGTTTATGAAGTGCTGGCGAAGCAGTGCATGCCAAAGCTTTTACAGCGTGAGTCCAAGGCGGTGATGACGCGGCTGATGGAACTGACTCGTGCTCGTCATGGGAAGTATGGAGACACGCTGTTTCATCTGGAGCCGAATATCAAAGACTGTCCGGGCGGATTGCGCGATGCTCATGTATGCGGGTGGATGGCGAAGTTGTTCCAGACGGCGGCCCAGACCGCGAAGAAAGGAAGCGGTGATGCCGTGTTTGCGCCTTCTGGAGAAGAGGACAGAGAATTTCGCAGCGCGGTTGAATTTCTGTGGTTAGTGCGGTGCTTTCTGCACTACCGGCATGAGCGGGATGACAACACGCTGGACTGGCAGGCTCAGGATGCCGCTGCTGAGACGATGGTGGGGCTGACGGGTCGACGGCCGAAGAAAGCCGATGCGGCGTACTGGATGAGGTTCTATTTTCGCCACGCTCGAAGTGTGGAACGGCGCGTGGAACAGGTGCTGGATGAAGTTCCTCTGGGCAAGACCGGAAAGCTGCTTGGGCTGAAGCGGGATCGAAAGGCAGAGGCTCCGTGGCATGGGTTTCGGGTGGAGCGGGGGCGTGTGGTGTTGCAGACCGAGCGAGAGTTCGGGAGTGAGCCAGCGGAGGACCCTGATGTTGTGTTGCAGGTATTCGAGACGATGGCTCAGACCGGATGCAGGTTGGGGCGAGAGGCGGAAGAGCGGTTATCGGATGGCTTGCCGCTGCTGTCGGCTCATCTGGAAGAGGGACCGGCGCTGTGGCACAGGCTGCGCGGAATTCTTACTGGCTTCCATGCTGGGGATGCGTTGCGGTCGATGCATGCGCTGGGTGTGTTGGAACTGCTGATCCCTGAGTTTCATGGCATCGATGCACTCGTGATTCGCGATGCCTATCACAGGTACACGGTGGATGAGCACACGTTCGTGCTGATCGATACGTTGCATGGGCTGGAAGCGGTGCATAAGGGCCCGATGGCCGAGTGGGCGGGGCGCTTCGGCGGGGTGTTGAGGGAGTTGCCACACCCGGAACTGTTGTATCTGGCGGCTCTTCTGCATGACACGGGAAAGGGGCGTTCGGGAGACCATGCACGCGAGAGTGCGCGGATGACCGAGAGCGTGATGGCGCGCCTGGAGTTGGATTCGTATGAGAGCGGGCTGGTCGTGGGGTTGATTGCGAATCATCTGGAGATGTCGGCGGCGTTGCGCAGGGATATCTTCGATGCGGAAACGGTGCGGGCGTTTGCGGGCAAGGTGCATACACCGGAAGCGCTGCGAATGCTGACGCTGTTCACTTATGCGGATATCGATGCCGTGCATCCGGACGCGCTGACCCCGTGGAAGGCGGAGAATCTGTGGCAACTCTACATTGCGACGGCAAATTATCTGGATCGCAGTGTGGATGATGAGCGCGTGAGCGGAGGTGCAGAGAGCGAGTTGGTGCATAGGGTCGTGGCGCTATTGCCAGGACAGAAGGCTGCTGTTGGCGAGTTTCTGGAGGGTTTTCCGGAACGCTATGTGTTAACGCGAACGCCGGAGCAGGTGCGTACGCACTTCGGGATGGCGCGGCGACTAGAACAGGATTCGGTGCAGCTGGAGTTTCGCCATGCACCGGCAGTGAGCGAGTTGACCGTAGTAACACGAGACCGTCCGCAGTTATTCGCGACGATTGCGGGCGTGCTTGCGGCGTGGGGGATGAACATTGTTACGGCAGATGCGTTTTCAAACCGGCAGAGCGTAGTCGTAGATACGTTCAGATTTACGGATACCTTTCGCACACTGGAGATGAACGCTTCGGAGCACGAGGTGTTTGTGAAGAGCGTGCACGATGTTTTGACAGGTGCGGTGGCGTTGGAGAAGCTGCTAAGCGGCCGACGACGAGGAAGAAAGAAGACCGCAATGGTGTCAGTCGAGACCCAGATCGGGTTTGACGATGAGGCCTCTTCGCATAGCACGCTCGTGCAGGTGGTGGCACAGGATACGACCGGGTTGTTGCGGGCGCTCAGCCTGACACTAGCAGCACGGGGATGCAATATCGAGGTGGCCCTGGTGGATACGGAAGGAGAGACCGCGATTGATGTGTTCTACCTGACGAAAAGTGGCGCGAAGCTGGATAAGAAGAAAGAGGGTGAGCTTAGGAAGGCTTTGGAACAGGCCATTGAAGAGAACGCGCAGTAGTTTTGGGTTATTGGCAGGAAAGTAAACCAGTTCAGGTGTTTTTGCCAGTTGTCTAGTGGGCGGTAGGTTCTATATTAGAGATATGGGTAGAGCAGCAGACGAGACGATGAGCAGCGGGCCGACAGCGGTCTCGCGAGAGAATGACAGGTATCTCTTCGGCAGCCTGGATAGTTTTGGGAAAAACCAGGAAAAATTACGGGAAGTAAGTTGGGGCGACGAACAGCCGGAGGGAGTGGTTCTGGCATCGCTGGACGCAGCAATCAACTGGGTGCGCAAGAATTCAATCTGGCCAATGACCTTCGGATTGGCGTGTTGCGCGATCGAGATGATGTCCATGGGTGGGTCTCGTTACGATATTGCGCGTTTTGGCGCAGAGGTTTTCCGTCCTTCGCCGCGACAAAGTGATCTGATGATTATTGCCGGTCGGGTTTCACAGAAGATGGCTCCAGTCATCCGTCGGTTGTACGAGCAAATGCCCGAGCCGAAATGGGTTATCTCAATGGGTGCATGCGCGACTTCAGGAGGAGTTTTCAATAATTACGCGCTGCTGCAGGGAGTAAACCAGGTGATTCCAGTTGACGTCTATGTTCCCGGCTGCCCACCTCGGCCTGAGCAGTTGCTCTACGCGATCACGCTTCTGCAGGAGAAAATCCAGCGGGAGCGGGGAACGGTTCGAAAAACACTGAATCTGTCGTAACTGTTGATGGAGCTTGCTTTGGTTACCAAGCTGGTTCATTTGGCCAGGATTGGGAGGTTTTTACCAATCCGCTGGTAACCTATTGAAAAGATAGTGTCAGACTAGTAATTTTTTATCCTAGGTCCTAGCAACTGCGGTAAGCTTGTTGGAATCGAACAACGAAACGATCCCTGTTTGTAACTCGGAATTGAAGACTGATCAAACGTAAGAATTTGAGTGGAGGAACTCGAATGGTTTATCGTCCGTTTCAAAATTTAAGCCGGTTAATGCTGGCTGCCTGTGCAGTCAGTCTCGGAGTTGGCGGCCTGAACGCGCAAACGACCCCCAGCACAGCCGCCCCTATGGGCGTTAACCCATCGCGAGTTGATGTTTTCCTGGGATACTCCTATTTCGGAGCCCACGGACAGGTAAAACCCGCTGGAATCAATTACTCCTCGATCGATGAGGGGGGACTCGGAAGCTTTGCCTATTACTTCAATAAGTATGCCGGCGCTGAGGCGGTTGGTTCGGTGCACCCGGATGGCAAAAATGATGGTTTCTACTCCATCTCGGGCGGACCGATCTTCCGTGCTCCAATGCAGAATTTCACCCTGTTCGCACATGGATTGGTCGGCGGCGGGCACTTGGGTGGCCCCAATTCGTCGAATCCATTTATTTATCACGAGCCATATCGATGGGGTCCCACTCTAACGGCTGGTGGTGGCATGGACTATCAGCTGCCTTTCTTTGATAACCGGTTTTCGATCCGGCTCTTCGAGGCAGATTATCGCTATGTCCATACGAACTATGGTCCGGCGACAACCATCCCGACCACCGGAACTTTGGGTGGCCGTACGAACCTGAGTGCCGCGGAGTTGAGCACCGGGTTGGTGATTCACTTCGGACACATCATTCCCCCGCCGCCAGTGACCTATGCTTGCTCGGCCTCGCCCGCGACCGTATATCCGGGAGATCCGATCACGGTTACCGGTACAGCAGGGAACATGAATCCGAAGAAGGCTTACACCTACACCTGGACGGCTGACGGCGGCACAATCTCGGGCAACAGTTCCACTGCGAACATCGACACCAAGAATGCTGCTCCCGGAACATATACGGCTAAGGGTCATATTCAGGGTGGCACGAAGCCCGGCGAGATGGCGGATTGCTCGGCCAGTTATACGGTGAAACAGTTCGATCCTCCGACAGTCAGTTGCTCGGCGAATCCGTCGACAGTGGCGCCTGGAGATTCTTCGACGATTACTGCCAACGGCATGAGCCCGCAGAACCGTCCGCTGACCTACAGCTACAGTGCATCAGCTGGTTCTGTGAACGGCAGTGGTTCGACTGCAACGTTGAGCACAGCAGGTGCGGCACCCGGAACGATTACTGTGACCTGCAACGTGGTTGACGATAAGGGCCAGACAGCCTCGTCGACAACGACAGTTACGGTCAACGCGCCTCCACCGCCGCCTGCACCAACGACGAGCGCACTGTGCTCTGCCAGCTTCGAGCGCGATGCGAAGCGTCCAAGCCGTGTTGACAACGAAGCCAAGGCTTGCCTTGACGACGTTGCTCTGAAACTGCAGAGTGCTTCGGATGCGAAGCTCGCTGTGGTCGGCTCGACCGATGGCGCAGAGAAGAAAGGTCCTGAACTCGCGGCAGAACGTGCCGTGAACACGAAGGACTACCTGGTAACGGAGAAGGGCATCGATGCCAGCCGTATCTCGGTCTACACCGGACCGACCAGCGGTAAGACGGCGACGACGACCCTGATTCCAGCCGGCGCAACGCTCGACACCACGGGTCTGACCCCAGTGGACGAGAGCGCAGTGAAGGCAAAGCCACGGACACCTCCGGCAAAAACACGAAAGAAAAAGTAAACCGAACAGAATAAGCACCAAGGCTGACTGGGTTGGTTCCCAGTCAGCCTTTGTGTTGAAGGGCACCGAAACCAATTCGCAGGAAACAGTTAGACTTTATTCTTAGGAAGAATCCTTGAAACAACGGTGCAGATTCTCTATTGCGTGCGCGGCAATTGTTCTCGCGCTATGCTGTGTTCGGCTTCAGGCGGTGAGTTGGCTGCCGTTTGGACCAGATGGCGGCGATGCGCGCGCTTTTGCCTCCGATCCACGTGATCCCTCACATCTGTATCTTGGAACGTTGACGGGATGGATTTACGAGTCAAAGAACGGCGGAACTGACTGGAAGCGTCTGGCATGGCTGGGCAAGCGAGATGACCTGGCGCTCGATTCGATTGTGGTCGACGCTTCGAATTCAAAGCACCTTGTCGTTGGCGCCTGGGTGTTCGGGAGTACGGATGGCGGACTCTACATTAGCAAAGATGGCGGGGTTACCTGGGAGAGCAACGCGGAGATGCGGGGGCAATCGATCCGTGCATTGACCGCCTCCGTCTCCGATCCTAAGACGCTGGTTGCCGGGACGCTCAAAGGGGTGTACCGGTCGGCTGATGGCGGGGAGCACTGGAGCCTGATCAGCCCGGAGGGTAGTCAAGAGATTCACGAGGTCGAGTCGATTGCGATTGACCCGGCGAACCCGCAGATCATCTATGCCGGTACCTGGCATTTGCCCTGGAAAACGGTTGATGGCGGCGCGAATTGGACGAGCATTAAGCAGGGAATCATCGAAGACTCGGATGTGTTTTCGATCATCGTCGATCCTAAGAACTCAAACGTCGTTTACGCGAGCGCCTGCTCAGGAATCTATAAGAGTGACAACGGTGGAGCAAAGTTCGTCGGCGGGGTTGCGGTGAACAAGACGCAGGGAATTCCTTCATCAGCACGGCGGACGAGAGTGCTGATGCAGGATCCGAAGAATCTGAACATCGTTTTTGCGGGGACGACGGAGGGCTTGTTCCGAACGGGTGATTCGGGCTCGACATGGCTGCGTATGACAGGGCCTGAGGTCATCGTCAATGATGTATATATTGATCCTTCGAACACGAACCGAGTCCTGCTGGCTACGGACCATGGCGGCGTTCTGGCCTCGACCGATGGAGGCTATTCGTTTCTATCGTCCAATCGGGGGTTCTCCGCCCGGCAGATTACTTCGTATGTAGCCGATGCGGCGCAGCCGGCCAGGATTTATATAGGCCTGGTGAATGACAAGGCGTGGGGTGGAGTGTTTGTCAGCGACAATGGCGGACTGACGTGGTCGCAAAGAAGTGCAGGGTTGAATGGGCAAGATGTCTTCGCCATGGGGCAGGCTTCAGATGGCACGATTCTGGCCGGAACGGGGCATGGACTTTATCGGCTGGAGGGTGAGGTCTGGAGGCCGGTGAACAACGTTTCCACGGGTGATTCGTCGCAACACGAGACAGTGACAGAGAGGAAGGTTGCCGATTCACCGAGGAGTGTGGGGAGAGCGGGAAGCGCTGCTGCGAAGAAGGTGCCTTCTGCTCCGGTTCGTGCGTTCGACGCGGATGTGAATGCGATCGCGAGGCTAGGTGACACCCTGTATGCGGCGACTTCGGCCGGGGTGTTGCGAAGCGTAACTGCAGGGCAAAGCTGGAAGGTGGTGCTTGGGCCTGAGCGCGAGGAGTGGAATTTTGTCGCTGCCGCGAAATCGTGGATCATTGCCGCGACATTGAGATCGGCGATGCTTTCTACGGATGGCGGGCAGAAGTGGGTCCCCGTGCAACTGCCTCCGACGCTCGAACTGGTTGCTGCGGTGGCGGTGGATGGCACCGGTGGACTCTGGGCAGCTGGACGAGAGGGTGTCTTTGTCTCCGAAGACCGAGGAGTTACATGGCAGAGCTTAAAGAACCTTGCGGTGCGGGATGTGAACAGCCTTTTCTACGATGAAGCTTCGCAACGAGTCCTGATTACGGCGAACAACAAGAATACGATTGCATTTGCAGTTCATGTGCCGGACCACGCTTTGCAGTACTGGAACTCGGGATGGGGCCTACGGCTGGTGCGGCCGATGGGAGACCACCTTGTAGGAGCTACGCTGTTTGATGGGATCGTCGTGCAGCCGCGCATGGTGGATTCGAGCGAATTGGCGAGGCACTGAGAGAGCGTGGGAGCGATGAGGAATAGAATCGAACTATGAGCTTCGAGTCTTTCGATACGCAAGCGCGACACTCCTTTCAGACAGACGACCTGAGCCTGCTGCCGGTTGCAGCCAAGGTAGCTCGGGGTGAGCGGCTGAGCTTTGAGGATGGCGTGACACTGTACCGGAGTGGCGATATCCTCGCCGTAGGTTGGCTGGCGAACCTGGTGCGGGAGCGACTGCACGGCAATATTGCTTACTTCAATGTGAACCGACACATCAATCCAACGAATGTATGCGTGGCCTCCTGTCGGTTATGTGCGTTTGGGCGCAAGAAGGGTGAGGCGGGAACGTACACCATGGCTCTTGAAGAGGCCTGGGAGACTGCAGGCACCGGGCTGACAGAAGCGGTGACTGAGTTTCACATTGTTGGCGGACTGCATCCGGATTTGCCCTTTGAATACTTCATGGACCTCGTTCGGGGGCTGAAGGTTCGTTTTCCAAAGGTGCATATCAAGGCGTTCACGATGGTCGAGGTAGCGTTTCTTGCGAAACGTGGCAAGATGACGATTCCGGAAACGCTGCAACGAATGAAAGAAGCGGGTGTGGACTCGATGCCTGGGGGCGGGGCTGAGATCTTTGCGGATCGTGTAAGACATATTATCTGCGACCACAAGATTGATGGCAGCGAGTGGCTCGATACGGCTCGGACAGCGCACAAGATTGGGCTGCGATCGAACGCTACGATGCTTTATGGGCATGTAGAAAACGATGAAGACCGGGTCGATCACCTGATCAAGCTGCGTGAGGTGCAGGATGAGACCGCAGGGTTCCAGACGTTTATTCCGCTCGCTTTTCATCCGGACAATACGGCACTGGCGCATATTCCGAAGACGACCGGGATGATGGATCTGCGGCAGATTGCGGTCGGAAGGCTGATGCTGGACAATTTTCCGCATATCAAGAGCTACTGGCAGATGGTTTCCCCAAAGATGGCGCAGATCTCACTTCGGTTCGGTGCGGATGATATTGACGGTACAGTGATCGAGGAGAAGATTTATCACGATGCCGGGGCAACGACACCGCAGGGAATGCGTCGCGGTGACCTGGTTCGTTTGATTACTGAAGCGGGGCGGGAACCGTTTGAGCGCGACACGATGTATCGGGCAGTGACTCGGAACGAAGACACTTTTACCGTTGCGGTTTAACGAAGCTGCATTGTTTTGCATCAATGCAGCTTTATGCGGATTCGTGCAATACGGTGCGCCTGCGGGCAGGTTCTTGGCAGTTTCTTGCGAGCCAAAATGGAAAATGCTTGCCACAGTCTGGTTTTCAAATCTGGCCGGATGGGCCATCTCAGGATGTTAACCCACTAGATTCCTCAAAAATACTATCAATATAAGAGCTTTCGGGATTTCCACCGCAAATGGTCATCCGTTTGCTTCATCACGACTGCACCGACAAATGATGAAGACATCCACGAGAGTGATCTCGTGGAATCTAACGTTTTTTTGCGGGCGCGATCTTGCAACTTCATTCCTTGAGTGAAAGAGGAGGCTCTGTGTATATCTTGTTCGGGCCAGCAATGGCGGCTCTAGTCGTCATTGCAGTTATTCAGCTTCGCGATCATTTCGCTCCCTCCCGCTAAATGACGAGGCGGGATTAGATTTTCAGTACGCTTGGTTCTTTTGCTTCTCTCCGACTTGGAAGGAGAGGGGAAGGGACCGACGAGGTCAGGCTAAGTCTGACCTCATTTTTCTTTAAGGGACGAAAGGTGTGGCTTGGCGGGAAGGATTGTTGAAAGAAAAAGAAGCAGAATTGCTCCTGCTGCGGGCACGAAGAGTCCTGCGCGAAGACCGTTGAAGGAAGTGGAGAAGACTCCGGTGAGCCAGGGCAGGGTTGCTCCTCCAAAAGAAGCCGTTGCGAAGAGTGACCCAAGTTTTGGGTGTCTGCCTGTGCGTGCGAGTAGAAACGACAGGATGAGCGGGTAGAGCGGAGCGAGACTTAGAGCGGCGAGAATTGTCAGCGTGACGACTCCAGCAGCGGAGATGTGCACTGCGACGCAGAGCAGAATCTGGGTGAGGATTAGAAGCGCCAGACACACGCGATAAAGCATAGCTTCGCCGAACTGCACTATCAGGAAGGTGACGAGAAGACGACCGCTAAGTTCGGCAACCCAGAAGTAGAGTGAGATTGACGATGCGCGAAGCAAGGGGTTGGTGCGAATTGCATAGCTTGGCAACCAGCCGCCGAGTGAATTTTCGACGCCAACATAGAGGAAGAGAGCGGCTGCGAAGGCTATAAGAAGCCTCACAGGCAGAGGCAAAGGCGACGCCTTAGGTGGGGATGCATCGAATTCGGATTTCGCTGGCTGAGCTTGCGGAATTGCGAAGGAGACGAGCGATGCGATAGCGAGGAATGTGGCTGCTGCAAAGAAGAACCGCTGAATCCCGCTGACGGACAGAATTCGTACGAGCAGTGGACAAGTGATCGCTCCAAGGCCCCATACGACGTTGAGAATCGCGATAAGACGCGCACGGGCAGCCGGGACGACGGTGCCCGCGATGACATTGCCAGCGGTAAGTCCCGCTCCAAGCCCCAGACCGACGCCGAAGAGAGCAATGTGTGCAGAGCCAAAGCCAGCCCATGCCATGGCCGCACAACCGGCAGCTGTAATGGCAGAACCGAAGAGGACGCTGGCGCGGAGGTTGCGGGTGGCGAACCACGCTCCGCAAAACTGCCCTGCGAAACTCGCAGTAAAAAGTGTGCCAGCCTGTGCGTCCTGAATGTGCCAATGCTGGATGAGGGTAGGCAGAATCGGGCCAAGCATGACTGTGGCGATTCCTGCTGCCAGAAAGTACAGGAAGACTGGAAGAAGGGTCCGGACGAGCTTCGAGCGGGAGGGTCCGCGTGTGTCTGCTGAAGAATCGGGCTGCAAAGCGCTCCTAACGCTTTCCTCGGTGCGATTTGGGTGCCGGAGGCACGGCCATCGTCGATTCTCTCACGATCAACTCCGGCTCAAACCATATCTCTCGCGGAAAGGGTTGGTCCGGCGTCTGAATGCGTTGAATAAGAAGCCTCGTGGCTTCGGTCCCCATTCTGTGGAGCGGTTGACGGACAGTGGTGAGGCGCGGATTGAAGTAATCGGCAATGATGATGTCATCGAAGCCGATGACGGAGATGTCGCGAGGACATTTGAGTCCTGCATCTTCGATTGCTCGAATGGCACCGATGGCAGAGGTGTCATTGAAACAGAAGATCGCAGTGAAATCGCGCGTGCGGGCGAGCAGGTCGCGGATAGGCGGATAGCCAAGCTCAGGCGACCAGATATTTTTTTCAAGATAGATGCAGAGGTCAGGATGGACAATGATACCGATCTCTTTAGCGATAGTAACGATAGATTCCCAACGCGCTTCGGAGTCGAGTGAGTAACGTTGCCCTTTCATGAAGGCGATACGGCGGTGGCCGAGGTCGTGGAGGTGGCGAAGAGCCAGGCGCGCTGCAGAGGTGTGATCGAGCATGACATTCGTAACAGAAGATAGGTCACTATGGATGGAGATTCCGACGACTGGCAGGGGGATGTTGATGGACAATCCCGTGTTGATTAGGAGAAGACCGTCGATGCGACGCCGCATGAGGATCTCCTGATAGTCGTCTCGCAGATCCATTTGACCGAGATGGCTGACTGTAAAAGAAAGGAACCCTTCCTGCAGAAGATACTGTTCGACGCCAAGCATGACTCCGGTGACGTAGCCTTCGCTGAGTTCGGGAACGATCACACCAATAGTGTTGGTGAGACGAGAGCGTAGCATCCGGGCGTGCGGATTTGGCCGGTAATTGAACTTCTTCGCGGCTGCATGAACGCGCTGCCTTGTAGCCGCGGCGATCGATTCGGCGAAGGGCGAATTATTCAGGACGATGGAGACGGTAGCTACCGAGAGATCGAGGTAATCGGCGAGTGTCTTGAGCGTAGCCGGCCTATCAGATTCAGAAGTCTTCCCTCGAGGTGTCATCTAGCTCCGTCGGATGTTCAACATATGGCAATAGTTGTACACCCTGCAATGCGGGGGATGCACGAATGAACCAAAAAATCGACTGATTCTCGTGAGAGAAGGACTTGTCGCGGTTACAAAAATAGAGACAAATTGTGACCTGTTTACGACATCTTCCTGGCTGCTTAGCGCTAACTTTGCCATAACGTTTTTCGCAGCATTCCGTCTTTCAGAGTGAGCCAGAGCATTCCTGTGGTGTATATCCGGAAGATTTTCCTGAACGGTTGATCTTAATGTAGGAATTATTTCGATATTTTTTGATTCGAAAATGGTCTTACAGGGATGGATGGAAGAGTTTTACCGTCAAAGGTCGCTGAACGATGGCCGGCTGCGGATTTAATTTCTTTGCTACTTTCCGGACGAAGAGTACGTCAGATTAATCAAAAACTCATTGCGCTGTAACTGAATACAAATATTGACATTAGTTTGGATACATGAAATTTTAGATATCACCCGGTAAAGTTGTAATAGGTTTGGCACTGATTGCGCTCCGAGAGTGTATGAGGGCATTGAAGATCAGGCCATAGGCCTTACTTAGGACCCTCGGGTGTGTTTTGCACACTATCAACGAGTGTAGGTCCTGGTTTCAGCCGCTGCTTTGAGGATATCCGAAAGGCTGCGCGTGTTTTCGCAGGAGGCTTGAATGAATGCTTTACGGAAGTTCACGAACAGATTCTTAGGTCTTGTTGTGTTGCTGATGGTTGGGGCAGGTGCGTCCTTAGCGCAATCCACGGCCACCTTGGCCGGAACAGTTACCGACCCAACTGGAGCCGTTGTTCCGAATGCGAGCGTCACGGTGCGTTCGCTTGCCACCAATACAACTCGAGAGACGGTGAGTGACAGCGCAGGCGCATATGTGGTGCCGTCATTGCAACCAGGCGATTATGAGATTCGAACCACTGCTGCCGGGTTTGGCACGAGCGTGATCAAGAGCATCACGCTTCTGGTCGATCAGACTGTAACTGCGAACATGAAATTAAATGTGCAGTCAGCCGGTGAAACTGTACAAGTAGAAGCCGGGGCAGCTCCCATCATCGACTCGCAAACCATCACGATGGGACAAGTGATCGATAAGGATACAGTACAGAATATTCCTTTGAATGGCCGTCACTTCCTCGACCTGACGAACTTGACACCTGGAGCGGTCGTTCCTCCAGCAAATGGCTTTTTGACTGGGACAAGCCGCGGTTTGGGCGCGAACTCCTTCATCACCGGCGGCGCTCGCGAAGACGCGAATAACTTTCAGATCAATGGCATCAATCTGAACGACATGACGCAAAATCAGATTACGTTCCAGCCGTCGATCAACACGACTTCAGAGTTCAAAATCATCAACTCGTCCTTCGGCGCAGAGTACGGCCGTAGCTCGGGTTCAGTCGTGAACGTCGCGACGCGCTCCGGTACAAGCTCCTACCACGGCGAAGCCTTCGACTATCTTCGTAATAACTATTTTGACGCTCGCAACTATTTCAATCGAAAAGGCTTGTTGCCGCAGAATCGCCAGAACCAATTCATTCGTAATAACTTCGGCGGAGCATTGAGCGGTCCCGTTCCGTTTATCCTTAAGGACAAAGCTTTTCTCTTCCTTAGCTATGAAGGTCTACGGCAAACGCAGGCACTTCTGCTGACCAGTAATGTTCCGACACAGGCTCAGCGAGTGGCATTCGCGAACAGCCCTGCTGGTCCGGCTTATGCGAAGCTGATTACCTTAATTCCGGTTGGCGTTGAATCGACTACAAACGGGGTAACCACGGCAGTTGCTACGGGATCTTCTCCTGGGCCTGTGAAAACAGACCAGTACAGTGGCGACGGTCTTTTTAACATCTCCACGGCAAATACTCTGCACATGTACTACGCGTGGCAGCAGGATGCGCGCACCGAGCCGAATCTTCAGGGCAACACCGTCGCCGGATTTGGTGACCACCGCACCGCGCATCGTCAGATCGGGACGATCAATGATGTGCACATTTTCTCTCCGAACGTTGTGAACGAGGGACGACTTGGTTTCAACCGCATCGCGATCAACTTTGCCGATTCATTCAATGCAGTTTCGAGTGATTATGGTATTCCGAACGGCGTGACTGCTCCGATTGGTCTACCTCAGATATCGGTCACTGATCTCGGGCTTAACTTTGGCGGGCCCTCGGGCTTTCCTCAAGGGCGCTTCGTAACCACGTATGTGTTATCTGACACGGTCTCTTATTTGAAGAGCAAGCATTCGATCAAAATAGGTGGCGAGTTCCGGCGTTTTCAAGGAAACAACTTCAGCAATACCGCCGGCACCGTCAATTTCACCACGACGGCCAACTTTATCAATGGCCTGACAAACACCTATACTGCCAATTCGGTCAATCCAGTCAGCAATCGGATCTTTATCAGTTCGGTCGCTGCATTTGTAACGGACAGCTATAAGGTCACACCTACCTTAACCCTGGAGTATGGTCTGCGGTATGAGTGGAATGGAACGCCTGCGGAGGGCGGTCACCGGTTTATTACCTTCAATCCAGCAACGAGTGCTTTCCAACAGGTGAACCAGCCTTACAAGCAGAACAATAATTACGAACCGCGTGTGGGTTTTATCTACGATCTCAACGGCAAAGGTAGAACAACCATTCGCGGCGGCTTCGGCTACCTAGTGGATCAACCGATCATCAGCAATGTGACCGGCCTCGCATCAAATCCCCCGTTATCCAATCCTCTGCAAGTCACCGGCTCGCCTATCGGCACTGCCTTTACCAATGCGGGTCTGACCGGACTTGCCCCGAGCTCTGTCAATCCGAACTTCAAAAATGGCTATATCGAGTCCTACAATTTGAACGTGCAACAGGATCTCGGTCATGGAGCTGCGCTGCAGGTCGGTTATATTGGTTCACAGGGCCGTCATCTTCGTCTGAATCACAACATCAATCAGTTCATCTATGCTTCTCCAACTGCAACGACGGGAACACGGCCGTTTCCGACGGTCTCATCGTCCAGTCCTATTCGTCCAGGGGCAGCGTTGGGCAACATCACTTACAACGACTCCATTGGTATGTCGAACTATAACGCTCTGTGGGTGACTTACCGAAAGTCACTTCGCGGCGGTTTGCAGATCAACACAACCTATACCTACGCAAAATCGATGGACGAGAACTCTCAGTCTGGTAATGGCATTCAGGACAATACCAGCCCATCTGGGAGCTATGGTCTGTCAGACTTTGATGTTCGTCATCACTTTGTCTTTAGCGGTACCTGGACGCTGCCGTTCCATGGGAACCGTCTGAAGGATGGCTGGTTGCTTGCCGATGTTACGCAGATTCAGGGCGGCAATCCGTTGAACGTTGTGACGGGCTCTGCGTATAGCGGTGCTTCAGGCAACATTCGTCCTACTCTGCTGGCTCGTCCTTCCGTCGGTGTTCACACGGCGCTTGCAAACTTCAACATCCCGTACATTGTTGGCACGTCATGCGCGACAGTGACCGCGGGTTGCAACTTCCTTACGCCGACTGTCGGATATGGTTCTATGCAGCGTAATTCGCTGACAGGTCCGGGCTTCTCCGATACGGACGTCTCGCTGCAGAAGACAACCGCTATTACGGAGCGTGTGAACTTTATTCTCCGTATGGATGCGTTCGACGTTTTCAATCAGGCTAACTTCGGCAATCCCGTTCTGACGGCTTCGCCAACAAGCACAACCTTTGGTCAGATCACTGGGACTCGTGGCGCGATCGGAGATGCTGGATCGTCTCGTCAGCTTCAGTTCGCAGCAAAGGTGCAGTTCTAATAACCTGGCTAAAATGCGCTCTGCCCGGATAACGGGCAGAGCGCATTTTTATTGGTGCTCCTCTAGGGAAAGGCGGAGTTTGGCCCGGATGAGTAACAAAATTGTCGTTCGTGATTATCGGCCGACCGATCTTATTGCAATGTTCAGGTTGGATGAGGCTTGCTTCGCAGAGGAGTTTCGCTTTGACCTGGAATCGATGCGGGAGTTTGCGGAGGAACCGAATGTTATCGTTCGAATTGCCGAGAACGGTTGCGGTGGAATAGCGGGATTTGTGGTGGCCCATGTTGAACGCATTGCGTCGGAGTTACAGGCTTATCTAGTGACGTTGGATGTAGCTCGTGAATATCGGCGAAGGGGGGTGGCCAAGCGTCTAATGAGCGAGGCAGAGTCACAGGCTGCGAAGGCGGGTGTGCGGTGGATTCAGTTGCATGTGTTTACAGGAAATGAGGCTGCCATCCATCTCTACGAAAAGCTTGGTTATAGGCGAGTGAAGATTCACCGCGGGTATTATGGGCGGGCCGGGCTCGATGCGATTGTCTATAGCAAAGAGCTTGCGTATCCTGATGCCTAAGCTACTTCTTTCCGAAGACATCGCCCATACGCCGAATCTGTGCGCCAACGCCGCGCAGTTTTTCTTCGAAGTGCTCGTAGCCGCGATCGAGATGGTATACCCGATCGAGGATGGTTTCGCCATCAGCGACGAGGGCGGCGAGAACAAGCGACGCGGATGCGCGAAGGTCAGAGCACATGACGGCGGCCGATTGGAGCGATGCTTTTCCGCGGACCGTCGCCGTGCGTCCCGAGATAGTGATGTTCGCGCCCATCCGGATGAGTTCCTGAACGTGCATAAAACGGTTTTCGAAGATGTTCTCGGTGATGGTGCTTGTGCCGTCTGCCTGGGTGGCGAGGGCCATGTATTGGGCCTGCATATCGGTGGGGAAGCCGGGATATTCTTCCGTGACCATATCAGCAGCTTTGAGTTCGCCACCGGAGCGGACGCGGACGTTGTCAGTGCCGACGTCGATGCGTACACCGCATTGTTCGAGCTTGGCGATAAGCGCGCCGAGATGTTTAGGTTCGCAGGAGTCGACGTTGAGGTCGCCGCCGGTGATGGCTCCGGCGATGAGGAAGGTGCCGGCTTCGATGCGGTCTGGGTTAATGCGATGACGTGCACCGTGGAGTTTGGAAACACCTTGAATGCGGATGGTGCCCGTGCCCGCGCCTTCGATTTTTGCTCCCATCGCGGTGAGTAGCGCGGCCAAGTCCGTGACCTCGGGTTCGCGAGCGCAGTTTTCGAAGATGGAGTCGCCTTCGGCGAGGACGGCGGCCATGAGGAGATCTTCGGTGCCGGTGACCGTGATCTTGTCGAAGACGATGTGTGCCCCTTTGAGGCGGCCGTTTCCGTTGTCGGGGCTGCGGGCTTCGAGATAACCATGATCCTGGGTAATGGTGGCGCCCATGGCTTCGAGGCCGAGAATATGAAGGTCTATGGGTCGGCCGCCGATGGCGCAGCCTCCGGGCATGGCTACACGGGCGATTCCGGTGCGGGCGATGAGCGGCCCGAGGACGAGAGAGCTGGCTCGCATAGTCTTGACGATCTCGTACTTGGCGACGGGATCCGAGAGGATGCCGCATTTGATGCGGGTGCGATGCTGGGCACGGCCGTAGCCAAGTTCGACTTCCGCTCCCATGCTGGTGAGAAGCTTGCGCTCGGTCTCGATGTCGCGGACCTGAGGGATGTTTTCGAGGATGACCTCATCTTCGGTGAGAATGGCGGCGGCCATGCACGGGAGAGCGGAGTTTTTCGCTCCGGAGACCTTAATAGTTCCGAGAAGGGGATTGCCGCCACGTACTACAAACTTGTCCATCCTCTCAGTCTACGGAGATTTTCCGTGGAAATGGGTAGCTGGGCGGGTACACAAAATGGGGTAGTACCTGAATGAAAAAGATCGGCAGCCAGAGTGACATCTCCGGTGGAGGAGGCCTGGCTGCCGTGGTGGTTAGAGATCGGCTTGTGGGCTTGCCAACGGCTGCGTCTGCGTGGGAGCACCATGATTACGCCGATGGGCGTGAGCCTGCTGGAGTTGCTCAGGCGTGAGCAACGCAGAGAGCTGCTGACGCGTCTGCTGCTGGATGGCATGCATTTGTTTGTGCATGATCATGGGCGACATCGTTGTGTCGTTCTTCAGTGTGGCAATCTTCTGGTCGCGGTCAGCGAGGATTGGCTCGATCTTTGCGGATTGGTCAGGTGAGAGGTTGAGCCGCTTGCTGAGTCGTGCAGTCTCCCGCTGGGGATCGTGCTGGTGGTGGCGCTTCGCGGCCGGGGCGGGCGCGGGTGCTGCGGGCTCTTGTGCGAGGACCAGAGTGCCAGAGAGAGCCAGTGCCAGGGAGGATGAGAGTAAAAAGCGATTCATGTGCGGTGCTCCTTGTTGCGGCCTGTTTGCCGCATACTGGTAAGAAAAACACGCGGTACGGGAAATGTTGCGGTATTTCCTCAGTCTGAGGAATTGCGTGGTGGAGACGTCGCAGAAGAGATTGATTCGATGGGTCTATTCAAAGGTCTCAAGGCTGCGAATTTGATGCAGACAGATGAGGAGCGGGACCGCGCCGAAGATGCCGAAGCTACAGTCGATAAGACGCCAGAGAAATGGGATACCGCGAATTGGTCCTGCGATGAGGGCGAGTGGAATGACCGAGACACAGGCAACGACGCCGAACTGAAGAACCCATTTGTTACGGACCGGATCGCGCAGGGGCCCGACGAAGACGATCGCCAGAACGAGATGGGCGAAGGCAAGCCAGTCGGTTCCATAGGCGAGGAAGGGGTATCGTTCGCCTGTGTCCTGGAGGGCGGTGTGGACTCGGGTGAGCCAGCGAATGATCGTGTCCGGGAGAATCGGATGATTTGAGAGAAACGATGCTAGCCAGCGGGTTTCATGGTCGAGGGGGAAGGCGGTTAGTCCGCTGAGAGTGAGTCCGATAATGAAGATAAAAAGCCAGATGCGAATGGAGCGCAGTAGTTGAGGTTTGGTCTGAAGGGTGAGCGGCATCTGCGGCCATGGTAGCTGATGTGTTTTGCATGGAACGACGGAGGCGAATACCAGGCGAAGTTGAATGGTGTGAGTCTTGCATACTTGGTAATGCCCCATTTAGGTACAGACTTGATCGAAAATTGTGGATAATCTGGGCTACTAGTCTGTTTTGAGGTGTGTGAATGGCGCGTCCATATTGGTCCGGTCGAATTCAGGTCTCCCTTGTCTCGTTCGGAGTACAGCTTTACGTGGCTACCGAGTCGAAGAACCAGATCAGCTTTCATCAGATAAGCAGAAGTACGGGCGAGAGAATTCGCCACCAGAAGGTTTTGCAGAGTGCTGCGGAGTCGGAGAGCGATACGGCGGCGACGGCTGTTGGCAAAGACGAGATTGTGAAGGGGTATGAGTATCGTAAAGGCGAGTACATTCTTGTCGAGCCGAGCGAGCTAGAGAACCTGAAGGTGCCGTCGAAGCACACGATTGACGTCAGCCAATTTGTGACCGTTGATGAACTTCGGCCCGAATACATCGAGAAGCCTTATTTTGTGGTGCCAGAGAATGACAGCCAGGCCGAAGCGTTCGCAGTGATTCGGAAGGCGTTGCAGGAGAGTGGGAAGGTCGCCATCGGCAAGGTTTCGTTTGCGGGGCGCGAGAACATAGTTGCGATTCGTCCTGCGGGCGATGATGCGCACGGCGGCATGATGGCGTATACGCTGCGATATTCCACCGAACTGCGCGACGAACGGACGTATTTCCGCGATCTGAGCAAGGTGGAGATCAACGCAGAGTCGCTGGAGCTTGCCGAGTCCCTGATTGCGAAGAAATCGACAAAGCTTGATCTCTCGAAGTTTGAAGACGGCTATGAGGTTGCGCTCAAAAACCTGATTGACGCCAAGATCAACAAGATGCCTGTGCCGACGGATGAGGCCGAGCAGCCGAAGAGTAACGTGATCAACCTAATGGATGCATTACGGAAGAGTTTGGGTGGAGAGGATACAGGCTCGAGCAAGCGCGTGCCAAAGAAACCCGCGGCGAGTGAGAAGAGCGATTCGAAGAAGGGAATCGGTTTGGTCAAAACCGCTACGAAAGCTTCAGCCAAACGAAAGACCGCTTAACACTGGGTCCGGTAGGTTTCCGCTGGGTGCTGTCCAAGCCGATACATGTGGTAAATCACTTCGCAGCCAAACCAGGCGAGAGAGGCAATCAAGGTCCATCCGCAGCGGTGCTGGGTGGCTGCAAGCCACGTTGATGGGTGAGCTAGTCCGATGGTGAAGTGATGGCGTACGTGACAGAGAATCACTGCTGACGAGACTGCCCCCACGGACAGCACTGCCCGGAGACTCTGTCCATGGCCTATTTGCCTGGTCATAACAATTAGAGTTCGAGCCTGGAGTCGTCGATCGCGAGGCGAACGTTGCCGTCGGATTTGGTAAGACGGCGAACAGCTTCCATCTTGTCGACGTTGGCTTTGAGCATCACGACCGCGATGGGGATGGATTTCCCGGCAGACTTGATGGTGCGAATGGCGGTGTCACGGTCGATGTCGCAGACCTTCATGAGGACTCGGATGCCGCGCTCGACGAGCTTCGCATTCTTCATGTGCACGTTGACCATGAGATTGTCGTAGACATAGCCAAGGCGAGTCATTGCGCCAGTCGTTATCATATTGAGAATCATCTTCTGGGCAGTCGCGGACTTCATGCGCGTGGAGCCGGAGATGACCTCCGGGCCGACCTCGGTGACGATGGCAGTGTCAGCAACATCGGCCAGCGGTGTGTTTTGATTACAAGTAATCGCAGCGGTTTTGGCACCACGAGCGCGAGCGTATTCGACGGCCCCCACAACGTAGGGCGTTCGGCCACTGGCTGAGACGCCAATGACAATGTCTTTGCGGGTTGGACGCCGCCGGGCAATGTCACGCTGGCCGATCTCCGGTGAGTCCTCATTCACATCGGAGGCGGAGGCAAGCGCTTTTGGGCCGCCTGCCATGATGTATTGAACTTGTTGGGGAGCGGTCGAGTAGGTGGGAGGACACTCAGATGCGTCCAGAGAGGCGATTCGGCCGCTGGAACCTGCTCCAACATAGATGAGACGTCCCCCATCGCGAAGGGAGCGGGCGACGGTATCGATAACGATGGCAATCTCAGGGAGTGCCTTCTTCACGGCAGCTGCTACCTTCGCGTCTTCGTGGTTAATAATGCGTGCAATCTCCAAGGCTGACTTGGTGTCTAGCCCTTCGGATGCTGCATTTGCGGTTTCCGTCGTGAGATCTTTGAATTCCTCGGCGCCTCGGTTGACGGGTCTCGATGTAGGGGCCTGCTCTAGCATGGTAAGGGTTGCCATAAATTGTCCTGCGGTGCTGCTTTAGCCATTCTAGTCCTATGGGATGGGAAAAGCTCTAAGAAAGGATTTCCGAGATACGCCCATGGGAACCAAGAGGAGAACAAGATATGAACTTTGGTCGGGGTGTGCAGGCAGCCTTTAGCCAAGGTGTGGTTCTAGACGTTCCACAAGGCATTTTTTTGCGAGTTTTTGGGGATAAAATCGTCGGCCGGAATTGTAAGATATAAGTTGGCAACCGAAGAAAATCGTCTTTTTTGGTCCGAGGCAAGTAAGATGCGTCAGGCCATGAGCTGGTCCGCGGTTGCATCTCGCTTGTTTCTGCGTCTAATCAAGGGGAGGTCCGAACAAGCACGTGCAGACAGACGGAGAGACGGGGTTGGATTCGAAAGATAAGTCTGACGTCGAGGGTTCGGTACGCGCCCGTGGGGCGATTCATGCCTGGTTCTGGGACCTGATGGTGGCGGTGGTGGTTTCGACTCTGATTATTTTCTTCCTCTATCAACCTGTTGTAGTGGAAGGAACCAGCATGCTGCCGATGCTGGAGGATCAGGATCGTTTGATTATCAACAAACTGGCTTATCGAGTGGGCGATATCCAGCGAGGCGACGTAGTGGTTTTTATTTATCCGCGCGACCATGAGAAGAGCTATATCAAGCGTGTCATCGCACTTCCTGGTGACCGATTGCGGATCGACCATGGCGAGGTATTTGTCAACGGTGCCCGGGTCAAAGAGCCATACGTACCCAGGCAGTTTGAAGACGACCGCTCGCAGTCGGAGATCACGATACCATCGCATGAGTATTTTGTGATGGGGGATCACAGATCGATTTCAAGTGACAGTCGAGCCTTCGGTCCGGTGGATCGCGAACTGATCTACGGCAAAGCAGCGTTTGTGTACTGGCCGATGGATCAGGCTGGCGCCGTGCACTAACTCTATTTGGCGTAGTAGCCGGCTCTTGACCGTACAGCGAGGCCGGGACTGGTGGTCTGGATAACAACTTTGCGATAAGTTCCGTCGCGAACGGGGTTCGTCGACTGGTAGGCCAGGTCGTAGAGGGATCGCAGGTCTCCGGCTATCTCGGCAAAGTCTCGTTTCAGCTTCGTAGAATGAAAATCGAAGGCCTTACCACCGGTCAGCGAAGTGAGATGATCGAGTGCGCGCATGCCGTACCGATCGCGCGCATCCATCTTTCCGTGTGTTAGCTCAGTGTAGCGAATGGCGTAGATGAGAACGTCCGCATTCTGCGCAGTCTCGATAGCGTCGATGAGGTCGTGCTCGCTGGAGTTCTCTTCTCCATCGCTAAAGATAAGCAGAACCTTGCGCCGCTGGTGGATGGCAGCCAGCCTTTCTGTAATGCTGAAATAGACTGCGTCATAAAGGGCCGTGCCGAGTTTGCGCTGTTCTTCGGGACCAATCTCCGGAAAGTTCAGATTGCCTTTGTCGAAGCTGCGGACGCCGTCCATAATTGCCTGTGCGGAGGCAGTGGCGTCGCTGACGAGTCGGAGGTGATTGCCGAAGCAGAGCGCGAAGGCCTCGTCGGTTGGTTCGAGGACTTGTTTGAGAAAGGCCTCAATGTCCTTTTCATGTTCCTTGACGAATTTCTCCTGGCTTCCGCTTTCATCAATGATGAGGCCGATGCTCAGGGGGAGTTGATTATCGTGGGCGAAGAAGCGAATCTTCTGCGGGACGCCATCTTCAACGACGGTGAAGTCATTCTGAGCAAGACCGGTGACGATGCGGCCGTCGGCGTCGCGAACACTGAGCGTCGTGTCAATCAGGTGAGTCTCGACCTGAATGACAGGGACACCTTGTGCAGAAGAAGAGAAGCTCAATGAGAGGATCGCAGGGAAAAAAAGAGAGAATCGAAGCAAGATGCCCACCTGTTGTACGAAATGACATGGTTAACAAGCTTGAATACGAAAGCCGCACAGAGTTGTTCCAAAAAATGCAGGATAACGCATCTCTCCGTGCCCAATACGAGTAAACGGTTGCCTCGGAAGAGAATTTATCTTCGTACAACGAGTCTCTACGGTGTCGAATCAGACTTAACCAGAACGGATGAAGTTGGTCATTGGTACAAGGAGAACCGACATTGAAAAAATTCTTGATTAGCTCATTTTTAGGTCTGAGTTTGCTTCTTCCGCTGGCTATCACGCCGGCTTCAGCTGATGCGCAGGTCGTTGTGAAGGTAGGACCGACGCATCACTATCGTCACAGGTATCGTCAGGTTTACTACCGCCATGGCCACCGGTACTATCGTTACTACTATCGCTAGCGAGTGGTTCCTTAAGGTCTGAGCCCGCGTCTCGGCGCGGGCTCGGGCGCTTACCGGCGTGGTGCGAGCTATTTCAAAGTTGCAGTCGTAACAATCTGAGCGAAGGACTGTGGATCGAGGCTGGCACCTCCGACAAGGGCGCCGTCGATATCCTCGAGGCAGCAGAGAGCCTGGGCGTTATCGGGCTTGACGGAACCGCCATAGAGGATGCGAATTGACGCAGCAAGTTCAGGACTGAGTGACTTGGCAATCTGCTCGCGGATGATCTTATGCGCTTCTGCGGCAATCTCTGGTGTAGCGGTGCGTCCTGTACCGATGGCCCACACCGGTTCGTAGGCGAAGACGACAGTGCTTGAGGTGGTCGGGTCGATGCCTTCGAGGGCGATGGAGACCTGAAGCTCCAGAACGCTGCGGGTGAGATCGGCCTCGCGTTCTTCAAGCTTTTCCCCGACGCAGACGATCGGAATGAGACGATGGGCGAGAGCGGCCTTGAGTTTAAGGTTAACGGTGGTATCGGTCTCGTTAAAGTACTGACGGCGCTCGGAGTGGCCAATGAGGACGTGCGTTGCTCCGATGGCGTTGAGCATCACAGGTGAGGTTTCTCCGGTGAAGGCGCCTTCATCCTTCCAATGCATGTTCTGTGCCCCGACGAAGACGGGCTTGGATCTGGCAGCGTCAACGAGCGCTGGCAGACAGGGCATCGCAGGGCATAGAACGATCTCTGCGGCGTTATTTTGTTTGATAAGTGGAAAGAAATTGGTGAGGAAGGCCGTCGACTCCGCGGGAGTTTTGTACATCTTCCAGTTGGCGGCGATGAGTAATTTGCGCATTTGGCTATAAGTATTTCATTTTCATTGCATCGTGGAAAGGCGAGAAGTTCGGTAAGAGATCCGAGCTTCTCCTCTATTTGAACCGCTGATTCTCCGTAAGCGCGGCGACGCCAGGGAGAGTTTTGCCTTCGAGGAATTCGAGGCTGGCTCCGCCACCTGTGGAGATGTGGGTGATGCGGTTGGCTACGCCTGATTGCTGTACTGCGGCGACCGAGTCGCCTCCACCAACGATTGTCGTGGCGTCGTGGTTACGTGCGACGGCATGAGCGATGGCGTTGGTGCCATGGGCGAAGGCTGGCATTTCAAATACCCCCATAGGGCCGTTCCAGATAACGGTGCGGGCCTCAGTGATCTCGTCTTCGAAGAGCGCAATGGATTTGGGCCCGATGTCGAGTGCCATCAGTTCTGCGGGGAAGGCTCCCTTGCCCGAGAAGGGCTGAGTCTTCGCGTTGGGAGCGAATTTGTCAGCGAGAACGTGGTCGACGGGCAGAAGAAAGCGAACGCCCTTGGCCTCCGCCTTTTTCAGTGCGGCTTTGGCGACGTCGATCTTGTCGCTTTCGACTAAGGATTTGCCGGTGCTCTGGCCCTGCGCGTTGAGGAAGGTGTAGGCCATGCCTCCACCAATGATGATGGCGTCCGCTTTATCGAGCAGGTTGTCAATAACGTCGATTTTGTCGGAGACTTTGGCGCCGCCTATGATCGCAACGAAAGGCTTGTCAGGCTCCGCGAGCGCCTTGCCGAGATATTTGAGCTCCTTCTCCATGAGCAAGCCAGCGGCAGAGATTTTGACGAAGTGGGTGATACCTTCCGTCGAAGCATGGGCGCGGTGGGCACTGCCGAAGGCGTCGTTGACATAGATATCGCAGAGCGAGGCTAACTTTTTAGCGAAGCCGGGATCATTTGCCTCTTCTTCCGGGTGGAAGCGCAGGTTTTCCAGCAGAAGGGGCTGGCCGGATTCGAGGTTGGCAGACATCTCGCTGGCGATGGGGCCTACGCAGTCGGGCGAAAAGGCCACGTTTTCGTCGTCGCCGAGGATATGGTCGAGAAGCCCGCGGAGATGATCGACGATGGGGCGAAGGCTCATGGAGGCGACCGGCTTGCCTTTGGGACGGCCGAGGTGCGAACAGAGAATAACCTTGGCTTTGTGGCGAAGAGCATATTCGATGGTGGGGAGAGTCTCACGGATGCGGGTGTCGTCGGTGATGATGCCGTCCTTGAGGGGAACGTTGAAGTCGACACGGATGAGCACGCGCTTGTCAGTAAGATCCAGATCGCGAATAGACAGCTTGGACATTCAGATTCCTTACGGTTGGTTTTTGAACGAATCAACTCGATTAGCCAAAGCCAATGATATCGGTTTTGTGGCTGCGGCCATAGTCCGGTGCCAAAGCTACGAGTTTTTATACGGGATATAGCGGCGCGCAATGAGTGCGATAGGTATGCCAATGCAGAAAACGAGTGCTGCAACACCATTAATCAGAGGTACAAGGGGAGGGGTGGGGCGCGGCCCGATCTTTGAGAGTGGAATAACCACGTAGTTCATAACGATGTAGACGACGATGCCGTAGAGACCTCCCCACACAAAAGGATGGCGGTGAAGTGGAAGATGGCGGCTGGCGATGAAGTAAATGATCGCTACTGTCGTCGCGATGAAGTAGTGGAGCACAGCGCCAAGGACAGCAGAACGAGTGCCCGCTGAGAAGGCGGCACGACCCATAAGGCCAGACGCTATGCCATCGAAGATGCGTGTCGGTGGAACCCCCCGCAGGCCGTAAAAGATCAGAGCGTCGGAGAGGTCGAGGGTTCCGGCAATCAGACAAGCCAGCCCGATTGCCTTGGCAAATTGAGGGTGAGACGAAGGCCTGGTTTGCATGAGGAGATGATTGTAGCCGCCAAACTGCAAATTTAGGGGAGAAATGCGTCGGCTTCAATCTCAATTCGCCACCTGGGATTGAGCAGAGCCGCGACCACGACCATGGTAGCGGCGGGGCGAATGAGGCCGAAGAATTTACCGTGGATACGGCCTACAGTCTCCCAGTCTTCTACGTCAGTGAGGTACATGCGCGTGCGATAGACATGCTCGAGAGAACCACCTGCGTTCTTGAGGGCCGCGGCAATCAGGGTAAGGCACTGGTCGGTCTGCTCGGCTACGTCCGCGTCGTCAGACCCAACGGGCCCGGTGCCCGAGACGTGAATATGGTTGCCGATGCGAACGGCGCGCGAGAAGCCAATGATGGGTTCAAAGGGAGAGGTGCCGGGGATATTCTGTCGAGTCATCTGCGACCAACCTTGTGGGTTAAGTTTCCTGAGTTGATACGGAGAGTTTACCGCGCAGGTCTGCGTTTTCGGCTTCGAGCTTTGCGAGTCTCTCGCGGACTGGAGCAAGCACGTCCTCTAACTCTTCGACTGTGAAGCGTGGAGTGATGTGTTGCGGACAATTCCAGTCGAAGGCTTCGACATGAATCAGAATGACTCGTTCGACAACGTCTCTCTTATCTGCGGGACGGAAAGATTCGATCAACGCCGGTGCTTCGGAATCATGTTCATGGACCTCAACACGACCGAGAATTTTGAGGCGAGTCTGGTTGGGGTAGTCCATGAAAAATAGCGCTACCCTATTGTCGTGATCAAAATTTCCGAGGCTGATGTACTGCTTGTTTCCGCGGAGGTCAGCAAATCCGATTTGCTTCGGATCGAGGACTCGCATGAAACCCTTCGGGCCGCCGCGATGCTGGATATACGGCCATCCAGTTTCACTGACTGAGGCCATGTAGAAGCTGTCGCGCCGCTTGATGAACTCCTGTTCATAGGCGCCGAGAGAATCGTTCGGCAACCCTGTCTGCTCTACTCGCTCATATTGAAGACGGCTACCGTGTTCCAGTTGATGTTCTTTGACGAGGGGTGTGAACGCTATCTCCGAAAAGCGACGACTCATTTTGTTCTCGATCCCGGCAGGTGGACTCGCTGCCGAGGGGATTTGATTCTTCAGAGAGCCGTAGGATTCAAGATAGCCGAAAATCAGGGATTGTCTGCGGTCCGGGCTCGCGTATTATCTGCAGAATTGCGGAAATCGGATCGGGGAGGACTACAAACTTGTGCTTTTCAGCGGCGGCAAACTTTGTCGGAAGCGGTGTGCTTGGAACGATCGGGGTCGCTACATTGATCCGGGTGAAACACAAACGGGAGCTGTTGTTTGCTTCGCTGCCTACACTGTTTGCGATTCACCAACTGACCGAAGGTTTCGTATGGCTCGGGCTTGACGGCGTGATGTCTGCCGCAGTGACGCACAATATGGGAGCGGCCTTTGTGCTGTACGCGCAGGGGTTGCTGCCGTTCCTGATTCCCCTGAGCGTGCTTCTGTTTGAACCCGATAGAAAGAGCCGCCAACGAATGATTCCGTTTCTCGCGGTTGGAACAGGAACCACTCTCTATATACTTTGGGCGCTGATCGCATATCCTCTGCACATCTTTGTGAAGAACAACAGCATTGTCTATATCAACGACGGGACAAACAATACCTTGGTGGCGGTGTTGTATGTGATCGCGACATGCGGCTCGCTGTTTTTTTCCAAGGTTCGCGATATGGTAATCTTCGGCGCTGCGAATCTAGTGATTCTGCTGATAGTGATGGCCGTGAAGCGGTATGCCTTTACTTCCCTATGGTGTGCCTATGCGGCGGTGGCCAGCGTGATTATTCTGGTTTACTTCTGGAAGAGCAAGCTGACGCGGCCGTTCAAGTATGCCGATGCGATCTTTGGGTAAGGTTATTTTTCGATTTTGAGGATGATCGCACTGGCGGAAGGTACCTTCACCTGAAAGGACTGACCGGACGAGGGGATCGGCTGCCAAATGCCCTTCCATTCGCCATATGGGGTGATGGGTGCGCTGCCGAGTACCACACCGGAGGTCGAGGACAGGCCCGGCGCGGCCAGCGTAAGAGAGGCGATATGCCGGTAGGTTTTAGGCAGGGACGGCGCGATAATGGCCGGTGGTTGATTGGGATCGATCTCTTTGTTGATGACCGTGAGGTAGATAGTTTCGGTGGTATCGCGTGTAGCGTAGATCTTGAGTGTGTCCGTAGCGCCCTCAATTTTGGGTGACAGCAGTGTTCCATGAGCGGTCAGATCGAAAGATTTCATGGCGTACGCGATGGGATGAACGTCGAGGGTGCCGTCGGGACGGCTCCAGAAGATTGCATACCAGCATGGCGCTTGATGGTCGGCGGCTGCGACCGTGTCTCCGGTATGGAAGTTGACGCCAGATGCTCCGTGACTGAGCCAGAAGTAGAGATAGTCGAGCGCCCAGAGAGCGCTGGCGAAGGTATTGCTGACGTCCTTGGCTCCTCCGTTGTAAAAGCTGTTGGTCTCCTCGATCCGGTAGTGAACGTTGGCGGCCTGAGTAGTGGGTACGAATGATCTGGAGTAGTTGAGATATCGCTGCTCGAACTTGGTGGAAAGCAGCTCGTTGATGCCGGCCGCAGGGTCCGTGACCTTGCCACCTGCTCCGCCGGGGTACGAGTGCTGGGTGAGCCAGAGGAGCGGCAGGGAATGATTGAACTCCCGGATGAAGTCATTGGCCCAGACACCAGGGTTAGTTGTTGCGGGCCCGCAGAAGTGTACGTTCGGAGCTACGGCGAGGACGGCCGGCGTGTATGCGCGAAGATCTTCAGCGTATTTGAGGAAGGTTTTCTCATAGATGTTAGGTTCATTGCCTATCGAGAGGCAGTCGATCTGTGAGGAGTAGTGATCCATCAAATATTTTGCGGTTTGAGCGACGGGCGGAATGGATGACTCGCGAAGGCGCAGAGTGTAGATGATCTTTGCGTCGGCTAGTTTGGCGAACTGGAAGAGCGGGTCAATCTGGGATTCGGTGGGGATGGGGATGGATGGAGTATCTGCGGTGTTGCCGCCGATGCGAAGGCTGTGGATGCCTAGAGTGTGAAAGAGCTGGATCAGCGGTCGATTGTCTGGTCGGAAGTACAGAGGTGCCCCATCCTCGTGCGGCAGAAGCGTAAGGGTCTCGAAGCTTACTCCCAGAAAATTTGCCGGGATTTGGGTTGTGGGAGCCTGTGTCTCAAGTTCAATATGGATTGGCGATTGAGATTGACCGGAGTTGCAGAGGAAGAGGCAAAGCAGAAGTACGAGAGGTCGAGGCATGACCTCAAAAGTATGTCATGAAATAAAAGAGGAGAGCGGCCGGCGAATCCACTCTCCTTGTTTTATTCTTGCAGATTGCTAGAGGCCCTTCTTCACGAGGAAGAAGATGAGGTCTTTGACGCGGTTGGAATAGCCCCACTCGTTGTCGTACCAGCTGATGACTTTGCCGGTGTTGCCGATAACCTTGGTCAGCTTGGAGTCGACAATGGAGGAGAGCGGGTTGCCCTTGAAGTCAGAGCTGACGAGTTCTTCGTCGGTGTAGCCGAGGTAGGACTTCAAGGGACCGTCAGCCGCAGCTTTTAGTGCGGCGTTGACGGTTTTGACGTCGATGGGCTTCTCGGTCACGAAGGTCAGGTCGACGACCGAGACGTTCGGCGTTGGGACGCGGACCGCGAAGCCGTCGAGCTTGCCATCCATCTCCGGGATAACGAGCTTTAAGGCCTTGGCTGCGCCGGTGCTGGAAGGAATCATGCTGAGAGCAGCGGCGCGTGCGCGACGGAGATCCTTGTGCGGCGTGTCGAGGATGACCTGATCGTTGGTGTAGCTGTGAATGGTGGTCATGATGCCGCTGGTAATGCCGAAGGCATCGTGAAGAACCTTCACAACAGGCGCGAGGCAGTTCGTGGTGCAGCTCGCATTCGAGATGACGTTGTGCTTTGCGGCGTCGTATTTATTCTCGTTGACGCCGAGGACGACAGTGATGTCCTCGTTGGTAGCGGGGGCGGAGATGATGACCTTTTTGACCGTCGAGCCGAGGTGAGCCTTGGCCTTTTCAGCGTCGGTAAAGAAGCCGGTTGATTCAACGACGATCTGGGCGCCTACGCTGGCCCAGTCGAGCTTGGCAGGATCACGCTCAGCAAAAACTTTAATCTGCTTGCCATCGACTGCGATGAAATCAGCGCCGTGGGTGATCTCCTGCTTGAGATTGCCGAGGATGGAGTCGTACTTGAGAAGGTGGGCTAGGGTGGCGGGGGTGGTGAGGTCGTTGACGGCGACGAATTCGATGTCCGGGTTGCCGATCGCGCTGCGAAATACGTTGCGTCCAATGCGGCCGAAGCCGTTGATACCTACCTTGACTGCTGCCATGATTTTCGATTGCTCCTGTCGTTTGCTGCGATGGTTTTTATGAGGTGTGTGACGCTTGAGAGCGCGGCAAAACGGCCAGCGCCCACCAATTCGGATGCTAACACCGCGAAGAGGGCGGCGCAAATGAAGTGCAGGGCTGCCGCCCCCATGTGAGAAGGAGGCTACCGGACGGAATCAGGGTGGATACGATGTTTTAGAAGTTGAAGAACTTCTCGCGGAGAGCGTCTTCGTATTCTTTCTTTGCCTGTTTGGCCTTTTCGCGAGCGTTTTCTTCTTGGAAGCCCGCTGCTTCCCAGGTATCGATCTCCGCTTCGGAGTGGTCACCGGAGGCGAGAGCCTCTTCTTCGCGGATCATACTGATCCAGTTGGCCACCGCTGTTCTGTAAGCGGCCTGCATCTGGTCAAGATTGGAGATTTCGACGGTCATCGTTCACCTCACTAGGCCGAGACGGTACCCCATTCTCATGAATGGAGGATGTTAAGCAGGGCAGAATGGACCAGATCGTATTTGGGTTCGGATAGCAGAAGGGCGCGGCAGGTGTAGTGAGAGGTTCGTGCGATTTGCGGCTGCCTTCTGCGCTGTGTTACAAGCGTCATATGCGCGAGTTGCGCGAATGGATAAGCGAAAAGATGAGACGACGTCCTAGACGTGGACCGAATGAGTCGGAGTCCACGGGGAAGAGTGGGCAGGAGTTACCCGCCAACCAACCAGCTCCATTGAGGCCGAGCTATCCGGAAGACATGCCGGCACCCGCTGAGACATCGTCCCATGCGGCAGAGAAGCTTTATGACGAAGCAGCCCCCGCTGCTGAGCCTGTTGCTGCGAAGCCCGAGCCAAGGATGGTCGTGGAGACACAGCCCGAATCGCTGGCGACCCCACCGGTTGAGCAGCCTGCCCTGAAGTCGCCTAAAGGTTATGTGGTGCTGACGATTGGGCTGCCGGGCTCCGGAAAGACAACCTGGTACAAGAGACGCGGGGTCACTCCGCTCTCGAGTGATCTGCTGCGATCGCTCCTATTCGATGACATTACTGAGCAGCGCTATCAAGGGTTGGTATTTTCCACTCTGCGTAGCCTGCTGCGTGCCCGACTGATTGCCAAGATGCCATGGAACTACGTAGATGCGACAAACCTTTCCCCGCATGAACGTAAACAGTGGATCAAGATGGCGAAAAGCTTTGGATATGAGGTTCAGGCGGTCTTCTTCGATGTGCCTCTGGCCGTCTGCATGGAGCGGAATTCGAAGCGCGAACGCCGCGTGACCGACGACGTGATGCAGAAGATGGCAGAACGCTTGAAGCCACCAACCTTCAAAGAAGGCTTTGAGAAGATTACGGTGGTCCGAGTGAAAGGGCAGCCTGGAACAGCGGTTGAGCCGGTAGCTGAGGCAGTTTCTGACGGCGTGGAGTAGCTCGCCGAACTGACGGACAGTTAGAGTAGGGAACATGCCCACGGTTGGCGTTGAGTTCGCGAAGGTGAGCTACACGTTGCCGGGAGGTGCTGACGGCCATACTGGGCGTTCTTTGTTGCATGAGGTCTCGCTGCAACTGGATGCGGGGACTACGACGGCTCTGCTGGGGCGGAGTGGGGCCGGAAAGACGACTCTATTACGCATGGTGAATGACCTGGTGTCGCCGACCTCGGGTGAAGTGCGGGTGGGGGGAAAGGCTACGCGAGACTATGAAACGGTGCCATTGCGACGGAGCATTGGGTATGTGATCCAGGAGACGGGATTGTTTCCTCATATGACCGCGGAGCGCAATGCGGGGATGGCTCTGGAGCTGGCAGGACGGCCGAAGGCTGAAATTGCGACGCGCGTACGCGAAGTTCTGGGGTTGGCGGGGCTGGATTACAACGAGTTCAGAGAGCGGTACCCCTGGCAGCTCTCGGGCGGGCAGCGGCAGCGGGTGGGGCTAGCGCGGGCTCTGGCGACCGATCCGATGGTGCTGCTGATGGATGAGCCGTTTGGGGCGCTCGATCCGCTGACCCGGGCGGAGATGCAGACGATGCTGCGGGGTCTGCTGGAGAAGGTGGGTAAGACTGTTCTGCTGGTGACGCATGATCTGGATGAAGCGCTCTATCTGGCGCAGAGGGTGGTATTTCTCTCAGAGGGAAAAGTCGTGGCGGACCTTCCACCGGAGGAGATTGTTGGCTCGGATAATGCTTATGTAAGGGATTATGTGTCGGCTGTACATCGTGCGGTGTCAGCATGATGAGCTTTCTCCATTCTTACGGTTGGGAGGTCGGCCGCCTAACGTTTGAGCACCTCTGGTTGACGGCTTCTGCGATGTTGCTGGCGGTGGGGGTGGGATTGCCGTTGGGAATCTTGCTTACGCGGCGCCGAAGACTGGCTCGACCAGTGATTGGATTCGCGAATGTAATGCAAACGGTGCCGAGTCTGGCGCTGTTTGGGTTGCTGCTGCCGGTTCCGTGGCTTGGGGAGAATGCGGCCCGGTTGGCGATTGTCGCGTTGACAGGATATGCACTGTTGCCGATTCTGCGGAATACCTATGTCGGAATTGGTAATGTCGATCCTGAACTGATTGATGTAGCAAATGCTTTGGGAATGAGTAATATCCAGCGATTATTTAAGGTTGAACTTCCATTGGCGGCTAGCGTAATTCTCGCTGGGTTGCGGACCGCGACTGTTACCTGCGTGGGAGTGGCTACGATTGCTGCGGCAATTGGGGCTGGCGGTCTGGGGGAACTGATCTTTCGTGGCGTCGCGAGTGTGGATAACGGGCTCGTGCTGGCTGGAGCGATTCCGGCGGCACTCCTTGCGTTGGGAGCTGACGCGATTTTGGGGTGGCTGGAGGGGCGCCTGTCGGTGCGACGGTCATGAGGTACCCCGCTGCCCGTACAAAACTGCGCAAAATCTTCGAAGGAGAGACTTCGGGTCTGGACTCCAAAGCGTCAGTCGGTCCGGACTGCGGCAACGAACGTGGTGAATGGGGGGTATCCGGGAGAGCAGATTATCAAGTCGGGACAGCCTGGTCGACGCGGCTTACTCGGCTAGTGGTCGCTTGCATTGCCTTTGCCGGAATTTCGCTGATCAGCTCTTGTGCACCCCCACGGTCGTCGCGGATTACGATCGGGGCCAAGAATTTTACCGAGCAGGTGGTCCTGGGGGAGTTGCTGGCACAGGAGATTGAAGCAGTGACAAGGGAGCCGGTGGACCGTCGGTTTTATCTGGCGGGCAGTTATTTGTGCCAGCAGGCTCTGGTGAGTGGGCGGATCGACGGGTACGTGGAATACACCGGGACGGCGCTGACCGCGATTCTGAAACAGCCTCTTCCTCCGGTTGGCCATCGTGATGAGGCCACGGTCTATGGCCGGGTGAAGGTGCTGTATGCTTCGCGCTACCGCGTGAGGGTTGAACCCGGGCTCGGATTCCAGAACACTTTTGCGATGGTCGTGCGTGGAGACGCTGCGCGGCGCCTGGATTTGAAGACCATCTCTGAGGCGGCGAAGACGGCTCCTACGGAGAATGGCTGGCGGCTGGGAGTGGGGTATGAGTTCGAGTCTAGGCCGGATGGTTTGCCGGGATTGATGGCGACTTATGGGCTGAAGCTGGATGGTTCGCCACGAACGATGGATCTTGGGTTACTGTATCGGGCACTGTCGAGTGGGCAGGTAGATATGGTGGCGGGAAACTCGACGGACGGGCCTATTCAGGCGCTGGGGTTTGTGGTTCTTGAAGACGACAAGAATTATTTTCCGCCCTATGAAGCAGTGCCGCTGATGCGGGAGGACTCGTTGCGGCGGCATCCGGGAATTCAGGTGGCGATGGATCGGCTGGCGGGGAAGGTGAGTGCGGAGGAGGTTCGAGGGATGAACTATGCGGTGGATTCGGAGCACAAAGATGTGGGGGATGTGGTGCGGGAGTTTCGCAGGGGGAAGGGGTTGTGAGCGTGACCAGCACCTGGAAGGGACCCATCCCATCCTGTAAGCCTGTTCGGACGACACCAGGAAGGTGTTCTTATTGAGGTTAAATACCCACTATATAGAAGCGCTGAGAAAGATCGGCTTTACCATCGCTTCAATCCTGGCAGCCATCTCCTCAGCGGGAATGCGGTCGGGAGTCTGGTACCACCGTCGGGCAGCTCCGAAGATGGCCCAGGCGGCTGTGGTTGCTAACAGTGCTGAATCAACACCGGGCGCCGCCTCATGATGGGCCGCACCTTCCAGGAACATGCCCTCAACGACCGGAATCATGGAGTCTTCGAGGGGCATTTTGGCCAACTGGGTCGGACAGCCCGTAGTTTCGGCGAGATAGTCACAGACACCGAGCGCAATGGCGCGGAGTGCGCTGTCGCAGTTTGTGAAGGAAAGACCACGGCGCGCGATGAGATCGCCGAAGCGGGCGGCTGTCATGGCCTGCAGCAGGGCGTTTTTATCCGGGTAGTGAAGATAGAAAGTGGCCCGGTTCAGCGTCGCCTCGTCTGCTATTTCCTGAATGGAGATGTCTTCGAACTCCTTGTGACTCAACAGCCTGAATAGGGCTTCCATTAGCATGCGGCGGCTGCGAAGGATGCGGGGGTCTGTATTCTCCGCCGTAATCCCGAGTTGGGTTGCGTCTGCCATCACACCTAAGCATAGCTCCTTCCTATAGCAATAGATGCATAAACGACACCTGTCGATTTATTTGAATCGACATATGTTTATTACACATCAACTGTCGTATAGGAGGTTTTTCCGTTATGTCCACCATTCTTCACATCAATTCGAGCCCGCTGTATGGGCGATCCGTCTCGCGTCAGCTCACCGATGCGTTCGTTACACAGTGGAAGTCCTCGCACCCGGATGGAAGGGTCGTCGACCGCGATCTTAACGCAACCCCGATCCCGCCTGTCACCGGCGAATGGGTGGGTGCTGCCTACACCCCGGAAGAAGCGCGCACTCCAGAGCAGAAGGAACTGCTGGCGCTTTCGGACACGCTGCTCGCCGAACTGGAGCAGGCGGATGAGTACGTATTCGGCGTGCCGATGCATAACTTCGGTGTGCCCTCGGTGCT
>DATMKY010000097.1:0-19647 GCA_035570955.1 Edaphobacter sp. | reverse complement strand
CAAGTACAGAAGGCCTTGGAGAGGGCTGGAGTGGAATTCCTGAATGACGGACAACCAGGCGTCAGGTTGAAACGCACCTCCGGGAAGATGTAGAGACTAGGCGGCCAGTACCTAAATCTCGTGCGGGGAATGGTGAATTTGTGGTCCAACCCACGGGCCAGCCCTGGTCGGCTGTAAAACCCAATGCGGTATGTAATTCCCCTCGCCGGCAACACCTACTTTGCACCAAGCCGGAAGAATGGTTTTTGGAGGGACACTGCGGGTACTGGGTTAGGATTGCAGGGAGATTCGGAGGTATGGAATGAGGGTTTCTCGACGAGAGTTTGGGCGGTTAGGAGCGATGGGGTTGGCGGCTCGGATGCTGCCATCGGTGGGTTTGGCTCAAGGCGGAGAGAAGAAGGTCGGGTACTGTGTCATTGGGCTCGGGACGATTGCCGACCACTTTATGCGCGGAGTTTTGGCGAGTTCGAACTCGAAGATTACGGGGCTGGTGAGCGGGCATCGGGATAAGGCCGAGCGGGTTGCGGCACAGTATGGAGTCCCGACGAGCTCCATCTACAGCTATGAGGATATGGATAAGTTTCGCGACAACAAGGCGATCGATGCCGTGTATGTTGCGCTGCCGAACAGCATGCATGCGGAGTATACGATCCGGTCCGCGAAGGCGGGCAAGCACGTGTTGTGCGAGAAGCCGATGTCGACGACGGTGAAAGAGGCCGAGGACATGATTGCGGCGTGCAAGGCGGCGAACGTGAAGCTGATGATTGCTTACCGGCTGCACTATGAGCCTACGCATTTGAAGGCGGTCAAGCTGATTCGCGATGGCGCACTTGGACGAGTGGAGGTCATTAACGGAGCGTTCGGGTTCGATGCGGCTCCCGGGGCGTGGCGATTGAACAAGACGCTTGCGGGCGGAGGATCGCTGTTCGATGTGGGAATTTACGTTTTGAATGCGTCGCGTTATCTGACGGGCGAAGAGCCGGTAGGGTTTACTGGGACGGTTTCGACGGTGGATCAGGATGGGAGATTCGCTACGGTTGAAGAGAATGTAACGTGGACAACGAAGTTTCCATCGGGTGCTTTGTGTGTGGGCAGCTGCACGTACGGCGCGCAGATGCCGGGTTATTTCAAGGTGTTTGGGTCAAAGGGAACGATGACGATGGAGCCCGGCTTCAACTATGACGGGATGCGGTTGCGGGTGAACGCACCCGGGCTCACTCTCGATGAGGCGAATACCGAAAAGGACCCGATGCAGTTTACGCGGGAGGCGGATCACTTTTCGGAGTGCGTGCTCGGAAATAAGAGACCGAAGAGTTCGGGCGAAGAGGGGTTGCGGGATATGAAGTATATTGTCGAGATTTACGGTGCTGCAGGTGTGCGACTTTAGATTTTTTGCTGAGGACCGTTCATGCCTCCACCAATGACGAGAACGGACAGACTACTTCCTTCGCCTGGACTCACTTGGGTGATCGTTGTTGCGTTACTGGTTGTTCTTGCGACTCTTCTGTTTACGTCGGTACGCCAGGAGTCGCAGGTTTTTGATGAAGCTACCCATCTTTTTGCTGGTCAGGAGTATTGGAAGCATGGAGATTTCGGGCGGAATCCCGAGCATCCTCCGCTTGCCAAACTGATTGCGTCGGCGCCGGTTCTCAACATGGGGCAGAAAGAGCCCGATCCGATTCCCATTCCATTTTTCAAGCCTCAGGATCTTATCAATGGAGAACAACAGCTTTACAGCGGAGACGCAGACGCGATTTTGATTCGAGCGCGGATGTCAATCGCTCTCTTCAGTCTTCTGCTTGCCTTGCTGGTCTTTTTCGCGGGACGTGAGATGTTTGGCGATCTGGCTGCGATCTTTGCGCTTGGGCTTTTCGTCTTCGAACCAGTGTTGCTGGCCAATGGCGCTTTGATCACGACAGACGTTCCACTGGCATGTATGTTTTTTGCGTCGGTGTACAGCTTTTACCGCTATGTGAAGAGGCCAACGCCAGCGCGACTGGGGTTGTGCGCGCTAGCGACGGGGCTGGCAATCGTGACCAAGCATTCCGGCATTCTCGTACTTCCAATTCTTTTTCTTCTCTCCCTGATTGAGATGTTCTCAACCTGCGACTTACTGCCAGCGCAAAGAGAACGCCGCCATCGATTGTTGCAACTGACGGTCGCCCTAGGGACGATTCTGCTGGTGACATACGCGATTATCTGGACGATTTACGGCTTTCGATTTGCGGCACGTCCCGGCGGGTCACAGATCGTTCCGCCGCTTGCGTTTTATGCGAATGGAATGACTCATGCTTTGCAGCGAAACCTGATCCTGTTCTTTGCTCGGCACCATATCCTGCCCGAGGCTTATCTCTACGGCTGGGTGGATATTCTAATAATCCCGAGCCAGCGGCCTGCGTTCGTTCTGGGCCGACACTTTGCTTCGGGACAGTGGTTTTTCTTCCCGGCTGTGTTCCTTATCAAGTCAACGCTTGCGCTGCTGGTTCTTCTGGTGGCGGCTCCGTTTGCGCGCACCTCAGGACGGAGACGTGAGTTCCTGTTTATGACGGTTCCTGCTGCTTTTTTCATGCTGACAGCGATCTTTTCGATGCTCAACATGGGTGTTCGTCATCTTATGCCGATCTTTCCGTTTTGCATCGTAATCGCAGGCGCGGTAGCTGCATCGATCGCCAGCCGTTCGATGATCGGAAGAGTTGCGATTGCTGCATTGCTTCTTTTCGACGTGATCTCGTCGTTGCATGCGTTTCCGGATTTCCTCGCTTATTCAAACGAGATAGCGGGAGGGCCCTCGCGAACATACCGTCTGGTCACAGACGCTGATGATGACTGGGGACAGGGGTTGAAGTGGACCCGACGCTACCTGGACGAGCATCCAGCCTCGGATTGCTGGATTGTCTATGACAATCCCTATGTGGACCCGGCGTACTACGGAATTCCGTGTAAGAGGCTGATGACCGGATTTTCGCACGCGGTGGGCGTACCCTCTCCGTCGATTTCTCCGGTGTTGTCAGGAACATTTTTTCTCAGTTCAGCACAGGTGGAGGGTCATCTGTGGGGACCGGATTCTCTGAATCCTTATGAAACGTTTCGTCAACGGAAACCCGACGACGAGATTGAGGGTATAACTCTGGTCTATCGCGGAACGTTTGATGTGCCACTGCTGGCAGCACAGACTGACGATAGCCAGGCAAACGTCATGCTGGCACAGCATCGCGTACCTGAGGCACTTGCGCTCGCACAACGGGCCGCTCAAGAGGCACCCGATTCGGCCGAGGTGAACCATGTGCTTGGCCAGGTTCTGCTTGCTTCGGGCCGTATGGAGGAGGCGAAGCAGGCTGCTGCCAATGCAGTAAGGCTGGCACGCGCAAACCATCCGGAGTATCAGAAGGACTTGTTGAAGTAGGCGTGCAGCATGTTTGGAGAGATCTATGCCATCCCTTTTCGATACGAGCCGAAAAGGGATGGGCAACTGCATGTGAGCGGGGATTACTGCGAGAGAACGACAGTGCCTGGACGGATCTGATCAGGGGCTGTGACTTTGGTTTTTGGAAGATCGGTGGATGCCTTGAAGCTGACCATCTTCTTGTTGCCCTCGACGGGGAAAGTGGCGACATAGCTTTCCGCGATGGCGTCCTGGAATTGCTTAAGGAACGGAGCGAGGGAGACCGGGTTGCCTGTGCCTTGATAGAAGGCTTTGCCGCCAGTTCCCTGCGCAACCTGGAGGAGATAGCTTTGGCCGCTGAAGCTGCCGCGACCGCCACGGAAGCCCGCGTCGTTGTAGTAGATGGAGTAGACGGGGACGCCTGCACGCTGCGCATCGGTGACGGCAGTGGCGACGTACGGGCTGTCCTGGTTGGTAATGCTGGTGCTGCCGTTGTAGGGGTCGACACCGTTGGTGATCATGAGAACGATGCGAGCCTTGTGTGCGGGTTGCGAGTTCGTTTGTCCTTCGGCGCTAGCGGGCCAGTTTTTGACGAAATCAGAGAGGCAGAAGTACGGGCTTGCGCTGGCTCCACGAAGACCCATGGGAAGGCGTACGCCTTGCGCGACGGCGGCGCGGTCGGTAGTGAAGTTGGGGTTCTCGCTTGCGGAGACGACGCGGCCGTTCTGCATGAAGCCCACGAAGACTTCGGTTCCTGCAGGAAGGCTGGTGATGAAGGATTGAATGTTGTGGAGATCGCCACCAATGCTGCTGCGAAGGCCGTCGTCGATGAGGAGAGCGACCTGGGCTCCGCTGGCAGGAACTTGCGTGAGATTGAGAAGAGGCGTGACGTGTCCATCGACTTTGAGAGTGATGTTTTTTGCAGTTGCAGTGCCGGGCGATTTGGAGTCCAGAGAGATCAGAGTCTGCGTGGGAGTGCCACCTTCCTGCTGAGCCTTTGCGGCGAATACCGAGAGTCCAACAAGCGCAAGTGTGAGGATGTATTTCTTCATGACGTCTTCCCTTCCTACTGAAGATTAGACGCGGATGGACGGAACCATGATTCGAACGAATCTTCGTAAATTACAGGAAAAAGACAAGTTTCGGGAGGGTGGGGGCTGTGTGGGATTTAAACACGGATCGCATCATTTTGATGCGTTGCGGTCAGTCGCCAAAGATTTTGATCTTCATTCCGGCGCGGATGGTAAATGGCAGCCCGGGATAGCCGATGGGGCCGATCCGCTGCTGGCCGAGAAGATTGTCCAGCTGGGTGAAGAAGACGAAGTGGTTGGTGGCTGCGAAGACGAGATTGAGATCGAGCTTGGCGTAGGCGAAGTCGAGATCGCGATTTGGAAGCAGAAGAGTGTTGCCACGGTTGCGATCGTTATTGAGTTGCAAGGTGGAATCATCGCTGCGGCTGCTGAAGGCTCCTTTGATCGAAGCGGAGAAGCGGCTGGAGGTGAACTGTGCGGCGAAGAAGCCCGTGTTGGGCGGGCGTTGGAACGGTCGACTGCCGACAAGGGGTGAGAGTGCGCCGATTGGTATGCCGGGGATATTTGGATTGATCGTGGGAGCGACGTTGTCGCTGCTGAAGGACTGTTGGACGATGGAAGCGAGATAAGTGTAGCCGCCGTGAAGGAAGAGGTGATTGAGAGGCTGAGACTGGACTTCGAGCTCGAAGCCCTGCGTGTGGTAGGCGAGCGAGTTGAGTGAAGCAGTGGGGATTTGTGTGGCGATGGTGGTCGGGATGTTGAAGTAGTGCTCGAGGCCAGCGGGGCCGATGAATTCGAGTTGGTGATTGAACTGGTTGCGAAAGTAGCCCGCTTTGATTGCGAGCTTCTGATTGAGGACGTTCTGGTCGACGCTGAAGTCGTAGGTACGTGAGCGCTCAGCGGTGATGGGTTGAATGTCGAAGGTGGAGTTGGCGGTTTGCTGGAGCAGGGTAAAGAGGCTGGTGAGTTGCGCGGTGAGCGATGGTTCTTGTGTGCCGGTGGCGATGTTGGCGTGGAGGTTGGTGCCGTGGAAGGGTTTGTGGCCGGGGCGGATTGCGTCGTAGGTGAGGCCGAGGCGAGGAGTTCCGAGGATGCCGAGGAGTTGGTTGTCTTCGACGGAGCCTCCACCTGAGTAGAAGAGGCGGTGTTTGATGTCGCCCTGGACTTGCAGGGTGTAAAGGTAGTTGGTCCGCTTGATGATTTGACCCTGCGGATTAGCTGCGTCGAGGAGACGGCCACGTTCGTTTTCGTAGTGGAAGCTGAAGAGTGTTGCGATGCGGTAGGGGAACGTGTAGTCGGTTTGGTAGTCGAACTGGTCGCGGTTGGAGACGTTGTCAAAAGAAGGCAAGATGAAGGCTGCTTGACCCGTGGCAGTGTACCCGTTGGCTCCACGAAGAGTGATGAGGTTGCCGAAGTAGGTGGTCTGTGGAGTTCCGTTGATGATTGTGGTGACGGGTTGGCCTGTGGGGGTGAACTGTTCGACCTGTTCTCGCTTGCGGGCGATGCCGTAGCGAGCGAGGTTGTGCCAGTTCCCTGCAAACGTGTTTTCTATGGTGAGGGCGGAGTAGAGATCCTGATCGGCCTGCTTGCCGGAGGAGGAGACGCCGTAGATGTCGTGTGAGCTGGGCAGTCCGGTGGCGGCGACGGTGTTGCGAAGAGTGAAGCGGCCTGTGGTGTTGGTGAGGATGGAGTAGCCGATGTTGGCGACTTCATTGGTGGAGTGGTACTGGTCGAGCGGGAGAGCGTTGGAGGTGTTGAAGCGGCTGAAGGCACCGAGATAGTCGAGGCGTTTGAATGCGCCGGACAGGGTTGCTTCGTTGCGATAGGTGTGGAAGTTGCCTGCGTCGCCTGTGTAGTTGAGAGTGGGGCGTATGGAGGCGCTGCGTAAGGTGCCAAAGGCCACGATGCCTGCTTCTGCTCCGGCTCCGTAGAGGGCGCTGTTGGGCCCGCGATAGAGCTCTGGGCCTGTGAGGTATAGGGTGGAGACAGGGCTGAAGTCGAATCGGCCACCGATGTCTTCGGACGGCATACCGTCGGTGAGGACCTTGTTAGCGTCAGGGCCGCCACCTCGGATGTAGAGCGCGATGGGGCCACCAGTCTGACCGGTTTGGACTACGTTGGTGCCGGGAGATTGGCGAAGATCATTGCCTATGCCGATTTGAGTGGTGAGAGCAGACTGCGGGATGAGCGTGACACCGGCGGGAACCTGCTGCGTGGGAGTCGGGATTCTGCTGAACGTTTTGGCAAGTTGCGGGTCGATGGTGAGGTACTGCATTACGATGTTGCGGGTGATGACGGCGGTGCGGGCTCCGTAGAAGTGCTCCCCTATGTTGGGGGTGTAGGGTGCCGCTGCGGTTATGAGAACGAATTGGCCGACAGCGGTGCTCCGGATTTCATAGGTCCCGTCAATTTGTGAGACGCCGAAGGCTATGGCTCGCTTGCCCTGGATGAGCTGAACTCGGGCGTTGCCGAGAGGTACTCCGAAGGGTGTGGTGACTTTTCCCTTGATGATAATGGCTTGAGCCGGAAGGGTTAACAGGACCGCCGCGACGAGGAGGAAGAGGATCGTCGCTTTGCGGTGGTGCGAGTTCGGCATGAGTTCGATTGTAAGGGCGCGGGTATCTGTTGTTCGATGTTTGACCTGTCAGGGGATGAGGAGGAGTTTGCCGGTGGTTTTTCGGGACTCGAGGTCGCGGTGCGCGTGAGCGGCATCGGTGAGCGGGTAGATGTGTTCGATGCGGAGTTTGAGAGTACCGTTGACGATTCCGTCGAAGACGTCTTTAGCGCGGGCCTCGAGGTCGGCTGGAGTTGCGATGTAGTCCTTCATCGTGGGACGAGTGACATAAAGTGAGCCCATGGTAGAGAGACGGATGAGGTCGAAGGGTGGAACGGCTCCGCTCGATCCTCCGAACAGAACCATGAGGCCGCGGGGTCGGAGGCACTGGAGAGATTGTTCGAAGGTGGTTTTGCCGACAGAGTCGTAGACGACCGGAAGGCCGCGGCCATTGGTGATTTCCTTAACGCGGACAGCGAAGTCTTCTTTCGTGTAGAGGATGATCTCGTCGGCTCCGGCTGCGCGGGCGAGGGCGGCTTTTTCGTCGGTGGAGACAGTGGTGATGACGCGAGCGCCGAGATTCTTGGCCATCTGGATAAAGAGGAGGCCGGTGCCGCCGGCTCCGGCGTGAATGAGGACCTCGTCACCGCTCTTGATTTGATAGGTGGAGTGAGTGAGGTAGTGTGCCGTGAGGCCTTGTGTGAGTGCCGCGGCGGCCTGCTGGAAGGTGACGCCCTGAGGAACGGGAACGAGCCGGTTGGCAGGAGCAACGGCGAGTTGGGCGTAGGTTCCGGGGATTCCGCACCATGCGACTCGGTCACCGGGCTTGAAGGAAGTGACATCGGGAGCTACTGCGACGATGATGCCGGAGGCTTCCTGACCAAGGGTGTAAGGGAGATGTGCGGGGTAGCGGCCTTCACGGAAGTAGGTGTCGATGAAGTTGACGCCGGACGCTTCGATGCGGATGAGAGCTTCACCTGGGCCTGGCGCTGGTGTGGGAAGATCGCGGACGGTGAGTACGTCTGCGGAGCCTGTGGTAAGGATTTGGATAGCTTGCATGGTGGATGCCAGAGTACAACACTGCCGCTACCGGTGTGGAGTCGAAGTGAGTCCCGAGAGAATTTCATAAATTGAATCCTGCCACATTTTTTGTAAAAACCTTCCCCGAAAGGGTGACTGGAAGCGTTTGTCATTCGTCCTTCATCTAAAATTGAGATATCAGAGAGGGTAGGAAAACTGTATGCCAAGCCGTCAGGATTTGCCGATCGCGATTTATTACGAGCAGCCGAACTGGTTCAAGCCGCTGTTTGCTGAGTTGGATAAGCGTGGGACGAACTATGTGAAGTTGAATGCGGTGGAGCATAGCTATGGGCCGGGCGACAAGCCAGAGGAGAAGTATGCGCTGGTACTAAACAAGATGAGCCCTTCGGCATGGAATCGCGGGCATGGGGACCAGATTTTCTACACGATGGGTTTTCTAGAGCATATCGAGCACCGCGGGGTTCGCGTGGTGAATGGCGTGAAGGCTTTCCGGAGCGAGTTGTCGAAGGCGACGCAGTTGTCGATGCTGGAAGGATTGGGACTTGGGTACCCGAAGGCACGCGTGATTCATCGTGCTTCGCAGGCGATTGGGGCGAGTGAGGGGCTTCGCTTCCCTGTTGTGGTGAAACCGAATATCGGTGGGAGTGGCGCGGGAGTCGTGAAGTTTTCCACGAAGGAGCACCTTGCCGAGGTTTCGGCTGCTGAGAATGGTCTGATGCTCGGGTTGGATTCAACGGGGTTAGTACAGGAGTTTGTGCCGGCGCGCGGGTCGCATATCGTTCGCGTCGAGGTACTGGATGGGAAGTATTTGTATGCGATTAAGATACATATTACCGGGGAGACGTTTGATCTTTGCCCGGCGGATATCTGCAAGATGCCGACGGGACAGGAGTTGGTGAGGGCGGCTTGCCCGGTGGATGCTCCGAAGACAGGGCTGACGGTGGAGGCGTTCGACACACCGCCTGAGGTGATTGAAGAGGTGGAGAGGTTGATGGCCGCTGCGGGGATCGAGTTGGGAGGCGTGGAGTTTATGGTGGATGACCGCGATGGACAGCGCGTGTACTACGACATCAATGCGCTCTCGAACTTTGTCGCGGATGGGCCGAAGGTTGTTGGTTTTGACCCGTTTGCGCGGCTCGCCGATTGGCTGGAAGCTGAGGCGAAGATGGTGAACGACAAGCGGGCCGGTGTGCGAGAGTTGGCAGGGGTGGGACTGTGAGTCAAACAGCAAATGCTGGGATGCGATACGGATTCTGGTTGCCGGTGTTTGGTGGGTGGCTGCGTAATGTGGACGATGAGCAGATGGATGCGACGTGGGAATATGTTCGCAACTTGACGCAGCGGGCGGAAAAGATCGGGTATGACCTGACACTGATCGCGGAACTGAATCTGAACGATATCAAGGGGATTGAAGCTCCGTCGCTGGATGCCTGGTCGACGACCGCGGCGTTGGCAGCGGTGACAGAGCGGATCGAGTTGATGGTCGCAGTGCGGCCTACATTTCATAATCCAGCGCTGCTCGCAAAGCAGGCGGCTTCGATTGATGTGATGTCGCGTGGGCGGCTTACGCTGAATGTGGTTTCGAGCTGGTGGAAGGACGAAGCGACCAAGTATGGCGTGCATTTTGATGAGCATGATGACCGCTATGCGCGAACTTCAGAGTGGCTAGATGTTGTAGATGGATGCTGGAAGCAGCAGGGATTTTCGTATAAAGGCACGTATTACGATGTGCGGGAGAATGTGCTTTCCCCGAAGCCGGTGAGCAAACCGCGGCCTACGCTTTATGCGGGTGGTGAATCGGAGACAGCGAAGAATTTGATTGCTGCGAAGTGCGATGCTTACCTGATGCATGGCGATGAACCTTCGGCCGTAGGAGCGAAGATCGCGGACATGAAGGAGCGGCGGGAGAAACTGGGGTTGGGGCCGATGACGTTTGGCGTGGCAGGATATGCGATTGTGCGCGACTCTGAGGCTGAGGCGCTGCGCGAGGTTGATCGGATTACCGATGTGAAGCAGTCGGCTCGCGGATATGCGAACTATGAACAGTGGGTAACGGGTTCACAGCTGCAGACGAAGGTTTCGCTGAAGGATTATTCGGTTTCGAATCGTGGGTTGCGAAGTGGGTTCGTGGGGACTCCGGAACAAGTTGCAGAGCGGATGGAGGAGTTCACTGCAGTTGGTGTGGATCTGGTGCTGCTTCAGTCGAGTCCGCAGGCCGAGGAGATGGAGCGGTTTGGGGCACAGGTGATTCGGAGTGCAGCGGCAGTTTAGCTGGTGGCTGCGGTGCTGATTCCCTTCCCTTTTGCCTGATGTACCCGCAGGGTTAGTTTTCCTGGCGAAGCTGCCGATTCTCACATGGCCGTTGAGAGTTATGCTTTTTCATGCTCTTTCGCTCACTTTTTCTGACGCTTGTCTTTGCCTGCGGGGTTTTTGCGCAGGATAACCCTGAGTGGACCACGAACCATACTCCTTTTCGTGTAGTCGGGAATGTTTATTACGTTGGTAGCAAGGATCTTGCTTCGTATCTGATTACTACTCCCCAAGGACATATTCTGATCAACAGCAGTTTGACGAGCAGTGTTCCATTGATAGAAAAAAATGTGGAGGCGCTTGGATTTCACTTTAAAGACGTGAAGATTCTGCTGATCAGCCATGCGCATTGGGACCATGCCGCAGGGAGTGCAGAGATTAAGCGGCTGACAGGCGCGAAGTATATGGTGATGGACTCAGATGTACCCGTAGTGGAGTCCGGGGGAAAGACGGATTTTCAGTACGGTTCTGAGCCCGAGAGTCATTTTCCGCCGACGAAGGTGGATCGCGTGCTACACGATGGCGATGAGGTGAAGTTGAACGGAGTTGTGCTGGTTGCGCACAAGACACCCGGACATACGAAGGGCTGCACAACGTGGACGATGAAGGTGCGGGAGGATAACAAAACTTATAACGTTGTGATTGTGGGCAGTCCCAATGTAAATACGGGATACAAGCTGGTGGACAATGCTGCCTATCCGACGATTGCAGCGGATTATGAGTCGACGTTTCAGACACTCAAGTCGCTGCCTTGTGATGTGTTTCTCGGAGCGCATGGGGGGTACTTCGGAATGGAGGCGAAGTTCGCTCGTATAAAGCAGGGAGCTGCAAACCCATTTGTCGATCCGGTGGGATATAAGAGCTACGTTGCAGAACGCGAGCAGGCGTTTCGGAAGGAACTGGCAAAACAGTCCGGGCAGTGAAGCCTTCCCAATGACGCAAACGGGTGATACTCTTTGCCCGGTAATCTCTGGTCTTCTTGCGAGATGCACTGCGAGTCCCTGTGCATCTCTTGCGCTTTTCTGCCGAGGGATGCGCGGCTGGTGAGGAAGAGATTGACGGAAACAAAACCAAGACCGGGTCTGCGAGCGACAGGTTGTGCGGCAGGAGCTATATTTCTGTCACTGATGATGGTGGGGTGCCGCGGCCGAAGCGACTCCTTTCTCGGTCGTTTCCGGCACGATGATGCTGGGGCACCGAAGCAGGGAGAAGTTGCGGAGAGAGGCCGAGCTGAGATTGTGGAAGAGTGTGGAAAGCAATCTTATGAAACGGCAAAGAAGGGACTGATTGTCAGCGAGGTTGGTCTGCATGAGGATGTCTTCATGCTGCGAGATCTCGTTACCTACGGAGGAATCGGGTACAGCCTGGATGAAGCTCTGCGGCTCGAGGCGCTGTTGCAGGATCAGATCAAGGACCCGAAACTTTCCGCAGAGCAGTCGTTCTGTATCCGGAAGTTTGCCGAGCATCTGGAGTCTCTAAGCGACCCGCTGATAGAGAGAGATCAGCAGTTGAAGCAGCTGGATGCTTCTGCCTTCGAGGACTCAACGAAAGAGGCAGAGCGGCAGACGGCGGCGAGGCTCCGGGCGGAGGAGAAGACTTCGGATGCGCGTGGACCGCGGAATTAATTGATTACTGGAGGAGACTCTCTTCCGAGCGCAGCCGAATGATGCGATCGACCGCGTAAGGGGCGCGGTGAGAGGCGGTGTAGAAGTGACGTACCTGAAGCTCGCCGAGAAGACCGATTCCCATCATCTGAATTCCCGCCAGGATGAGAACGCCGGCGATGACGAAGAGCGGACCGTGAAGCAACATGACGTGCTGAGCGGTAAGGATCTTGAGAATCAGAAGCCAGACTGCCATGCCAACGCCGGTCAAAACCCCGAGCGCACCCAGGGTTCCGAAAAAGTGGAGTGGGCGAGTCATATAGCGAAGCAGAAAACGGATCGTAAGCAGATCAAAGAACACACGGAAAGTGCGGGAGAGACCATAGTGCGACTTTCCTGCTGAACGCGCTGGATTGGAGATAGGGACTTCGCAGATGCTGGCGCCATACCAGGAGGCGAGCGCGGGAATGAAGCGGTGCATCTCGCCATAGAGCGGGATATTCTGAATCACTTCCCTGCGATAGGCTTTGAACGTGGTACCGAAGTCGTGGATGTTGACGCCACTTAGGATGGCCATCAACGAGTTTGCCGCGCGAGATGGGATGCGGCGCAGAAGAAAGTTATCGGCACGCTGGGCACGCCAACCGCTGACGACGTCGTAGCCTTCTTCGAGCTTTGCGAGGAAGGCAGGTATCTCATCAGGGTTATGCTGGAGGTCGCCATCCATGGCGAGAATGTAGTCGCCCTGGGCGTGATCGAAGCCGGCAGCGAGGGCTGAGGTCTGACCAAAGTTGCGACGAAGCTTGATGACCAGGACGCGGCTATCTACCGCAGCAATCTCTTCCAGGAGGCGATAGGTGCGGTCGCGGGAGCCATCGTCGACGAAGACCAGCTCGAAGGATTCGCCGACCTGTTCCATGACGGCCTTGAGGCGATCGTAGAGAGTGGTGACGTTGTCCTCTTCGTTGTGAAACGGAACGACGATGGAATATTTCGGCACTGTCTGATGATACTCCTGGGACCCTGATTCTCGAACCCCGCAAGATGCTGTTTTCCTGAAGAGATGGAGCGGTTCCTGAGTCACGTTAGTAACAACGCAATTCTGGTTCCCTTGTCGAGGTCACTTCGAATTTATGGTAGTCGGCGCGAACTACCTGATAGAGATGCGGTTGGGACACAACTGGTTGCGCTGGAAGTGCGAGTTTTGAATCCCTATGGGGGCAGTTGGTTGGCGCCCTAGAAGTACAAGGTGAGGACGTAATCCATCACCGCGGGTTTCCCGAAATATGATCCTGGCACGAACTGAGCCTGCTGTGCAGCTTCTGTGGCGGCGGTGACGAGTACCGCATCTCCGAGTTCGGCTCTGATGTCACCGGCTTTTCCGTTCTCAAGCACGTCGACGATAAGGCGGACGTGCCCGTGAGTTCCGTGGCAGGGCTTACCCGTTTTGCAATCGGGAGTGGGAAGACTTATCAATCTGGGTGGTGTAACCGGCGGTTTTTGAGCGCGCAGGGGAGCCAAAGGCGCTACGAGACATAGCACGAGCACACCACTGACTGAACGCATGGCCAATATTCTCATGGTTTTTCCAACAATGAGGCATTCATTTTTTGGGAATGATCCGACCTTGCAACCCGGAAGGCTGGCCTTCGAATGGTTCAACAGTTGCAGCGGCACCGGAGATGAGACTCAAAACGATCTCATTTTTGATCTTCCCGACATTGGTCAGAACCAAACAAGAACCACGTAGGATGGTATTTTGCTCTTTTGCTCTCAATAGAGCTTGTTTTCAGAGTAAGCGTCCGGGCCTCTCCGTCTAGACAGACGGCTTAATCAAGCCGACGATGGCGTTATGAGCGAGACGGTTGAAGTCGGCGTAAACGGAGGTTCTCGGAAGCGGCTGCTGCGTACGCCGGAAGAGAAGCGCCGGATTGTAGAGGCAACGCTCGTGCCGGGCGCATCGATCGCACGTGTGCCACGAGAACATGGAGTCAACGCCAACCAGGTGTTCCAGTGGCGGCATGAGTACCGCAAGGGAGCTCAGTGGTCTGGCAAGCTGGCTGCGACTAAACTCCTTCCAGTGACCGTGACTGAAGAACCCCGCACGAGAACAGAGCTTGAAGTCGCGCCGATCGCAGCTCCGTCAGGTTCGATTCATATCGAGTTGCCGGGCCGCGCATTAGTGAGTGTTGAGAGCGGCGTTGATCCCGATCTTGTGCGGACAGTGCTTGGGAGCCTGCTGCGGTGATTGAACTGAAGACAGGCACCCGGATCTGGATCGCAGCAGGGTTTACTGATCTGCGGCGCGGATTTCAGGGACTCACCTCGATGGTGGAGACAGTGCTGGAGCAAGCACCATTCTCCGGCCATGTCTTTGTGTTTCGAGGCAAGCGCGGTGATTTGATCAAGCTCCTGTGGTTCGATGGCGATGGCCCTTGTCTTCTTCAAAAGAGATTGGAGAGAGGTCGCTTTGTTTGGCCGCAGGCAACGAGCGGAACAGTAGCGCTCACGCGTGCGCAACTGTCGATGCTTTTGGAAGGCATTGACTGGCGCCAGCCGCAGAGAACGTGGGAACCATTATCTGCTGGATAACTCGCACATTTTTGATCTATTACTCTGGCCTACTTATGGCATACTCTTTGCGATGGCTGATGCGCACATCGCTTCTGCTGATCTGAGTACTCTGGACCGAGGCGTCCTTGAGGCGCTCATCGCCGCGCAGCAGAAGGAGATGTTAGCCAAGGACGAAGCTCTTGCTGCACAGCAGGAGAGTCTGCTCAGCCACGGCAACGAGATCGAACATCTCAAGCTGGTCATTGCCAAGCTGCGGCGTATGATCTTCGGGACCAAGAGCGAGAAGGTCACCCGCGAGATCGAGCAACTAGAGCTGAAGCTCGAAGAACTGGAAACTGGCCAGGCTGAGCGGCTCACAGCAGCAACCACGGCGACCACTCCTCCGAAGACCAAGCCGAAGCGACGTCCTCTGCCCGATCATCTGCCGCGTGAGGTGCACATGCATCTTCCGGCAGAGGACGCGTGTCCTGATTGTGGCGGCGAGCTGCGTAAGCTGGGTGAGGATGTCTCGGAAATTCTGGAGCGCGTGCCCGCCTCCTATAAGGTGATCCGTCATGTCCGCCTGAAGATGGCCTGCACTAAATGCGACGTGATCGTCGAAGCGCCCGCGCCTTCCCGGCCCATCGAGCGCGGACTTCCCGGACCGGGATTGTTGGCCCATGTCCTGGTCTCGAAGTATGCCGATCATCTTCCCCTGTATCGCCAGTCAGAGATATTCGCTCGCGAGGGCATCGATCTGGACCGCTCCACGCTTGCCGATTGGGTGGGGTCTGCCAGCCACCTGCTGACTCTCTTGATCGATCAGATCCGCAAGCACGTGCTGGCGGCCACCAAGATCCATGCCGACGATACTCCGGTGCCGGTGCTGGCGCCGGGGATGGGTAAGACCAAAACGGCAAGACTATGGACCTATGTGCGCGATGATCGCCCGGCAGGTCAGGCTGTACCTCCGGCCGCGTGGTTCGCATACACGGAGGATCGCAAGGGCGAACATCCCCGGCAGCATCTGAGCAAGTTCACCGGCATTCTTCAGGCCGATGGTTATGCAGGCTTCCATCACCTTTATGAAAGTGGTCGGATCATCGAGGCAGCCTGCTGGGCGCATGTTCGGCGCAAGTTCTACGACATCCAGATGGCCAACAGCTCGGCAACCGCGGTTGAAGCCATCCATCGTATCGGCGCACTCTACGACATCGAACGGGAGATTCGCGGTAAGCCTGCCAGCCTGCGATGCGAGGTCCGCCAGGCGCGGGCTCGCCCGTTGGTAGACGAACTCCATCACTGGCTGAACAAGACGCTTGCAGGGCTCTCGCGCAAGTCCGATACCGCTGCGGCCATTCGCTACGCGCTTTCGCGCTGGCGTGCGCTCTCGCGCTTTCTCGATGATGGACGGATCGAGATGGACAACTCAGCGGCCGAGCGGGCGCTGCGCACCGTCGCTTTAGGACGGAAGAACTATCTCTTTGCGGGCTCCGATGCCGGCGGCGAACGTGCCGCTGCGATTTATTCGCTGCTCGGGACAGCCAAGCTCAACGGGTGTGATCCGGAACTCTATCTCCGCAGCGTCTTGGAGCGGGTCGCTGATCACCCGATCACTCGCATCCACGAACTGATGCCCTGGAATCTCTTGACACCTCGGTTCGATGTCTGTTGATCTTAAGTGTCCACTTGAGAGATAACTGGACACTTTGCGATCTAATACCAAAGCCACGCTGGCCCCTTACACTGAACACATGGCTCCCCTTGAAGATGCGTTACGTTTCGGTGGGTTTGTGTTGACCCATACCGTTTGGATCGCGTCTGATCTGAAAGCCGGAGAGCTGGTCAGTCCAATTGGAGTTATCGAAATAGGGGATTCTCGCGAAGTGATTCCATTTGAAGCGACCAGTCAAGAAGAAGCAATCAGACTCGGTAAACAAAAGATGAACGAATTAACGGGCTCGGTCGATCGCTGGGCGTTTGCCAGGGAGGGCCTTTGGTCCATTCTGGGCTCAGATTCGCCGAAACTGGATGTCCTGACCGTCTCTGCCTGGTCGAGTGGCTTGGATGAGCCCATCATTTTGCAGCAATGTTTTTCGCCAAGCTCTAAAGGCGCATTTTCGCTGCTCAAACCAGCAATGATTTTGGTGCACGGCGTGGCGTGTTCAAAACAGATCCAATCAAAGCTTTGGCCCATTGTGTTCCAAGGAATCTCTCAGCATCCGCAGGGTGGAAATTGGTCCCGTTGGCAATCCGGATAAACGGCCCTCGCGGTCGGAGTGCTAAGCCGCGTTCACGGCCTCCAGCGGACGCTTACTTTTCAGAAATCAGCGGGCAATTTACGGTTATCGATATGCACCACATTAGAGAGGCCGACGCAAAATTGCCCGGTCTCGGTTCAATACGGAGAAGCCGAAAAATAATAAAGTTCTTATCCAATAATTGTGCTGTCAGCGTGAATCACCGGCAATCTTGACGCGGGGGTCTTCTTCCTATTCTCGCGCATCTGCCCACCTTCGGTGCCAGTCGATCGCGTTTGATTGTTAGAAGAATCTGTTCTTGAATTCGTCATGACGTTGCTTCGCCGTATTCATGAGTTTTGAGAATTCGGCTTCGCTTCGAAGGGAATCTAGGAGCGGGTCAGTGGCGAAATAAGGATATGGGAAAAAACCATTCTGAATGCTGCGATGCAAAACGCGGATTGCGGAAGCCTTGTCTCCGATCGACGCATACGCCTGAGCGATCTTGTAGATGGCTTCGGGATCGGCCACACCGCGTTCGTTGACCTTAGTTTCCAACGCATGCAAGATTGCACCGGCCTTGGCATACTGCTGCTGAATTCCAAGGCTGAAGGCTCGTCCAATCTCCGCCTGTAAAAGAGTGTGATCAAGTTCAAACGCATGGCCGAAGTCCGTCTCTGCCTGGTCCAAGTCTTTCTTGTAATACTCACCAAAGCCCCGATAGAAGGCAATGAGGGCCGCGTCATCCGTCTTTGGGAGGCTTTCGAGAAACTTGTCATATCGTCCGAGATAGAGATACGCATTCAACGTCGACGTGATCATTTTGACGCCGGGATCTAATTGACGGGCCCTTTCACATTCGGAGGCAGACTCAGCCAACATTCCGGCAAATCTGTAGGCATAGCCGAGCTCCCAGTGGATCTCCGCCTGATTGGGATTTGTTTTGAGGGCCTCTCGCAACAATGGCACGGCCGTTTCCACCCTTCCTGTGTCTGTCAACAAATTTGCCATGTAGATGCGAGTGATAATTTCATCAGGCTCCAAAGAAAGGGCCTTCCCAAATGCTTCTTCGGCCTTTCGATAGTACTCCGCCCCACCAAACTGAAACGAAGCATTGGCAGAGTACGCTTTGCCCAAATTAGCCCAAGAGAGGGCAAAATGCGGGGCGAGTTGCGTCGACCTCTCAAGCATCTTGACAGATAAGGGGGCGTCTCCTTTGGAGTAGAGGTCGACCCCACGTAGGTAATATTCGTAGGCAAGCGGACTCACGGTTTCGTCAGTCTTCAGCCGTCCCTGCTCGGAGGCGGATAGCGTCAATTCCAGCTCTCGAATAATCTGTTGCGCAACCTGATCCTGGACCGTGAGCAGTTTGTCGTATTTGAGATCGAAGCCACCCTTCCAAAGGAGGTTCTCAGTCCGAGCATCGATCAGCTGGCAAGCGATTCGTAAGTTGTCACCCTCGCGCAGAAAGGTCCCAACGAGCAGCGTGTCGACGTTTAGATCTGCGGCAATCTTTGGAATATCGATGGGTCGCTTCTCGTATTTCTGAACGGAATAGGAAGGTCGAACATTCAACTCACTGACGTAACCAAGTTTCGTGATGATCGCGTCGGCTAGAGAGAATCCAAGGAAGTCGGCGTTTGGATCAGCCTTAAGGTTTTGGAAGGGAAGGACTGCCAGACGACGGGACAACTGTGAACTCTTCCGCAGGGAATACTTGTTTCGATAAACCCTGTAACCCCAAGCGCTTAAGACGATAACTAGCAGGCCGACTACGATCATAGTCAGACGAAGCCAGCGACTCGTCCCAGAAGCCTTTCCAATTGCGACCTCGGTGCTTACCCGGCGATCTTTACCCCGAACCAAAATCTCTCGAGAGGCTATTTGTGCAGGGATTACCGACTGCCCGCTCGCGACATGGTCATCAGCCCGTGAATGCGAGACCGGCACCGTAAACCGGTAGCCTTTTTTAGGTACTGTCTCTATGTGTTGCTGACCATCTGACGTTTCGCCGAGTTGTTTTCGCAGGGCAGAGATGTTGACTGTTAGGTTGGCCTCTTCAACAAAGCTGTCTGGCCAGACTCTTCGCATCAACTCTTCTTTGGTAGTCAGGCGGTTACCGTTCTCGACCAGGACCAACAGGATCTCGAAGGCCTTTGGAGTTAGCGAAATCGGAATCCCTTCACTCTCGAGCAAGTGATTTTCGGGGTCCAATCGGAATCTAGAAAATTCATACAAATGATTGATCTCAAGAGGCTTTGGAGTCTTTGGATATTCTTTGGAAATTCCTTGGATTTTTTTTCGATCGGCCTTAGGGACTTCTGAGGTCCCTCCTCATTAGAGTGACCCCATTGCTGATCGCGATGCATGGCCCCTGCGGCAACAACAGGTCTGAAGTGGAATATCCGAGCGCGTCCGTACGTGAGTCGCTCTCAGGCTACCCGAGTTTCAACAATCTCCCCCTCAGAAGGGCGAACAGGTCCGGAGCCTCGCGGGTCCAGTCCAATTATGTCGATGAATGGAGAATGCAGTGAGAAATGTTAAGTATACGCAGTATCGGAATCGCCTGAATATGGTGGCGTTTGTCTTCGCTTTGACTTCGGTTGTTGGGGGCGGGATTCTGCCACTCGCCGCCTCGGCCCAGGACAAGAAAGATGAAATCAGCTTTGATTTGGTGCCAAATCCGAGTTTTGTCAATTGTCTTCGTAAAGACTCTTATGAAGAGCCCAGGGCTCGGGCGACGGTCACTCGCGGCAAACTCAATGACACTCTGATTCTGGATCTTGATGGATTCAAGCCCGGCCTTGCCTTCGACCTCTTTACGGTACAACGCAGCCCGTTCCTGTCGGACAAAACGCCCGACGCCAATTTCAAAAATGTCTTCAAGGGAAGCTTTGGTCTTGCGTGGTATCAGTCAGACATCGAGATCGGA
>DATMKY010000096.1:0-5440 GCA_035570955.1 Edaphobacter sp. | reverse complement strand
GGTGGCGACGGGTTTGAGAACAGGAAAGGACGCGTAGACGTTGTCGAGATCACCCTTTTCGACGGCGCTGGTTGTAATTTGTTCTCCCTCCGCGGTGGTGAGGGTGGCGGTGAAGTCTTTGAGGAAGAGCGGAAGGTGGGTCTGATCGTCGATGTGAAGGGTGGTAAGGATGTACAGATGATCTTCGACGTGCTGGTTGGAGACGATGATGGTGTCGGATTTGAAGGAGGTGCGTGTCGGGACGACGACGGTTTTGACGATCGTCAGCTCGGGGGTTCGGTGGGGATTGAGGCGGACAACCAACGCAAGGGCAATGCCAAGAATAAGAAAGGCCAGAAGAACAGGCACAAGGAGATTGCGCCGGGCGGGTTGGGCGAACTTAAGATCAGACACTGGCAATGAGGATAGCAAGTGAGCTGGCTTTGAGGAAGTCCCAAAAACGATAAAGTCGTTACCAAAGTTCTGGGACGGTTGTCCGTAAGCGGTGACTAGCGCCGGGATACAGGACAGGGATGGGGGTCAGTCCTTTTTGACGGCGTATTCCTCGAGGAGAACGGTAATCAAGGCTGCAGTGGGGACAGAAACCAAAGCTCCGACGACGCCCGCGAGAGCGGTTCCCAGGAGGAGGGCCACGAGGACGGTCAGTCCCATGAGATTGACGCTGGTGCGCATGACGCGGGGGATGAGGTAGGCGTTCTCAAGGCTGGCGTAGATGAGGTAAAAGATGAGAACGCCGGCCATCTTGGTCCAGGAATCGAGTGCTGCAACTACGCAGGCGAGGGCGACGGTAACTACTGCGCCGGCGATGGGGATGATGTTAAGGAGTCCCATGAGGAAACCAAGGAGGACGAAGTAGCGGACGTGAAGAATTCCGAAGACGATCGTGCTGACGATCCCGATGGTAATCATGAGCAAGCCCTGACCAACAAGCCATTTGCTGACCTTGCGCTCGGCTCGCCTGAGGGTGTTGTCGAGGCGGCGGCGCTGCTCGGTGGGGAAGAGCGAGAGGAAGAAGCGGTAGGCGTACTCGCCTTCAAGCATGAAGTAAATGCAGAGGAAGCTGGCGGTGAGGATGTCGAAGAGGTGGGAGAGCCAGAGAGGGACCGAGGTGAAGAGATAGCTTGCAGTGGTATCGAGTGCTCCGATGGCGCGCTGGGCGATGGAGTCGACGCCAAAGCGGTTGGCTAAGGGGATCTTTTTAATCCTGGCAATGATGTCGGGGATGCGTTGAGGGAGTTCGTCGGAGAAGCTGCGCAGATCGCGGAGAACCGGAGGAAGGCCCGTAGTGAAGAAGAAAGCGATGATGAGGGCGACTGTAACGATAAGAAGCACAATCCCCACGGCGCGCGAAGGATGGTAGCCGCGAAACCCTGTGCGGGTGATGTATGTGACCGCGGGCATGAGAACGACAGCGAAGAGAGCGCTGACGTAGAGCATCATAAGCTCTTTTTTGAGGGTCCAGGCCAGCGCGAGAAGAAGAAGCACGCCAATTGCGAAGAGGATATGGCCGCGGATGCTGGAGCGGGAGCGCAGCTCGAAGGGGGAGAGGTCGTCGTTGGCGGGGGTGGTCAGCGGGGAGTCTCCTGGATGCTGACGTGCAGTTTAGTTAGTGTGCTCTTTTTCGGCTGGATGTGGAAGTGTGGGGTTTGAGTCTATCCGGTCAGGCTGATTAGAAGAACTTCGACTGTTTGCTCCGGGGTGTGGTCGGCCGTTTCTATGGTCAGGTTGGCCAGGCGGCGGTAGAGGGGGTGTCGTTTTTGGAAGCGTAGTTGTGCGGCAGCGGGGTCGGAGAGGACCGGACGGGCGATGTCTTGGAGCATACAGCGGTCGAAGAGTGTGGGGAAGGGTGCATCAAGGAAGATGGTGAAGGTAGCGGGGGTCTGTTCGAGGAGAAGGCGGTTGGTGAGCTCTTCGGGGGTCCCTCCGCCAAGAGCGAGGACGGTGTGGTCGCGACCGAGTGCGGAGGCGAGTGCAGTGGATTCAAGGCGCCGGAAGTGGGCTTCGCCGTGGAGTTCGAAGAGCTGGGGAATGGTGGCTCCGGTGCGGGCTTCGAGATGGGCGTCGAGATCGAGGAACTGCCAGTTGAGGCGGGCGGCGAGGAGGCGGCCGACTGTGGATTTGCCCGCTCCCATGAAACCAGTGAGGACGAGTCGGCGGAGGTGTGCAGGGGCTGGGGTAAGGCCGGGCTCGTTGGTGGGCATGTTCTTTGTGTGGGATTCAGCGTTGGGCTGGATCTTGTTCTGGGTTTCGGCTTCCGACTCGGTGGATGTCATTGCTGCTCCTTGATGTTACTCAAACAAAGGCTGGTTCTGAAAAATGAAAGAGCCGCAACCTTTTGGGCTGCGGCTCAGGAAGATCGATGACTCTGAAGTTTTATTTAGATGTTTCAGAGATACATGCGAGGACTCCGCTGGCCGCTTGGTTGCGCCAATAGCAGAGGGTAAAGTCCGTAAATCGGAATGCGCTCGACATGCTGGTATGACGATATATCGGGTTTCAGGTTGAATGCAAGGATTTGGCAGAGTTCAGGGGACTTTCGGGGTGTTGATGAGAGCGTAGATCTCAAGATACACACCGTTCGTCCATCCGAAGCCTACGACGTTGCTTTTATATCCGGTCGCGACAGCGACGTTGGCTGAGCCATTGACGACGTTGTACTTCTCGCGAATGGTTCCGTCGTGCTGAAAGTTCTGGAGGACGGTGCTGGAGAACTTCTGCGCGACGCGAATGGCATCGTCGGTGAAGCCGTACTGGTCGATGCCTTTTACGGCGAGCCAGTTTGTCGGAGCCCATCCATAGGGAAGATCCCACTGGGTGGCGGAGTCGTGATCGCTCATAGCGAGGCCGCCGCCGTGTTCAAAGAGAGGTAGGTGACGCTCGAGCGCAGCCGCCTGCTGTGGCGATGCTAGACCAGCCCAGAGGGGATAGAGGGTGGTGAGGTAATCGTAGGTGGATTGCTTTTGCGTGACGAAGTTGTAGTCGAAGAAGATGCCTTGTGTGGGGTTCCACAGATACTTGTTGATGGCATCGCGGCGGGCTGCGGCTTTTTGATTCCACTGCTCGGCCTCGTCGGCACGGCCAAGAAGCTGGGCGAAGTGCTCCATGTCGCGCTCGTATTTGTAGAGCAGGCTATTGAGGCAGACGGGGGCATAGTCTTCGGTGGAACCGCTGAAGGGACCGAAACGGAAGCTGGTGTCGAAGCCTGACTCGCGCATGGCCCGGTCGCCGCGATAGAAATCTGCACTGAGGCGATGACCGTTGACGTGGGCTCGTGCGCAAACTCGGGAGGCGTTGATGTCGCAGCTTGTTTTGGCGAGGGTGGCTGCTTCGGAGGCCGTCGGTTGATCCGGGGCGTCGATGAGATAGCTCGTATGAACTTCGGGATGGGCGAGGAGCCAGCGGATGATGTCGGGATAGTATTCGCTGTCATCGGCCATTTCGGGTACGGGGCCTTCGCCGATGTCGTAGTAGCGGGCGAGACCAGTGTTGCCTGCGCGATGGGACGGCGAAGCCCATAATTCGTAGTCCCGCTGAGCATAGGAATACGCTTTGGCCAGCCAGGCTTTTGTAAGCGGATGGCCGGCGGGATGTTCGTAGACTTCACGAATCATAGAGGTGAGAAATGGGGGCTGCGAGCGAGTGAAGAAATACGTTCGGTTGGCGTTGAGAATCGCTCCATAGTTTTCGATTTCGAAGAAGAAGTTTTCGACCATGCCTCGGGCAAGTGCGTCACGATTGTCTTTGACCAGCCCGAGGATGATGAAATAGCTGTCCCAGCCGTACATTTCGTTGAATCGGCCCCCCGGGACCACGTAACGATTGGGAAGATAGAGCAAGCCTTCTACGGGAATCTCGGAGACCCGAACCTCTCCCATGTGTGTGATGGGGCGAGGCAGATGGCGTATGTCGACTTTACATTGCTGGCGCGCGGCGGTGACAGTGGCGGGTGCTGCCATCCCTGCTGGGAGGTAAAGGACGGGGGGTGTTGTGACCTTGGGATCGATGAGCGATTTGCACTCCGTCATTGAGCGCGATAGGCTGTCCCAGCCGTTGTTGATGTAGGCGAGAATCTTTACGTTAGCGGTTGCGTTACTCTGCGGCTGTCCAAGGAGGCGTTCGGGGAAGAAGCAGATCGCGACTCCGAGCGCGATGCAACATGGGAAGATCGGGAATCGTTTTTGATAGCGCATATTGCTAAGATGCTTCCTTGGGTTGTGGCGGTTCTGATGATGGATGGAATCTGCCTTTACACTCAAGCCAGACGGTCGTATTGATTGAGGTTCAATGAAAAACGGTTCGACAGAAATAGATATGCGGATAGGGCTCGACCTTGGCGGGACAAAGATTGAAGCGCTCGCGATTGATAATGCCGGGATGGAACTTGCGCGGTATCGTACCGATACTCCGCGAGACGATTATGATGCGACGCTGGAGACGATGGCGGGACTGGTCCATCGATTGGAGCAGCAGACCGGACGGATTGGGACGGTTGGAGCGGGGGTACCGGGAAGCATTTCGGGGATTACAGGACTGGTGAAGAATGCGAATTCCACTTGGTTGAATGGTCGACCACTCGACAAGGATTTGTCGCACGTGTTAAATCGCGAGGTACGCGTGGCCAACGATGCGAACTGCCTTGCGGTCTCTGAGGCTACGGATGGCGCGGCGGCGGGAAAAAATGTTGTCTTTGGCGTAATTCTGGGGACAGGGTGTGGCGGTGGCGTTGCTCTTGGGGCGCGGGTGCACGCAGGGCCTAACGGTGTTGCTGGGGAATGGGGGCACAATCCTCTACCTTGGCCAACGCCGGATGAGTATCCAGGCCCCCTGTGTTATTGCGGGAAGCGCGGGTGCATGGAGATGTGGGTGTCCGGTACTGGCATTGCGCTCGATTATAAGAGCGCAACTGATACAACGCGAACTGCGCAGGAGATCGTGCTTGACTTTGAAGCCGGCAAACCGGAGGCTACGGCCGCGATGCAAAGGTTCGAAGACCGGCTTGCGCGCGGACTGGCGCAGGTTATCAATATCCTTGATCCGGATGTGATCGTGATTGGTGGGGGTGTGTCGAGAGTGCCGCACATCTATCAAGCGATTCCGCGCCTGCTGCCTAAGTATGTCTTCGGGGGTGAAGTTTCAACGCCGATTCTGCAAGCGAAGTTTGGAGACTCGAGTGGAGTTCGCGGTGCGGCGTGGCTCTGGCCTATCGACTCTGAGAGCCTCGCGAAAGGCTGAGTCTATGCGATACTGGATGAGGAATGAAGCTCTTTGCTGAGGGCTGAATTCGCCGCTCGCTGATGTGACGAATGGTTTGGAGATCGAACCAGACTGAGATTGCAGAGCGTGTCAATCTAGAGCCGGGATGGCGGAACTGGCAGACGCAGCGGACTCAAAATCCGCCGGGCTTCGGCCCGTGGGGGTTCGACCCCCCCTCCCGGCACCA
>DATMKY010000095.1:0-2845 GCA_035570955.1 Edaphobacter sp. | reverse complement strand
TGGTTGGCGTAGATTGGCGTTCCTGACGGATCCTGAACAACAATCGCCTGCGGTATTAAGTCGGTGATACGCCTGAGCTCGCGTTCATCTTCTCGGAGCTTCGCTTCTGTTTGCTTGAGGGTCTCAATATCGGTGCATGTTCCATACCACCTGACAATTTTGCCAGTCTCGTCTCGCAGTGGCTCAACCCTCATGAGAAACCAGCGAAACACCCCGTCATGGCGACGCAGACGCGCTTCCATTTCGCCGGGTTCACCCGATGCCAACAGGCCCTGCCATTTCTGCAGCAACAGGACTCGGTCCTCTGGGTGGATGGCAACTTGCCAACCCGATCCATGGGACTCGTCAGCGGAAAGTCCTGTGTATTCGTGCCAACGTTTGTTAAGGAACTCGTTCGCACCATCCGGCAGAATGGACCAGGCCAGTGTCGGGATCGTATCGATCACCTGCCGAAGTTTCTTTTCCGAATTTCTTAGCTCGTCAAGTGCTCTCTCGAGTGCCTCTTGCGATCGCTGGTATTTCACGGAAGCCATCGCGGGATTATAAGTCATCTTTCCTGATCAAAGAGGAATTCCTGACAAATCAGGACGATATTGCAGGCCAAGTTGAACAAGCACAGACTATTGCGAATGGTCTGCGACTTGCACTGCCGTCATTGTCTCCGGAGCCGGTAGAAACATGACGCTGCGGATTGAACGGATCCAAGGGGGATTTCGGCTCAGCGGTGAATTTCGCGTTGGGCAGCTGGATCAAGTCAAAACCGAAATCGAGCGCTGCGAATCGCCAGTCGTTTTGGATTTGGAGGAATTGGACCTTATAGATCTCGAAGGAGTCCGTTTTCTCAATGCGTGTGAGGCGACGGGCATTTCAGTGCTGCACTGTTCGCCTTACATCAGGGAATGGATGCTGCAGGAGCGAGGTCGGCCTAAAGAGCATCCAGAACCGTTGTAACGGGCCTTATGTCGGACGAACGACGTCGGCTAACAAAAGCTGATGTGCGTGAAAAAGATATGAAAAGAAAAAGGAGAATTGTCATGAATCAGCATGTTAAAAACGTGGTCTTGGTGCATGGAGCATTCGCCGACGGTTCCGGTTGGGAAGCCGTCGCTAATATCCTCAAGAATGATGGGTACAAGGTGTCAGTGGCGCAGCCTCCCGAGACCTCTTACGCCGACGACCAGAAGTATACGAAGGCCGCAATTGATGCGATGGGCGGGCCAGTGGTTCTCGTGGGCCACAGTTATGGCGGCTCCATTATTACCGAGGCCGGTAATCATCCGAACGTTGTAGCGCTTGTCTATATTGCCGCATTTGCTCTCGATGAAGGTGAGAGCTGTGCCTCGATCGAACAGGCCCTGCCGCAAGCGTCCAAAGCGTTCAAGCCGGACAGCAATAACAACTGGTGGATCGACGAGGCGCATTTCGCGGCCGACTTCGCAGCGGACATTCCGCCGGAGAAGGCAGCATTCATGGCTATATCGCAGGTGCCAATCTCCACCGACTCGTTCACCCACAAGGTTACGAATCCCGCGTGGAAGAACAAGCCCACCTGGTACATGGTGGCAACCGAAGACCGCTCGATCAATCCGGATCAGGAGCGCATGATGGCGAAGCGCGCCAAAGCCAAGACGGTCGAAGTGAAGGCGAGCCATGTGGCCTACATGTCGCGCCCGAAGGAAACAGCCAAGCTCATCGAAGAGGCGGCTGCCTCCGCGCCAGCCACGGCAGTAGCGTGAAGTGCGCCGGTGACCGGATCCTCGGCCGCACTGCGCTAGTACTTTCGGCAACTGCTCGCCTGAACAGTTGAAGATCAAGAGGGGCATCCGCCGATCCTGACAATATCGGCGGATGCCAAGATGAACGTCGTCGTCTGAGGAGAACGCAATGGGAGAAGACAATGAAAGATCACATCACCATCGAAGGACATGACGGCGCGTTCGCCGCCTATATCGCAAGACCGAAGGCGTTGCCGGCTCCGGCTGTTATCGTTTTGCAGGAAGTGTTCGGGGTGAACGCCGACATCCGCAAGCACTGCGACGAACTGGCGGAACAAGGCTTCCTTGCCGTCGCGCCAGACCTTTTCTGGCGGCAGGAGCTGGGCGTCGATCTTAGTGTTACCTCCGACGCCGACTGGCAACACGGCCTTCGTCTGTACGGAGCTTATGACCGGGACGCGGGCGCCAAGGACGTCAAGGACACCGTCAATGCCGTACGCAAGCTGCCGGAGTCCAACGGCAAGGTCGCCCTCCTCGGCTATTGCCTTGGTGGGCTAATGGTTTTCCTGACAGCCGTGCGCTGCCACGGCGTCGACGCCGCAGTCGCTTATCACGGCGGCGATACTGAAAAATATCTGGGAGAGGTCGATGGGTTGAATGCGCCCGTTCTAATGCATCTCGCCGAGGAGGATGAGTTCATTTCCAAGGCCGCGCAAGCTGAGATTAAAGCGGCACTTGCCAAGAAACCGAACACGACCGTCTACAGCTATCCAGGTCAGAATCATGCCTTCTCTCGGCATAATGGCGCACACTATAACGCCGCCGCGGCAGCGCTCGCCAACGGGCGGACAAGCGAATTTCTACGTCAACAACTGGGGTGAGGAGATTCGAGATGATAAGAAAAATCGAGATCGAGCGATTCAGCCTTACCTCCTCTAAACCGTTCGACCAGGTTGTGGCGGCTGTTAATGCGGGTGTCGGCCATCCGGATATGGCCAAATTCTTTAGATCAACCCGCGAAGCCCGCTCTTTTGCCGAGCTGAAAAGTGCAGTCGAGAAAGGCTTAAGCAAAACAGGGCTGATGCTGTTCATGCAGCTTGATCAAGGCGCAGTTCTGCAGAAGGAAGCGG
>DATMKY010000094.1:0-30286 GCA_035570955.1 Edaphobacter sp. | reverse complement strand
GAACGTCCCGACTCCTGTTCAGCCACCGCCATCGGCCGGCTCTGGCAACACGGTTCTCAAGGTCGTTCTCATCGTCATCGGAATCATCGTTCTGCTCTGCGTCATCGTCGCTGGCGTCATTGGATACGGCGTCTACAGGGTCTCCAAGGCCGTCCACAAAGATCGTGATGGCAACGTGAGCATCTCCACACCCAGCGGCACCATTACCACTGGAACCTCGGCTGCAGTTAGCTCCGCCGACCTCGGCGTCGACCCTTATCCCGGTGCGAGCCACACCAATGACGGCTCCATGAATATGAAGACCCCAACCGGCTCTATGGTCACTTCCGTCTTCACCAGCTCCGATCCGGTCGACAAAGTCGTCGATTTCTACAAGAGCAAACTGGGTGATCAGGCATCCATCATCCAGACCGGAACTGGCACCATGCTGACAGGCGGCGAAAAGGACAAGAACAGCGTCATGGTTACCATCACGCCGGAAGACAATCACTCCAAGATTGTCATCGTCCACGTCACCAACAATCCCTAACGATCACAGCATGCAAAAGGGAGCCGGCATGATCGGCTCCCTTTCTCATGTTCTAATCCTACTCGTTATGGAACCCGGAACACCAGTCCGGACGAAACTGTGAGCAACCTCGAGGACGGGAATGTAGTCGTTCCGCCGAAGTCGCCGCTGTTCACCGTCGAAACCGCCCCGTAACCAACCTCAAAGGCACGGAAGTCCACATGCTTCGCGAGCGTATAGTCTAGTCCACCGTAGATCCCGAACTCCAGCCGGTTCAGGTGAATCGGGCTCGTGGGAGGCTTTGAACTCCCCACCCCGACCGACGCCTGAAGATACGGCTTAAATTTCTCAGCAATCGGCTTGGGAAGAATGCGCCCGCCTACAAGAAAGCTATTCAGATTTGCGTTATTCCCCGTAACGATAGTGTCCCGGAAATCGATGCCTGCATCGAACTTCGGAGCGTGGATAAAATTTACGTATCCGCCGAACGTCGCCCCCCAGAACATACGCGAGGTCGTGTTGGCTCCCAGAAATGCGAACGGTCCCGTATCGGCTTTCGAATTCGTAATGTGGATACCGACGGGATTCACATACAACCCGACATCCCCGGACCCCACATTAATCTGATCACCACTCGGAGCATTAACAGCAGACGGATTATCCTGAGCACGAGCAGAAAGGTTGATCATCGCCAGCACAAGACAAAAAACGAGGAACCGCAACTTCATAAGATAAGAATCCTTTGGCTTTCGAACACTCGGTGCCGCCCGAACGCGAGCCTGCCCGCAACTCGATCTGGCTTCCTTGTCTCCAGTCTATCGGAAGCTGGTGCCAAATCCCCGCTGCCCAACCCAATCAAATCCTTAGCATCCAACTCATAAGCATGGAGTCGAAAATCAGAACACCCAAAAACCTCCACCTCCTGGCCGCCGCCATCCTCATCGGCGCGGTACCTCAAATCCATCCCCAGACCGCCGTTTCCCCCGAGAAGACCCTCCTTCAACTCGCAAATCAGGCGCGAGCTGAGCACAACTTGCCTCCGCTGCAATGGGACGACACCCTAGCCAAAGCCGCTCGCACTCACCTCCAATGGGTTCTCCGCAGCCCCGACGATCTCCAACACCAGTACCCCGGCGAACCCGACCTCGTCACCCGCGGCGCCAACGCCGGAGCCCACTTCGGCACCATCTCGGAAAACCTCGGCGGACATGGAGACGCTCCCGAATCCCTCCACCAGATCTGGATGACCTCGCCCACCCACCGCGCCAACCTCCTCGACCCCAACCTCAACACAGTCGGCATCGCCATCGCTCAAATCAACAACCTCTACTTCGCTGTCGAGGATTTTGCCCGTAACGTCCCCACCCTTACACCCGACAACATCGAGAAACAAGTTGCGAAGCTTCTTCAGGCTCGTGGATTTCCTCCAGCCCCTTCGAATGAAGATGCCCGCAAAACCTGCACCATGCCGCAGGGGCAACAGGCCGGCACCCCCAAACTCGTCATCCGGTGGGATTGCTCCGACATCAGCGAGCTCCCCGATGTTGTGGCACAACAACTCGATAAATCAAAATACTCCTCAGCCGCGGTGGGGGCTTGCGCAGGCAAGCAATCCGGCCAATTCACCACCTACCACGTTGTTCTCCTCCTTTATTGAGAGTTGCGGAGGACATTAGCCATCAGTCCGAAAATCTCTGCGCTTCAGACCTATCACTGCGATATAACTTCCCTGCATCAAGCCAATCACCAATAACGTCATCAGATAACGAAAGTATCGAATTCCAAAAGAAAGAAGGGCAGTCCGCTATGGTCCTTGGAATGAGCCTGGGCACCTACACTGTCATCCATGTCGCAATCAGCCTCATCGGTATTGGAACAGGATTCGTCGTTCTGCTTGGTCTTCTCAACGGAAAACTTCTCGGCGCCTGGAATGGTGCGTTTCTAATTACCACGATACTCACCAGCATAACCGGCTTCTTTTTCCCCAACAGCAAGATCACGCCCGGCATCATAATCGGAATTCTCTCAATGATTGTTCTCGTGATTGCTGTGGCAGCTCTCTATTTCTTCCATCTCAAAGGGGGTTGGCGGACCACCTATGTTGTGACAGCCATGATCGCGCTCTACTTCAACGTCTTCGTCCTGATCGTTCAGCTCTTCATGAAGGTTCCTGCGATCCACTCTCTGGCTCCAACCGGAACCGAGGCTCCCTTCAAAATCGCCCAATTCCTCCTTCTGATTCTTTTTGTCGTTCTCATCATCGCGGCGGCCAGAAAATTCCACCGTGCGGTTTCCCTGTAGTCAAAAACGCTTCTCCGAACCAATAGCCGGAATCGCTGCTCTCAAAACAACGATTTCCACAAAAGGGGCGAGCAGGCTTATCCTATGTTGCCGTCTGCGGTTGCGGCCGTGTTGACGATACAATCGACTATCGATGGCTTACCAGGTTCTTGCACGGAAATATCGGCCACAACGGTTCGCAGATGTTGCGGGACAAGATCACGTAACCGTGACGTTGAAGAATGCGCTAATGCAGAATCGGATCGCGCATGGATATATCTTCAGCGGACATCGTGGGATTGGAAAAACGACGATTGCACGCATTTTGGCGATGTCGCTGAATTGCAGGAATGCTATTGGATCATCAGCGCGGCCAACTGCTGAGCCTTGCGAGGTCTGCGAAAGCTGCACCGAGATTCGAGCGGGAAATTCGGTTGATGTGATCGAGATCGATGCAGCAACGAATCGTGGGATCGATGAGATTCGCGAGTTAAGGGACGCTGCGCGATATCGGCCGGCGCGCGATAAGTACAAGATTTATATCCTCGATGAGGCTCACCAGATTACCGATGCAGCATTCAATGCGCTCCTGAAAACTCTGGAGGAGCCACCAGAACATATCGTGTTCATGATGGCGACCACGCAACCGGAGGATATCCCCCAGACGGTACGGTCGCGATGTCAGCACTTCAGCTTCCATGCTGTGAAGCTGGTGGATATTCTTCGTGAACTGCGTGGAATTGCCGAACGTGAAGGCGTCGATGCAGATGAGAGTGCTCTGAGTCTTCTGGCGGAAGCGGGCGACGGATCGATGCGTGATGCTCTGTCAATCATGGATCAGGCGATTGCGAGCGCGCCGGTCGAGGATAGTCGACCGCGGCTGGACGTCGGACTAATCCGCGAGTTAGTGGGAGCAGTTCCAAACGCTGTCTTTGAACGAATTCTTGAAGCGGTGGATGGGAATCGCAGCGCCGAAGTGATTACAGTCGCGAATCAATTGCTGGATGCCGGAAACTCCCCTGCGCAACTCGCACGCCAGTTTGTCCGTTATCTGCGGAATTGCGTGATTGCGAAGATCGCAGGTGTTGGAGCAGATGATTCCGGCCTGGATGGCGCAGCAACTGAGTTACTGCAGATTTCTACTGATGAACAGCGGCGAGCGGGACGGTCGGCAGCGTTATTTACGGAGGAGGAACTATCGAGGTTTCTGCAGGTGATGATACGGACCTTCGATGAGCTTGGCTACCGACAGGAGCAACGGTTTCACTTTGAGCTGGGATTGCTAAAGTTAGTTCACCTGCGGCGATTATTGCCGATCGAAGAGCTTTTGAGCCAACTCCCCACCGGTTCGGGACAAACCCGAGTAGTGAGTGGGGCAAAACCTGTAAGTCCTGGCGATACGGTCTCAGGAGTTACGGGGACGAGACCTTCAGCAGTAAGCAGCAAACCGGCATCCTCACCATTCGAGCAGGATAGAAGGCGATTTGAGGAGCGCAGTTCGGCGAACACCTCTCCCCGCGTAGAGTCCATAGTTCCCAATGTGGTTACACACCCAATGAAAGTACCGGTTTCTGTAACCGCAAGCATGACGGAAGAGATTGTTCTGACCGATGGAAATGCGCTGGTACGCGGCGTTGCTGAGACTATCGAACTTCCTGGGGCTCAGACTGAAACGAAACGTGCCGTTGAAGTTACCTCCTCAGCAATGCCTACTGCTGAAAACTTGCAGAAGGCTGCGATTGCCGCTTTGATCTCCGCTAAGAGCCAGGAGACGGCGGCAGATGCGATGGCGGACGCAGAATGGGTCATGGAAGCGGGCGAGGTTCGGGTTCAAACTGAGGTCTCGAAGACGATGCTGCCTATGGTGATTAATCCTGAGGCTGAGAAGTTGATCAGGAATGCTCTTCGTGACGCAGGTGCGGGTGCTTTGAAGCTGGTGTTGTTGCCCGGAGCGAAGAAGGTAGGAGCCGAAAAGAGAACTAGGGCTTTAAAAAGTGGAAGCGTGCAGGCGAGGGCTATGGAACATCCGATGGTTCAAAGGGCGCAGGCGCTTTTCAATGCAGAGGTTCGCAGCGTGATCGACCTGCGGGAAAACGATTGAGGCGACGATGGACTTTTCGGATCTGGGCAAGATGAAAGAGATGATGGGGCAGGCGAAGCAGATGCAGGAGCAAATGGAGAAAAAGCTCGCTGCGACGGTGGTGGAGGCTTCAACTGGGGGTGGAGTGGTTACGGTGCGGATGAATGGGAAGAAGGAAGTGCTGCGGCTGAAGATAGAACCTACGGCGATCGGGAGTACGGGCGGCGATCTTGAGTTGCTGGAAGACCTGATTGCGGCGGCGGTGAATGAGGCGGGGCGGCGGGCAGATGAGGCGATGAAGTCGAGCGTGGCGGGGATGATGAGTGGGTTGGGGTTGCCTGACCTTCCGGGGTTGAAGTAGTGGCGTTTCCGTCAGGGGCAAGCCGGTTTGCAGAGCCGATGGCCCGTCTGATCGAGGAGTTCCGTAAGCTGCCCGGGATTGGAACAAAGAGCGCGCAGCGGCTGGCATTCCACGTGCTACGTTCTTCGGAGGCCGATGCTGATGCGCTTTCGGCGGCGATTCGGCAGGTCAAGCTCCACCTGCGTCTGTGTTCCGTATGCAACAACATCACCGATGTTGATCCCTGCGTGTACTGCACGAACCCAGTGAGGAATCAGCGGCTGGTTTGCGTGGTCGAAGAGCCGACTAACATTGCATCGATCGAGAAGACCCGCAGCTATAACGGCGTCTATCACGTGTTGCATGGGACCTTATCGCCAATCGGCGGCGTTGGACCGGAGCAGTTGCGCATCGCCAATCTACTGACTCGGGTAGGTGAACTCGACGAGGTGATTCTAGCGACTTCGCCTACGACCGAGGGTGAGGCGACCGCGGCTTATCTTGCTAACGAGTTGCATGAGACCAAAGACGAGTTGAAGGTGACTCGGATTGCCACTGGTGTTCCTGCCGGGAGCGATATTGAGTATGTCGATGAGGTAACGATGACTCGAGCTATGGAAGGGCGAAGAGAGTTTTAGCGTTTCAGCTGCAACTTGTGGTCTCGGCTGCATGATCAAAGATGAGCGTCTCTGCGACCTGCACAATGGCGCCATTAATTGCAGCCATCTCCTTGGTCACTCGGCGGATTTCGTACTCCGGTATTCCGCTCTCCCGAAGCACCTCTAACGCTAAATTTAGATTCGGGAATCGGTGTGGATCGTGTTGTGTTTTGCAGTCCTGAGTCGAGATGTAGGTTGTCTCTTCCGCCGAGTTTCTAAAGATCCGATAACGGGTCAACGCACCCTCCCTTGCTTCTCCGCACTCGATTCGTACTGAACCTTATCGACTAACCGCTGGCGAAGATGAGCTTTCATCGATATTTTGTCGCCAACTCCAGAGCATTGATCTCATCCTCCTCATCGGAGATGATTTGTGACACCAATTGAGGAACGCCGTACTTCTGCGATCCGGACTCAAGCGGCGTTTCAGAGACTGCATTGAGAGTCAGGCCCGCTATCCAACGTTCCACATACCTGCTTGCATGCGCCCGCCCACAAAAGTGCCGCGTGCGCCGCAGCATCTTCGGGTCCCAATTTGGCAAAATGACCAGGTTGCCATTCTTCTCGTACAACATTACCCAGTGATTTGCGAACGACTTCTGCATGTCGCACTCTTCGCATTTACAGGTCTGGATCAGAGACATCGATCTTGTCCTCTCGCCGATCTGACACAGTCCGCACGAGATGCAGGCGAACTGCTGCTTGCTTTATCGGCAGCGCCGTCCATCTCGCTAGGGCTATTTCAGCGGAAGCCTGCTCCGACTCAGTGGTGCTATGGTTTGTTGCGGAGGTTACCTCCCGTCATTTGATTTGGCTGGTCGAGTTTCAGCAGAGACAGGATAGTGGGGGAGATGTCGCGCAGACTGCCACCCTCCCTTAGGGTGGGTTTGGCGCCCTCTTCGGTGATGTAGAGGAAGGGGACCGGGTTCGTGGTGTGGGCGGTGTGGGGGCCACCGGTGGCGGGGTCGATCAGCATCTCGGCGTTGCCGTGGTCGGCGGTGACGAGGAGACTGCCGCCGCGCTGACGGATGGCCTGGTAGATTCGCCCGAGTTGGGTGTCGACGGTTTCGACCGCCTTGATGGTTGGTTCCATCATGCCGGAGTGGCCAACCATGTCAGCGTTGGCGAAGTTGACGATTATGACGTCGAAGGCGGTGTCGCCGATGGCCTTGATAACGGCGTCGGCGATGCCTGGCGCAGACATTTCGGGGGCGAGGTCGTAGGTTGCAACCTTTTGGGAGGCGACGAGGGCGCGATCTTCGCCCGGGAAAGGTTTCTCGATTCCTCCGTTGAAGAAGTAGGTTACGTGTGCGTACTTCTCGGTCTCGGCTACGCGGAGGTTGCGGAGATTGGCTTGCGCCATAAGATTCGCGAGGAGGTTGTCCATCGATTCGGGCGGGATGACGATGGGAAGTTGAAAGTTTTTATCGTACTGGGTCATGCAGACGTAGTGGAGGTCAACGGGAACCTCGTTGAGGGGGATGGCAGCATCGAGCTCGGCGGCTTTCGGCAGGGCGTGCCCCTGGGATCCTGCAGGGTCGTTGGTGAGACCGGAGCGCCGGGTGAGGACGCGTGTGATCTGACGTGCTCGGTCGGCGCGGTAATTGAAGTTGATGACAACGTCGCGGTCGCGGATGAGCCCGACGGGAGCGTTATCGCTGGGGTTTATGCAGGTGAAGGGGGGAACGAACTCGTCGGTGACGCCGTTGTTGTAGAGTTCCTTGATTCGTTCGATGGGGCTGATGTAGGCCCCACCTTCGGGGTGGCCGGTGACCATGGCGTCAAAAGCTTGTCTTTCTTTTTCCCAGCGGAGGTCGCGGTCCATAGCGTAGTAGCGACCGCTGACGCTCGATAACAGGCCGACACCATACTCGTAGAACTTGCGCTGCAGTTCTTGGAGAAAGCCAAGACCGCTGGTAGGTAGGGTGTCGCGGCCATCCATGAAGGCGTGGACGTAGACGTGGGAGAGGTGTCGCTGGGCGGCCATGCGGATAAGGGCGTCGAGGTGGCGCTGGTGCGAGTGGACTCCGCCGTCCGAGAGGAGGCCGATGAGGTGGAGAGCCCTTCCTTTTTGTGCGGCGAGATCATAGGCCCGGACCAGCGTTGGGTCGGTGTAGAAAGTGCCGTCGAGGATGGCGGTATCGATTCGTGTCATGTCCATGCGCACGATTCGACCGGCGCCGAGGTTGAGATGGCCGACTTCCGAGTTGCCCATCTGACCGTCGGGGAGTCCGACGAAGTGTTCTGAGGCGCGGAGCAGAGTATTGGGATATTCGTAGAGCAGCTTGTCGTAGGTGGGTTTGCGGGCCTGAGCGATGGCATTGCCGTGAGTCTCGGGGCGATAGCCCCAGCCGTCGAGGATAGTGAGAACAATGGGTTTGGACATACGGTGTCAGGATACCAAGACGAGATGTTGGGGGGCTTGATGCCGACGGCGCGTCTTGGCATCTCCCCACGGGTATCTATTTGTGCAAAGGGTTCGAAAGATTATGGTTGAGTGCTTAGTACCTAGCTCCTACTTTTAGCTGCTGGGTTTGTCCGGTCTGTCTCTCTTACCCTCTTGTGGTTCAGAGCGAAGGCGGGTTTTGAGCCGGGCCTTCTTTTTCTATCTCATTCTATTTTTATCGAAATGCCAGGTTTAATTTTTTGGTGCAAGTTATTGATTATTGCTTAGTTATTAATTTTCGAACGAGCGATTGCAGTCTTATCGGATCTGCATGTGAGTTTGCTGAGCTTTTCGAGGTTTTTGGATGAGGAATAGAGTGGAGCTGAGTTTTGGAGGGCGGATGGGATGAGGCATTTTGTGCGGAGATGGGTGTTTTGTCTGGCGGTAGGTTGTTTGGCAGGTGGTTTGTCGATGGGGATGTCCGCTCAGTCGGGCAATGTGGGTGGGGGGAATGTAGCTTCGCCTTCGCTCGAGAAGACGGAGTGGAAGCTGACGAAGCTCGGGGATACGGCTGTGACAGCGGACGATCCGCATCGGTGGCCCAATTTGTTGCTGGATCCTGTTTCGAAGCGGGCGAGCGGGTTGGGCGGGTGCAATCGGATTACAGGTGGATATGAGTTGACCGGGGAACGGCTGACCTTGGGACATATGGCCGCGACGATGATGATGTGTCCGAGTGGGATGGATACGGAACAAAGGTTTTTGAAGGCGCTAGGGCAGGTGAAGCGATGGAAGATTGTAGGCCGGGAGTTGGAGTTGATGGATGGGGATGCGAAGGTAGTGGCTACGTTTGAGCCGGCGGCTTCGGCTCACTGATAGGCTTTTTTAGGGCGCCTTAGCCTTCCAAAGACATCCCGGGCGAGATTTTCCCGCGCATGGAAGTGACGCCATAGTTCTTCTCTCACAATTTCTGTAACGGACCTCGAGCTCTTGTTCACTATTCCACGCAATCGGGATGTGGATAGAGCAGCTCTTTCGTGCGGAGGTCTCTATGGCTACATTTAATTTTGCAGACGTGAAGCAGAATTACGATCCTTCTGCTCCGCAGGTGCGGTTTCGCGCGCAGGGTTTGGAGGCGGCATTTTTAGATCCTGCGGCGCAGTTGCCGAAGGTTCCAGCGTGGCCCGCCGACGGAGTGCCCCAGCCAATTACACTGAATTCCTTGCCTGATGAGATGGATGATCTCTCGCGATTTCGCGGGTATGACGCGGTGGTGGTGACGTGGACGGCCGCGGAGGGTGCGGCGCTGGCTTCGCTGATGACGCCGAACAACCCGACGACTAGTTGGTTTGAGTATCGGCATGACATTGCTAGCTATATTCCGCTTGTGACGGGTGGAGTTGCGCCATTCAACAGCAAACAAGAGGAAATGTCACGGTACTTTCATAGCCTGGGGATTTACTTTCCCGTGCAGATTGGGAAGATGAAGGTATTGCTGTTCAAGTGCGGCCTACATCTGGCTTATGACGGGCCGGCTACTCCGGTGAAGAAGCTGATGACAGAGATTGCAACGACGGTGAAGCCGAGGATTTTTATTACGACGGGAACGGGCGGCGGAGTTGGAAAAGATGTGTTGCTGAGCGACGTGGTGGTGGGGCGAACGGTACGGTTTGACTGCTCGGGACAGTTCAAAAATGAGCCATGGTGCAATAAGGAGTTTACGGCTACGACTCCGGCGGCGGACGCGTTTGCGGCGGCAACTCCGGAGTTGCTAACGTTCAATTCGGCTCGGGTGCCGAATTCGCGCAGGGTTCCCAGGATATGGCAGGCGGCGACAGATACGATTCTGACGACAGACGTGTTTGCGTTTGATGAGTCGACGAATCACTTCAAGCTTGAGGGTAAGGGGCAGATGTGCGAGATGGGCGACGCAATGGTGGCGTATGCCTTGCAAGGGATCGAGGAGCTGGAGTGGTATGCGATACGGAATGCCTCAGACCCGCAGATTCCGAACCCTAATAATAATTTGCGGGAGGCGGAGAATCAGGCGGGGCAGATTTATGCGAAGTATGGTGGGTTGACGACTGCCTCGAGCGTGATTGCGAGCTGGTCGTTGATTTATACGGCAGGAAAAAAGAATGGGGTCCACGGCGTCAGGGCTTAGCGCCTCATTGGCACTGATGACACCGATTTACTTCTTGTCGAGTGCGGACTTCAGGTTGAGGCGTTGATGGATTTTCGGGAGTTCCTGCCAGGGATCTTTTTTGAGGCGGGATTTCCATTCATCGAAGTTGATGACCTGGAAGATCGGACGGATGGATTGTTTGAGTTCGGCCCAGTTGAGAGGCATGGAGACGCCCACTCCTGGACGTGAGCGGGGTGAGAAGGGTGCGACCGCGGTGGCGCCTCGTTCGTTGCGGAGGTAGTCGAGGTAAATACGGTCTTTGCGGGCGGCCTTCGTCATTTTCGTGAGATAGAGAGTGGGTTGCTGCTGCTCCATGGCGAGGACGAAGGTGTGAGCGAATTGCTTGATCGCGGGCCACTCATTGTCGGGCCTGATGGGGACTACGACGTGGAGGCCTTTGCCTCCGGTGCTCTTGAGGAAGGATTCCAGCTTGAGGCCGGAGAGATGGCGTCGGATTTCGAGTGCGCTGTCGGCGAGGGTGCGCCAAGAGATGGTAGGGTCCGGGTCGAGATCAAAGATGATTCGGTCGGGGCGCTCGAGGTTGTCGTTGGTGGACCCCCAGGGGTGAACCTCGAGTACACCAAGTTGTGCGAGGCCAGCAAGTGCTTCCGGCGTGGAGAGCGTGATGTAGGGTTCGACTTTGCCGTTTTTGTCGGCGATATCGATGGAGTCGATGCCCGGCGGGAGTGTGTTGTTAACGTGCTTCTGGAAGAAGCAGGGATGGCCTGTGCCTTCTGGGCAACGGACGAGCGACAGTGGACGATTTGAGACGAAGGGGAGCATGTGCTCCGCGATGGCCCAGTAGTAGTCGGCCAGTTGCTGTTTGGTGAGATGCGACTCGGCATCGAGAATCTTTTCGGGGTGGGTTAGGCGTATGGGGGCGCGATCGGTTATGTCGGTTTCCGGTTGCTTCTTCGGAGATTTCCTTTCGGGGGACGTGGTCTTCTTTGGCCTTGGCGTGATGGTTTTGGCAGCGACCGGCTCTATGGCGTTGTGCGATGCCTGATTGGCTGCGGGGTGCTTTGGAAGCATGACGGGCACTTCTCGACGGACTTCCTTGGCGGGCTTGTCATCGCGAAGACCTTTGAAGGCGGCCTGTCGAACTACATTGTCGGCGGTCCATGTTGCGAACTGAACCTGAGCGACGAGTTCGGGTTTGACCCAGATTCCGTCTTTCCGAGCTTCGGCTGGGGGTTTCTCGAATGGAGTTTCTTTGGTGCGGAGTTTTTCGAGTTGCGTGCGAATGACGCTGTGAGTTTTTTGGTTGAAGCCAGTGCCGGTGCGGCCTGCGTAGATAAGTTTGCCGTCCCGATAGTAGCCGAGCAGGAGCGCTCCGACTCCGTGGATCCCCGTGTGGCCTTTCGCGGGGAGGGTGAATCCCCCGATGACGAACTCCTGCTCGTGAACGCATTTGATCTTGAGCCAATCGCTGGTGCGGCCGGAGATGTATCGGCCATCGGCGCGCTTGGAGACGATGCCTTCGGCGTGAAGCTCGCAGGCTTTGCGGAAGATCTCCGTGCCGTTGGAGTCGAGGTGCTCGGAGTAGCGGATGTATTCGCCGGAGCTGGTGAGGAGGCTGTCCAGGATGGCTTTGCGTTCGAGGAGCGGACGGTTGCGAAGATTGCGGCCATCGAGGTGGAGGAGGTCGAAGATGAAGTAAGTGAGCGGTTTTTTGGGGTCTTCCTGAAAGGCGGCTTGTAGGTCAGCGAAGCTGGTGTTGCCTCTTTCATCGAGGACGACTACTTCGCCGTCGAAGATGGCCTGATGACATGGAAGAGTGGAGACCTGCGTGGCGATGGTCTTCATGCGGTGCGTCCAATCGAGGCCGGTGCGGGTGAGGAGCCGGACGCGTGGGCCTTCTTTGCGGCCCTGAATGCGGTAGCCGTCGAGTTTTAATTCGTGGAGCCAGCCTTTGCTGGCAGGTGGGGTTTCGGATTGCTGGGCTAGTTGCGGGGGGATGAATTCGGGGAGATTTTCTTTTGGTGCTTCGGAGGGTGGGGAGATGGGCTTGGTCTTTTGTTGCGCTTTGAATGGAGTGGGCGATCTTGCGGCGGGTTGTTGTGGCTGCTCGTCGATGCGTTGCCACGGTTTGTCTGTGGCGGTGTGTTTGGAGTGCCAGACGTGGTCTTCGCTGGCGGCGATTTGTTCGAGGGAGCGGCCGGTGACGACACTGTTGGGTTCGCCTTCAGTCACGGACGGATCGGATTCGGAGCGTTCGTAGTCGTCGTGCTCCTTGATGAGAAGCCAGTTGGGTTTGCTGGCGTTGGCGAACTTGCCGCCCATGCGAATGAGTGCCCACTTCCCTTTCATTTTTGTGCCGTGCATGATGAATTTGAGACTGCCGGTGCGGAGACCTTCGTCGATGTCGGTGTGGCCAGGTTGCGGCTCCCACGTGCCGTTATCCCAGAGCATGACGGTGCCGCCACCATACTGCCCTTTGGGGATGATGCCTTCGAAGCCGCCGTATTCCATGGGGTGATCTTCAACCTGGACCGCGAGGCGTTTGTCTTTGACAACGTAGCTGGGGCCTTTGGAGATGGCCCAGCTTTTGAGCACGCCGTTCCAGCCGAGACGGAAGTCGTAATGGAGATGCGAGGCAGCGTGTTTCTGGATGACGAAGGGGAGCGCGGTGGACTTTGCGGATTTGGATGCACCACTGGGTTCGGCGGTGATTTTAAAGTCGCGCATGGAGCGGTAGCGGGATAGCTGCTCGTCGATGGCGTTAGAGGCTTTGTTGCGTGCGCTGGTGGCAGGTTTCATTGACGGCGTAGCTGCAGCTTTTTTCGCGGCAGTTTTTCTGGAAGGAGTTTTTTTGGTGGCGGATTTTTGCAGCGTCGTTTTTTTGGTCGTCATGGCAGACTAAGCGGACTTGCGCTTTTTCGCGGTGGATTTTGGTTTGACCAAGGTGAGGCCTTTTCTCGCGCCAGTGGGAGATTTCTTTGCGGAGTCGGTGTCGCCCTTGACACTTTTGCGGAGGGCGTCCATGAGGTTGATAACTTTGGCGCGCTTCGGCACGGGTTCTTCCGTTGGCAACGGTTCGTTTTTGACTTTGGCCTCGACTAGTTCTTTGAGGGCGGTCTCATACTCATCTTTGAATTTGTCGGGGTTGAACTTTGCTGATTTACGTTTGATGAGCTCTTTTGCGAGCGAGAGCTGGTCTTCGTCGACGGAGACCTTCTTGATGTGGCCGAAGTAGGTTGCAGGGTCACGGAGCTCTTCGGCATAACGCATGATGTAGGCCATCATGCCAGAGAACCTTTCGTCCGCAGACGGTGCGATGGCTACGAGATGTTCGCGGCCACCGAAAGCGATCTTTCCGAGGGCTACCTTTTTTGTGGTCTGAAGAGCTTTGCGGACTACGGCGAAGGCTTCGGCCTGGGTGTCGCTCTCGGGAGTAACGAAGTAAGGTTTCTCGAAGAAGGACGGGGGGATTTCTTCTTCGTCGACGAATTGTTCGACGGCGAGGGTGTGACGCGATGGGATGCGGAGGTGCTCGATCTCTTCGGGCTCGATGGTGACGTACTGACCTTTGCGGTATTCGTAACCTTTGACGATTTCGTCTTTTTCTACTGGACCCTCGTCGGCGGAGATTTTTTGATGGTGGATCCGTTCTCCTGTTTTGCGACTCAGCTGATGGAAGCGAATTTCACTTTTGGCTTCGATGGCGGGAAAGAGTTTGACGCCAAAGGAGACGAGGGAGATTTGAATCTGTCCGGACCAATAGGGGCGAGCCATGAGTGTTCTCCATTTGATAAGAGGCAGGCAGATGCGCGAAAGATGCTTGTTTTTCTGTATGGGATGGTAACAAACGCTGGCGAATCAGGCCTGTAGGCGGAAGAGCGGCCAAGGACCGCCAGATTACAGAAGTCGATTGTGATGGGCAACCTTTTTGTGCGTGAGACAACCCCGTTTCGTTTCAGCGCACCTTAAGACTCACTGGCCTAGGCTCTCGTTCGATTGAGCCGGCGTTGCTGCGGATGAGTAGGGCGTTCTGAGGTTGACGCGCGTCTTCCGCTTTTAATAGGCACGCATTTCTCGACGATTAACGCGGTGTCCAGCACATCCTCCGTGAGAGGGGATAGACGCTGCTTACGGGAAAAAATGATTGCCTGCGCGCTGACACGTACGCGATCAACCCGCCTAACGACTGTTCATCTTTTTTCGGAGGAGTTTTATGAAGATCGGACGATTCTGTTCCCTGGCAAAGGCTGTCCTTTTTGGTTTCACGCTTGCAACAAGCCCGCTGGCGTATGGCCAGTTCAGTGCGAGTTTGGAAGGTACGGTGCAGGATACGAGCGGGGCCATCATTCCCAAAGCGACAGCGACGCTGACGAATCTTGGGACACAACAGACTCTCACCGCTGTGACAAACGACACCGGATTTTACCGGTTTGGTGAACTGGCTCCGGCGCACTACAAGCTGGTCGTGACCGCTACCGGATTTAAGACTTCTACCTATGAAGATATTTCACTCGCGGCGGAGAGCTCGCGTGATTTGAATGTGAGTTTAAGCGCTGGTGGGGCGAGCGATACGGTTACAGTGAATGCGAACGAGACGCCGGTGCTACAGACGGGGGATGCGAATATTCAGTCGACGATTGATGGGAACACGATTCAGAAGCTGCCGACGTACGGAGCGGATCCGTATGAGGTGCTGCGACTGACGCCGGGGATTACGGGCGATGGCGCGCGGAGCGGAACGGGCACGGCTGTGTTTCTGCCAAATGCGGCAGGGCCCGGTGGGTCGAACAGTGGAGTTTTTCAGACGGAGAATCAGGTTCAGATTTCCGCAGATGGGCAGCGCTCCGCGGATAACAATTTTATGGTGGATGGAGTGAGCGTCAATTCGTTGACCCATGGCGGGTCGGCGGTGGTGACTCCGAATGAGGAGGCAGTAGGGCAGATTACTACGGTATCGACTTCATACGACGCATCGGACGGACGGAATTCCGGCGCGCAAATCAAGGTGGTAACGAAGAGTGGAACGAATGATTTGCATGGCGGCTTGTTTTTTCTTTATGACGAGCCGGGATTGAATGCCTTCAATAAATATGGCGGGCCTGCGGCGGGAACTTTGCCCGTGAAGGTGACGAATAAACAGAGGAGCTACGCCGCTTCGCTGGGCGGGCCGATCGTGAAGAACAAGCTGTTTATCTTCGGGTCGTATCAGGGATTCAAGCTCTCGAACGATAACAGTGTGACAGCTTATGTGGAGACGCCGGGGTACCGGTCTTCTGTGATTGCGAACCGGCCGGGTGGCGTGACGTCGAAGATTCTTTCTAATCCAGGTGTGGTGCCAAGGATTGAGGCGATTATTGCCCCGAATTGCAGCGGATTTAACACATATACGCCGCCGGGATCGACGACACCACAACCAACCTGCCAGGTAGTGAATGGGGGTCTCGACATCGGTTCGTTGACGCCGGGCGGGGCCTCACAGTTAGGGGTGTTCCCCGCTGCTCCTTATGGCGGGGGTCTGGATGGTGTTGCGGACGTCGAGAATGCGCAGCTGTTTGTTCCGGCACATAGTCGGGGCAATCAGTTCAATGGCCGTGTGGATTATCATGTGACGGATAAGGATCTGGTTGCGGGAAGCGTGTACTTCACGAAGCTGGACAACTATGGAATTTCCGGGACGGCCGGGTCTAGGCCGAATGCGGATGTGCCGTTCAAGCCGCTCAACTCGGCTGGGACACTGATTTACATTCATACGTTTTCGCCTTCGTGGCTAAACGAGGCTCGGGGGAATGGAACACGGTTTGCTGAAAATGGTTTGAACGATGCGGGCAATACGGTGAATTATGGATTGCCGTACATCAATGTACAGACGCTGCCATTTCCAATTCAATACAACCCGATGTTTTCTTCGACTTCGCCAGCAGTGTTCGCGGAGAACACGTATGAGATACGGGACATGGTGACGCACACGTGGGGCGCACATACGATTCGCTTTGGCGGTGAGTTTCGATGGGAGCAGGACAACGATAATTTGAACGGGCAGCAGAGGCCAACGTATGCGTTCCAAGGGTTGTGGACGTTGGCCAACGATGCGGCGATCTTTGAACAGGTGGCTGCGAATCCGGTGACGGGCGGCACTCCGTTGACACAGCGGTATTTTAGGTCGGAGGATATTTCGGCATACGTGCAGCATGACTGGAAGGCAACGCCGAACCTGACTTTGAATATGGGACTGCGGTGGGAGGACTTTACTCCGTTGCGGAATAAGGGATTTTTGATCAATTATCCGGTGCTGGGAACTACTCCCGGGCGTGAGCTGATCGATATTACGCTGCAGCCTAAGAATCATCTCTGGGAGGCGCAGAACCATAACTTCGCACCGAAGTTTGGCTTTGCATATACGCCGGCGATATTTAACCGCAAGACTGTAGTTCGCGGCGGATTCGCGATGGCTTATAACCATCTCGATATTGGCTTGTTCAATCCTGCGCTGGAAGACGGGCCGGGGGTTGCTTCGTTCGGGCTTTGCTGCGGGGCCAATGGAAATACGGCAGGGATTATTTATGCGACGGGGACTTCGAATTCGCCTTCGAGTTTTCCGGCGAATCCGGCTTTGAAGACGGGGATTGGGCCGAATGGATTTCCGCTCCAGGTTGGTGGAGCTGCGCAGAGCACCAGCTTTGAGGTGTATGGTGCGCTTCCGAATACGAAGTATCCGCTCAGCTATTTGTATTCGCTGGATATGCAGTTTGAGCTGCCCTATCAGTTGGTGTTGACGGCTGGGTATGCGGGAAGTGAGGGGCATCACTATGCGCGGCTGGTCAATCAGAACTTCATCTTCAACCAATGCGTTCCTGCTACCTTGAACTGCACAGGAACGAATGTGAAGACTCCAGTGAGCGCTGGATATTTTGCGCAAACGGATTCGAATATGAACTACAACTCGCTGAACCTAACACTGGTGCGGAGGATGAACAACGGGTTTACAGCAGCAGCGAACTATACCTATTCGAAGTCACTGGATCAGGTTTCGAATGGAGATGGAGCGAACTCGAATGCGAACCAGACTAATCCTGCAAATAATGCGAGTGAGTGGGGGCCTTCGGACTACGATACTCGGCACCGGGTCACGGTGTCGGGCGTGTATGAGTTTCCGCATGTTCACTCGCAAAACTTTGCCGTGAAGGCATTGGCGGATGGCTGGCAGGTGAACGGAATTCTGACGTATCACTCGGGGTTCCCATGGACTCCGGTTACATTCAATCTACAGACAGTGCCAAACCAGATTGGCGCGGCTCCGGCAGGACCGGTGCGGCCACTGGCTTATAACGGCCAGGCGGGAAACAGCTGTTCGAATAATGCATGGCTGACGGGGTCGAATTTCTCGAACCGCACGACGGCGAATCCGGGCGGCGGCAATTATTTTTCAACAACCTTGCCGCCGACTTTCCAGTACACGCCCGGGATTGGGAGAAATAGCTTCCAGGGGCCTTGCTACTTTGATGTGGATATGAGTGCAGCAAAGGAGTTCGGGTTCGATAAGTGGGACCATCACATGTTGCTCCGGTTCCAGGCGAACTTTTATAACGCGTTCAACAAACTGCAACTGTTGCCGGTTACGAATGGCAACGCGAACCCAGCGGCAAATATTCAGAACAAGTTCTTTGGAGTCGCGCAGGGTGCGGATGCCGGGAGGCAGATCGAGTTTTTGGCAAGATTCCAGTTCTGACGTTGTTTCAACCACTCTCACCTCTGGGCGCGGTGGCGTTCAGGGGTGATTTTTTCTTTAGGCGTGTAGTCTTTGGAATATTGTCTTTCGCGGAGTGAAGTATGCCGAAGAGATTATTTGGTCTTTGTGTTGTTGCTTGGCTCGTTGGTTTTTTCGGGTCGGCGGTTTATGGTCAGACGGATGGCTCGGTTGATGTGACGATCGATGCGCGGGACGCGGGAACTCCTTTTCCTCACTTCTGGGAACAGATCTTCGGGTCGGGGAGAGCGGTGCTTTCATTGCGGGACAGTTATCGACAGGATCTGAAGAGCGTGAAGGGGATAACAGAGCTCGATGCAGTGCGTTTTCACGGCATTTTTATGGATGACGTTGGACTCTATGATCCGAATGCGCAGACGCAAAATCCGGGGCAGGCTGCGGTGACTTCGAATCAGAGTTCGCCATACAACTTTTCTTATGTGGATCAGATTTATGACGGACTGCTCGCCAGTCATGTGCGTCCATTTGTCGAGTTGAGTTTTATGCCAAAGAAGATGGCTTCCGATCCGAATGCCCTTCACGCGTTCTGGTACAAGCAGAATGTTTCGCCGCCAAAGGATTATGCGTTGTGGGATGCGATGATCACCGCGTTCGCGCAACATCTGGTAAGCCGATATGGGATTGAAGAGGTTTCGAAGTGGAAGTTTGAAGTCTGGAATGAGCCAAATATTGATTTCTGGGTGGGAGATCCGAAGCAACCCACTTATTTTGAGTTGTACGATCACACGGCGCGGGCGATTAAGAAGGTTAATCCGCGGTTGATGGTGGGCGGGCCTTCGACGGCGCAGGCCGCGTGGGTTGGAGCGTTTTTGCGGCATTGCAAGGAAAAGAATGTGCCCGTGGATTTTGCGACGACTCATGTTTATGCGAACGATACTGCGAAGGATGTCTTTGGGACGATGGAGCAGATTCCGCGTGACAGGATGGTGTGCCGAGCGGTGAAGAAGGTACATGACGAGATTGCGGCTTCGCCGCTCCCGAAGACGCCTTTGATCTTCAGCGAGTACAACGCGAGCTATGCGAATGAACCGAATGTGACCGACAGTGTGTATATGGGACCATGGCTTGCAGGAACGATCAGCCAGTGCGATGGACTAACGGAAGCGATGAGTTACTGGAGTTTTTCGGATGTGTTTGAGGAACAGGGTGTGGTGAAGACTCCGTTTTATGGCGGGTTCGGGTTGGTGGCGGAGGATGGGATTCCGAAGCCTGCCTATAACGCATTCGCGATGCTCCATGAGTTGGGAGATCGACGAATCAAAGTTGATTCGGATGTCGTTCTGGCAACGCGACGCGGCGATGGTTCGGTAATCGTTGCGCTGTGGAACTATGCTGCGCCGCATGGGACTGGCGCGGGCTATACGCGGCCTCCGGCGAATGTTGGTCCTTCAAAGAAGTTTGCGGTGACAGTGAAGGGGATGCCGGCGAATGCGGCGGTGGAGATTCGGCGATTAGACGCGAATCATGGAAACGTCATCAAAACCTTTGACGCAATGGGTCGGCCGGCATTTCCAACTCGCGATCAGATCGTGCAACTCCGCGCTGCAGGTAGAGGCGCTGCACCAGAACATAGTTCGCTCCAAGGTGGCAGGTTTTCCATTGATATTCCTCCGCAAGGACTCGTCGTGATAAAGGTTTCGGGTCGCACGGTTACTCAATAAAACCTTTTTGTTTATTCAGTGTCTGATGAATCTGTAGAACACATCCAACGATCGAGAACTGATGAGCGCGAATGAACCGACTCCGCCGAAGATAACGCGACGCAGTGCGACGAAGTTACTAGGCGGAGCTTTTCTGTCGAGCGTGGCGGCCCCGGCGCTGGGATGGGCAGAGGAGCAGACCGTAACGCAGCAACAAGCTGCGGCACAACCCCCTTATTCGCGGTTGTTGAGCGATGCCGATCTGGATTTTCTGGAAGAGATGGAGCATGCCGCGTGTCTGTACTTTGCGGAACAGGCTGATCCGACGACAGGACAGGTGCTGGATCGCGCGCACTCGAAGAATCCGACTGGGGCGCTGGATCAGTATTTTGTATCGAGCATTGCCGCTACAGGATTTGGGTTGACGGCCCTTTGCATTGCGGACAACAAAGGGTACTTTCCTACGGATCGACTCAGGAAGCAGGTAATTACGACGCTGGATTTTCATCTGAACAAGATGCCGCATCAGCACGGATTTTATTCGCACTTCAACGATGTTAAGACAGGTAAGGCGTTGATCAATAGCGAGGTATCGTCAATTGATACGGCAATTTTTCTATGCGGGGTACTGACGGCCCGGGTTTATTTTGGCGACCGACAGATAATGGATCTGGCGACACAGATTTATAACCGTGTGGACTGGCCGTGGATGTTGAATGGCGGGAAGACGTTTTCGATGGGCTGGAGGCCGGAGACCGGATTTATTTCGACGCGATGGGATCACTATTCGGAGTTGATGATGCTTTATCTGCTGGCAATCGGGTCGCCGACGCATCCGATCTCGCCGGAATCGTGGAGCGCCTGGACCCGCCCGCCCATGACGTTTGGACCTTATACGTACATCAGCGGAAAGGATCCACTGTTTGTGCATCAGTACTCGCATGCATGGTTCGATTTTGGGAGGCAGCGGGACGCGTTTGCGAATTACTTTACGAATTCGATTACAGCGACTCGGGCGCACAAGGCGTTCTGCCTGAGCTTGAATCGCGGATACAGCGATGATTACTGGGGCGTGAGCGCTTCTGATTGGGCCCATGGATATACAGCGTGGGGCGGCCCTCCGCTGATGGGACCAGTGGATGGATCCGTGGTGCCCTGTGCGGCGGCGGGATCACTTCCCTTCCTTCCACGAGATTGCGTGCATATGCTGCGAGCGCTTCGGGATAATTTCGGGAAGGATGCGTGGGGACGGTATGGTTTCTGTGATGCGTTTCACCCGGATCTGCACTGGTTCGATACGGATGTCATCGGAATCGACCTGGGGATTGGATTGCTGATGGCAGAAAATCTGCGGAGCGCGTTTGTTTGGGAGACGTTTATGCAGAATCCTGAAGCTGTGGCGGCGATGAAGGCTTGTGGTTTTCATAGCGCGCGGGTGGCTAATCCTGAAGAACCTAAGACAAGTTCGCCTAAGCCTTCGTAGGAATTACTGGACGTCGGTCACCTTGCCATTGGTGAAGGTAACTTTGATGTCCGCGTAGACGTAGATTGTTCTGCCTCCCAAGTTCAATATCTGCCGGGGTTTGCCCATGGCTGCGATAACCTGGACGGCAGTGTCCGTGTTGTTGAGGGAAATCAACAAAGGAGATGAGTTGTTGGTCGGTGAGGCCGCGACAGCAGCAGACTCGGAGGTGGAGGTGACCGGTTCCCTTACCGCCGGGATCTTGATATTGTGCTCCAGCTCGTAGTCCTGGGCGATCTGTTGTTGTTCGAATATGCGGGTTGGAACATCCTCCTCAGGGGGTGGCGCGTTGATGATAAAGATCGCGGGCGTGGCAGCAGCCTCCGCTGAAGCAGGCAAGGCGGGAAGTCCTATTCCTTGTGGCGAGCGCAGTTCATCAAGGCCGAGGTCGACGGAGGCGCGAAGATAGTTCTGCATGTCCTGCAGGTCAGGGATTGAGATGTAAACTCTGCTGCCTTTCTCGCACTCGTTACGTTTGCCGACGAGGATGATTGCCGAAGCCTGGAGTTCCTCGAAGGCAGTTGGATTGAGTTGAAGAACATCTCCGCTACTGATGGTGCATTTCACGCCCGAGGTATCCACAACATCGAGATCCGAACTGGCAATGAGGATGTGAGCGAGCTTATCGCCAAATATCATGATGCTGCTCGCCGAAGGATTAGGCGCGACACGCTGAGCGTTAGAGGCAGCTTCGATCTGTTCGAGCAGGATGGAATGTCTGATTTCGTCTGCGATTGCCTGCTTTATTTCGGGCGTGAAGAGAGGCTGCGCCCCGGAGTTCAAAACGTTGCCTATGAAATAGGACTTTACGTTGTCCGCGATGATGTAGTCGGTGAGCCAGAGGGATGCGGATGGGTAGGCGGGATAGGGCGTAAAGATAGCAGCTGCCTGGCCGTACCAGAGCTCCTGGCTCCATTTCCATGAATGGACGACGGGCACAGCCCACGGATTCAAAGCCCAGGAATAGAACGCTGAAGGATAGAACCGAGAGGGAGTGTAGACGTAGAGCGTTTCGCCGCGGTATTGATAACGGACGTAGAAGGTATCGTATAGTCTGCCGTCACTGTCATAGGTGCGACGAACATACTCGGCGTCCTGAAAGACGTAAGAACGCTGAACGTAGCCGCGACGGTGGCCGACGGAAACAACGCGAGTACCGTCCTGCCGCTGGGTGGAGACGCGCCTCGTTCCACCAATGCTGTGATGGATGTCCATACCACGGGCAGGATCGTGAACGTCAGCAATAGAGGCGTTGTTATCGCGCGTAGCAGCAGAACCACTCTTAGAAGCGCCTGATAGGGCCCCCACTGATCCCCTGTTGCCTTGGGAATGGCTCAAGCCGCCGAAGAGGCCGCCTATTCCTTTCGTGCTTCCCGAATTGCTCGCGGAGGTCGTGGTTGACTGTGGCCTCGCTGCTGCTGCAGGGGCTGGTGCGACGGATTTGGCGTTTCCGCCTACGTCGCCCGTTTTCCCAGCAGTATTGGCAACCATGAGAGCGATTCGAACTGCAATGAAGCCTGAAACGTCGGTGCGGTAGACGATACTGACGACGTCGCCAATTTTTACCTGATCGCATTTGGTGGCGGGGTCGAAGTGGAAGACAAGTTTTGCGGGTTTGTTGTCGGCGTCAACGCCATCAATATCAGCTTCAGTTTTTGAGAGGAGGCGGAGAGTTCCCGATTTTGTAAGAAGCCGACGTGTGGCATCTGCTGCAGGAGAGGAGGTGGCTTGCGCGGTTGGCTGCTGGGCGTGCGAGGGCCGAAGGAGCACAAAAACCAGACTGGTAAGGCTCAGCGTAGTCCGTATCCATGCCATCGATGACTTACTCCCCTCCGCCGCAAGGTATTACTTTGCAGCCGCTGTCGCTTGAGTTTTATCCACTGGCTTGAAGTGAATATTGAGATGCTTTTCGACGATTTCGTAGAGGATATGTAGAAAATATAGCTCCGTTGGAAGAAGGAAGTCCAAATAGATATTCGCCAAATCGAGGAACAGAAAGGCGCATACGATTGGGATAAGAAAAGCGGACAACAAAATGGTGAGCTTGAGCCACCAGCTTTCGTTCGCGACTTCGAAGGATCGATAGATGATGAGGCCGACGAGAAGATCGACGAGGACGCCGACCCAGAGAGGGACCTCGTGCGTGAACTGATGCTGAAGGAGAGACTCCAGATAGTTGGCGTGGAGGCCGAGCCCTGAGAGATAGCCTGCGGGGCTGAGGTGTTGATCGACTGGACCCCCGTAGCCTTGAAGATCATGCCAGCGACCGCCGATGAGAAGCACACGGCCAGCGCAGGCGAGCATTGCATCTTTTTCTTCGTTGGCGAGGTTGGTCACGGAGACCTCGGGATACTGCTCTTCGGGCAAGAAAGTGCCGTAGATGACGCTTTCGCGGAGATTCATGCCGGCGAGCAGAGGATTGCGGCGAATTTCAATAGGACCTTTGACTGCCTTTGCAAGAGCCAGCGCGAAGGAGTCGACGGTTTTGGGCTTTGCCGTATCGGCGGACAACAGATTGACTTCAAGGGGGATCGCACGCTTGTCGCCCGGCAAATTGATGTAACCGACAGACGGGCAACGGGCAAGATTGCAGTCTGGGTTTGCGGAGCCGACTAGATCCTGCGTGGTGAAGATATTAGGTAGCTCGATTCGCTGATCTTTCTCGTCGATGTAGTAGACGCCTGCCAGAACGACGGGAACTCCCTGACGAGTTGCAAACTGGATTGCAGTGAAGAGTGCCTGATCATCGGAGAATCTCGGCTGCGCATCGGTGCCTTCGGGAAAGTGCCGCGGAGCAAGGAGCTCAATGTCGATTCCGATCGCAGCAGCTTTTGTCTCGGTCTGCGATGCGTTGGTGATGAGTCTTGCGAGGAATTCGCGGTTCGTTGGCTGAATTCCATAGAGCGTTGACCAGTGCACGTCGTCATCGATGTAGGCGAGACTGACATAGTCGGGTTGAAACGGTATGGGACGGAGGAGTGTAAGAAGCTGGTAAAAACGCAGCTGCAAATGAAGATTGATGTCGCGAATTTCGCGAGCCGTCTCGCGAATGGCACCAGGACCTTCGATAAGGCGAGTGAAGAGGCTGGACGATACGGAGATGTTCCAGAGAATGATCAGCAGAAAAACGCTGATGACCGTAGGCTTTCGAAAGATGTCCCAGTGAGATTTTTTTGGCGCCGAGGACAGGTCGGCGACTCCGCTCGTTCTCACACCCACCTCCGTTACATTTCCAGAGGGCCCGCATTACCGAACTTATCTTGTAGCAGACATTATCTTAGGGGCGCGCGGTTTATGGAGCAATCGACAAGGTGAGATTGTTTCCTGAGAAGCTACTTCGCTGATGCTGAGGATTGCGCAGTGTGATGGGTACCGGTGGCGATCAATTCTTGGATGTCTTTGAGGGAGTGGATGCCTCCACGGGCGCCTACAGCGGTGCAGTTGAGAGCGGCGGCGGCGCAGGCGAATTCGAGCTGCTGGCCGAGGGACCAGTTTTGCAGGAGAGCGTAGATAAAGCCAGCGTGGAATATGTCGCCCGCCCCGGTGGTGTCCACAACGGAGACACAGAAGGCTGGGATGTGGAGGAGGCGTATGCCGTCGAAAGCGAGGACGCCTTCTTCACCGAGTGTGGCGGCGGCGAGTTTGGCATTGTAACGGGAGTGCATTTTGCGGAGGGCTTGCTCAAGGTTGGGCTCGGCGGTGAGGCGAGTTGGAAAGTCGCGGCTGACGATGAGGTAGTCGACGTTGGTGAGGAGGGATTCGATGTTGGGATAGAGTTCGTCGAGGTCGGCGATCACAGGAATACCCGCTTCGCGGGCCCAGGCTGCGCCCTGAATGGCAGCTTCGGTGTCGTGACCGTCGACATGAAGAGCGCGGGCGTTGGTAATCCATTCGCGACGGAGGTCGGTGGGGTGGAGGATGATGCGCTCGTCGCGGCGGCAGAGTACGGTGCGCTCGCCGTGGGCGTCGACGAGGATGAGGGATTGCGCGCTGGGAACGCCGGAGGCGGTGATGATGTGGGTCTCGACTCCGGCGTGAGAGAAGGCTTCCCGATGGAGTGTGGCGGCGAGATCGTCGCCGAGTTTGCCGACGTAGCGAGTACGGAGTCCCCACTGCTGGCAGGCGACGACAGTGGTGGCGACTTGTCCACCGGGGAGTGTGGTGACGGTCGAGTATTCGGTTTTGGACCCACGGGCCGGATAGGTTTCGAGGGGGATGACCGTGTCGGTAGCGTTGAGACCTACGCCGACGAGGTCAACCTTGAGGGAGTTCGTCATGTATTAACTGTATTGTGAAAACGCCGTGATGCGAAGCTTGGCCGCTGCATACGGGATGAGAGTGAGAGTTTCTTCAGGACCATGGGCGGTAAGCGGACTTTGCGGGAGCGGGTTGGCGACGCCATCGGCAGAGCGCCAGGAATCGATGCGAGCTCCGGTGAGCTGAAGTTTGACTGGGGGCTCGGAGTTGGCAAAGGGACGAGCTCCGATGGGAGATTCGATAACAGAGATGGAGGAAGCAGAGGTCTCGTCGATTTTGAGAGCGTAGTTCCAGGGTTTGGTTGGGAAGACCTGCCAGTCTGCGCTGAGGCCGCGTTGGCGAAGTTTGACCCAACTTTCACCGGGGCTGTAAGAGAAGACGAGCGGGCCCCGCTCGATGGCGACCGAATTTTTGAACCAGCGAGAGACGCGAGGCTGCATGGGGAGATCGAGTTCGATGATATCGCCGGGCTTCCATTCGCGATCGAGGCGCGTAAAGGCAGCCGGTTGCACAGAAACGCTTGCAGGCTGGCCATTGATGCGGACCTTGGCACCGGTGGCCCACTCCGGAATGCGAAGCGAGACTGGGAAGTGCGCTGGCTTCGCAGGATTGACCGTGATTTTGACGAGGCCGCGAAAGGGATAGCCGGTTTCTTCGGTGAGGCGGACGTGGGTATCGCCCACGTGGGTGGAGACTTCGCAGGGAGCGTAGATTGCGGCGACGAGGCCGTCGTCAGATGACCGCATCCAGAGACTTGAAGTGAGCTTTGGCCAGCCCTGATGGAAGTTTGCGGTGCAGCAACCGAAGTTGGGTTCAAGGCCGTAGAGATTGGATTCGACTCCATTGGTTGTCCAGGGTTTGGAGTTGAGGCTTACCTGGATCTGGTTGGGTTGCTGATCGTACTGGTGCGCCCACATGTCGTCGGAGAAGGTTCCAGGGAGTGCGTTGTACGCAAGCTTCTCGATCCGATCGGCAATGGAGGCATCGCCAAGGATGGCGAGCGCTACTTCGAGGGAAAACATGGTTTCAACGACGGTGCAGAGCTCGGAACCGTGCGAGGGATCGCGACCTGCGAGGTGTTCGTCGCAGGAAAAGATGCCGTTGGGCAGGCCGTGATATTTGTCCAGTGCCGCGAGCTGCGTGGCGAAGGCGGCGCGATCGGCCGGCGAGTTGGTAATTCGATACCAGACGGGTGAGGTCTTGATGGCCTGGCCGTTGTTGACTCCGTGGCACTGAAGAGCCTTGTCGTTGTTGTCGCCGTTGTGACTGAGGCCGAGAAACTCGCGTGTACAGACTTCGGTGTAGCGGAATGGCTCGAACTGCGCTCGCCAGTCGTAGCCCTGCTGGTGGAGAAGGGCCGCCAGTTCGAGGAGCGCTGGGTCGGGATTGCGGTCGTAGAGCCACTCGACGACGTAGACCTCGTCCTGCCAGCGATACCGGCCCCAGCTTTCGAGGGGACGCCCGGGGAGTGCGGCGCGTTGGTAGGCGAAGTAGCGAGAGATGGCGGGGATGACACGCTTGTCGCCGGTGACCTCGTAATACTGAGCAAGAGCTTTGAGCATGGGGATGCGCGGCCACCAGTCGATGTTCGATTTGGGGCCAAGCATTCCGTCGGGAGACTGATTGGCAAGAATCCACTCGACGAATTTTTGCGCTTTGGCTTTGAGAGTAGAGTCGTCGAGGAGCCATGCGAGAGGGATGAGGCCGTCGAGGAAGTAAGGGCCACGTTCCCAGCTCTCGCCCGTGCCGCCGAGCCATCCGCTGTTCGGGCCTACGTCGGGCCAGGTTTCATCGAGATGGCCGCCGAGACCGTCGGCCTGAATCTGAAGCTGGTGAAGAAGCCATCCTGTTGGGCGAACTTCCCCGAGAGGGAGCAATTGGAAAACAGGAGAGGCGAGTTTATTTTTAGTGTCGGAAGGTGAGGCAAGCGCGGCGCGGAAGGAGGGGAGAATCAACGACGCTGCGCCCATCCCTTGAACGAAGGTGCGGCGCGAAAGTGAAGGTTTCTGGTCCATGCGAGTTCCTGTGATGGTATGCGCCTCAAATCTACAGGAACGGGCTATTGGTTGTCGTAGGTGAAGAGTGTGGGAAGGGCTTCGGTTGCGGATTTGAGGATGATTTCGTCGAAGGCATGGTTGTTGAGAGGCTCTTCGGGACCGACGTAGAGGGTGCGGATACCGCGGCGGTTGGCGATATCGACGAAGCCTGCGGCGGGATAGACCGAGCCGGAGGTGCCTACAACAAGGAGGACGGTGGCGCGGTCGAGTTCGTGGTAGATGGTGTCCATGTCGAGAGGAATCTCGCCAAACCAGACGATGTGCGGGCGAATCGAGCTGTGACAGGTTTTGCAGATGGGAAAGTCGTTCGGGTCTTCGTAGAAGGAGTGGTCCGGAAAGTGTTCGTTCGTGCGGGTGCAGCGCGATTGGAAGAGACTGCCGTGCATGTGGTGGATACGGTGGGAGCCTGCGCGCTCGTGGAGGTCGTCCACGTTTTGCGTGCAGAGGTAGAAGTTGTCAGGATGCTTCCTGGTGAGGTGGCGTTCGATTTCGGCGAGGGCTTTATGTGCGGTGTTGGGTTGGGCGGCGAGTGCGTCGCGACGACGTTGGGAGTAGAAGCGCCAAACGAGAGCGGGATCGGCTTGCCAAGCTTCGGGGGTGGCGACTTCTTCGACGCGATAGCCGTTCCAGAGACCTCCACTGCCGCGAAAGGTGGCGAGGCCACTTTCTGCGGAGATGCCTGCCCCGGTGAGGACGAAGAGGCGGTCTTGAGGAGTTAAGTGCATGAGGGTGTTGTCCGACTCTCAGTGTAAGGGTGAGAAGCGGGTTTCTCCACTGTGAATCCCACGATAAGACTGTGCTCTGGTCGAAATGGCAGCGTTCGTCAACCAAATCAATTAAAACCCGAAGGCGGCAGGGACCTGCGCACCTTCGGGGCTGGTTGATGAGGTTCTGGTTAGAACGAGGGGATTTGCTGGGCGACGTAGATTGAGCCGCCGAGGTCAGAATCTTTGACGCCGAAGACATAAAACTGGTTCGGATTGTTGTTAGGGATGTTGTTGTAGTTCTGAAGGAAGTCGTTGTCGTTGGCGACCCAGAAGGTGTGCATCTTGACGCCGTCGACGACTACATCAGGACCGAATGCCGTGCCTTCGATCTTGGCGGGAATCAGGTCAGAGGTGATTCCGGCTGCGTTGAGGGCTTTGACGATGTCGAGGAAGAGAATTTTGTTGAGCTGGTGAGTTTGCGCTTCGGAGCCGGTCATATTGCTGATGTCGGTTGCGCCGTTGAGGTCGATTTTAAAGATCTGCTTGACCTTGGCTTTTTCTCCGGGAGCGTCCGCGAGACCTTTGCCGTCACGCTCATCGACGAGGAATTCATGATTGTTGAGAGCGACGATATCGCTGACACCGGAACCGTTCGTAAGTACGTAAGCGTACTCGTGGGTGGTGCGCCCGGTAAGGATGTCGATGGTGACGATGCGAAGGAGGTTGGGTGCGCCGTCGCTGGCATCCTGAATGAGTGCGTTCTGGACGATTCCGACGAGCGTGTGGCCGTCGGGAGTGATGGCAAGGCCTTCCATGCCTTTGTTGGCAACGCGGCCGCTGGTGTTGTTGGCGATTTCAACCGCCCCCATCGGCGAGAGGGTGTTTACGAAGAACTTTTCAGGAAGCTGGAAGGTGCGGAGACGGAGACCATCGAAGCGGAGGAACTGGTAGACGTAGGGACCGTATTCGTCGGAGATGAAGACGCTGAGGCCGTCGTTGGAGACGCGGATACTCTCGGGGTCGAGGCGTGCGTCCCGCGGATCGCCAGAGTTGTGGTCGGGGTCGAAATTGTCGGAACGTCCCGTGAAGAAGTGCTGGAGAAAGTTGTTCTGCTTCGGTTCGCCGGAGCCTACGCCGAGACCGTTGCCGGAGCCGTAGACGAGCGGTGTGAGATTGAAGAGGAGGGTGGTGGATTCGAGCTCGGGCTCGATGGTGTAGGGCAAGCCGGCTCCTTTGTTCGCCTTGAGGTTCATCTTGATAGTGTGGAAGCGATTGATGTAGCTGGCGGTGTCATCGATGTTGGAGTTGAAGGGAACAGCGTTGGGGCCGCGGTCGGGAACGGCGAGGAATTGATCGCCAGAGATGTGAGCGATGCCGGAGCCGAATCCACCCAGGAGGTTTGCGGGAACACCGTTTTCCAAGGTGCCTTTGAGACCGGAGAGATCGGTGTAGCTACCGGCACGGCTGCTCGTGAGCGTGCCGTGAGCGATGAGTGCTGGTTGCGCGAGAACGGGGAGTGTTACGGCTGATGCCGCGAGGAGGGTTAAAGCAATCGACTTCTTCGTCACGGTAGTTCCCTTCTGATGTTTGGGTTGACAGAACGAATCATCGTAGAAAGGGTTTGATCTCAAATATTTGAAGTGCTCATTAATTTTAGGGAAATTGTTGTCAGGGACTTGTCGAGACGATGCGTCGGCGCGTTGATTGCACCAACAGAAAAAAGACAAAACAAACGTAAAAGGATGCGGCTGCGGGGCACGCCACTACGGTCGGGATGACGCTTGAGGAATTTGTCTAAGGTAACGGGTGAATGGTGGTGTTGAAGAGAAAGGGGTCGTCGAAGCCGGTGCGGTCGCCGGGTTTTTTGCCGGGGATGGGTTGGAGGCGGGCGGAGAGAGGCTTGTTCCACTTGACGGCGAGCGAGGCTACGTCGGAGAAG
>DATMKY010000093.1:0-6841 GCA_035570955.1 Edaphobacter sp. | reverse complement strand
ACCCTCCGCGACGAAGAGCTAACCCGATGGTCCACGCAGATCATCGACGCACTCACCAAACTGGGTGGAACCCTCCGCGCCTGACTCTGCACAGCCGCGGAGAACCTGCTTAAGTAAATTGTCGAACGGAACTAACTCGCTGCATCCCCTGGAAAATTTCCACAGAAAATATTTTCGAGAGGAGAAAAATTTTAGAGCCCAAAATAACGCCAGCTAGAGTCACGTTTTTGCACTAAGCCCCCACGTAACGAACACAAATTACCAGTAGGAACCGCCGTCATTTTTCGTAACCCCCTTCAAAAAGGCCCGTAAAACGGCATAAAATCACCCCTCGCAACCCATTTTAAAAAATAATCAGAGAAACTGCACCCAGCTAGATTCCGCCGCGTTTTCCAAAATGCGAAATCCACGCGATCCGCGTCTATACTCGAGGAAATATGAGTACTTCTACGATCAGCTCCGGCATCAGCGCAGACGAGTTCCAGGCCCTCGAGCAAAAAGTCCTTCGCGCCGTCGAAATCGTCAAAAAGGAACGTGAAGCCCGCGCCGCGGCTGAAGCCGAGATCGTCTCCCTCCGCGAACAGCTCGCCGCGCAAAAATCCAATGCCCGCGCGGCCGAAACCGAACTCACCACTCTCAACAAAGAGCGCGATCAGGTCCGCCAACGAGTAGAAAAAATGCTGCAACAGATCGACGAACTTCTCTAACTCATCCCAGGAGAAACGATGGACCAAACTCTCGAAGCCCCGCCCCAAGCCACCGAAAGCCAGTCCGTCGCCCAGGCCGTCTCCGTCGACATCTATGATCAGGTCTACAATCTTCGCGGCACAGACCCGGCCTACATCGAGCGCCTTGCTGCTATCGTCGACGCTAAGATGCGCGCTGTCTCCGCCCTCGGCAACACTGTCGACAGCCTCCGCGTAGCAGTCCTCGCTGCCCTCAACATCGCAGACGAACTCTGCACCGCACGCCAACGCAACGACTCACTCGCTGGCAATCTGCAGAACTCGCAGCACTCGGCGCGCACCCGAGCCACGACCCTGGCCGACATGCTCGACGAGGTCCTCGAAGACCGCAAAGTCGGCTAGCCAAGCTCCCACTTTCGTCCTCTCGAGAGAATCTGCGAACGGGGTAAGATGGCCCCGTATGAAAAATCGGAACATTTTTTCTTTGGTTCTCTTCGCTATCACTGTCTCCTTCTTTTCCTGTCAGGCCTTCTCTCAATTCGCAACACTCGATCCTGCGGTTCGTGCCGCGCTCGACGAAGGCAAAAAGTTTGAGCATAACTACCAGCTCGGTTCCGCACTCGACAGCGACCGCAAAGCACTCAAACTTGCGAAGGGTCGATGCGCTGAGTGTCTCGAGACCATCGCCAATCTTCAGTTGAAGATGGAAGCCCCCAAAGATGCTGCTGCGTCTGCCGGCGCGTGGGCCGCTCAATCCTCAACTCCAGTTGAAAAAGGTAAGGCTGAATATCTTCAGGCGTCCGCGCTCCTCTTGCAGGACCAGCAGAAGCACAGTGACGCACTGCTCGCACAGGCCGACCAGATTCTCAAGCGAGCGGCTGCCGACGATCCGTCGAACCCTTCGATTCACCTCCTCGACGGCCACATTCTGGCCATGCTCAAAAAGGACGCCGAAGCGAAGAATGAATTCGTCGCCTGTGCCACGAACCCTGCCGCAACTCCGGCAGAGTGCCTGCGCGCTAAAAACTTTGCCAGCGATCTCACTCTTGCACGCGGCGAGCCCGCCCCAGCCTTCAAGATCACCAAACCCGACGGCACTGCCATCTCCCTCGACTCGCTCGCCGGCAAGGTCGTCCTCATCGACTTCTGGGCCACTTGGTGTCCCTCATGCGTCAAAGACGTCGACTACATCCAATCCATCGCCGAGAGCATGGACAAAGACCGTTTCGTCCTGCTCGGGGTCAGCGATGACAGCGACGAAGACAAATGGAAGCGTTACATGGCAGACAATCGCATGATCGGCCTGCAGGTTCGCGATACCAATCACGCAATCTCCGATCTTTTCCACGTCTCTGCGATCCCAACCTACATCGTTCTCGACGGCAATGGAACTGTGCAGATGAGAGCCACTGGAGCCGAAGGAGATATCAAAGGTAAAGTGCGTTCTCTGCTCGCCACCACCGCAATCCATACCGCGTCCATATCCATGAAGTAAAAAATAGTATCGACTTAAGCGATCAAACCGGCTGGCCGAGCGACAAAGGAGATCAATGGACGAAAAACGAGTTCTTCTTGAACATTTCCTCGCCGCCTTGGCCTACCGTACGCAGAAAGCTCTCCGCGACGCTCCCCCCTGGTTCGCCGACTTCCGCGCCGACCGGCAGGTTCGTACCCCCCACGAACTCATCCGCCATATGGATAGCGTCCTCGGCTACTCGCGCACCTTCTTCCTCGGCGGCTCTTACCGCCCGCCCGTATTTCAAGAGTTCACCGCCGCCGTCAAACACTTCCATGAAGTCGTCACCGACATCGCACGCATCCTCGACGAGGGGGTCGAATTTCACGACATTACCCCGGAGATTCTTCTCCAAGGCCCCTTCTCAGACGCCATGACCCATGCCGGCCAACTTGCCCTATTACGTCGCCTCTCAGGCAGCCCTGTGCCGCCAGAGAACTTCATTTACGCGGAGATCACTTCCGAAAATCTCAGCCCCAATCAACCTCCCCCTCGGAGTCCCGATAAGGACTGGCCGGAGAAACCCTAGTCACCCATTTCCTGCTCAGCTCATTTTGTTTGCAAACGCCGTTCCTCCCCCATTTGCCATTCTCGACCCACATAGGTAGCATCCAACTTAAGAAAGCCGGCCTGCAAAGCAGGTACTGGAACAACGCTGGTTGAACCAACATTCATTGAACAGGGGCCCGACTCGTAGACATGGCTTGGTGAGCAGTCCTCCAGTCAGGAACGCCTAAAGAGCCACGGTTAGGTCCCGCCGTCTTAGGACGGGTTCACCAGCGCTTCTGAGTACGGCCCAGTGGGTCGGTCTTCTTGTTTTCTCTCAAGCTCAGAGCTCAAAACTCCAGCTCTCATGCATCCTTATCTCGTCCACTCCGGCCATCTCCTACTTCCCACCTTCGGCGTCCTCGCCGCAATGGGCCTCATGCTGGCTCTGACTCTGAGCCTACGTACTGCTCCCATTGTCGGCCTGGACCCCGACAAGCTTTGGAATGCTGGCCTCTTCATGCTCATCTCAGCCTTTGCGCTCTCACGACTTCTCCTCGTCCTCGCTAACCCGCAAACCTTCCTCCGCTACCCAATCATCCTGCTGACAGTGCCATCACTCAATAGCTTCGGTGTCCTCCTCACACTGGTCGCGACTGCGATCTACCTCCGCGCCAAACAGCTACCTCTCCTCGACACACTCGACGCCTGGTCTCCTTCAGCCATTCTCACCTGGGCGTTCCTCGCCGTTGGACACTTCGCTGAAGGCAGTGACGCCGGTCTCCCCACCAGACTTCCGTGGGGTCTCGCCATCCCGCCAGACCGCATCCACCTTCATCCGGTTGCCCTCTATGCCGCAATCACCGCAGTCGTGCTTGCCGTTGTTCTTCTCCGGCAGCTCCCCCGGCGCAAAAACCCAGGTGACACCTTCGCCCTTGCCCTTGCCGCCTCGGGTGCGGTTCAGTTCCTTCTCACCTTCTTTCGCCAGCCTTTGCCCGACTCAAAATTTCTTGATCCTGTCCAATGGATTTCTCTCGGCTTGATCGCTCTCGCTACCCTGGTAGTCTTTCTCCAACCTCGAAAGCTGGTTCGCTATGCCGTCTAAGCACATGCTCCCTAAGGGCCAGCGTCGTCGCACCGTCAAACCCGAGTACCGTGCCACTCGCGGAGTCGAAGAAGCTCCGCCTCCCCCAATCCCTGTCATCGACTTCGAAGACCTTGAAGAATCCTCCGAAGACAACACGCGAACCTTCATCGCTGATCCCGCAGCCGCGAACCTCCGGCTCGATCAATACCTCTCCCAGGCCTTGCCAGACATCTCCCGCGCCCGCGTCCAGCTGCTTATCGAAGCCGGACAGGTCCGCCTCGACGGTCACTCCGCCAAACCCAAACAGAAACTCCATGGCGGCGAATCCATCGAGATCGAAGGCTCTCCGCAGCCCGCGCCACTTCACGCCACGCCGGAAGATATCCCCATCGAAATCCTCTACGAAGACCGGCACCTCGCGATTGTCAACAAACCCGCAGGCATGATGGTCCACGCAGGCTCAGGCGCAACCGATGATGCCCGCAATTCCGGTACTCTCGTCAACGCCCTGCTCTTTCATTTTAAAAACCTCTCCTCCACCGGCGGAGACCTCCGTCCAGGCATCGTCCACCGCCTCGACAAACAAACCAGCGGCGTCATCCTCGTCGCCAAAGACGACAGCACTCACCGTAAGCTGGGCGAGATGTTCTCCTGCCGCCAGGTTTCCAAAACCTACCACGCCCTTCTCCATGGCCATCTCAAACAAGATGACGTCACGGTCAACCTCCCCATAGCTCGCGACCTTGTTCGCCGAACCCGCATGACCACCCGTCGCTCCGATGGGCGAACTGCCGTCTCCCATTTCCATGTGCTCGAACGCCTGACTACTCCCTATGGTCCATTTTCTCTGGTCGAAGTAGGTATCGAAACAGGTCGCACCCATCAGATCCGTGTCCACGCCCAATCTCTCGGTCATCCTGTTGTTGGCGATACACTCTACGGCGCCCCGCACCTGATTCCAGGTCTCCCTGTGCAGTTTCAGCTAGACCGAAACTTCCTCCATGCCGCGCATCTGTCCCTCGCTCATCCCCAAACCCAAAAAAAACTCGAAATGGATGCTCCCCTTCCTATCGAACTGGAGTCATTTCTGAAAGCAATTCATACGAATTCATCCACGTTTCGGTAAAATTACTGTAGTGATCGTCCATCGTCGAACCAACCGCTCCTCTCTGCTGAAAGCTCTCGCTCTCCTGGTCTCCCTGGCTGCCATTGCGCCTCTCCACGCCCAAACCGGCGCCGAAGCCACCGAACCGGCCCAGCTCCCTACGGCCCCCTCCGCGCTGCCACAGTCGGTCGCCCCGCAGCCTGCAGCGCAAACCCCTGCCACAGCGACACCGCAGACACCTGCCCAAACACCAACCCAAGCCCCGGCGCAAACACCCGCGCAGCAACCCGGTGCACAGCAGCCGGACGTTCCACCCTCCGGCGGTGCCGATATCGTCGTCCGGGTCAACGAGGTGAACCTTATCTTCACCGTCACCGACAAGAAGGGTAAATTCATCACGGGTCTCAAGCGGGAGAACTTTGGCCTTCTCGATGACGGCCGTCCCCCCATCGCCGTTCTTCGCTTCCAGCAGCAGACCAATCTTCCCCTCCGCGTCGGCATCATGCTCGACACATCGAGCTCCATCCGTCAGCGTTTCCAGTTCGAGCAGGACTCCGCCATCGAGTTTCTCCTCCAGATCCTCCACCTCAACGACCGGGCCTTTGTTGAAGGCTTCGACATCCAGACCGATCTCGCCCAGGACTTCACAAACAACGTTGATCTTCTCAACCAGGGAATCCGCAAACTTCGGCCCGGCGGCGGCACCGCGCTCTTCGATGCCCTCTACAAGACCTGTCGCGACCAGATGCTCACGCTGCAGGAGACCGGAGCTGTCCGTCGCGCCATCATCCTTGTCTCCGACGGCGATGACAACTACAGCCGCGTCGAGGAATCCGACGCCATCAAGATGTGTCAGCGCGCCGACACCATCGTCTATACCATCAGCACTAACATAAGCCCCAGCAAAGACAAGGGCGACGATGTTCTGCGACAGATCTCTGAAGCTACGGGCGGCCAGCCCTTCTACCCCATCAAGCTCGAAGATGTAGCCATCGGCTTCCGTAACATCGAAGAAGAGCTTCGTAGCCAGTACCACCTCGTCTACCGCCCAGCTAACCTCAAGATGGACGGCAGTTTCCGTACCATCTACCTCCAGGCTACCGATCCTCGCTATCACGTCCGCGCTCAGAAGGGTTACTTCGCCCCTCGCCCACCGCAATAAAACGTTTGTTTTCTGGTTCAGTATTGGCCCTTCCGCCCGAATTGGGCGGAAGATTTACTTGTGATTCCCTCTGGAAGAAATGCCTACTACAGGCAGTCCCCGCCATTTTTACTCCAATCCACCCAAACTCTCCGCCAAAATCCGTGTCTAAACAGGAAAAGAGGCCAAGATGAACTTACGTCTCCGCACCGTCCTGCTCCCCGCCCTTCTCACCACAGCTCTCACCTTCGCCCAGGCTCAACCAGCAGGCGAGTCTTTCGATCTGCATGGCGCTTTGATGAATCTCGCCAACCAGCCAGCAAGCCATACGGCTTTCAGCTTCGACCGGTCAGAGCTTCAGGTAGCGCAGAACCTTCTCGCATCCGGAGGTATGGATCCCAATCATGCTGCGGCAGCTCTTACGGGCATCGCCGTTGACAACTATCACTACCCTCATCCTGCCTTCTATATTCCCGAGACGATGGCCTCTATCATCGCCGGTTATCACGCCGCAGGATGGAAGCACCTCGTCAACGCCAATCAGACGCCCGCGAACACCGCACATCCCCACAGCGCCGTCACCGATCTCTGGCTCCGCTTCGCCGGTGCAGATATCACAGGAATCACCGTCCTCACACGCTCCCCACAGGACATGAACGTAGTTCAGGTCACCTGCGAGCTCCGTCCTCTCGATCTCGTTCATTTGAGCGGCCACTTTGGTATCCCCAAAGTCGATCCGAACGCTGTCATGGTTCCCGCCCCCGATGGCAAATAGACCGGCTTCATCGCGCGAGGGTTGAGCAGAGGAAAACTCAGCATC
>DATMKY010000092.1:0-28818 GCA_035570955.1 Edaphobacter sp. | reverse complement strand
CTCCGCCGCCGGAACTGCCGCCTCCAAACCCGCCAAAACCTCCACCTCCGCCACCTCCCCAATCGCCGCCTCCGCGCCTACCGCCACCCCGACCTCCCATTAAGCTTCCAAGAAGGAAGAAGATAAGTCCTGTATTCCCGGTCTTTACCAGAAAAAAGAGGATGAGCAGGATGACTCCGCCGCCGAGGATGAGCGCAGTGAAACTGATTTGAACGGGTGCCCGCTCACGGTGGTACTGGTGCACTGGCTGGGGCACGGTAAGTGTGACTCCCGCGTCGTCAGCAATGATGCGGGCGATCTTCTGGACGCCAAGAGGGATGGCGGTGTTGTAGTCCAGCTGGCTCAGCGCAGGAACCATGGCGCGGCCGATATCTCCTACCTTGGCGTCGTTGAGTATGCCCTCCAGCCCGTAACCGACCTCGATACGATACTTTCGCGGATTCATGACGACCAGCATCAGGACGCCACGGTCGGTTCCCTTCTTGCCGACCTTCCATTTTTCTTCGAGCTTTACTGCGAAATCGTCTACGTTTTCATCGTTGTCGAGGGTCTTGATCGTAACGACGGCGATCTGAGCGTTAGCCTGACGGTCGACCTGGGTGCAGAGGCGTTCGAGATTACTGATCGTAGAGGGGGACAGGACGCCGGCAAAATCGCTGACATAGCCGGTTGGTGCTGGAAGTGTGTCCACTGATTCGGCCGCCGGAGCGATCGACGGGACGAAAAGCAGAAGTACGACTGCCAACCAGCGTGAGAGGTAGGTCATCGATAATCCATTCTACGCTCCGTCTGAGAACAAAGTTCCGCACACGCGAAGAAGCGCTTGAGATGCCGAAGTTCTCTCCGACTGAGTCGAAGAAGCTAAGCGCTATAAGGTGGGAGCTGGAGCGGATTTGTTGGCACCGTGAGATGGCACAGGAACTCCCTTGGCGCGGGCAAGTTTATCGACCATTACCGTGTGCTCGTGGATGACACTTGCGGCTCTTACGACTTCGTCGTGCAGGGTTGGATCAGTACGGCTCGCGGCCTCGATGCGGAACTCGTGCAGATCTTTGTGATGGTCCTTAACCATGAAGGTGAGGTACTCGGTGTCAAAGGCATCGCCAGAAAGTGCGTTGAGCTTGTCGTACTCTGCCTGGTCGTCCTTGTTCATCGATTTGGGAAGCATGACCCCCATGGCATCGGCGACCTGAGCGATTTCGTTGTTCATTTTGGTGTGGTCATCGACCATCTTCTGGGCGAAGGTTTTCACTTCATCGCTATTGGCTTTCTGCGCGGCAAGTTGCCCCAACTTTACCTCGGCGATGCCTCCCTCGGCCGCCTTACGGAGGAACATCTTGTCCTGCATAAGTTGGCCAACGTCTCCCGCGTTAGGAGCCGAGTCCTGTGTTGCCGGACTCTGGGGCGCTTGTTGCTGTTGACGTGGTCCCGTGGCTGAGGAAGGGATAGGGTCAAACTGAGCGAAAAGCAGAGCCGGCGAAGACACGACAGCTGCGCTAAAAAGAACCGTTCCCAGACGACGGAAGTTCATGAGCGACTCCTATGGCGGGCAAGTGTAGCAAACCCTGTACGCCTTGGTCATACATCATTTGGGTGTCCGAGGATACCGTATGGTTGCCTGCGGAGCCAGGTTCGACACTGTATTCTGGAGGTTGGAGTTTTAGAGAATGACAGAAAGCACCATCAGGCCACCCCAGGCCAGGCAGGAATCCACCCCAACCACATTGCATGGACACACTCTGGAGGATAACTACCGCTGGATGCGGGATAAAGCCTCGCCTGAGCTCCTCGGCTATCTCGAGGCGGAGAACGCTTATACGAACTCGGTAATGGCTCCGACCGAAGGGCTACAGGCGACCCTGTACAAGGAGATGCTGTCGCACATTAAGGAGACGGACGAGTCGGTCCCCTATCGCGACCGCGGATGGTTTTACTATGTCCGGACGGTGGAGGGCGGCCAGTACCCGATTCATTGCCGACGGGTGGCTACTGGACAGAAGTTTGACAAATCCCAGCCTGAGGAGATTCTGCTGGATGTGAACAAGCTGGCCGAAGGTCAGCCCTTTATGGCTGTTGGAGCGATGACCGTTAGCCCGGATGGATGGAAGCTGGCTTACTCAACTGACAACACAGGATTCCGCCAGTACACAATGCATGTTCGCGACCTCAGGACGGGGAATGATCTCGCCGATTCAGCAGAGCGGGTCGGGTCGATTGCGTGGGCAGCGGATTCCAGGACACTGTTTTATACAACGGAGGATGAGGTTACGAAGCGGCACGATCATCTGTGGAGGCATCGGCTGGGCGATGCCGCGGATGAAGATGCTGTGATCTATGAGGAGAGAGATGAGCGCTTCAATCTGGGTGTAGGCAAGACCCGAGATGGAAGATACTTGTTGATGGAAGCGGGAAGCCATACTACGAGCGAGTGCAGTTACCTCGATGCCGAGACTCCGGGCGGTGTGTTTCTGGTCATTGCGCCACGGGTCGATGAACAGGAGTACTCGGTCGATCATCGTAACGGGCTGTTTTATATCCGGGTCAACGATACGGGAAAGAACTTCCGCGTAGTGACGGTGCCTGTGGATGGCGGAGGACGTGAGTCGTGGGCTGAGCTGGTTGCCGAAGATAAGGATGCTCCGCTCGAGGACCTTGAGGTGTTCGCTTCGTTCTGCGTGATCCAGCGACGGAGGCAGGGGTTGCCAACACTGACAATGACTTCGTTTCGCACAGATGCAACGCTGGGAGAGTCGAAAGAGATTGCGTTTCCTGAGCCGGTTTATTCAGCAGGACCGCATACGAATCCGGAGTTCGAGACAGAGACATTTCGATATGCGTATCAATCGCTGGTTTCCCCGGCGTCTGTGTATGAGTACGACCTAAAAACGGGAACTTCGACGCTGCTGAAACAGCAGGAGGTACCTGGCGGATTCGACTCTTCGCGATATGGATCGGAGCGGGTCTGGGTGGAGGCTGCGGATGGCGTGAAGGTTCCGGTCTCTGTGGTTTACCGACGCGATCGTTTCCAGCATGATTCCGCGAATCCGCTTTATGTCTATGGATATGGGTCTTATGGATACCCGTTACCGATTGGATTTTCTCCGGCCAGGTTGTCGCTTCTGGATCGAGGGGTAGTCATTGCCTATGCGCATATTCGTGGTGGCGGCGAGATGGGCGATACGTGGCATGACGCCGGGAAGATGACCGTGAAGCGAAATACTTTCTCCGACTTTATTACTGTGGTCGAGCAACTGGTCGCGAAAGGTTATGGCGCGAAAGATCGTGTGGCGATCGAAGGTGGAAGCGCCGGCGGACTATTGATGGGAGCGGTAGTGAATGAACAGCCAGAGCTTTTCCGCGTCGTGCTGTCGCATGTTCCTTTTGTGGATGTAATGAATACAATGCTTGACGCTTCCCTGCCCCTGACGGTGGCGGAGTATGAAGAGTGGGGGAATCCGAATGAGCCGGAAGCGTTTGCATATATGCGGTCGTACTCGCCTTACGACAACCTGAAGGCAGGGGCGTATCCGGCAATGCTGGTAAAGACGAGCCTGAACGATTCGCAGGTTATGTATTGGGAACCGGCAAAGTACGTTGCCAAACTTCGAACATTGAAGACAAACGATACTCCCCTGCTATTGCACATCAACATGGATGCAGGGCATGGCGGAGCTTCGGGCCGGTACGATTATTTGAAAGAAATCGCCTTTGACTACGCATTTCTGCTGACGCAGCTCGGTGTAGAAAGCTAGACCTTGGAAGCTTGTGCCTCTTCGACCTTGTCGCCTTCGCCTGGTGCCAGGAAGAGGTTGGTTTCCAACCCATGTTGGCGCGTGTAAAGGTCATAGTAACGGCCGCGAAGCTGGTAGAGCTGTTCGTGGGTACCGCGTTCGACGATATTCCCTTCTTCGACGACGAGGATCTGGTCTGCACGACGGATCGTGGAGAGACGGTGGGCAATAACGAAGGTAGTTCGTCCTTGCATGAGAAAGGCAAGGCCAGCCTGAATCATCGCTTCAGACTCGGAGTCCAGCGAACTGGTCGCCTCATCGAGAATGAGGATACGCGGGTCGGCAAGGATAGCCCGCGCAATGGAGAGGCGCTGGCGCTGGCCGCCTGAAAGCTTGACACCACGCTCACCGACGACAGTGTCGTAGCCTTCCGGAAAGCGCTCGGCGAATTCATCGACACGGGCGATGCGGCAGGCGTTCATGAGTTGTTCTTCCGTTGCATTGGGACGGGAAAAGAGGATGTTCTCGCGGATAGTGCCATCGAAGAGGAAGGTATCCTGCAGAACGACGCCGAGCTGCTCGCGGTAGCTTGATAGACGGATGGTTGCGAGGTCGATGCCATCGACAAGAACCTGGCCTGTGGTAGCGGTATGGAAAGCACAGACGAGCGAGATAATCGTGGACTTGCCTGAACCCGAGGAGCCGACCAGCGCAGTAACCGTGCCCGGTTTGGATTCGAAGCTGATTCCGTGGAGGACCGGTTTGCCGGGTTCGTAGCTGAAGCTGACATCCTTGAAAGCGACGTCGCCGTGGATCGTTTCGAGAATATTGGTACGCGTGGGTTCTGAGTCTTCTTCAGACTCCGAGAGAATTTCGGTAGTGCGGTCAAGACCGGCGAGGGCTTCGGTGAGTTGGGTTCCAATTGCGACCAGTTGGGCGATCGGGGCAATCATGAACGCCAGAAACATTACGTAGGTGACGTATCCACCAGTTGTGAGGCGCCCAGAGACGACCTGATGGGCGCCGAGGTACATGATGAGCGCACCGACTACACCAAGAATTGCGGTTGAGGCAAGCGACATCAGCGACTGAGCAGTAATAGAGGAGATGACGTTGCGGAGAAGGCGGTCGACGCCCGCCGCAAAGACATTAGCTTCGCTCTGCTCGGCGTGATAGCCCTTGACGACACGAACACCACCGAGGGATTCGGTGAGTCGGCCAGTGACTTCGGCGTTAATCTTGGCGCGCTCGCGGAAGATGGGACGGATCGTCTTGAAGGCCTTTTGCAGAACAAGGCCAAAGGCCAGGAGGATCACGAAGGTGACGAGCGTCATCTGGACGCTGAGTTTGATGAGATAGCAGAGAGCGAAGATGGCCGTGAGGATTCCACCAATAAAGTCGATGACGCCGGTGCCGATAAGGTTGCGAACGCCTTCGACGTCGGACATGATACGGGCAACGAGAGTGCCGGTTCGGTTGGCATCGTAAAAGGAGACGGGTAAACGACCGATGTGAGCCTGGACCTTCATGCGCAGTTCGGCGATGAGACGCTGGCCTTCCTTGGAGAGAAGTTGGGTCAGAGTGAATGATGTGGCACCCTGCACAATAGTCGCGAGAACGACGACACCGACGATGATCGGTAGCTGATTGATCAGGTGCTTCCCCATGACGTTGTCGATGAGATAGCGTGTGGAAGCTGGAAGTATGAGCCCGCTGAAGCGGTTGACGATCATCAGCAGAAAGCTGCCAGCAAGCAGCCAGCGCCGGGGTCGCATGAGCCTCCAAACCTCAGGGAGAACTTTCTTCAGCTGAGGTTTGGGACGGGCGGAGGTGAGATCGGCGGATGCTGCTTTGCCAACATTGCGCGATGGGCGGTCGGCGGCTTTCATGCCACCGCCGAATCTGGAAGGACCTATGGATGAGGAGGACATTTGTTTCTCCAAGTTTACGCCGGGCGACTTTTACACAGTGGGGTCAAACGTGGACAAGGGCCTCGTGGGATTATTCAACGAGTCTGACTGCTATTTTGATGATTTTGGGATAGTTCTCGATGCAGGAGCTTCGATTAGGCGATGCGGCTGCGACGCGCATTGATAAAGGAACGAACGCAGAAAAGGACATAGATCAGGCTAAAGAGGCCGAGCGCAGCTTTCTCTTCAACGGCTACGGGGTACGGAAAGGACACGCCACGCGAGAGCCGGATCACGTCGATACATGCGGGGATCATTCCGAGAAAGACAAGCAGAGCGACTGTAACGGAGATGTGCATCCAGAGCATACGTTTTTTGCTGTCCGGAGAGTTTGCCATCATTCCGAAAAGGATAAACAAGAGACCAATACCAACGGGAATCAAGGCGGTTGGATGTGCGCTGCCGGTCGCGAGGAATCCGAAGATACCAAGGACAAGGAGCAGAATGCCGAAACCAATGGTGAGCTTTGCCATGATGATTGTTCCTCGCGGGACGCAGTCTCAGAATACTGGAGGATGCCCACAAGTGCATCTCAGAATGCTTCCCCGAGGCTGACGTAGCTCGCCTTGCTGTTACTTCCCCACGCATAGTCAAAGCGCAGGTTGATATGGTTTCGCTTGGCAAGAACGAACCGAAGGCCAACACCACCACCCGGTTCGGCCTGAGTATCATTGAAATCTCTCCAGGTGTGAGCCACTGCACCGGCCCCGGCAAAGGCAACCGCGCCGATACGCCAGAATAGTTCGCGGCGGAACTCAACCTGGCCGACCAGCATGCGGTTGTCACGAAACTGCCCTATCTGGTAACCGCGAAGATCCTTCGAAAAGCCGAGGGTGCAGATGTCGTAAAAAGGAGCGGCTTCGGTCACCATACAGACAGATCCGTGAACTGCGAAGACGTTTTTGCTACCGAAGCTGAGGTATTTGTTGTAACTCACCGTGAGATTTTGATAAGTCCTCCTACCGCCAACCGCCGGCCCATAAAGATCGCCCAGGATATCGAGGATGGAGCCATCGCGCGGATAGAACGTACTGTCGCTGGTATCCCGCATGGCACGGCCTCCAAAGGCTGCCGTTCGCAGATGAAGATCACTTGGAAGAGGAACCGGCAGATCGTCCGGATTGAACTTTGTCGAGTTTAAAGAGGTGTCGCTTGAGATCCAGTGATAACGTGGACCAACATACCAGCGGCGATAGACGCGGATCTTCGGCTCGATAAGGATGGCGCTGGAGCGTTGGGCAAGAGGAATGCTCTTACCCGCCGCACCTGCCGCAGTTCCAATTCCAAAGTAGTTGTAATTGATTTGGCCGCCTCCGCCGGCAACCGTGATTCGATATTTATCGTCTTTCAGGTTCAGCCGCGCACCGACTCCTACAAGCCAACTGCCGGTTGCCGTGAACAGAGCACCGGCCCCAAATGTTGATGGAGGGGAGGACTCGTTGCCAAGGTGAACGGCGTAGATAGCACCGAGACCACCTCCGTTCCCGATCGACGGATTAATCAGTGGGATGGGAGCGACTGCAAATTCACCACGCCTCTTCTTTTTCTTTGCGGCAGCCTTGTCTTCCTGATAGGTCCCGAGGCCAAGTTCAACATTTCCTTTTCCCGACGAACTTGGCAGATCAACATTAGTCCCGAAGAGAACCGGTTGTGCCTTTTCAGCAGGAGTCTGATTCGACGGGGAGGGATTTTGGGCAACGGAAAAAGATTTTAGAGAGATGCAACCGACCAGCAGGCCACGTTTGATGACCGCACCCCACCGCGATAAGTGACGATTTCGCCGGGCGAAGTCTCCGACGCTCAAGTGGGTTCGACCCGTCATAGCCGAACGATAATCAAGCGATGGGACAGCCGAAACTGGCAGATTTTGCAGAAAAGAGACCGATACCCCCTTTGGAACGCAAAAATGCCCGGCATCGGTTGCCGGGCATTTTGTTGCAAGGTATGCAGGTTTACCTGCGGGGACCCGAGTTCACGTTCATGAGATGGTCCATCGCTGCTTCGTAACCTTTTCGAAATCCTTCGCGGTAGTCGGCCTGTGCGCTAGGGGCAACGTGAGGATGACGATATTCATCCCGGTTATTTACATCAGGGCGACGTTTATTGTCGAAATCCTTTCGCGCCCCTTCGATTCCATCGTGAAAGCCCTGGCGTTGTATTTCGCGAAACTCTGCCGGGGGAGTATCCCACCCCCCTTGCTGGAACGCAGGGAGCGGCATCGCGAACGTATGAGCGAATACGAGACCGGGAGTTGCAAGTGTCAAAGCAAGAAGAGGGACTGCAAATCGATTGCGCATCATTGTGAAACCTCCGTTTTTTACACAGAGGATGGGATGATTGAATCTGTTGGCATGTTGTCTGGTAGCTTTTGATGAGAGTTTAAGTCGTGCTCTTTCTGATAGCTGCGAGAATCTCCTCAGGCTTCCAATCGTTGCCGGGATACCACGCGACGATTTTGCCTTCCTTGCCGATAAGGATGGTCGACAACGAGTGATTGAGCGAATTGCCTTCGCCAGGTGTGACGCCTACGTTAAAAAATTGCGTCACCGCAGGCAGATCTTTTTCTGTTGGAGCGGCGAAGTCCCAGTGATTGAATTTTTCGTTGGTGTAGTTGCCAGTGTAGGCCCCGCCGTAACTGCGCAGAACCTTCGGCGTGTCGTAATCAGGATCAAAGCTGACGGAAAGAAGGTGAGTCTGTTTGTAGAGGGCGGGATCAGCCGCCAGCACCTTATCGATATCCGCGAAGTTGCGGCTCATGCGAGGACAGTAGTCCGCGAGCGGGCATCGCGTGTAGATAAAGGTCATCAGAACAAACTTGCCTTTGAACTGGTCGAGGTGAATGATGCGGTCGCTCTGATTACGAAAATGAAAGTCTGGGACGGCGTCGCCGGTTGCAGGAACGTGATAAGTGGCAATCGGTTTGTAATCGGGCCTGGCTTGTGCGATAACGACAATGTCGTCGAGCTGGATGTTGGTGTAATCGTCACCGGTCTTGTCGGCGAGAACTTTGGCGGTAATGCGGTCACCGGGGTGAAGCTCGCTGCTAATGCCGGGGTTTTTAAGCTTGTAGTCCATCGTCATTGCTTCCATAAAGCCGGGAACAGCTTCGCCGTCGAGAGTGACGTGGCCGCTGCTGGCGGAGACGATTTTGCCGCGAATCGTGAAGGTCTTCTGGCTGCCGGAACTGGCTGGGATGGTGGAATCTTGATGGCAACCGAACAACAAAGCGAGAAAAGCGAGGAAAAAGAGAGGCTTGCGTGACACGAATGACTCCTGTGTCCATGATAATGGCTGGGGCACAGGTCTGTTGGCGAGGGTCGATTGGTCGAGCGTAGAACGGAAGCGCCTTCGTTGGGGTTAATGCACTTCGGGCTGTTGTTGGCTGGGCTGGGAACCGCGCTGTTGGGGCCGATTCTGCCGTTGCTGGCTCGGCAGTGGGAAATGCAGGATTCGCAGAGCGGATTTCTAATGATGGCGAAGTTCTGTGGAGCATTTCTGGGCGGAGTGACCGTCAGCCGACAACTCCGACTTAGTCTCATGGTCGGATTGATAGCCGGGGTGGTAGGGTTTGGCGGGTTCGCGGTTGCTCCGGGAATGATGCTGGGATGTGTCGGGTTGTTTGTCGGCGGTTTTGGGCTGGGACAGATCATTACGTCGGTAAATATTCTGGCGGGGCGAAGATTTACTGCGCATCGCGGATCGGCATTGGCAATGCTGAATTTTTCATTCAGTCTTGGAGCGATGTTGTCGGCGTTGTTGTCTGCCTGGTTGTTGCCGCGATTCGCATTGCGTGGCCTGCTGGAGTGTTTTGCGGGGATGTTTTTGGTTGGAGGAATTGTTTTGTCAGTTCAGATGCGGCGAGGGGGGACAGAGACGGAAATCGCCGATGTCACAGCGTCGCCGGCAGGACCGCAGGCTGGATTGAATACGCGCGCCTACCTGTATTTCGCCGGATTACTGGTGCTTTATGGTGGCCTGGAGACCTGCCTTAGCGGCTGGCTGACAACCTATGCGCTGCGCTATGGCGATAGAACGCTTGCGGTAAGCGAGTACACAACGCTATTGCTCTGGATGTCGTTGACGGTGGGCCGTGCCGGAGCCTCGGCGGCCATGCTGCGTGTGGGTGAAAAGACTGTACAGCGATGGGGGCTTGTGCTGGCAGCCATCTTCACGGCGGGTCTGGCGGTCGCGCATTCGGCTGTGACGATCGCGGGATTTGCCGTGTTGCTCGGGCTGAGCCTCGCCCCGTTCTTTCCGGCTACCTGGGCACTGCTGATGGCAGAGCGTCCGACAGCGCGACAGGCGGGGATTGTGCTTGCCGTATCGGGGTTGGGTGCGGCGGCGCTGCCGTGGATGATGGGCGTGGTGTCAACGCGAGTCGGCTCGTTACAAGTAGCCTTGATACTGCCGTTTGCGGCGGCTGCAGCACTTCTTGTCATGAGCTGGTTCACGCCGGCATCTTCGGTTGTACCGGACTGATTTTCCAGCGACCCCAGGCGTATAACCGAGATATGGATGGTGTGGGGTTCTTGCCCGTCGAAATTGCTGAGGCTCTGGAGCGGGGCGCGTTGATCGTAACTGGAAATCAGCGGGCGGCACGGGCTTTGCGACGAGGGTTCGACCGGCGGAACCGAGAATTGGGCCGCTCAAACTGGGCTCCTCCGAAGATCCTGTCCTGGGATTCCTGGATGCAGGCACTGTGGCACGGGTTAGTGATGGAAGGGCATGCCACGCAGATGTTGCTGAACCGGATGCAGGAGCACGCGATATGGCGGCTGATTCTGGAGAGAGATAAAGAGCTGGCGAGCCTCCAGAGTGTCGATTCGCTGGCCGAGATGGTAGCCGAGGCGTGGCAGTTGTTGTCACGCTACCAAGGGCGGAAGCGTCTCCGTGGAAGTGCGGAAGGCTCTGACGCGGGTGCGTTCCTGCGCTGGGCGCGAATATTTGAAGGAACCTGCGAGACGGAAGGATTTCTCTCCGTCGCGCAGTTGGAGGAGACGTTGGGAGGGGCTGCAGAACGCGGGCTTTTGGCTCTCCCCTCTACGGGTGTCGTGTTAGCAGGGTTCGATCGGATGACACCGGCAGAAGCAGGTTTTGTCGGGGCAGCGAGGTCGGCCGGAATAAAGATTGAGGAAGTACAAACTGAAGTTGCGCCAGAGCGACGAATACTAATAGAAGCGATCGATGAACGTGAGGAGCTGGTCGCGGCAGCGCATTGGGTGAGAAAGGTTCTTGAAGATCGACCTGACGCAAAGATAGCAGTGATCGTGCCAAACCTTGGGACCGAAAGGCGGGAGATCGACCAGGTATTTAGGGAGGTGTTAGCTCCAGAACTCGAAGATATTCGGGCCCCGAGTGATGTGGGTCCCTATGAATTTTCGCTGGGAGCGATGCTGGCGGAGACTGCGATGGTTGCAACGGCGCTCGACCTGCTCCGCTGGGCAGTAGAGGCTCTCCCGATGGAACGGACCAGCAAGTTGTTGATGTCAGTTGATTTTTCCATGATCGAAGATGAACGAAGCGCTCGAGCAGAATTCGACGCGTTTGAACTTAGGAAATCGCTGATGTTGCGGCCCGAGATCTCTCTCACTGAGGTGATCGCTGCCATCGAAACATCGAGGCGGCGCGGTAAACTTTCACGATTTCTGGGAACGCTTCGTTCGATGCGACTGGTTGCGAATCGTTTGCGAAAAATGAGCCAGAGTACGAACGCAATGTGGGCGGAAGGGATGCGCGAACTCCTGGACGCCGCCGGCTGGAGTTTGCGTTCGGATGAAAACAGTATTCAGTTTCAGACGCGTCGCAAATGGGAGAGCGTGCTCGATGAGCTGTCGACTCTTGACTTCAACGGCATCCCGGTTGAGTACTCGCAAGCGCTGGAGGATGTTGAACGAATTGCGAGAAAGACCATGTTCGCACCGGCGTCGCATGATGCGCCCGTACAGGTAATGGGAGCGCTCGAAGCTGCTGGCAGCGCCTTCGATGCGATCTGGTTCATGCGCGCCGGTGAACTGAGCTGGCCGCTGGAGTCCAGGAGCAATGGATTGTTGCCATGGACACTGCAACGCGATTTGGGAATGCCAGGCACCGAGGTCACGAGCGACAATGAACACACACGGCGAATGACGGAGCGGATTGCAGGTAGCGCTCCAGTGGTGGTGTTCAGCTATGCTAGCGAGACCGAAGAAGGCAGGCAGCGCCCTTCGCCTGCGCTCGCTGGACTGGGGCTGGAAAAGATTCACGGAACAGAGTTCGTCTCTGGCATAGAGGCACAAGAAATCATCACTCTTGAAGAGATTGAGGATAACGCAAAACTGCCGTTTCTGCCGGATCGCGTGATACGAGGCGGCGCGGCGGTCCTTCAATCACAGGCGGCGTGCGGATTTCGAGCGTTCGCAGAATACCGATTGTGGGCAAGCGAGCTGGAATCGATCGACGCTGGAATGGATGCGAGAGAGAGCGGAACAGTGGTGCATGACGTTTTGAAGCGTTTCTGGGATGAAGTAAAAACTCAAGAACAGTTGCGCTTCATGACGATGGAAGAGCGCGCTGAGACGATAAAGCGGTGCGTTAACGAAGCCTTGAAAAAACCCGGCGAAATGATCGCTACGGAATGGGATGAAGCCTATATCGAGGTTCAGAGCGACAGGTTATACCGGCTGTTGAGCTGGTGGTTGGAACTCGAGTTGCAACGCGGAATGCCGTTCGCAGTGCGATTGAGTGAGAAAGAGTTCAGAGATGTGAAGGTTGGACCGCTGCGTTTGAATGTACGAATGGATCGTGTCGACGAGGTTGAAGGCGGAGAAGTCCTGATCGATTACAAAACGGGAGCTGCTTCCCCGAGCGATTGGCTGACGGAAAGACCGGATGCGCCGCAGCTTCCGCTCTATGCAATCTTGTCGGAGAGCAGGCTGAAAGGTGTCGCGTTTGGACTGGTGCGCGCAGGCGAGGGCAGAAGTTTGAAAGGGTATGCCGTAGGCAACGGCATACTGCCCGGCAGACCGGCAAGGTCGCCCGAGGCAACGACTCTCGAAGCACAGGTCGAGCGCTGGAGGCAGGTGCTCATAAGTCTGGCAGAGGAGTTTTATACAGGCGACGCGCGCGTGCAGCCCAAGAGCTATCCAAAGACATGTGAGTATTGCGCGCAGAGACTCATATGCCGTTTGGATGTATCTTCGCTTGAAGAAGTAGAACAGGTGGACGCTACGGCTGTCGATGAGGTGGGCCGTGGATGATCTTTTTGTTGTTGGCGAGAGCGAGAAAACCCACCATGAGAGTCGCGAAGTGCTGCCGCCGGACTGGCAGGAGCGCGAACGTGCGCTGGATGTCGGAAAGTCGTGGATCGTCGAAGCACCTGCGGGGTCGGGCAAAACCGGCTTACTGATTCAGCGTTATCTGAAGCTACTGTCGGATGAAAGTGTCGAGCAGCCGGAGCAAGTACTCGCGATTACGTTCACAGTAAAGGCGACCGGAGAGATGCGGGAGCGCATTGTTGAGCAACTTGAGTTGGCTTCTCGCGGCGATGCACCGAAGGTTGACTCCACCTTTGCACGTCAGACTCGAAGCTTTGCGCAAGCCGTGCTGCGGCGGGATGCGATGCTCGGTTGGAGGCTGTCTGAAAATCCACGCCGTTTGAGGATTCGGACGATCGATTCGGTATGTGGGGAAATTGCTCGTTCCCTGCCGGTGCTGACGGGAGGTGGAGGTAGACAGACGCCGGTAGAGGATGCGACGCCGATGTATCGCGAGGCTGTGAGACATACGCTAATGCAGCTCGGAGGCCGTGATCCGGAACTGGATGCGGCTCTACGAACTGTGATGCTGCATCGCGACGGAAGTCTGGCGGATTGCGAACGGCTACTGATGGAGATGCTTTCGCTAAGAAATCAGTGGGGCGGGTTGATACCTCTGCTGGGGCAATCCGCGATGACCGATGAATTTCTTGACAAAGAAGTTCTGCCGCATTTGCAGCGAGCCTTGGAAGAAGCGGTCTGCGCAGGATTGACGCGGCTTTCGCAGAGTGTTCCTGGAGACATCCTGGCCGAGTTGGCTTCGCTTGCGGGTGAGATGGGACACGCGGAAGGTTATAAGGATGAGCCTTCGCCAATTGCGATGTGTGCGGGGCTGCACAACGCTCCGGGTGATACGGCTGAGCATCTTGCACATTGGAAGGCGCTGATTCATCTGTTGACAACAGGCGAAGGAGAATGGCGTTCAGGCTTTCGCAGGAACTGGTTGAAGTTCGAGGTCGAGAGTGATCAGGGAGTTCGCCTGGGCAGGCTCGTCGATGAGTTACGCGAGCATGAAGAAGTCTTGGAAGAGATCAACAAAGTGAAGAGCCTGCCACCTGCTACTTACCCTCCGGAACAATGGAGGGTGGCAAAGGCATTGTTTCGCGTGCTGAGCCGGGCGCTTGCTGAGTTGCAACTCGTATTCGCGCAACACGGCGAGTGTGACTTTGCCGAGTTGGGGCTACTTGCCAAGACTGCCTTGGAGCACGAGAACGGAATTGAGAATCTGAATGCTGCAGCAGGGATGAAGCTGCAGCATATCTTGGTCGATGAGATGCAGGACACATCCACGAGCCAGTATGAACTGCTTGAATTGTTAACTCAGGGATGGGATGGGCAGAGCCAAACGGTATTTCTGGTAGGCGATCCGAAACAATCCATCTATCTTTTCCGGCAGGCCCGCGTAGAGCGGTTTGTCCGCATGATGGACACGCAGATGCTTGGCGATCTGCCTTTGGGGATTCTTCGACTAACAGCTAATTTTCGCTCGCAATGCGAGCTGGTCAGTGCGTTTAACGAGGATTTTTCGACGCTGTTTGCGCAACAGATCGATGTCCCAAGTTCTTCCCACGTGCCCTATGTAAAAGCGCAGGCAGTGCGGGGACATTCGAACGCAGGAGCGAAGAACGTAGTGTGGCATCCACAGATTATGGATCCAGACGCGGACGTCAAGAAAGAGAGACGAAGGCTTGCAAGGACCGAGGCAGAGAAAGTACGAGCCATTGTTCAAGAGTGGCGTTCGCGCCCGCTGCCCGAAGGCCGAAATGAGCCGTGGAAGATTGCGGTGCTGGTCCGAAGCCGGAATGTTCTTCCTGACATTGTGGCCGAGTTTAAGAACGATGCAAAGTGCGCGATTCCCTTTCGTGCCGTGGATATTGAACCCCTGGGAGAGCGCCAGGAGGTACTTGATCTTTTTGCGTTGACACGCGCTCTACTCCATCCGGGCGACCGAGTGGCTTGGTTTGCAGTCTTGCATGCTCCATGGTGCGGATTAGGGTTGGCTGATTTGCATGTACTCGCGGGAATGGATGATCCGGCGTGGGCCGAGCGTTGTGTTGAGGATTCGATTCGAGAACGTGGCGATCTCCTAAGTGAAGAGAGTTGTGCGCGACTAATGCGCGTATGGACTGCATTTCAGGCGGCCCGTGCTCATCGAAGTGTACTGACGACCGCACAGTTAGTAGAGCGAACGTGGAGATCTCTGGGCGGCGATGCCTCCTTGACAGCTGAGGAAATGGCAAATGCGCGACGTTATCTGCACCTGCTTGATGAGATAGAAGGACAGGCTACAGGGATGGATCTTACGCTTTTGAAGCGACGACTTAAAAATCTCTACGCCGAAACTGTTCCGATTGCCGGCGCCGTTGAAATCATGACGATTCACAAAGCGAAAGGCTTGGAATGGGATGTAGTCCTTGTCCCAGGGATGGAAAAGCGAGCCCCAGCAAATCGGGAGAGGCTACTCAATTGGAGCGAAATTGATTCCGACAATGACGAGGCCGCACACATCGTACTAGCGCCGATCGCAGAACGCGGCGAGGGCTCGAAAGAGTTGAATGCATGGCTGAAGAATCTCGGCAGAACGAGAGATGCTGCGGAGCGGACGAGGCTCTTGTATGTCGTATGCACACGTGCCCGAGAGGAACTGCACCTTTTCGCATCTCCAAAGCTGAAGGCCTCGGGCGAGGTAGACCGGGAGTATGGCAGTTTGCTGGCGACGGCTTGGCCCGTGGCAGAAGAACACTTTGCCGATGTCTCCCCGACGCCGCGGCCGACAACGCAGATGTTCATCATGTCACTGCCGTTTGAGCGTGGCAACAAGCTCGAAGGTCATGTCGACGTTGCCGCGGTGGCTGAAGATTACGATTCCCGGCCTGCGATGTTGAAACGCTTGCCGCTGAGTTTTGCTCCCGAGAAACGGTTCTCTCTGGCTCGACGGCTCCGCTATGGAGAGATTCCGGAAGAGACTGGGCTGTTTGATCGACCAGAAGGGTCGTTCGAGGCGCGAGCGTTCGGCAATGCGGTCCACGCGTTTGCCGAGATGCTGACGAAACGGTTCGCTCAAGGTGCTGACACTGAAGCCCTGCTGCGCGAGACGGCGCGTTGGACGCCACGAATTGCTGCAATCTTGCGCGGGGATGGCTTGACCCCGGCCGCAGTCGAGCGAAATGCTGCAAGGGTCAAGACCGCGCTAAGCAACATGCTGAAAGATGCTGAGGGACTGTGGATTCTTGGACCACGCTCCGGTGCGTCGAGCGAACTCGCACTCACAGCTTATGCTGAGGAGCGAAATAGCGTGCGACTTGATCGGGTGTTTTTCGCCGGCGCAAAGCCTCTGGAGGCTGGAGAGGAATGCTTCTGGATTATCGATTACAAGACGGCGACGCATGGCCGCGAGGGGCTGGATGACTTTCTAGACAGCGAACGAGCAAAGTATGGGGCACAGATGGAAGTGTATGCGCGAATGATGCGAGACCGCATCGAGAGCGGCAAGTTGCGAGTGGGGCTGTACTATCCGATGCTGTCGCGATTGGTTTGGTGGATACCAACTATTGGTACAGCCTGAGTCTACGGATTCGTAGCCGCGCTATGGTGGCGAACATCGGCACCGCGGACCCAGAAGATCACGTCCTCAGCGATATTGGTGGCGTGGTCGCCGACGCGCTCAAGATTGCGAGAGATGATGAGGGCGTTGAGCGACTGAGGAGTGAGTTCGGGTTTCTCTTTGATCAAGGTGCTCAGCGAATAGAATGCAGCATCATTCATCTCATCAACTTGATCGTCAAGGAGAAGAACGGAGTCTGCCAATTCAGCATCGGCTTCGATGAAGGCCTGGAGTGCTTTGCGAACCATCGCGGAAGACAACGAGGCGAGCTTAGGAATATCAACAGGAAGATCGATGTTGGCGAAGGCGCCCATCTCGCGCACGCGAACGGCGATATTGACTGCTTGATCTCCGACTCGTTCAAGATCAGCGTTGATTCGGATAACCGAGAGGATGAACCGGAGATCGATCGCCATGGGCTGCTCCATCGCGAGAAGGTCGAGCGCCATCTGGTCGATCTCACGCTCGAGGCGGTTGATCGAAGGCTCGGCGCGGAAGACAAGCTCGCAGATGGAGAGATCACGGGTACGGTAGGCCTCAATGGAGCGTTGAATTGCCTGCTCCGCCATGCCTGCCATCACGAGAAGTTTTTCCTTGAGGTCGTCGAGGCTCTGGTGAAATTTTACGCGCATCAACCGAACCTCCCGGTGATGTAGTCCTCGGTTCGTTTGTCCTTCGGGTTGGTAAAGATCTTATGAGTGGAATCGAACTCGACCATCTTGCCGTTGAGAAAGAAACCCGTATTCTCGGCCACGCGAGCAGCCTGCTGCATGTTGTGAGTCACGATGACGATAGTGTATTGGCTCTTGAGCTGGAAGATGAGGTCTTCAATCTTGGAGGTAGAGACGGGGTCAAGAGCTGAGGCGGGCTCGTCCATCAGGAGAACTTCAGGATCGACTGCAAGCGCGCGGGCGATGCACATGCGTTGCTGCTGTCCGCCGGAGAGCGAAGCTCCGGATTTCTTCTTGAGATCATCCTTGACCTCCTCCCAGAGCGCGGCCTGTTTCAGCGAGCGCTCGACTGTCTCGTCAAGAATGCGGCGGTTGCGAAAGCCATTGAGTTTAAGACCGCTGATCACGTTGTCGTAGATCGACATTGTTGGAAAGGGGTTGGGCCGCTGGAAGACCATGCCCACGCGACGTCGGATCTCGACAGGCGAGGCTTCTTTATAAATGTCGACTTCGCCCATCTTTACAACGCCAGTGGCCCGAGCAATGGGATTCGTCTCATGCATTCGATTGAGACAACGCACGAAGGTGGATTTGCCGCAGCCCGATGGGCCGATAAGAGCAGTGGCATGGTTCGCAGGAATGTGCAGGTCGATGTCCTGCAGGGTGTGCGTTGTCCCATACCACGCGTTCAGACCCTCAACTTGAATGCCGACTCCCACTAGCTTCCTCCCTTGAGTGCGCCGCGGTTGGCAAAGATACGAACAAGCGTGACGGATACCATAATCATAACGATCAGAACGAGCGCTCCTGCCCAGGCGAGGCGATGCCACTCGTCGTAGGGTGAGATCGCATATACATAAATCTGCAGAGGCAGTGCAGCGATGGGCTCGCTGAGCTTGAAACTCCAGAACGAGTTTCCGAAGGCCGTGAAAAGCAAAGGAGCCGTCTCTCCGGCGACGCGCGCGAAGGCTAGCATGCAGCCAGTGATGATGCCGGGCGAGGCAGTACGGAGGCTGACAGAGACAGCAGTGCGCCACTTGGGAACACCCAGACCCAAGGCAGCTTCGCGAATAGCGTGGGGGACAAGCGCAAGCATCTCTTCAGTTGTGCGCGTGATGGTTGGAACCATCATGATCGCAAGGGCGACTCCGCCAGCCAGTGCAGAGAAGTGTTTTTGCCGAATAACAATCAAAGAGTAGATCGATATACCCATGACGATAGAGGGGACGCCATTGAGAACATCAGCTGTAAATCGGACGGCTGTACCCAGCGGTTTGCCTCGACCGAATTCAGCAAGATAGACGCCGGCCGCGATGCCGATAGGGATTCCCATAAGGCTGGCGAGCAGAAGGACAATGCCCGAGCCAACAATGGAGTTCGCCATACCGCCGCCCTCTTCACCGACAGGTGCGGGAATGTGAGTGAAAAACGCCAGGTTGAGCGAACTCGCGCCCTTGTAGATGAGATAAAAGAGAATCGCAATCAGCGGAAGGATAACAATCACTGTCGCGAGGATCGACAATCCACCGATCAGATAATTCATCGCAGTACGGCGGGCGGATTTGATGCGCATGGACTTCGTGTTGAAGTCTACTCGTCGGGGCGGAGTGCTAAGGGGTAGTGTGCTCATATCAATGCACCCGCGCCGGAGCGTTGCGCGTAACCGCCCATACCATGAGCCGGGCGATGGCATTGACAACGATGGTAACGAGGAAAAGCGCGAGGCCAATCTCAATCAGTGCACTGAGATACATGTCGCTGGTGGCCTCCGAAAACTCTCCGGCGATCACACTGGCAAGGGTGTTGGCTGGCGCGAAGAGGGATTTGCTGATATTGGGATGGTTGCCAATGACCATGGTGACGGCCATGGTTTCCCCTAAAGCGCGTCCCAGGCCGAGCATCACCGCACCGACAATTCCGATGCGTGAGTTGCGAAGGACACCAATGCGGATCATCTCCCAGCGTGTCGCACCAAGGGCAAGAACAGCCTCGCGTTGACTATTGGGCACGGCATTCATGATGTCGCGGGTCAGCGAAGAAATGATGGGCAGAATCATGATTGCGAGAATCATGCTTGCAGTCAGCAGGCCCACACCGAAGTTTGCTCCATCGAACAGGGTTGTCCAACCGAAGAACTTCACCAGAAATGGCCCGATCGTATCGCGCATCAACGGCACGAGCACAAAGACGGCCCAAAGACCATAAACGACGCTGGGAATCGCAGCAAGTAGTTCCGTGAGAAATGAGATTGGTGCACGAAGCACACGCGGACAGAGTTCTGTGAGGAATATCGCGACGCCAAGCGCCAGTGGCACTGCCATCAGCAACGCAAGAAATGACGTAGCGAGGGTGCCGTAGATAAACGGTAAAGCGCCAAAATCACCGGAAACCGGATCCCAGGCCGATCGGGTGAAAAAACTCCAGCCAAACTGCGCAAGACTCAGATGGGAACGCACGATCAGAATGCTGAGAATGAACAGAACGATCGCGAAGATGCTCAATGCGCACAGAAGCATGACAGCCGCAAAACTGTTGTCAGCTATGCGGCCACTCCCTCGCTTGCTAAGAAAGTCACGTATCGGCGATGGCGCTAAATCTTCAGACAAGAGAGGGCCGGATGCGGTCGCGGCAGGCGGATTGGGCAGGATTGGCGGCACAGGTTGCGACGACCTGGAGTCTCTTTCATCAGTCATTCGGGTAGAGGACACGATCTTGTCTTCGGTTAATTCTATTTTGTCAGGCGAGTGCAGGGTTCAGAGCCAAAAGAGAAAAAAAGTAGCCGCACGGGGAATCGTTGTCCACCCGTGCGGCGTGAGATTTATTTGATGGTCGCAATCGTCTTGCGAACCATATCCTGTACCTGTTTCGGCAACGGAGCGTAAGAGAGCGAAGCCGCTTCGGCCTCACCGTGGTCCAGCATCCAGTTGAGGAAGCCAACCAGTGCCTTTGTTTTGGCAGCATCGGTGGAGTGAGTCGGAATCAGCAGCCAGGTAAAGCTGGAGATGGGGTATGAGTCAGGACCGGCGGCGTTGGTAATGGAGACGCGGTAGTCGGCTGGCATCGATTTGGCGGCAGCAGCAGCGGCGGCGGTGACACCGGCAGTGCTCGCCTTTACATACTTACCTCCGGCATTTTTCACGGAACCAAAGGACATTTTGTTCTGTTCGGCGTAGATAAGCTCAACATAACCGAAGGAATAAGGCGACTGGCGCACCATACCGGCGACGCCTTCATTTCCCTTTTGACCGATTCCCGTAGGCCACTTTACTGCAGCGCCCGCACCCACCTGACTTTTAAAGTCGGCGTTCACCTTTGAGAGAAAGTCGGTGAAGATAAAGGAAGTTCCGCTTCCTTCGGACCGATAAACCGGAAGGATGGGCTTATCAGGCAGACTAACGCCGGGATTGTCCTTCGCGATGCGGCCATCATTCCACTTGCTGATCTTGCCGAGGTAGATGTCAGCAATAACGTCACCAGAAAAGTTGAGATCCTTGTTCACTCCCGGCACGTTGTAGACAGGGACTACGGCCCCCAGAACGGTTGGAATAGCCATCACCTTAACCTTGGCCTTGGCAATCTGGTCATCCGTCATGGTGACGTCAGCAGCGCCAAAATCAACCGTACCCGAAGTTACCTGCTGGATACCACCACCAGAACCGATGGACTGGTAATTGATCTGAACACTGGGGTTTGCCTGCTTGTATTCACTAAACCATTTCGAATAGATGGGATACGGAAAAGTCGCGCCCGCTCCATTGAGATTTTGGGCATTGGCTCCTATCGTGACCAGAGCCAAGACACCCGCTGCAATAAATTTCAAATTCACGCTTCCCCCTCGGAAAATGCATCGATTTTGCAATCCGTCAATACATCTTCTATTGAGTGTGAGGGGCTATTGTTACGGGGAGGTTACACGCCAGTAAAAACGCCGTTATTCCGAAGGAGATGCAGGAGATAACGCCCTCGGCAGAGTGAAGACGAAAGTGCTTCCCGCATTCAGCTCGCTCTCGGCACGGATGGATCCCCCATGTGTCTGGACCATATGCTGGGCAATCGCGAGGCCTAGTCCGGTACCACCGGACTCCCTTGAGCGGGCTTTATCTACCCGGTAAAAGCGCTCGAAGATGCGGTTCAGATGTTCAGAAGCAATTCCTTGGCCAAAATCGCGCACACTGAACTCGACAGCGTCCATCGGTTCGGAGATCTCGCGTGCACTGACGACAACCCGACAGTTCGCAGCTGTGCGCGGCTTGCCGTACTTAATGCCGTTTTCGATGAGATTGCTGAGCACCTGAAGAATGGCGTCGGTGTCAGCGACGACTTCGGCGGTAGTAATTTCGCCGATTTCGAGGACAGCCTCGTTGTCCTGGACCATGCCGCTCATAGCTTGCACGGCATCGCGCACGAGAACATCGGCAGGAATCGGTGCCGGATGAAGCTCCTGTTCCGAGGACTCGACTCGCGCCATCACAAGAAGATCTTCCGTCAGACGGTTCATTCGGGTTGCATTCTTGAGAATCGTCGCAAGAAACTCCCGCGCCTCTCTGCTGAGAGATGCCTCATGATCGAGAAGGGTTTCGACGTAGCCGGTGATGGAGGTGAGCGGCGTGCGAAGTTCGTGAGAGACATTGGCTACAAAGTCACGTTGCGTACGCTCTACCTGTTCAATGCGCGTGATGTCGTGGAGGACGGCGACCGCGCCTCCTCCGGGCATCGGGGATGCGGTGACCTCAAAGATGCGCCCCGGTACAAGAGTCGTTGAACGGACCTCACTGACGGTGCGCTGTTCGACCGCAACGCGAACGCTCTCGAGGACACTGGGATCACGGATTGTGTGGACGAGAGAATGGCCTATGCGAACAGCGCTGCCGGAAATATTGTCAGGAATCAACCGCTGCATGCGTTGGTTGCTCCACAGAATCCGAGCCGCCGAATCAACTGCGACCACCGCGTTTTGCATACTATCGATCATCGCCTCGAGTTGGCGACGACTCTCAGAAGCTTCATTAAGCGCTCGCTCGACATGGTCGGAGGCAAGGGAGACAGCGCGGGCAAGTCCGTCGAAATCACTGTAGGACGGTGCAATTACGCCGACATGGCGTTCCGGAATCGCAGAAGTTGACTGCTCAAGCCGAGTAATATTCTGCCGTACCGACCGTGCTAAAAGATAGGCGTTGAGCGCTGCCCAACCAACGACAATCGCAGCCTCAAGTACCCAGCCCCGAGGATTGAACCACAGACGCATCAGCACCACAACTGCCAGTGCGATGGTTATGCGGAGAAAGAATGAAAAGAAGAGACCACGCGTCACGAGCTGCCCCTGAGCCTAGGCTGGCACGGCCTTCGGAATTTCGAACCTGTAACCGGCGCCCCGCATCGTTTTAAGATAACGTGGCATCTCTGCATCGGCCTCGATCTTCTCGCGGATGCGCCGCACATAGACATCCACTGAGCGGGGTGTAACAAACCGGGCATCTCCCCACACCGCATCGAGCAGATGATCGCGGCTGAAGACGCGGCCAGGGTGGCGTGCGAGATAGTCGAGAAGGCGGAACTCCGTCGCTGTGGTGGTGACAAGTTCACCATTCACGCGAAGCTGCATGGCTCCAGCATCGATTTCGACGTTCTCAAACTTGAGCACAGAAGGAGAACTTGGCCGCTCGAAGCGACGTAAAACAGCCTTAACCCGGGCTACCAGCTCACGTGTTGCGAACGGCTTTGTAATGTAGTCGTCGGCCCCCATTTCAAGACCGTGAACTCGATCGTTCTCGGCTGCCCGAGCCGTCAAAAAGATAATAGGAACCACGCTGAGTGTAGGGTTTTGGCGAAGCCTGCGGCAGAGGTCGAGACCATCGCCACCAGGAACCATGATGTCGAGCAGGAAGAGCGCGGGTGGCTGTCTTTCGGCGTCGGGAAGTATCTGATGGATACCCAAATAGGAGCGAACAGTAAATCCAGCACCTTCAAGATGATATTGCACGAGCCGTGAGATGTCCGCGTCGTCTTCCAAAACAAAGATCGTCTGACTCAATTGATAAGACCTCGGTGAAATTTACAATTTCATTAACGTCAGGTTACCGCAACAAGGTGCAGAAGATTGCGAACGTACGATGAATCGTGCGGAGAGGGACGGAAAGCAAGCTACAGACTATACTTGGAGTGACTGGATGCATTGGCGATCGAATCAAATTTTATGAGACAGGATTCCCATCTCGTACTTTGTGTTGATGACGAGGCGGTCGGCCTTCAGGTTCGAAAGATCCTGCTGGAGCGTGCGGGATACCAGGTGTTGACAGCGCCAGACGGCCCCTCCGGCCTGGAGATTTTTTCCGCCGAGCCGGTTGAGGTTGTCGTACTGGATTTCGCCATGCCAGGTATGCACGGCGGCGAGGTTGCGGTCAGAATGAGAGAGACCAAGCCTGAGGTCCCGATTCTCCTGCTATCTGCTTACATCGGTCTCTCGGCAGAGGTGCTCTCATTGGTTGATATGTATATGACAAAAGGTGAAGGGCCGCCCGTACTGCTCGAAAAGTTGAATAGCCTGCTGCAGTCACTCAGCGCATCTTACCGGTAAAAAGACACTTGAGAGGGTTGTGAATCTAAGTCAGTTCAACAAGATTCTCAGGCAGGTATTCGTTCTGCCCGTTGTCGCTCTACTGGTTGTCGCCGGAGCGCTTTATCTCCAGATTCGCAATGCCAACGCCACCGTAAACCTCATCCAGGACTCCGACGCCCGCATCTCTCAGGCGACGCTTGTGGCAAAGCTTGTTGTGGATGAAGAATCCGGACTACGCGGTTATGAGACGACGGGAGACCCTCAGTTTCTCCAACCCTTCTACGACGCGGAATCGCAACTCCAGAACGAAATCCAGGCTTTGGACGCGCTAGCCGGAGCCGACGAGGGTCAGAAGAAGGACATCACTGATCTTCGAGAAGAACATACGACATGGAGGGATGGGTTCGCGCTGCCGGTCATCAGTCAGATCCGCGGTGGCGGCGAGGTCAATGACATCGAACTTAACCAGCACGGGAAGAAGCTTATGGATGATGTTCGCCATGACCTCGACGACATCATCCATAAGGCCGAAGTCAATCGCACGGGGCGCATCGAGCACTGGCACAGCCAGGTGCACGCGATGCTGGTGTTTCTGCTGTTTCTTGCGCTCGGCATGGGAGTTCTTATCGGCCTCTTCACGCGAAATCGTTTGCACACCGTGTCAACCGCGTACCGCACATCGCTGGAAATTCTGGGTCGCAGGGCGGAAGAGTTGTTTCAATCTGAGCAAAGGCTGCGCACGACGCTGGAGTCTATCGCGGATGGCGTGATCACTTGTGACGCGGCCGGTCAAATTCAGATGATGAACCCGGTTGCAACCCAACTGACCGGATGGAACCAGATGGAGGCCGATGGGCAGCCTCTCGAAAAAATCTTCCATACTCTCAATGAAACTACTCGAGAGCCGATGGAAACACCTGTCGCTAAGGTCAAACGGCTTGACCGCGTCGTCGGAGTCACAAGTCAGACCATGTTGATCCGCAAGGATGGAACGGAGCTCAATATCGCCGATAGCGCCGCGCCTATCAGGAACCAACAAGGCGAAACAATGGGCATCGTTCTGGTGTTTCGCGACATTACGATGGAACGCAAGACTCAGGACGCTCTGATTGCCAATGAAAAACTTGCGGTCGCGGGCCGATTGGCGGCCACGATCGCACATGAGATCCACAATCCTCTCGATTCCGTCTCCAACCTGCTTTATCTCATGCGCAACGGCGCGTCGAAGGAAGAGTCCAGCCAATTTATGGATCTGGCGGAGCAGGAATTGGCACGCGTCACCCAGATCAGTCGCGCGATGCTCGGCCTCTATCGCGAATCAAAGGCGCCAGTCGTCGTCGACCTCAACGAGATGCTGCACGACATTCTTTTGTTACTAGAGCGGCGCCTCACAGATCTGGGTGTTAGCGTTACAACTGACATGCCGCAGACTGTTTCCGTTCCTGCCTTTCCCGCCGAGCTGCGGCAGGTTTTCACGAATCTCATTACTAACGCCGCTGAAGCAACCAGCACAGGAGGCCACGTGAAGGTGAGCCTCAGACCACAAAGCTCCCGCGTCGACGCCGATGGTCAGAGAGTTCAGGCCGGGGGGCTCATAACAATTACTGACAATGGCCCCGGTATTCCTCCGGACATCCAACCACACCTATTCCAGCCCTTCTTCACGACGAAGGGAGAGCAAGGGACAGGGCTGGGACTATGGGTCAGCCGTGGCATCATCAACAAACATGGCGGAGCGATTTCGCTTGAAAGCAATACCAGCGAGTCCGCACACGGCACGGTGGTGAAGGTCTTTCTGGCTACAACTCCAACCGTAAACGCCGGGGCAGGTTAGAGCGAACGTAGTTGTTCGGAGACGATCGCCGCAGCACCTTCACATGCCGTACGATCCACATCGAAATGGGTAACGAAGCGGATTGAGTGCGGACCAATGGCGCTGACCAGAACTCCCTTCTGCTTGAGCGCAACGGTAAATGCAGCCGCGTCACCCCCACCTGTCTGCTCTTTCCCGCGCAACTTGAAGATGACGATGTTCGTCTGCACTCCTTCGAGATCGATCTCCGCAGCCTTTGGATTCGCTGCGACTGCATCCGCCAACAATCGCGCATTGGCGTGATCTTCGCAGAGACGCTTAGGCATCTCATGCAGGGCGATCAGCCCCGCAGCAGCAAGAACCCCGGCCTGCCGCATGCCTCCGCCAAGCGCCTTGCGATAGACTCGAGCCTGTTCAATTGTTTTTCTGCTGCCGACAAGCATGGAGCCTACGGGAGCACCAAGGCCTTTGGATAAACAAAACATTACCGTGTCGAATCCGCTGGTCAGCTTCTCCACACTGACACCGAGAGCTGTTGCGGCATTAAAGACACGCGCTCCGTCAAGATGGACAGGAAGCCCGGCTTCCTTTGCGCCGGCCCAAACCTCTTCGAGGACCGGCAGCGGAGTCACCGTACCGCCTGCCATGTTGTGTGTGTTTTCCAGACACACCAGCCCAGTCTGCGCACGGTAGTAGATCTTCGCGCCGATCGCAGGCCTGATGTGATCCCAGGTGAGGATGCCTCGATCCGCCGCGACGGTCCGTGCCTGACACCCGGAAAACGCAGCCATCATCGACATCTCCCAGTCGAGCACATGCGAACGTGCCTCGCAGATGACCTCCTGTCCGTGCTCGGTATGCAAACGAATCGCAATCTGGTTGCCCATCGTGCCGGTCGGAACGAAGATTGAAGCCTCACGTCCGAAAACCTCGGCTGCCTCCTTCTCAAGACGATTGATCGTTGGATCTTCACTGTAGACATCGTCGCCAACCTCGGCGGAAGCCATCGCCTCGCGCATCGCCGGAGTTGGATGGGTAACGGTGTCGCTACGCAGATCGATCATGATGTTCTTTCTCTCCTGTTTCCTGTTCTTTTTATTTCCTATGCCGCCGAAGGGATCAACAAGCGGCTGAAGACCTCGTTCGAGGCCACGCGACCTCGCGCAGTCAACCGTACCCGATCGAAACTCAGCTCAAGCAAGCCCGCTTCGCAAACCTCAACCAGCGCAGGCATGATGTCGCGCAGCATCGCATCTCCAAACTGCTCTCGCAAAGAGTCAAGTGCAACCCCGTCGTTCAAACGGAGACCAAGGAAGAGCGACTCCTCAAAGGCTCCCTCAAGTCCAACGATACCAACGTCGGCCTCAGCAGCCTCCGAAGATGACTTGAGCAGCGCGAACGGAGTCTCTACCTCACCTTCAGCGAGATACTCGTCCAGATCGCTTGTGTTCGCAAACCGCATGTCGTCTCTTCCAGCTGGCACCATCGAATGTGCATCAAGGCCGAACCCAATATACGGTTGGCGTTGCCAGTATTTGAGGTTGTGCCGCGAACGATGGCCCGGGCGCGCAAAGTTGGATATCTCATACTGATGAACATCCGCTGTCCGGAGCGCTTCGCAAGCCTGTTGATAGAACTCAACCGCCTCATCCTCGCTCGGAACAGCAGCCGCACCGTAATGAGTTCCCTTCTCCAGCATCTCCCGCCCAAGGCGCGACTCATCATCCACCTCAAGCAGGTAGACACTGACGTGTGGAACTCCGCTGGCAATCGTGCGTTCGAGCGAATACCGCCAGCTTTGCGCAGTCTGGTGGGGAAGGCCGGCGATCAGGTCCAGGTTAATATCGCGAATCCCCGCGGCACGAACCCGTGTAAGTTCCTCCTCGCATTGTTGGGCGGTATGCAGCCGGCCAACCGCCGCACTCTCGCGATCGACAAACGACTGTACTCCAAAACTGATCCGATTCATGCCTTGCCGCAGCAACTCATCGAACGTCTCATCGGAGAGTTGCCCTGGAGCACACTCGAGCGTGATCTCTGCATCTGCGTCCACATCGAACTCCCAACGCAGAGCCTCGAAGATTCGCCTGAATTGTTCCGCGGAAAGCAGGCTCGGGGTTCCGCCGCCAAAGTAGATCGTATCGGCTGCGCGTGGCAACAACGTCCTCCCATCGATATGCGCTGCATGGGCTCCGCGAACTTCTTTGCAGAGACGATCCACGTAGCGGCTCATTCGTTCCTCGCCGAAGACGCCGGACGAGAAATTGCAGAATGTGCACTTCGCCTTGCAAAAAGGAACCGAGATGTAGATGCCAACAGGTTCGACCATTCGAATAAGGGCCTTTAGCCATTGTTTCACGGACTCCTGTGTCCCCGGGGGTGTAACTTAATCGCAACAGCGAGTCTAACGTCGCAGAGGTCAGCTTCTATGATGCCGTTCCGTCTTGTCACTCTTGCCACAATCCTCTCGGGCCCATTTTTCCCCGCATCTTGCTTCGCGCAAACCGTACAATCAAGCCGCACTCCAGTGCTGGTGGAGCTTTTCACCTCCGAGGGATGTTCAAGCTGCCCACCCGCCGATGCCCTGCTCGCGAAGCTGGACCACGATCAACCCGTCGCTGGCGCGGAGATTATCGTGCTGGGGGAACACGTCGATTACTGGGACAACCAGGGATGGCACGATCGTTTCTCCTCCCATCAGTACACCGATCGTCAGAGTCAGTACAGCTTCCACATGCATTTAGACAACGGAGTTTACACCCCGCAAATGATCGTTGATGGCACTGATCAGTTCGTCGGAAACGATTCATCTCACGCACAGCGAGCCATTCAGCACGCTGCGCAAAGTCCTAAATTCAACCTGACACTGTCCCAGCCGATACTAGACGGTCGTAAAGTCACCACATCAATATCGATGACTACGTCGGCAACCACCAGACCACAGGCAGACCTTTACGCCGCACTCGTCGATCCTACGGACAGCACGGACGTTCGGGGCGGCGAAAATGGCGGGCACAAACTCCAGCACGTTGGTGTCGTTCGCACTCTTCAGCGCGTCGGAAGCCTGAAAGAACTAAGCTCGGGAACCCTCACATTGAGCCTTAAAGCACCGGCGGATTCCAATCCTGCTGCGATGCGCATCGTCGTCTTCGCTCAGCAAAACGGTCAGGGGGCGGTTCTC
>DATMKY010000091.1:0-45152 GCA_035570955.1 Edaphobacter sp. | reverse complement strand
TCACATCGTTGCCAGTACCATCGAGCTTCAATTTATAGATATCGATGTTATGTGTACCGTGAAAACCGCCAAGTTGAGCTACCTGACGGTCGCTCTCGACACACGTGTAGCGCCCGTCGGCGAAGATTCCCTCGCACTCGTTATAGGTCTCGGGGCTATTGCTGAAGTTGGTGACTTTTCCGGTTTTGAGGTCGATTCCGTTGGATGAGGCAAGCGAGTCGACACCATGAGGAAGGTTCAATGTGTTGTAGCAGGTGAAGGTAAGCTTGCTATCGTTATCGTAAAAATCCTGTGCTTCGAGATTGCAGCTCCGGGAGTTGCTCTCATAAACTATCTTCCTGTTAATCAACTTTGGCGCCGGGCCGGAAAGATCGAGTTCCGCTACGACAAGGCGGGACGTTCCTGCCGGCATATCAGGAAATTGCGCTGGCAACTCTGAAAAGGAGATCTTCATGCTCTTCTTAGAGATCGCCGCGCCCTCACTCATCTTGTTGCCAAGTTTCACTGGCTTCGAGCCCGGCTTTTTGCTGAGGTACCACAGCTCATTGTCGCGTGTTCGGCTGGTGTGAATATCGATGAACTTTTCCGGCCCCATCAGAATGTAGTCGCCGTTCGACAAATGCATCACGCGCAGGAAAGCGGCGCCGGGAATAGAGCAGGTAAGGCAACGGATCTGACGCGTTTTGAGGTTGAGCACGAAGGCGTGGCCAAAGCTCCCGGACATGAAAGCGATCTCGGAGTTGTCAGGGGAGAAATCAGCACGTTCGCCGAAGTGAGTAAGGAGTTCCTCATTCGCGGGAAGATGGTCGAGCGGGCTACCGGGATTACGCTGGGCGAGCACTGGCACAGCTATGACAAGGGCAAGCAAGAAGATTTTCAATTTCATCGGAGACCGCATCCTATTTATTCGGAATGAGAATCAGTTGCACTTAGACGGAACACGAAGGCGACCACAGAGGCCGCCTTCGTGAAGGGTAATGCTTAGAAAGTGAACTTGAGACTGCCCTGGAGAATGCGAGGATCCTGCGCGGTAGTGATCCTGCCAAAGGTTGCCGTTGAACCGAAGACTGTTGCAGGTGCAAGGAAGTTCGGATGATTCAGGACGTTGAAGCCATCGACACGAGCTTGCAGTGCAAGCCGTTCGTACAGGTGGAAGTTTCGCGAAACGGACAAATCCACGTCGACATAATTCGGCGCGTAATATCCGAAGTGCTTCACGTTGCCGAAGGTGCCAACGGAATTAGCAACGAAGGCTGCTCCGTTCAGGTATGGAATACCGGTCTTGAGGTGCGGACTGTTTCGAATGTAGGGTTGCACTCCGGTCACAACATTCGGACGATCGAGGGCGATACCAGTACGCGAATTATCTGCCCCCGTTGTGATGTTGAAAGGGAGGCCAGTTGTGACGCGGACGAGTGGAGCGATCTGCCAGCCGGAGAGCAAAAAGGAACTCACGCGGCCCCCGTGCCACGTGCTCGTGGCAACTACGCTCCCGTTGAAGATATGGCGTACGTCGGCCGTGCACGCACCGTAATCACTTCTGAGTGTGTACGGGTTTTGGACAACACCCTCCGTTCCCAGCGTTGTGAGAGGTCCGATGCCGAGACACTTGGACCATGTGTAATTCAGAAGCACCGTATAGTTGTGGGCAAAACGATGCTCGAGAGAGGTGAGCAATCCGTTGTAATTCGCGTTCGCACCATCGTTCGCGATAACCTGCGTTGAGTACGATGGGCCAAATGCCGGATTCGCAAGGCTGAGGATACGGCGATCCTGGGTGTTGCTGGTCGAAGAGCATGCGGTGCCTGCAGCGGGTAGTTTCGTCAGTGCACCACACGATCCGGCCACGCCAGTCGAATTACCAGGAATATATGTTCCTGGGTTGACCTCGTTCCCAATCCAGGAGTGATTGGTAATATTGCCGAGATAACTCATCGAGAATACCCAGCTGCCAAACATGTGCTGCATTCCGACATTCCATTGGTAGATGATGGGCGAGTGAATGTGGCGTGGTGTCAGCACCTGCGATCCGGCCAATGGGAACGATACGTTCTTGGTTGGAATTTGGGGTAGCGGGAAAGGATTGCCACCGGGAACACTCGACCACGGGTTGCTGAATTGATAGGGCCCGCTCTGGTTCGAAATGGTTGCGCCGTTGGGCAGATTGTTCGCAACGACGCGGTAGTTCATGAAGGTACCGGGCGAGTCGTACATCATGGCCCCCCCGATACGGAAGATCGTTCTGCCCTGTCCATCGGGGTTGTAGACGGCACCAAGACGCGGTGAGAAATTCGTCCAGCGATCATCACTATAAGAAGGAGTCACGCCAGGATCTCCGTAGAACAACGTTCCCGGGGGGGCGTTGACATAAACTGAACTCCGTATGCCCGCGTCGAAGTTCGAGCGCACAAATGTGCTGCCTCGATGGAAGTAGTCATAGGGATACTTCATCGGTTCCCAGCGAAGACCTACGTTGAGGACAAGCTTCGGTGTCGCGCGAAATGTATCCTGCACGTATGCGCCAATCACTGTCTGACGGATGGCATTCTGTTGCGGCAGGGTCTGTTCGAAGCGGAACATCTTACCCTGAAGGAAGTCCATCAAAGGACGCGTCGTCGCACCTGATTTGTTGAAGCTTCCGTCGAAGAGCCAGTATCCATTGTCTTCGTAGTGATTGTTTTGGTTATCCTGCGAGCGAATAATATCCACACCGAACGCAATCTGATGCTTTCCCCTCGTCCAATCCACGTCATCCGCTTCCTGGTATTCCGTGACGTTGAAGGTGCCGAGAGCACCGGAGCCACTGCCTACTGCGAATCCGCTACTGCCTGCTGTGCCAACCAATACCTGGAGGTAGTTGGTCGTGCCCTGGTACACATTATTAACACCGAGCGTACTCATATTAATGCCCGTAGCGTTCGGTCCGCGGTCATCGCGTCGTCTCGCGAAGGTGAAGTGGAATGAGTTCACCAAGGACGGGGTGATCTGGTATGTGTCCCCAAATGTCGCCGTTTGCGCCTTCTCATAATTGCCCGACGTTGCAGTTACGAGGACATTCTGTGGATTAAAGAACGCCGCCAGTTTGTACATGTCGATGAAATAGCGGCCATAGAACTGATGCTTCGGACTGATTGTCCAATCTCCCCGACCAACGTACTGTTGCTCGTTTGACTTTACCGGTGTGCCATATTGCACTTTGCCGCAACCATCCGTAGTCGAGCTAATGGGAAGATACTTAACCAGTGCTAAGGATGCAGAATCGAACGTGCTGGTACTCGCGGTGGCGCCGGCACCATAACAGGCCGTAAAGTCGCCGGTGAGCATTGCTGCTGTTGGAATGAAAGCTGTGTTATTCGTAGGGTCCTGCCTGATGTTCGACTGCTGGAATCCGAAAAAGAAGAAAAGTTTGTCGGTCATGATTTTGCCACCGACCGTACCGCCAAACTGATTGCGTTTAAGACTGTCCGGCTTACCAAAGAAGTTCACCGCATTGACTGCGCCGTTTCGAACAAACTCGAAGAATGTGCCGTGCCATTGATTTGTGCCGGAGCGCGTGACCACATTCACAAGTCCACCTGGGTGCAGACCGTTTCGCGCAGGCAAGCTGCTTGTCTCGACGCTGAACTCGGCTAGAGCGTCGGGGAAGGGAAACGGCAGATTCACGTTCGTGAAGCTGTCATTGTTATCACCGCCGTCGAGCAAGTAGTTGGTCTGATTGCCGAGACCACCGGCTATCGAGATCGATTGCGAGCTGAAAAAGCTCTTGCTGCCTGTGTTCGTTCCATCGCTATGGTTGACTGCAGCCCCAGAGATGGTAATGAGTTGGGTTGGGTCGCGCCCATTCAACGGCAATTCAGCAATGCGCTTGCCATCGATCACCTGCGACACATTAGAGGTTTGTGTCTGAACGGCAGCGGCAATTGCTTGGACCTCAATGCTCTCACTCACTTGGCCGACGATCATGCCAATGTTAATCTGAAGGCTATCGTTAACTTGCAGAACGATGCCTCTCTGGACATATCTCTGGAAGCCTGTGCCGGTTGCCTCAAGCGTATAGCCGCCTACCGGAAGGTTTGTCAGCACATAGAGACCGTCGCTGCTGCTTACGGCGGTGTGTACGGCGCCGGTCTCGGTCGCCGTGAGCTTGATGAGTACACTTGGCAACACGGCGCCTTCGGGATCTGTTACTCGCCCCGTGACGTTCGCGATTGCGACGGCCTGTCCATTGGATAGCGGAGCAGCGGTGAGCAGCATGATAAATAAGCCGCCGCACACGGCTAAGAGTTTGGCGAAACGATGAGTCATGGCTTTATCGCTCCTGAGTTGAAACCTGAGCTCGAGGCTCGTGTGACAACAATTCTTTCTAGTCGATGTTGCGGCAGACCTATCTGTTCAGCAGACCAAGTTCGAAGCCATATTCAAAAAGAAGTCATTTTCAAGATTTAGATTGCGGCTTGCAAAGTCGTCCAATCGGGATTTTCCTGGATATTGGAAGAGATTGCCGCTACGAGCTTATCTTCGTGCGGCAAGAACCATAAACCCTTTGTCATATACTTTGCAAGGATTAAAAGTCATATGGTCACACCAATATGAGATAGTCTTGGAGGGCAAACTCGATTGAGTTGCAATTCAGTGGCGGAGGTCAGGCTCGATGAGATAAACGTCACTTGCGCAAAATACGGACGTGAACTAGAGTGGCTGGCAAATTACACCCTGAGCGCTGCGCAGATTAGGTTTTCGAAACCATAGGCGCTCGCTTTATTTCGAGGAGAGCGCAAAAAACAATGACATCCCATTCTGGCTATATGATTCGACGTCGCGAATTTCTCAAGTTGGCCGGTGCAGCTGCAGCACTGGGGACTAGTGAGTTCTCGTTCGCATTTGCGAACAAAGATATTGCGGTGCTCCTTGATTCGGTTGAGTTGGTTGCTTCGACGGCTCCGGTGAAATGGGCTGCCGGCAAGCTTCAAAAGGCAATTACCGCCAGAGGCGGTTCCTGTGCGATCATCTCCGACGTCAACGCCCTGCATGGTGCTGGGCTTGTGGTGGTGGTCGGTGGAGATCAGTCCCACAGTGCAAAGTCCTTTCCGTCTCCTAACGCTCCTCTTAATGGCCCCGAAAGTCTTAGGTTGACGCCCGGCAAACTTGTTGGAACTCCCGCTATCTGGATTTCGGCGACTGACGTGCGAGGTTTCGTCTATGGTTTGCTCGAATTGGCCGACCGTGTGGAGTACAGCCAGGATGACTCTCTCGGTTTAAATATGACGACAACGGTCGCAGAGCAGACGCCTAACAGGGTGCGTTGTGTCGCGAGAGCCTTTTGCAGCGACATCGAAGACAAGTCCTGGTATTACGACAAAGAGTTCTGGCGTACTTATCTGGACTCGATGATCAGATGCCGATTCAATCGATTCGCGTTTGTCTTTGGTTTCGGTTATGACTTCCCAAGGGGAGTAACCGGCGACTACTTTCACTTCCCCTATCCATATCTGGTCGATGTTCCTGGATCTAAGGTACGCGTGGATCCCCTCGAAGCGGGAGAGCGCGAAAAGAACATGGACATGCTGCAGTTTATCGCACGGGAGACTGCCGCGCGTGGACTCGATTTCCAACTGGGTATTTGGACGCATGCCTACGAGTGGACAGACAGCCCGAAGGCAGATCATCACATCACCGGGCTTAACCCAGACAACCATGCTGCCTATTGTCGCGATGCGCTTGCCATAATCTTGAAGAAATGCCCGGAAATCTCCGGTCTGACCATGCGTGTCCACGGAGAGAGCGGAATTCCAGAGGGAAGCTATCCTTTTTGGAAGACGCTCTTCGAGGCCATCTCCGGCGCAGGCCGCAAGATCGAGATCGACATGCACGCCAAGGGAATCAATCAGATCATGATCGACATGGCTGCGGACACTGGTATGCCCGTCAAGGTAAGTGCCAAGTCGTGGGCCGAGCATATGGGCCTCGGCTATCAGCAGACGGATATTCGGGAACTCGAGATTCCATCGCCAGCGCGCATGGAGACCGGCACTTTCAGCGTTAGTAATGGCGAGCGTCGCTTCACACGGTATGGTTACGCCGACCTCTACCAGGCGGGCAGCAAGTTCGAAGTTCTCTATCGCCTTTGGCCCGGCACTCAGCGTCACCTCCTTTGGGGCGATCCGGAGATGGCTGCTGCGTATGGAAGGACCGCAAATTTCTGCGGTGCTGCCGGTATCGAGATATGCGAGCCACTCACCTTCAAAGGACGCGAAGGTTCCGGCCATCCCGGTGGACGTTGCGCCTATGTCGACGTAACGATGAACCCGAAGCTGGGCGACTGGCAAAAGTTCGAGTACACGTACATGTTATGGGGGCGACTGCTCTACAACCCGGATGCCAAGCCGGAGGTTTGGCGCCGCTATCTCAGACACGACTTCGGTCCCGCCTTCGACTCAGTAGAGAGCTCGCTGGCAAACGCCGGCCGTGTGCTCCCACTCATTACAACGGCTCACCTACCGTCTGCTTCGAATCATTCCTTCTGGCCAGAGATCTACGACAACATGCCGATCGTCCTCGGCAGCGAGAAGTCCCCCTACAGCGATACTCCTGAACCCAAAATCTTCGCGACGGTGAGCCCTCTCGATCCGCAGATCTTCTCTACTATCGTCGAGCACGCACAGAATCTTCTTGGCGGTACTCCCAATGCCAAGTACTCGCCAACGGAGGTCGCACAGTGGCTTGAGGACTACACAACTGCATCGAGCAATGCTCTCAAACTCGCGCGTATGGAAGCTCACAGCAGCGATAGGCCCGAATTCAAGCGCATGGAAGAGGATGTTCTCATCCAGATTGGACTCGGCCAGTTCTTTGCCGCGAAGATTCGTAGCGCCCTGCTCTTTGTTATCTATCAGCAGACAGGGAGCCCGGAGGCTGGCCGCCTTGCGCTCGCCTCATACCAGAAGGCACGCATCGCCTGGGTCACTATGGCTCAGCGTGCTAAGGGTGTGTATGTCGCCGATGTTAGTTACGGTAATATTCCGCAGCGAAGGGGACACTGGATGGATCGTATTCCTAGTATTGATGTTGACCTCGCAGCGATGGAAGCAAAAATCAAGGATGGATCGATCAAACCCACCGGCGATCTCACACAGGCATCCGCAGCGGTCAGTGCTGTAACCATGAAACCGCATCGCTTCTCCGCGGGGTGCAGTCATAGGGTGCCTACGAGCTTTCATCCCGGCCAGGCGTTACCACTATCGCTTCTCCTTACTGGCAGCGGGGACAAACCGTCCGCTGCGAAGCTCTTCTATCGCCACGTAAATCAGGGCGAACGATGGAAGAGTGTGTCCATGCAGAAGAGCCAGCAGACCTACACCGCGGAGATTCCAGGCGAGTACACCAACTCACCTTACCCTCTCCAGTACTACTTCGAGCTCTCCAATGAGAGCGCCGCGTGGTTTTATCCGGCCTTCAACGCAACACTTTCTAACCAGCCCTATTACGCGCTGTACAAACGAACATAGACACTTCGTGGGATTTTGAGGCCCTCCCAGTGCACCGGGTCCCGACACGCAGAAGGAGCTTGATAACCTGAATGGCCTATCCGGAAATGACTTCGATATGGAGCACATGAGGCAGATGGTGAGTGATCACTCCAAAGCATTGGAGCCTTCAGAAAGAAGCGAAAGACGCAAAAGACGTAAAATTTCGAGAAGTCGCCCTGCAAGGAAAGCCAATGGTCGCTGAGCACAAAACATTGGCCTACGACCTCAAAAAGAAGTTGTGAAGTGCGCATTCAACAAATTCCGAAGCCTCCCCTCGTCGGGAGGGCTTCTTGATGCTGCGGTACGTCAAGTGTGCGGAGACAGCTTTTCAAGAAGGTGGCCCGGTAATGCAAACAGATCTACCGCTAATTTCTCACGAACTACTGGTTGGCGTCTGCGTCAATGGCAGATAGACGCGAAATGAGGTGCCCGACCCCCCTTTTCTTCGAAGTTCGAAAACATTGGGCGCCTCTTCCAGATCAGCCGGTGCGACAGCCAGAGGCCGACTCCGGCACCCGGGATTTTGCTTTGATGCGAAATCCATCCTCGACGGTAGAACGAGATGAGGCCGGCGTGCCGTAAGAAGGCAGGACCACGCTGTCGGTGGAATGCATCTAAGAAAACAGAGGCTTGCTATGGAAGTTATGTTTATCTGCGTCGTGGGAATTTGTGTCTTGATCTTTGGTTTCATCAGGTTCAGGCACCGTCTCGCAAAGCAAGAGATAGCGGCCAAGAGCATTGAGCCCGATGAATTGTACGCGCTTCTTAACCCAAAACAGGTAAAGCTCTACGATGTCAGGCAGCCACTGGACTTCCTCGCGCACCCTGAGATCATTCAGGGAGCGATAAGGATAGCGCCAAAGGATATACCAGAGCAGACGATGTCGTTTAGCCGCGAGCAAGACTCGGTGATCTATTGCACCGGGGGAGATGACGATACAACTAAAATGATCTTGGGAAAGGCTCGTGCGCTGAAATTTACGCGAGTGAGGATTCTCAAGGGTGGACTAGCGGCATGGAAGGCGAAAGGGTATCCGGTGGAGACTTATACAGACTCATTTCAACTGGATACAGTGACCTAATCACGACGCAAGTCAACGAACTTATGGGAACCGCGCGATTGCCTGAATCCAACTCTCCTGGATGTAAGACCGTGGAGCATTTTTGCGCATCTGCGGAAACTCATCGTCGGGAAACTCTTTATCGTAGTTGAAGACCTGAATTTGATAGACATCCCTAGGTAGGCAATGTCCACCTCGACATGGCGCTTCGAACTGAAGGGGTCCGACGGGGCAACTCACATTTTCGATTCCTGGGTAATGATTGCGGAAGGCCACCGGAGCTTTCCCAGGACGACCGCAAGCCCCTGAAATTTCATACCGCCCTCGTCAGAGGCGATGGCGTCAAGCGCACGTTCGATAGCGACACGGGAAACGGACACGGTACTCCCTGAATTTCACCGGCGTGGACTTATGCGGCAGCCGGACCTGAAGAGCTCCCAACCCCTGTCTTTACCTTGGCGACCTGAAGGCGCTTGCAGGTGTTGATATCCGATGTTAACATAAGAAGGCGATGGAGAGGGATTCGAGTCTCGACAATTTGCTCTATCTCGATGGAGTGTCCTACGTTATCGACGGCCCGTACTGGGTCAAGTTCGAAGTCAAACAGGTCCCCGAAACGCCAGAGAAACCTCACGGCCTGGATTACTCATTGACACTCCATGACGGGGAGGGACAGCGTATCTTGGGCTTCGATAACGCGCACGCGGTCACTGAAGGTACTGGGCCAGGAGCGAAGACGCGGATCGAATATGACCATACCCACAAGGGCGAGCGAGTGCGTTTCTACGACTATCAGGATGCCATAACGTTGGTCACTGACTTTTGGACGGAAGTCGACAAGATTTTAGCGGAAAGGATTACCAAGCCATGAACACACTGAGGATTGGAATTGCGTCGCGAGACGCATTCAAGAAGCGCACATTGGCGATAGCCAAAGGCGAATACAAACCTGGGAAGAACGAACCGAAAGTTTGGTTTGAGTCGCTAGAGAGTGTGGCGCAAGTGCTGTCTGATCAAAATAGAGCTTTACTAAAACTCATCAACGAAAAGCATCCACAGTCGCTTTCGGAATTGGCGGAACAATCGGGACGTGAGAAATCAAGCTTGTCACGGACGCTCAAGAACATGGAGCGGTACGGTCTCATTCACTTTGAAACGGGTCCGAACCGGCAACTCGCGCCCAAAGTGAATTATTCAGGAGTTGAATTCGAGGTCTCCTTCCAAGGCTGAGAAAGGGTCTCTCAAGACCATTAACGGAGCGGTGCTCAACGTAAGTGATTGATTCTAAAGTGGCGGAGAGACAGGGATTCGAACCCTGGATACCTTGCGGTATACACGCTTTCCAAGCGTGCGCCTTCAGCCACTCGGCCATCTCTCCGCGGTATTGCGGGCCTTTTTGAATCTAACACAATCGGATGCTTATTCCTAAACCATGAACTGCCCTCGATAGCGCCTCACGGAGCCTGTGCAACAACATTCTGCTTTACAATCGCCGAAGACTTCAGCTCCACCGGAACTCCCTGCATCAAATAGCCTCGTAGCGTCGACGGATCGCCCCAGTTGATCTCCCATCCATGATTGATCGCTACCAGGATGTATTGTCCTGGAATAATGTTCACCATCTCGAAACTGCCATCCGTGTTCGTCTGGTCTTGAGAAAGAAAAGTGATCGAATTCGGGTCCTCGATCGTTATAGGCACGAGCAGAACCATCGCACCCGGGATAGGCTTTCCGTCAAGAGTTGCGATGCCGCTAAGGTTGGCGCGGCCACTCCCCACATGAACAGTTAGCGACGATTCGCCGGCCCCCACGGTTATGTAACGTCCCGAGGTCTCAGCACCTTTGGCGGCCAGTCCTGTAACGAAGAGATTGGGACGCCCTTGAAGCACAACCTCATATCGCCCCGGCGGAACCTCCAGGACTCGATCCCCGCCATCTTTCACATCACGTCGCACCAATCCTCCCATGGGCTCGCCCCGATTCGCAACAAAAGGCATGGTGCCTGAATCACGATCGATGAGTGCAACTTGTACCCCGCCACCCCGTCCTCCTCTCGGATCGGAATCCAAATCTCCAAGTCCGTCGACATGTACTGTAATTCTGGCCATGTCATGTGGAGGCGAACTCAGGTCCAGTGTTCGCGCTGAGTTTGCGTTTACCTCGACAACTGCCCCACGGCCTTCCTGGCCCGGTCCCGCCATGCGAATCTGATAGACCCCTGGGGTCAGCCCGCCGACGTCGATCTGTCCTTGCCCATCGATGCGCATCGTCGTCTGAATAAAACCCGGCATCCCTCCGCCCGAACTCATCGGCTGGACAATGGGAAACACCTGTCCCCCTTGATTCGGACCTCCGCCTGGCCCATTATTGGATCGCGGCGGAGTCAGAATTTTGATATGAATCGACGGGATGGGAACCAGATTGAAGTCCGCCTGTCGTGTATCACCCGCATGCAGAGTTATTGTCTCTGCACGGTCTAGATCGCTTACCCCTGGAAACCATGTCGCAGGATAGGCAACATCAAGCGAAGGATCAAGCGACGAAGTATCCTGTGACCCAATCGCACGAATCGGCTGTCCACCCGCCACATACCAAGGCTGCGCATGGACACTCAAGCGATAGTCTCCTGGCGCAAGATTCGGCAGCTCATACATCCCGCGATCGTCGGTCCGAGCGTTGCCTCGTGTCGTACCCGCCGGAGCAGGTCCTCCCGGGCTCGGTTTTGGAACCGTTTGCAACATCACCTGCGCATTCCTTACTGGCTCACCGGCCTCATCGAGAACTACCCCAACAATGCTCGCCTCCGGACTAATCCGGAACTCAAGATCCTTGGTCGGCGCCTCTGGTGTCAAGACAATCGCCGATGCATACGGGGGATGCGCATCATAGGCCTGACTTACAAATCCACGAGCAGTCGCTGTCAGCCGCCATGAGCCTGCAGAGGGAAGCGTCACCGTAAAGTGCCCGTGAGCATCGCAATCGAACTCGTTATTCTGGCCGCCTGACTGGCGAAAATTGCCCGGGGCAGGGAATTGGCGGCCTCCACCTCCCCCACGTTGATTCAAACTCGGTGTCAAATGGCAATGTGGAACCGGATCGCCGGTCGCGGTGTTAATCACGACGCCCGTAACCTCATATCTTGTCCCGGCCGGCCCCGGCTTTGTCTCATGTCTCGGCGACGCCGGAGACTGGGCAATGGATACCCCCGCTAGCAGGCCTGCAGAAGCGACCCATGCCGATAGCCCACATAATCGAGTCACGGAGCCACCTCTGCAACCGGTACAGCTTCCAGATTGAGCGTAGGTTTATCGCCTGCTTGAATAGTTACGGAGTGCACAAACGTGCTAAATGCTGCGAGACTCTCTGGATCGCGGTAGTTCGCCGAGTGCCGCCGCTCAAATGCAATGGCTTGATAGCTGCCCGGTGGCAGATGAGCTACCGTATAGCTGCCTGAGTTCCCGCTTCGCAGCGTAATCACGGACTGTGCGTTAGGACCTGAAGCGATCAGATAGATCCAGCAGGCAGCAGGATTGCCATTCAAATCGACCGTACCTTGCAGACTCGCCATCTGGTTGCTGACCGTCACCCGTATCGGCGTACCTGCAGCGCCGGGAACCACCACGAGATTCTGCAGCAACAGATCCGAAGCTCCGTAAACGGCCGATTTGATATACCACGTTCCTGTATTGCGTCCTTGCAGTCGGTACGTTCCCGGCTCGGCGCTGAAGACATAGGTCTGATCACGTCGCATCGTGGGTCGCACAGCCGAATCACCCCGTTCCGGGTCCGACTGTTCGCCCTGCAGACTCAATCCAAGTTGGGGTAGATTCGGCGGCTGCGAATTATCAGACGTGGAGGAGCTATCGACAATCACCTCGACTGGAATCGAAGGTACCGGCGAGAACTGCATCACCACGCCGCTCACATCATGATCGGTTACGGTAACCATTGCCTCGGCTACCTGGGCAGATTCCTGGTTATTTCTCGTCGCCTTCAACGCATAAGTGCCTGAGGGTAGCTGTATCTTCGTCTCACCCGCCCCATCCATCTGGGGATTCACCTGCAGAGTGCTCCCATTACCGGATCGTGCCGTTATCCTCATAAAGTCGCGTCCACCAGAAGCTTGCGACACAATGGTTACAGCATGCGTCGGACTTACAACGGGACGAAGCTCAAAATGCTGCTCTTCGCCGCTTCGAATGCGAATATTACGTACTGTATTAGATGAAGTTTCATTTGGAACTGTAACAGGTAAAACAGCTTCTCCGATAGTTCTATCAAGAGGTTGATACCTGGTCTCTAATCTGTACTCTCCGGGCTGCACGGGAATCCGGAAATCTCCGTGCGAATTCGTCGCGGCTTGTCCAACATGAAGCCATCGATGTCCGGACTCGTCAAAATAGCTCGCAAGGGCACTTACAGCTATGTTCGGCAGAGGCGTTCCGTCTGGCCCAATCAAAGTACCGGTAAGTAACGCTTCAGGATAGAGCCGCAATTCAATGGGAGACCCCAATTGGTCGCCTTGCACAAAGACATTTCCCGGCTCCTGAAACTCCAAGCTGGCTGAGTAGCCAGGTTTTGTCACAATGAAATTCACATTTGCGTCGGTATTCTGCTCAAACCGGAACTTGCCGTCGTGGTCAGTCAGCATTGCCCGGCCGTTCATTCGCACTAAAGCTCGGGGAATAGGCGAACCAGTCTTCGCGTTGATCACCTGGCCTGCCACAGTACTGGGAACGGAAGCCGTCGAGGATGCCGACGTCGAAGCAGATGGCATCGACCCGGATTGGGTCCGGGGTGTCTGGACGCCCCCCATCATCTGGGCTTGGCCATGAAGAGCACCAAAGGGAATCAGTAGAGTGCCGAATCCAACCAGAACGAATGCCAGCAAGCCAAACGATCGATAGCAGCGGCACAGAGACCGGGCTGGCAACACGAACAACACCTCACAAGTACCTGGTAGAAATAAAGACGCCCCAGACAGATATTAGTGAGAAGAAAGCCTTTTCGCTTGCTTTATTTGTTGGATCAATAATGTCCGATAACACATATTATGTATAGTATGAGTTTCCGTCCGTCTGGGATGGGTTCCCTTTACCTCCAAGCCCACTGAAACGCTCTTTCTTTATTTCATCAGACTGAAGAGATTCGAGTTCCCCAACGCACTGATCACGCTCAGCAAAGCCTGATGTTGTGTCTCAGCTTGGGACAACTGAGTGGCCACAGTTGTCGGATTAGCTGACACCAAGTCGCCCTGCGCCACCGTCAACTGACTCTCCTCGGTTTGGACGTACGTACTATTCGCCTGAAGGCGGCTCAGCGCATTATCAAGCGTCGTCCGCTGCGACGAAAGCTGACCCAGGGCCGTCGTCAATGCCGAGGTATCCCCGGTAATGGTAGCTGTCGAGGCTCCGCCCGAGAAATCCGAGATCAACTGATTAAGTGCGCCCAGCACCCCTGAATTCCCCGTGCCGAACATACCGGCTCCGGGAAGATTGACCTGAATCTTCTGGCCGCTCGGTGTCTCCACATATTGAATATTATTGTCCCCGTTGTAGTTCACGGTCGCGGGACTCGTGCTCGTATCAAGCGAAAACGGAGGGCTCGATCCCTGGCTACCACCAAACAGAAACTGCCCCTGATAGCTGGCATTGGCCAAAGAAAGTACCTGGTCCCGTACGCCGCTCAGTTCCTGAGCAACGCTGGCGATATCACTTGCATTGAGCGTTCCATTATTCCCTGCCACTGCAGTCGAAATAGCCGAGGTCACCTGGGTGACGACCTCCCCCAGCGTAGAATCCGCAACCTGCATCCGAGAGGATTCGTTCGACGCAGTCTGAACAAACGTATCGTCCTTTGCAATAGCACTGGCCAATAGCGTGCTTTGCGCGACCGCCACTGGGTCATCGGAAAGCGAGGAGACACGCAGCCCGCTCGACAACTCCGAGGTAAGCGTATCCAACTCGGCGGTAGATTGGTCCAGCGATGCAGTCAGATTTGTAACGTAATTGGGATCGACCCGCATGATAGTACTCCTCAGCTTTAGTCTCGGAATTCTGTAGTGTTTCGTTGCCACCTTAGTTCACGGCTGTCTCAACGCCAAGGTTGATCGCGCTGGCCATGACAGAGTTCCCAATATTGAAAACCTCCGCTGCCGCTTGGTAAGCCTTCTGATACTGCGTAAGGTTGGCAGCCTCTTCGTCCAGAGACACACCCGAAAGCGAATCCCTCTGAGTCGTAAGCTGGGTCAACGTAGTCAGCTGTGCATTATTGTCGGATGTCGCTGACGAAACATCGCTCCCGACCTGGCCAAAGAAAGAGGCAAGGAAACTCGACGGGGTCTGGCCGCCCGCAATGCCGGCATTCGCAAGGTCGGCAAGCGCCGAAGCATTCGTATTCCCTGCCGAGCCCTCGCCCGGTGCAGCAGCAGCTATAGCATTTGGATCAGTCGTTGCAACCTGAATCAACGCGGCCGCACCACTGGTCGTCGGAGGAAGACTGAACAGCGCAGCGCCAGGATTTCCATTGCCATCGATTCCCAGTGTGTTCTGCTGATTCACCTGCGTTCCAATCGCATACGCAAGTGTGTCGAGCGAACTCTGATAGCTTGGCAACTGCTGATCTCGCGCCATAAGAACCCCGCCGAGGTCGCCGCCCGTAAGGTTTGAGGTCACATCTGTACCATCAACTCCTGCAAGAATGTGCTCCGCACCGCCCAAAGAGGTGGTGCTCATCGCAAACGACTGGCTTCCGCTGACCAGCACGGCGCCGCTGCTCGTCGTCAACGTGATGCCGTTATCTTCAGTCGAAATTTGATCTAACCCGACCAGCTGAGAAAGCTGCGTTATCGCCAGTTGTCGCTGGTCTTCGAGCGTACCCGCGTCTGCATTGGGACTGAGCGAGGATATCTTGCCGTTCAGTGAAGCGATCGTCGATGTAAGTGAGTTCACTTGGCTGACATCGCTGACCACCTGTTGATTGAGGCTCGAACTTACCTGCGAGAGCTGAGCAGACGATGAGTTGAAGGCAGAAGCCAGCGCAGTTGCCGCGGCCAGAACGCTCTGTCTCGTCGCCGTATCCGAGGGATTACTTGCCAATGCCGAAAGCGCATTGAAAAACGAATTAGTTGCGGTACCCAAAGCCGTCGAAGTGGCCGACTGCATGTTTGAACTCACGCCAAAGACGTTTTGCACTTGTTGCAGCGCTGATTCGAGCGCAGCCGATTGGGCCTGCGTCTGAGTCTGCTGCTGAACCCGTTGCTCAAGAACCCGATCTCGCTGCGAAGCAGCACTTGAAGTAACGCCGGCACCAAACGTTCCACCGCTCAGCGTAACCGCATCCATCGCCGCAAAATTGACAACCTCACGTGTGTAGCCGGCGGTATTCTGGTTCGCAACATTGTTCGACGTCACATTGAGCGCGCCTTGATCGGCCATCAGGGCCTGACGTGCAATATCCATCATCGAATTAATCGAGCCCATCTGCTCCCTCATTCCCCGCAAGTACGTAAAGAGAATCGAAATTGTTTGCTTTGCTGTGCGAAATGACCACGACAATGCGGCAGGGCCAGCTAATCTGGCGGCTACGTCACTTCAATAGAGATTGAATGATCTTCTCGGCTACATCGGACGAGGACACACTGTAGCTGCCGTCGGCAATTGCCTGTTGTAAAGCCGCAACCTTCGCGGATCGTACGTCGGAACTCTCCATACTCTGGGCGACAATGCCGCTGGCAGAACTAAGATTAGCCTGATCGGCGTGTTCCAAATTGGAGGATTGATTGGCGGGTACGGAAGATTTCGTTCCTGCAACAGGCTTCGTCTCATTGATCGAGCCCTGGTTAATCGTTTGGTGCAGGTTATTGATTCCAGTTGCAAAACTCATGATTCCCTCCTTCTACTTCAATCTATCGGCCTCAATTTCACAAACTTTAGTACCGTGACACTTTCTTTTCGAAACTTCGTTCATTCTCCGCGGTTACCTTCGACACAATCTGTTTCGCAATCCCAAAACCGCCCCCTTTTGAGATAGCCTTGGCCACCGCCTCCGTTCCAAAACTACTCAATGTGTCCGAGGAGTCATCGCTCCTCTCTTCCATTCCCCACCCACGGCTATGCTGCAAGGGCTTCAGAAGCTCCTGAAGCAGCGAAGCCTCAAACTGCTGAGCCGCATCCACCAACTTCGCTTTCCTTTGACCGTCGAGGGACTCCACTGGCTGACTTGAAACATCCGCCTCAATCTTCATAAAACCTCTATCTCCGCTTCGAGCGCACCGGCGGATTTCATCGCCTGAAGAATCGATATAACATCCCGCGCCGACGCTCCTATCGTTTGCAGGCTGCGAACCAGGTCATCCACCGTCGCGCCTTGTTTCAACTCAATTCGATTGACCGGCTTATCTGTCGCTTCAATCCGAGTCTGCTGTACCACCTGTGTCGTCCCGGTCGACGAGAATGGATTCGGCTGCGACACCTGAAACTCGCTGACTACATTAACCGAAAGTCCTCCGTGCAGGATCGAGACCGGCTGCAACACAACCGTTCCTCCAATCACGACTGTTCCAGTGCGCTCATTGACAATGACCTTCGCTCTCGGAAAAACCGGTACCTCAATCGACTCCACCTGCGCCAAAAGCGCCGGAATATCCTCGCCGTGATTGACTGCCAACTCGACCCGGCGACTATCGACAGCATGAGCTGCAGGCCGCTTCAGCGATTGATTGATCGCCGAAGCCATCGCCTCCGCGCCGCGAAAGTCAGCATCATTCAACAGGAGCGAGAACTGGCTCTTCCCTTCCAGATCCAATGGAACTCCGCGCTCCACGATCGCTCCAAATGGGACTGTAGCGGTATTGGGATGGTTGACCTGTTTCACATTATTATTGGCGGTTACTGAATAACCGCCAACGACGAGAGAACCCTGAGCCTGGGCGTAGATCTTGCCGTCGGCTCCATACAGCGGTGTCATTAACAGCAAACCGCCTTCAAGGCTTCGCGCATCTCCGGCGGAGGACACTGTAATATCCAGCTTCGTTCCCGATCGGGCAAACGGCGGCAGTGTAGCTGATACAAACACCGCGGCAAGATTCTGAACTCGAATGGAAGACGCCGGCACGCTCACTCCCATTCTGAGCAGCGTTGATGCCAGTGTCTGCAGTGGGAAGCTGGTCTGCTGGCTATCGCCGGTCCCCTGTAAACCAACAACGATGCCGTACCCTACCAGTTGATTATCTCGAATGCCTTCAATGGAAGAGATGTCCTTCACCCGCGCTTCTCTCAGCGTTCCTGTAGTCTCTAACGCAAAGACGCTGGTGACGAAGGAAAACAAGAAGATGTAAGTAATGAAGAGACGGACCTTAATCAAAGCTATAAGTCCTTGTCTTTTTGTTGTTTTTGCTTTTGATGCCATTGGACCCACCTTAGAAGATCAACACTTTTTGCAGAAGTCGAACCAGCGCATTCTGGCGATGCGTGTAGTCATTGATAATTCCCTTCCCACGTACCTCCAACTCGAGGCTTGAAATGGCTGTAGAGAGAACCTGGTTCTGTTGCGAGATATCTTCCGGCCTTACCAGCCCGCGAAGAACAATTGTCTGTGTCTGCTGACTGAACTCAACCTGACGCGCGGCTTCAATCACGAGCATTCCATTTGGTAGAACTTCAATGACCTGTCCTCCGAAGGTCGTGCTTAAGCTGGAGTTGGTCGCGCTCGTGCCTTGCGCGCTAAGCCCGGCAGAGGATGTTTGATTAACAAGATTTTGTAAGGCATTACCCGGATGTAATGCTCCAAACAGAGCCGAAACGGATGAACTGGCATTGGAAGCCCTGGAATTTTTGACCGTACCATCGGTAGAAGCAGCAAGGTTCTCCGAGACAACGACTGAGATCAGATCATGCGGTCGCATCGCACGAACATCCGTCACCATCCGAGTGAGCCTACCGCTGTCAGTCCAGATTGCGCCCGGAGCTGCCTGAATGCTCGAGTTATCCGTTCGCACTCGCTCCAAATACGATGCCAGAGAGGCCGCCGCCACATTTGGCTTGGGCTCTGCTGCCTTATGGAGCTTGTCGATCTGCGCCACAACCAAAGGATCTGTCGCCAGCGGAAGCAACGCAATCGCAATCAGATAAAAAAAAGGTCTATTTCGCAAAACACGATTTTCGAAGGATGGCTTTGTCACGATGGGTTGGCTCACGTTGTTCACTGTTGCATCTCCACATTCGAAGGCCCTCGAATAACACCGAAGAGCACCTTCGAGGTAACCTCTTCTTCATTGCTTCCATGTAAGAGACGTACTCGTATCTTCTTTCCGACTCCACCGCTCTCAAGTGAGACTCCTCCGACCTCGATTCTTAGCGTTCCCTCGTCTTTCCAGAGATGCACGATATCTCCGGCGTGCACTATCGACAAGGACTCTGTGCCCTTGATAGAAGGGCCGCTATTTTTTGGATGAATCGAAGTTCCGGCAGGTACCGACAGAGTAATTGGAGGCCATTCAGGATGACTGCAGTTGGAGAGGCTTACCCATTGCAGTCCGAGAATAGAGTCTGTCTGTATCCTTGCTATTCGATAGCCTGCCTGACTCGGTGTCTCACCAGCTGAAGATGGTGTAGTCAATGTAGCGATTGCAGAGTCCGGAGTGCTATAGCAATTTGCGCTCGCGGTACCGGTCAGCATAAAGGCTGCGACGACAAGTTCAATACGCCTATACCTCAGTTGAATAAGATTCAGCATGATTACCGGATCAGTCCGTTGATCTGGGAATACATGTCATCGGCAACGTGGATAACCTTGGAGTTGCTCTCATAGGCGCGTTGCGCGGTAATCATCTGGACGAACTCTGCGACGACGTCGACGTTCGAATTCTCCAGATATCCCTGCTGCAGGGTTCCCATTCCGGTCGATCCTCCTGGAGCATCGGTAATGGGATTGCCGGACGCCTCTGTTTGCTGAAAGAGGTTTGCTCCGATGGAGTTCAGACCTCCCGGATTTGCAAATGTTGCCAACTGGATCGTGCCTAGCTGCGCAGCGTTCGTCTGCCCTGGAAGAGTCGCTGAGACAATTCCATACTGAGAGATCGCGATGTTGGTTGCGTTTGAGGGGATCGTAATTGCAGGAAGAACCGTATCGCCATCCGAAGTCACGAGTGTTCCCTGATTGTTCGGATGGAAGTTCCCTGCCCTGGTGTACGCGATGGTCCCATCGGGCCGCGATATCTGGAAGAAGCCTGCGCCTTGAATCGCCAAATCAAGAGGGCCGTTCGTCTGATTGAAGTTTCCCTGAGTCATGATGACTTCGCTGGTTGCCGACTTCGTCCCTAGACCAACCTGCAGGCCAGCGGAAAGCGTTTGTTGTGTCTGAGCCGATCCGGGAGTAATCAGGTTCTGATAAATCATGTCCTCAAACTGCACTTGGCGCTGATGAAACCCCGTCGTCGCAGAATTCGCGAGATTGTTCGCTATTGTGTCCAGGTTCGTTTGCTGGGCGCTCATGCCGCTTGCTGCTGTGTATAACGCTCGAATCATCTCTTGCTCCTCTGCGGTTGAAGGTTCAAAGTGCTCGTTGATCAGACTCTTGGAAGATCCTCGGATGCGGTCTTGTCGAAGTCATTATTAAAGACACTAAGCGCCTTCTGCATCATCTCGGCCTGTCGCTGCACGAGGACTAACTGCATTGTTCCGGTGATTGCATCTTCATTCGCTCCTTCAACCGAACCTTGTTCTACTAACGCTGCTGCCGGTACCGGCTTAGCTCCATCAGCAGAGAAGCGATTCGATCCTTCGGCGATCAGAGAGTTTTTGTCGGCGAAGTCAAAGGCACCCACTTGGCCAACAACAGCGCTGCCATCGGGCGTGGAGACGGAGATGGTGCCGTCTGGCGCGACGTAAACGGTACCGGTGGGAATGGTGAGCGGCTTCGCGTTGGTATTGAGCACCGGCTCGCCTTGGGCGGTCTGGAGTACGCCAGTGGGCGAGCGGGAGAAGGCACCATCACGTGTGTAGCGGATACCATTTTTGGTCTGGATGGCGAAGAAGCCCTGGCCTTGAAGGGCGAGATCGAGAGGGTTGCCGGTGGACTTCAACTCTCCCTGGCCGAGGTCGATGCGGTTACCGCCGAGGACGCCGAAGCCGTTGACGGATTGGCCTACCTGAGAGGCGGTTTCAGGGTCCTGGTCGAAGCTCCCCGCGAGTACTCCACTGAAATAGTCACGATGGGCCCGAAAGCCGGTCGTACCTGCGTTAGCAAGGTTGTTGGCGGCGGTGTCGAGCGCCTGAGTACGCGCGAGAAGACCTGTATATGCTGCGTAGAGTCCGCTGTCCATGCCACAGGCATATGCAGTTGAGTGGCCGAAGCCAGCGCAGCGCAAGTTAGAAGATGTTAAGGCAGCCTCTCAAGTTGCGGCTCCGTTTGCCGATAGTGAGTTCAGACCCGATGCGCGGTGGAGGAGGATTGGTTGCGAGCTCTCATAGTAGATGATTCGGCGGTGATGAGGAAAGTAATTGAACGGGCTCTGAGTCAGGCTGGTCTGGAACTCACCGAAGTGTTGCAGGCTTCGAACGGCGAGGAGGGATTGCAGGCGTTGCGGCAGAGTGCTTCTGCACCGGTGTCGCTAATTATGAGCGATATCAATATGCCAGTGATGGACGGACTGCAGTTCGTGGAGACGCTGCGGAAAGAGAATCTTGCTGTGGGCGTTCCTGTTGTGATGATTACGACGGAGAACAATGAGACGTTTGTGTTGCGCGCGATTGCTGCTGGCGCGCAGAGCTACATTTGCAAACCGTTTACCGCGGAGCAGGTAAAGGCGCGTGTGCTTCCCTTGCTCCGCGTGGCGTAACGGTTCGCGGCTGCAGTTTCCGAATTCTTATTTCTTTGAAATGAAAGAGGGGCCAGAGTGACACAGATGCACAGTGAGGCAGTGACCCGGCTTGATTCTGCCGTCTCGGAGGTCTTTGAGACGATGTTGGAGCGAAGCTGCAATCCAATGGAGGGCGAGGTCGACACGGTTGAAGGCAGGATCGTGGCGCGAATTCAATTTACCGGTGCAGTCGACGGCGAGTGTCTTCTCTATGCTAGCCCGGCCACGGCGTCGGTGACAGCTGAAGCTTTGCTCGGCACCCCATCCGAACCTTGCGATCCGATGGTGGCTGATGCTGTGGGCGAGCTGTGCAACATGATCGCAGGGGGATGGAAGAGCAAGCTGGCCTCCCATGAGTCTTCTTGTCTGATCTCAGTGCCCGCCGTCACCCGCGAGGGTCTTGAGGGGTACCAACCGCGATTCGGAACTAAGTTCAGCCGCAACTATTCCTTTCAGGGAAACGTGTTTGGGGTTGTGCTGGCATTCTGAAGTTGCACTTCCCCTTCACATTTCTTTGAATGATCCTATGGATAGAAACGAAGTTACTGGACGGAACCATCGTCCTCAGCTTCACCTGTTGTTCTAGGAGCGGCTGGGGTTGAGCTTGTCCGAATGGTCGGATACTTGATACCCAATTGCTCGAGATAGGTCGGGTACTTCGCTGCGTCGTAGTAATACTTCTTCATCTCGGCGCGATACTTCTCCATCGTCGCTTTGTTCAGCCAGATCGACGGCTTGTCCGTGGAGCGAAGGAACGGTTGATACTTCACTTCCTTCGTCTGCACATCAGTAAAGTAAGCTTTCGCGCTGGCGAGTAACTCTGGCTTGACTATCAAATCGAAGAGAGTGAGTGCCTGAACCTTTGCGCCGGCAATTGCGCCTTTATGGGCGATCGGTGTGGCCATGGCAATGCCGTTGGCCCAGTTATGTCCTGGGAGGTTAGGAATGTTCGAGGGATAACGAAGAACGATCGTCGGAACGTTCCACGAGATATCGCCGATGTCATCTGAACCGCCGCCGTAATATTTTTCCGGATCGTTTGGAGTTTTCAACTCGTCGAGTTTCTCGGCCAAGCCTTTTTCCGGGACTTTCAGTTCATGTTGTAACGCTTTGGCGAGGGCTTGGTCGTCATCCGACCATTTTGGTAAGCCGATCAGCTTTGCGTTTTCGGTAACTTCTTCAGCGATGGGTTTGTTGAAATGGCCCGGCCATGCTGTGCCGACGAGCGTGGAGTCCCACTTCGTGTTAGTCATCAGCGCCGCGCCGTTTGCCATGTTGTCACCGATCTCCCAAAGCTCTTTGATATGCGGGTAGTCGGTTTCGCGGAAGTAGTACCAGACGGATGCATTTTGCGGCACGACGTTCGGCTGGTCGCCGCCGTTGGGAATAACATAGTGCGAGCGCTGCTGGAGACGAAGATGTTCGCGGCGGAAGTTCCAGCCCACGTCCATTAGCTCCACGGCATCGAGTGCGCTCCGCCCGCGCCAGGGAGCAGCTGCAGAGTGGGCACTCTCGCCATGAAAGTTGTACTGAACAGAGACGAGACCGCTGGTGGAGTAGCCGCCATAGGAGGCTCCGAGATTGTCGCCGACGTGCGCGAACAAGACGGCGTCGATACCCTTGAAGTAGCCATCACGAATGTAGTAGGCCTTGCTGCCAAGCAGCTCCTCGGCGACTCCGGGCCAGATCTTGATCGTTCCAGAGAGATGATTCTTGGTCATCACATCTTTCACTGCGAGTGCGGCGACGATGTTCACAGCCTGGCCAGAGTTATGGCCTTCCCCATGACCGGGTGCGCCGGGAATAATCGGGTCGTGATATGCCACGCCGGGCTTCTGTGATGCCTGCGGGATGCAATCGATGTCCGAACCGAGAGCAATGACCGGCCCGCCACTTCCCCACGTTGCCATCCACGCCGTCGGGATCCCGGCGATCCCGTGCTCGACCTTGAACCCGTTCTTCTCCAGCAGGTCCGTCAGATACTTCGAGGTTTCGAACTCCTGGAATCCAAGCTCGCCAAAGCTGTACATGGTGTCGACCATAACCTGCACTAGCTTGGCGTTGCCGTCGACCTCTTTCAATATCTGCTGTTTCAGCTGAGTGTTCTCGACGGCGGTGACCTGCGCGGTCTGGCCAAAAACATGAATAGAAAGTGCGACTAATAGCCCAAAGATAAACCAATACTTTCGAATACTCATGAGGGGCTCCTTAATGGAAGGTGAGCGACGAAGAGTAGCTAAGCGAAGCAAACAATGTCTTGTGAGTGTGTCGCAGTGTACAGCAATCTCGCTCGAGGCAAGCGAGAAAAGATCGCGTCAGGGCTTCAAGCTATCCGGGTGCAGATACTTCGCGAGGAACGTGTAAACCTCATTACGGGATTGGATCGCCAGTGGCGTGTCCATGCGGTTGAAGTAGTGACCGCCGGGTGCATTTTCGTAGACCTTGTACTCGAACTGTTTGCCTTCGAATTTCAGAGCCTGGATAAGGTGTTCCACTTCGAGGTAATTAACGTCCTCATCATTCGTGTTCGTATGAATCAGTAAGGGTGTGTCGAGCTCCTTCGCGTGGTTCACCGGGGACCGTTTGCGGTATTCTGCGATGTCGTCGCGAACCGATTCGCCGAGATGATAAGGCGCGGAGTAGAGCTGACGGTAGCCTTCACTCTCATAACCCATGCGCGCAACCAGATCACTGACCGGAACGCCTGCGTAGGCTGCGGCATAGTCATGAGGATGAGAGAAGATGTTCATCAGAGTGATCAGGCCGCCATGACTCCAGCCCACGATGCCCACCCGCTTGGGGTCAAGAAAGCTGTAGCGGTCGAGCATCCACTTCATGCCGAGATAGACATCGTCGATCTCGTGTCCGCCATAGTCGATTGCCTCGTAAAAGCCGCGGCCGTAACCGGTGCTGCCTCGATAGTCAGTCGCAACGATGGGATAACCTTGCTCGAGCAGTTCGCGAATCAAATGCGCGTCAATACTAGTGTCGAGCGACGCGTGGACACCCTGATGGACAAAAACGATCAGAGGTTGTTTGTGGCTGCGGTCGAGTTTCTTCGGAATGAAGGTATAGGCGTGGAGCAGGATGGGGTTGGTCGCGCCCGGAGCCTTCTTGTTCTTGATGTGATCATTCGGTGGACCGGTGTATTCTGACTTGTCGATGTCGGCAATATCTCCTACCCTCTGGTACCAGAGCAGATCGTCTATGCGTTTCAACACGATGTCGGAGTTGTCGCTCGGTGGCGAGGGGCTTGCTGCTGCAGCCGTAGCTGGAGGGGCAGCGGGAGGAGTGGCTCTCGGTGCCGGTTCCTGTGCAGAACTGGAATTGGCAAGAATAAGCAGCGATGCAAAAACCGGGACTGTCAACAGTGAGGGACACCGAAAGGCAAAGCCCAAGTTGGAACTCCTTGATGTGGGGTGTGAGTCGCAGTGTACCGTAATTCCGCCTTGAAGCAACGTGAGAGTTTACGCTGCTTGAATTTCACTTGAATTACGGGACAGGACCGCTCAATTGGTTCGCAAAGAGAAGCCCGATCTTCGCAAAGAAAGCGAAGATCGGGCATTGGGTCCTGCAGATTGCGTTGCCGCTTGCGCTCGCTTTATTTCACGACGGACTGGAAGAGCGGAGAGGTAAGAAGGCTGGCGAACTGGCTGTCCGATGAGGAGTAGGAGACAGTCAGAGTCCCGGAGTTAGAGTCGATGGTGGTCGAGTCGAGCGCTGTCTTTTCGAGTGGCGAGCCAGCCGTCTTGCGCATGATCGAAACACCCTTCATCAGCGTCGCTGCAGTGGCAGCGGTGAGTGTGTCGGACATAACCACCGCCATATCGAACTTAACACCATTCTGGAAGTCCATCGTGTAGCGGCTGCTCTTCATGCGATTCTTGACCGTGTCATAATCCGCGAGCTGCGCGGCGTCGCCGAGAACACTCTTCATCATGGTCTGAGTGCCCTTCGCGTCGAGTAAGCTCCATACGGCCTTGGTATCGACTGCGGCCATCTCGTTGACCATATCGCTATTGGAGAGAAAATCCTGGGTCATGCCGTCACGTGCATCGATCGCTTCCTTGACGGCGGACTTGTCACCGAAGACCATCGTGGTCTGGTTGAGAAAGACGACGCTCATGCCATTCGAGCCCATGGGATAGATGCTGGTATTGCGGAGAACGTCAGGCTTCGTCTTGTTTTTGGTAAAGTTGGCCATGATCTCGCGGGTGTGGAACTGGCCCTGCGCGATGCCGACGATGCGAGTTCCCTCCCCCTTCTGATCGCGAAAGGCCGCAAAGGCGAGAACGTCAGCGTCCTGGTCAACCTTAAGGCCGGAGCTCTTAAGAGCAGTCTCGAGGCGCTTGAGTTCAGGCGGAAGGACCCGGTCTTTGAGTTCCATCGCTGCGGGCGAGTTCTGCATCGCGTGATAGTCGACCACAATAAGCTGCTGAATGTCTTTAGGAATCGCTGCTTTTGCATCGCTCGAAAGCTGTGCCGCGGAGGCGAATGAGGGGGCCATAATGGTCGCAATTGCGACGGCCGCAGTTGGGAGGATGTACGAGAGTTTCTTCATTGTTGCCGATGCTCCTTGAGCTACTTCCGGTGTAGCGTCACTACACCATTGTTTCGTGAATATAAGACGGTTTGCAAGGCCAGAAGGGGAGGTGTTCACTTTTAGAATGCTACTTTTGTGGTAACTGCTTGCTTCAATCTAGCTCTCCGGCCACGCGATCGGTGCGTTGAGTCTGCGTTCGAGAACTTTGCGGTCGGGATCGAATCCTGTTATTTGACGAACCCATTCCGAATCCGGCTCATAGGCGGCTTCGGGAATCAGGCCGATGAGCTCGGCGTCGTCAATCAAGACTCCGTGGCGCTGGGCGAGGTGATGAAGCGTGGCGTGGACGTGGCGCATGGGCGTCACGGTGAAATCGGTGACGTTCATGCTCACCTGAGCGCGGCCGTTGGCAAAGACCCCGATCGCTTTGACACCGTGGAGTCCTCCGTTGGCCGCGCGGATGTCACGAGCAATGGCTCGAGCTGCGGTGATGTCCGAACCTTTGAGGTGAACGTTGTAGGCGATGAGAAAGCTGCGGGCACCCACAGCGCTGGCGCCAGCGGTTTCGTGGAGCTCTGGGCCACCGACATCGGGCCGACGTGAAGCATCTCGGCGCGTGGCGTCGCGGAGACCTTCGAACTGTCCTTTGCGTACGTCTTCAAGTTGAACGCGGTCGGGACGTGCCGCGGCAGCTCCATAAAAATACACAGGAACACCGTAGCGGCGCCAGATAAGCAGGCCGGCTTGCCGCGCGAGGACGGCGCACTCGGCGAGGGACGCTCCACTGACAGGAATGAACGGGATCACGTCAGCGGCGCCGATGCGTGGGTGGACGCCACTCTGCTTAGTGAGGTCGATGAGTTCCGCGGCTTTACCGGCGGCGCAGGCTGCAGCTTCCACAATGCCGCTGGGTGTTCCTGCGATGGTGACGACGGAGCGATTGTGCGCTGTGTCCAGCGACCAGTCCAGCAGATGAACGCCCTCAACCTGCATGGAGGCTACGATCTTGCGGACTTTGTCGACGTCGGTGCCTTCAGAAAAATTTGGCACGCATTCGATGATGGCTTCAGAATTCATTCTTACGGCAGCTAAGGTCTAGTCTAAAAGCGTTTTATTTCCACCATGTGTATCCGAGGGAGAATTGTACGCTCGCGTTGACACCGGGGTTACGGTCTCCAAGGGAGGCCGAAGAAATATGTACTGCGTTTGCGCCGAAGTCGATGGAGCGGCGAGGACGTACAAAATAGTGGACCCCGATACCGCCCTGAGGTGTAAAGTTCCAGACGCTGGCATCTGCGTTGGGGCCGTCGTTTTGGGAGTTGTAGGGAGGCCCACCGAAGGCCGGGTACTTGTGATTTGTCCAGAGCAGGCCGCCTGCAGCTTGACCCCAGTAGGAGAAGTGCCGGGTGCCCGCAAAGTTCCACCGAAGAATGATCGGAGTAATCGTAATACCGGTGAAAGTGCCGCCCACGGGATAAAACGAGGTGCACTGTGGCGGAGTGCCAGGCGGATTGGTGCAGAACGGGCGCTCGAACGTTGGTGTGTAGGACTGCCAAAAGGGAAAAATCTCACCTGCGTATTCAAAGTTGCCGCGAAACACGCCGTGACCGGGCATATCGAACAAGACTTTTCCAGCATGCACGCCCGCCATCATGAACTTGAAATCGTCGCGGTTCTCCGTGACGCCGAAGCCGCCTTGAACGATCGCGCCTATTTCAAGCGGTCGTGGGGAGTCTCCCTGCATGGGATTGGCATCGCTGCTGACGGTCGCCTGGCTGTGCGCGAATGGAAGACTGGAGAGTATGAGGACAAGGAGCCAAATGGTTCTGGTTCCGATGCTTCGTGTTGTCTGGGGCACTCGATCTCTCCGTCTGGATTGGCAGAACAAGGCCGCCGGTGAACGGCGGCCCGTGTTCAATGCAGCTGTTGTTTGGATTACTGTGCGGCTACCGTGGCTTCATCGAAATCGAAGTTCGAGTAGACATTTTGCGTGTCGTCAAGGTCTTCGATGGCTTCAAGGAGACGGATCATCGCACTGGCCTGAGTGCCTTCTAGCTTGGTGTAGGTCGAGGCAATCTTGGTGATCTCGGCGGTCTCGGGAGTGATCTTTGCGGCCTTGACGGCTTCGGTGACAGCTTCAAAGTCCTTCGGATCGGTCAGGACCTCCCAGTTATCGCCTTCATCCGAGAGGTCTTCGGCACCGGCATCGAGAACAATCTCAGTAAGCTTGTCTTCACTTGCCGCAGACTTGGCAATCGTAATGACACCTTTCTTGGTGAACATCCAGGCGACCGCGCCTTCGGCTCCGAGATTGCCGCCGTTTTTCGAGAAGGCGTGACGAATTTCGCTCACAGCGCGATTTTTGTTATCGGTCAGCACTTCCACAATGATGGCGACGCCGCCGGGGCCATATCCCTCGTAAGTGATCTCCTCATAGGAGACACCTTCGAGTTCGCCGGTACCGCGCTGGATGGCGCGCTTAATATTGTCGGCGGGCATGTTTTCCGCCTTAGCTGCAGCGATGGCGCCACGAAGGCGCGGATTGCCGTCGGGGTCTCCCCCGCCCTGCTTGGCAGCTATCGTGATTTCCTTGATCAGGCGGGTGAAGATCTTGCCGCGCTTGGCGTCGAGTGCGCCTTTTTTGTGCTTAATTGTTGCCCATTTTGAATGGCCGGACATTATTACCTCTGTGCAAATTTTTACGGTGTGGCTGTGCGCAACCCTGCGATTTTAGCATGGTTGACTGAGGATTCGCTCGTCAACTCCAGCACCTCCCGCCCCCCGTCAATGTGCGCAAAGTCCTCGAAACACGATGGATAGGTTCAGACTGTGAGTCCAGCTGCTGAACCGCGTGAGGCGATGCGCTCTTCCCTGTCCGTTCCGATACCTCGTTTGAGGCTGTGCTATGTCAGGTCACGTGCGTTGCGCCTGACACCTGCTTCTGCTATCGTCCCGGTCACGGGCCATCCAACAAATTGCAGAGGGATTCGAGACCGTCTGCGTCCTTCGGCCATGCTCCCAAACAATCGATCAACATTCGGGCATCTGGGAAGCGGGAGACTGTCCAGCGCGACTACGAACTACCAACTAAGAAATGTTTAGGAGAAAGAATATGTCCGATCACAATGATGCGCAGGACTACACAGCCAATGGTCCAACCGATGTCGGATTTCGCACTGGCGGTGATGGAACCGGAATCACGAAGGGCGTTGCTGCCACGGGAAATGAGATTGGCGTGCATGGAACGGGCCTTGGAGTTGAGGGAACAAGCACTGAAGTGATAGGCGTTTTCGGAGATTCAATCGTCGGTATCGGCGTTAAAGGGGTGTCTATCAGTCAGCAAGGAGTTCTCGGCATCAGCGATACCGAAGATGGAGTTTCGGGGCTTAGCGGCTCGGGTACTGGTGTAAGCGGGGAGTCTAAATCGGGTGTCGGCGTACAGGGTAGTAGTAGTGGCAACGATGGAATAGTGGGGACATCAAGTGCCGACCGGAAGAGCGGTGTCTTTGGGGACCACACCGATACAACCAGAGAGACGTTTGGCGTCAGCGGAAGATCTCAGTCGCCTCTCGGAGCAGGTATTAGCGGATTCTCCGATGTCGGCTATGGTGGATATTTCAGGGGGGCGCGAGCGCCCCTGCGATTGCAGCCCGCGGCAACAATCGGACCACCAAGAACCGGAACTCACCAGGCTGGCGAGTTCTTCGTTGATGCAAATGGCGACCTCTTCTACTGCAGAAGTGGAGAGCCCCGATCGGGGGAATGGTTCCATATTGTTCTTGGCCTTCCCGTGGACCCCTAGCGCGCCGACCTTGTCCACCGGTAGAGGTACATTGTGAATACCGTCCGTTCGGGGCGAGGTCGCATTGCTCGCAAGCGGTGGGGAAAAACTGCGGATTCGCAGTGATCTCAGTTACCGTACTACCGGATCGGAATCTCGGGACCGAATAAATCGCGCATGGTCTCGCGGCGGCGGATCATGTGGGCTTTGGAACCTTCGATCAGAATTTCGGCGGGGCGGGTGCGGGAGTTGTAGTTCGAAGTCTGCGACATTCCGTAGGCTCCAGCGTCGAGAAGCACGACCAGGTCCCCGGGTTTGACTTGCGGGAGAGCACGGTCGCGCGCGAAGAAATCCCCGGATTCGCAAACCGGGCCTACCACGTCGACCACCAGCCCCTTCGCCTTAGACTTTGCGGGTTGTTTTACTGGGATGATCTCGTGGTGGGCGTGGTAAAGCGCCGGGCGGATCAGGTCGTTCATCGCTGCATCGGTGATGACGAAGGTCTTGCTGCCATTTTTCTTGACGTAGAGGACACGGGTGAGCAGCGCCCCTGCCTGCGCGACGATGAAGCGGCCAGGTTCCAGCAAAAGATGCGCGGGCTCAGACCCGAGTCCTTCCGTGAGAGCGGCAGCATACTTTTCAACCTGCTTAGCCGGGTCGAAGGCGTGAGTCCCATAGTCGATGCCAAGGCCACCCCCGGCGTCAACGTAGCGAATGTTGTGTCCGTCGCGACGGAGATCAGCGATAAGCGAAGTAACTCGGGCCAGTGCGGCGGCGAAGGGATCGACTTTGCGAATCTGCGAACCGATGTGCACGGAAACTCCGGCAGGGTCGAGCCGTTTGGACTTTTTCGCTGCACGATAAATCGCACGAGCAGTATTGATGTCGATGCCGAACTTGTGCTCGCTGAGACCGGTGGAGATGTAAGGATGAGTTTCGGCGAAGACGTCAGGATTGACGCGGAGAGCGAAGCGAGCGATCTTGCCGAGAGCTTCGGCACGCGCTGCAAGCAGATGAAGTTCCGCTTCGGACTCGACGTTGAAGAGGAGAATGTTGGCCTGAAGCGCGGCGTCGATCTCCCAGATCTGTTTGCCTACTCCAGAGAAGACTACTTTTTTGAGAGCAGGCTTGTAGGCTTTGCGGACACGCTCCAGTTCGCCCCCGGAGACGATGTCGAAGCCAGCCCCCTTTTCTGCTAATAAACGAAGGATCGCGAGCGAAGAGTTCGCTTTCACCGCATAGCAGATCGTGTGTGGTCGAGTGGCGAAGGAATCCTCGAAGAGTTGAAGGCGCTGGATGATCTGCTCTGAAGAATAGACATAAAGTGGCGTGCCGAATTTATCGGCGAGCTCGGTAAGGCTGGCTTGGTCGCAGTGCAGAAGTCGGTTGCGGTAGGTGAAGGGACGAGCGCTGTCCTGAGTTGGAATCTTTTTTCGCAACTAGACACTCTTAACCGGCAGTGCGTACGGCGCTTCAGGAATGACGACCCACGCGACAAGATATGCGATGGCGCCGACACCGGTGAAGAGACAGAAGAGTGCGGTGAGAACGCGGACGAGGGTGACATCCCAGCCATAATGAAGCGCGAATCCCGCGCAGACTCCTGCGATAACGCGATTGGTGCGCGACCGGGTAAGCTGGCCAGTCGCCGGATAGCTGCCCGAAGGCGGAGGAGCAGCCGCGGAGATGGTGGCACCACAAACTGCACAGAAACGGGAGGAAGGATCAATTTGCTTGCCGCACTGGGAACAGAACATTTTGAGTCTCCGGAAGATTCTATTTTGCCACAGATAAGAACGGAAGATTCATAGGTTTAGTTCAACTCGACGAAAACATTAAATATTTACTATGCAAGGGTCCTAAACTTTTAGTTGACAGCAAATGGCATTGCGGCTTACCCTCCTAACAAATTAGGAGGCATTGGATGGGAAAGCCCGAGAAAGAAAAGCTGACCGAGCTTGAGCTGCAGATCATGCAAGTGATCTGGAAGCTGGGGCCGAGTGGCGTGAGTGGAGTGCGGGAGGGTTTGGAGCACCAGCTTGCGTACACAACCGTGCAAACGATGCTGAACATTCTCACAAGGAAAGGCAAGCTACGACGTAAGCTGCGTGGACAAGCCTATGAATATAGCGCGATTGTGTCTGAGGCAAAGGCATCGAACCACGCGGTCAGTGACCTGATCGACCGTATGTTTCGCGGATCAAGCGAAGCGCTGGTGATGAGCCTGATAAAAAATCGCCAGATCGACGCGAAAAAAGTCGCGGAGTTGAGCAAACGATTGGAAGAGGAAGGCGGCTTCGAATGAGCGGGCTCGAGTTGTGGGTCTCCGAATACCTTTTGAATTCGCTGTGGCGGGTTCCGTTGGTGTTTGCAGCCGCGTGGCTGGCGGCACGTATGGTTAGAACCTTCAGCGTACGTGTGGAACACCGCATTTGGGTTTCAGCGCTGGTGCTTGAGGCGGTGCTGCCCGCATTTCGTTTTGATTTTTCTCAACTGTTGGTTGTGGTGAGAAGGCTGTTGCCATGGAAATGGGGAGGCTCTGTTGCCGGCGGTTATGCCCATGTTTCTTTCGGAGTCGGTACAGCTTCGAATGTCGGGGTACTCGGGCTGGCGCCGCCGGTGCTGAAAGTCGTCGTCGTTCTCTATGCGGGGTGTCTGTTTTACTTTGCTGCACGACTGATGTGGGGAGTGTGGAAAACGGTTGCGATGCGGCGAACAGCGAAACCGGTGAAATTAAGCGGCGAGTTTGCGCGGCTGTGGGAACGTTTGAATAAGTCGCTTGCACCTGCTCGAAGCGTGGACTCGGAGACGATTGGTGTGTCGCAGATGATCTCGGGCCCGGTAACGGTGGGCGTGACACGACAGCTTCTGTTGGTGCCTGACGGTTTTCTGGAAGGGGTAGAAGAGAGCGAGCTGGAGGCTGTGCTGGCGCACGAGCTTGCGCACATGCAGCGGCGGGACTTTGCGAAGAACGTGTTGTATGAGGCGTTGTCGGTAGCGGTAGCGTACCACCCTTCGCTTTGGACGACTCGATCGCGCGTGGCGGAGAGCCGCGAGATGGTGTGCGACCGGATGGCTGCGGAGGCACTTGCAGGGAGAGAGAGATACGTACGGTCGTTGTTGCGGCTGGCGGCGATTCTGTCGGATCGTCCCCCCGCCAGGATCCTTCACGCCATCGGAATCTTCGATGCCAACATCTTTGAGAGGAGAATTATGAATCTGACGAAGCGAGAGAAAGAGGTGCGAGGTTTGTGGCGAGTTGCGATCGTGGCGGCATGCGTGGCAATTGGGGCGGCGACCTGCGTCTCCGCGCTCGCATTGCGGATGGAAGTCTCGGGCCAGACGGATCAGGACAAGAGCCCGACGGCGTTGTCGGTCTCAGCAAATATTATGCAAGGCAATCTTATCTATAAGAAAGATCCGGTGTATCCGGCCGAGGCAAAGGCAAACAAGGATACGGTAAATGGGCCGGTTATTCTGTTAGCGATAATCAGCAAGGAAGGAATTCCAGTGAAGCTTCTCGTCAAGAAGAGCCTGCGCGCCGACTACGACCAGAGTGCGATGGATGCGGTTCGTGAATGGCGATGGAAGCCGTTTCTGTTGAATGGCGAGCCAACCTCGGTCAAGACAACAATCACCGTCAACTACCAGCTTGCGGATTAGGAAGATCAATCCTTGCGGGCAGTGGGACTTCCCTTGCCCGCAAGGCACACACTATTCGTGCCGTAGAGCTTCCATCGGCTCGACTCTTGAGGCTCGTAGTGCGGGAATCCACGCGGCGACGATCGCCACGGTAAGCAAAAGACATCCGGCCGCAGCGAACGATGCTGGATCGGCAGGCTTCAAACCGTAGAGCATTGTCTTCACGAGTTGCGCGAGTCCTAGTGCCGCGGCAAGGCCTGCAAGAACGCCGAGAATAGCGAGCCAACCTGCTTCCTTTAAAACCATCCCACGGACCTGCTGACGTTCGGCGCCGAGTGCAAGGCGAATACCTATCTCATTGGTGCGCTGAGATACGGTGTAAGCCATGATGCCGTAAATTCCCACGCACGAAAGAGCCAGCGCGAGAAACCCGAACCCAGCAGTGAGCGAGGCGAAGACGTGCTCCTGCTGAGTGGTGGCGTCGATCTGCTGTTGCTGGGTGCGGATGTCCATTAGCGGCAGGTCGCGATCGATTTTCTGGACGGCTGCACGGAGCGAGGGTGCGATGGCTTCGGGTGGCATCTCAGTGCGAACCGTGTAGGTGGCGCCCCCCATTTCCTTGTGTTGGTTATAAAGATCGAAGTGCACAGCAGGTGGCTCATCCTTGAGGTTGGAGTAACGGGTGTCGGCGACAACGCCGATGATCTGAATCCACTCCTGCTTCTCGGTCCGGTCGTCGAGAGAGAAGCGCTTACCGATGGGATCATCGTGAGGGAAGAATTGACGGACGAGCGCCTGATTGACGACAGCGACTTGCTGAGGTGAATTCGCATCCTGGGGCGTAAATCCCCGACCTGCAATCACCGGGATTCCCATGACGGAGACGAAGTCGCGACCGACGTCGGCGAGGTCCGCATATCCACTGTTGTCTCCGCGCTTGTGCTCGACTTTGGGAGCACCCTCGATGATGAAATCAGAATTCGACCCGTCGTTGGCGATCAGGGGATTATCGGTGACGGTGACGGACTGGACGCCTGGGACGGTGCGCAGGGCCTCCTCGAGCCGGACGTGTAGGGCGACGTCTTTAGGTGCAGGATATTGCTTGCTTGGCGGGTTGATGTCGAAGAGAAGAAGATGATCGGCGCGGAAGCCGGGGTCGACTGAGTTGAGATTGATGAGCGTGCGGATGAAGAGTGCGGAACCGACGACGAGCATAGTGGACAGAGCGATCTGGAAGGCGACGATGGCTTTGCCGCTCCACGATCTGCGATGCTTGGTTGCAGTTTTTCCGGCTTCCTTGAGGGCAGTTCCTACTTCAGCCTTGGTGGATGACCAAGCGGGCATAAGGCCGAAGACGATTCCGGTAAGGATGGTTACCACTGCAGTAAAGGCGAAGACCTGCCAATGAAAGGAGAGGTTGAGATCGGGCCGCTCCCAGGCATTGACGAAGAGACGAGGCACCGTAGATCTTCCCATGATGTAGAAGAAGAGGCCGGCCATCCCACCCATAAAAGAGATCATGAGGCTTTCCGTGAGAACCTGACGGAGGATTCTGGAGCGACCTGCTCCGAGGGCAAGGCGGACGCTCATCTCGCGCTGACGTGCGGAGGCCCGGGCGAGCATCAAGTTTGCGATGTTGGCACAGGCCAGGAGAAGAACGAAGCCGACAAGAGCAAGCAGGACGTAGATGGGCTTCGCAAACTCGCGTGCGGCAAAATTTAATCCACGGCTACCGTCGCCGAGAGTGAGTTCGGGCATGGTGTCGTCTTTTTTCAATGACATCGTAGCGCGGATGGTTGCGCTGACGACAAGGTTAAGAGCGATCTGGGCCTGTGCGACCGGAACTTCAGGCTTGGTACGCGCCATGAGTTGCACCCAAAACATCCTTGTGTTCGAGACGAAAGGTCCTCCAATGAAGTCCGGGTGCAGCAAGGAAATCATCGAGAGAGGCATAAATACTTCGGGCGAGCTCTGAACGCTCTTGGCTCCTGTAAAGCCGCGTGGGTTGACTCCGATGATGGTCACGGGAATGGTATTGACGTTGAAGACTTTGCCGATGACGTTTGGTGAGCGGCCGAAGCTGCGTTGCCAGAATCCATCGCTGATAACCGCGACGGCTCCGCCCCCAGGAGTGCTATCGTCGGCGGGTGAGATCGCGCGGCCGAGGGAGGGTGCAACCCGCATCTGCTCGTAGAAGTTTCCAGAGACGAGTTCGAGCTGGACGGCCTGAGCGCTGCCGTCGACAGTGACGTTGGCGCGGCCAAGGTCCTTGAAGGCGAAGATGTCCTGGAGGACGCGATTGTCTTTTTTAAGTTGCTGATAGATGGGATAGGTGAAGGAGTTAAAGGTGACTCTCCCACCGGGAAGGCGATCCCAGCTTCCCCATGAGGCGTGAACGGCTACGTTTTTGTCACCGGTGAGGGTGAAGAGACGAAGCTGTTCGGGGTGCGGAACACCGAGCCTCTCATAAAGAATCTCGTTCGCGACCGAGAAGATCGTGGTGTTGGCTCCAATGGCGAGAGCGAGCGACCCAACTGCGATTGCAGTGAAACCCGGACTCCTGCGGAGGATTCGGGCTGCATAACGAAGATCGCACCAGAGATCGTCCCACCAGCGCAGACCGAGCGAGGTGCGAATCTCATCTTTATGTGTCGCCGCAGCGCCAAATTCGATGCGAGCCCTGCGTCTTGCTTCGCTCGGGCTCAAGCCTTCGCGCTTCAGATCGGCGACACGCGCATCGAGATGGAAGCTGAGCTCCTCTTCCATGTTCTGTTCGAGCCGGCGACGGCAGAAGAGGGATCGAAACCACGACTTAAGACGCGATCGCGTGTTCATGAATGCACCTCGGTTACCTCGTCGGTCCAGTTGGATGCACTCAGCCTCAGGATCGAGCCGATGATCCCTGTCATTCGGTTCCACTTTTCAGATTCAGCGGTAAGTTGTTTGCGACCCGCAGCCGTAAGGGTGTAGTACTTGGCGCGGCGATTGTTCTCGCTCTCGCCCCACTCGCTCTTAATGGCTCCATCATGCTCGAGACGATAGAGCGCCGGGTAAAGCGAGCCCTGCTGAATGATCAGTTGTTCGCCGCTGATCTGCTGGATGCGCAGGAGAATCCCATAGCCGTGAAGCTTGCCGAGCGAGACGGCTTTGAGTATCAGCATGTCCAACGTACCTTGCATGAGGTCAACTTGTTTCGGCATTCGGAAGTTCTCCTTGACGGTCTAGGAGATTGTCACGCTTGCTCTCCTAGTTCGTCAAGGGAACGAGAAGAGATTACTTGCCGGTGTATGGTGTCTTGAGATAGCGGCGCGCAGCGTCCGCCTGGGACTGATCGCCCCCTCCGGCGGAAGCAAGCTGGTACTGCTTAATGGCTTCGGCGCGATTGCCAAGAAGATCGAACATCTCACCGGCATTGAGCTGAGCGCGGCGGCGAATCCAATCGGAACAGGTTGGCTGTGCAGCAGCCATGACATAGGTCTGCGCTGCTTCCGCGATCAGATTCTGACCACGCAGCGTATCAGCGAGGCCCCAGTATGCCATATGCAGACGAGGCTCGACGAAGTAACCGGGCTTTTTCGCATCGGAAAGAATCTCGCGGTAAATAGCAATTGCGCCCGGACCGTTTCCGGAGTCTTTCGTGAGGTTGGCAACCTCAAGTCGAAAAAGATAGTCGTGTGGAAATTGCTCCGCGAGATCCTTTTGCACCGCGATTGCTTCTAAATAACGAGCGTCGTGACGCAGAAAAAGCGATAATGCAGTGCGCGATTCGATGGGAGTAACGATTCCGTGAGCAGCAGATTCGCGCAGGAGTTCGAGGCCTTTTTCCTTGTTGCCGCTGACACCCGCGATTCCCACCATCATGCGGATGAAACGCGGAAGACTGGCAACAGCGAACTGCTGGATACCGACTGCCATCTTGGCGTCGACGTAGCCGGGATCGATCTTAAGAGCAGACTCGCTGTCACCGCGAGAGGCTAAGCCCTGTCGGGCAGCAGCGACCCAGCTATGGTCAACGAGCGTGATGTAAGCGGCGTGCATGCCGCGAGCATATCCACGCGCGAAATACGCATTGGCGTTGCTCGGGTTCGCCTTAATCTGTTGATCGCAGAGCGTGATCGCCGAATTGGTCAGCGATTCGATACGGTCCCGCGTACCCTGCGGGACGGCAACGGCTCGCTTGGAAGTGAGGAAAGAGTCATGGGCATAGTAGGTAGTGTCCAGAAGGTCCTGCCGGTAAAGTTCACGGAAGATAAGGGTCATCAGAACATAGCCTGTAGCGATGGCGGATTGCGGGTTAGCCTTTTGGATGGCCTCGAAGCGGGCAAGCGCTCCATCATAGTCAAGGTTGTAGAAGTGCTCGTGCGCCTCGCGAACCTCAGGAGTGAGGTTGACGGGGTCGGTGTGCGCAGCAGGGTTGTAGGTGTCAGCCGAAGACGGACCTGCCAGAAAAAAAGCAAGCATCAGGCTGAAGATGGTTCCGCTGCGTTTTATGATCCTTCTCCGGACGCCAGGGAGTGCCTCCTGGGTTTGCGATCAGGTTTCCCTCTCTGATGATAGGCCAAGAATCGTCGATTCTCTATTGGACGCAGGCGTGGTTATAGGCTATACCCTTTGATACCGGGAAAAATCTGAGTTGCTGGATCTTCCTTTGGACTGAACGGATTTGTATGACACGGGTTGAATTGCTTCTGTTGTTGGTTGGCCAGGCGCGCAATAACGGATTTGAGTTTCGCAGATGGTATGTCGGCAAACTTGGGCTGCCGTGGCACGGAGCGCGACAGGCGGTAGAGACGCTCGCAACTGAGCGGCGCTACTACGCGTTGCTGTTTTCGCACGACTTTGCCTCGCACTTCTGGAAACCGGGAGAGGTGATGACCTTTCAGGTGCCCATGCAAACGTTTACCCGCAGAATGAAGGACGGAACCATCGGCCTGGTGAAGCGCAAAGGCTACACGCGACGCAGTGCGCGCGAAGATGCCTGGCTCTATCACCTGAAGGAGCTCGCCGCAGCGGAGGAGCCGTTGCGTTATATGCGGCGGTATCTGCGAGTAGAAGATGAGCTGATTGAAGACGAACTCGTAGTCGAGAATGGGTTGGACGACTGACAATAAATCAAACACAGCTATAAGCTGTGGGCTCTTCGGATGGCTGCAATCTGTTTGAGATGATGGCGGCCGTGAATCAGCTGAAACATGCGCCACTGATCTGCGCTCAGAGGCCCAAGTGCGGCGTGTCTGGCGCACCGACCCTCGCCAAAGAGTTTTTCTGCTTCCCTGCTGATTGCATCGAGACTTGCCAGGTATTGTGTTGCGGCTTGCGTGAGTTCGCTCCCTGAGAGTGGATGAGTCGTTTCAGGTGGCATAACGATGGAGGGAGCCGGCCGGCCGGTCGGAAAGTATCCCAGACTGAAAACAGCGTACTGCTGAACACGGTTTTTGAAGGTCGCAGTTGATTTGGTCGGGGTGCATTTGTCGAGCCGTCCCTGTAAAGCGCTCTCCGCCGCCGAGTAGGTAAGAAAGAGATGTTCCATGATCTGCTGGATGCTCCACCGGTCCGGGCTTCGCGGCGGGCGAAGCTGAGTTTGGGTGGCATCGAGTGCGTGCAGCGACGATGCGACCTCAAACTGTAGGGTTTGCAGGATGGCGTTCATCGTGTCGCAACCACATTACACGGTTAGACCGCGTAATGGGTCGTGTAAATGGAGATTTTACTTCTTGAGATCGGCCAGGGCTTTTTTCGCAGCCTTTGCCTTTTCGCCGTCAGGATCAAGTTTGAGGTAGGCCTCATACTCGGTGATGGCTTCATCGTTTTTTTTCAGCTTCTGGGCGGTCTCGGCCAGCGCGAAGTGAGTCGCCGAATACTCTGGCTGAATCTTGACCGCATCTTTCGCGCGAAGGTAAGCGCCCTGGTAGTTCTCGTCACGCATGTAGAACCTGGCGATATTCAGGTCTTCGTCAACCCGTTCGTCGTCGCTCTGAACCCGGGCCGGCTTGGGAAGTTTGCGATGCACTGAAGTACCTTCAGGCGGGTTTCCTGTGCCAGTTGGATCGTCAAACTTGGTAGCGTCCGTATCATCGGCATCGCTGTTGCCGGAACTCGAACTACTGCTACTGCTGGAGTCACCGGGAAGTTTTGGCGGTTGAGTTGTCGGAAATGGATGCTGGGAGGCTGCGTCAGCAGGTGAGGTCTTAGGCGCGGCCCCGGGAGCGTCCGGGGCTGGGGTGGGAGCCGGTTTGGAAGCGCCGGGAAATGGGAAGCGTTCCGCCGTCGATTTCTTTTCCGCGGGGGTACAGGATTTACTTACTTGATCGGACGTCTGACTGGTGCTCGGGCAAGGTGCCGCGGGAGGGTCCTGCGCCGGCGTTTGCGCAATGCTCGCAGCCGAGAGCAGCGAGAACATAAACAGCGAACGGGTTAGGGTACAAATTGCCATCAAGTTCAGAACGCCTCGTTGAGGGTTTGACGCTTCGGCGCGACGGTTTGTTATAGTCAGCAGAATCTGACTTTTCGTTATCTCTATTTTATTGGATTGGAAGTTTTCCGAGTATGGGTGCTGGACTGATTATTCGCTCTTCATCGATTCACGCGGCTGGCTGTTACACAACGCAACCCATCCGAAAAGGCCAGCAAGTGGTTGAGTATGATGGACCGCGCTTTACAAAAAAAGAGGCGGATGAGCGATATGCAGACCGGGACATCACCTACTTGTTCAGCCCTGGTGAGGATGGAACGGTAATCGATGGGTTTGGCGTGGCCATGTTTATCAATCACTCCTGCAATCCGAATTGCGAGTCCAACAGTATCGATGGGCGGGTTTTTATCCAGGCGATCCGCGACATCGCTGCAGGAGAGGAATTGACTTATGAATACAACCTCTTCGATAGCGACGGTGACGATGCCGACTGCCACTGCGGTGCGGAAAAATGCCGCGGAACGATGTTCAGCGAGGATGAAGTAAAACGCCTGGCCAGAAAGGCAAAACGCGCCAAGGCAAAGCTCGCCCGATAGTTCCTGCTGCATCACTCCTGAAGTCCAACAATTAAGTACGATAGGGAGTAACGGATTTCGCTCCGTGCACGGAGCAGAGAGGAGACGAGTGCCTTGCCCCCCCTACCCCCCACCTTCAACGATTTTCTCGGCAACTCTTCCGCGGTCGAGCATCTCCGCACTGCCATCGCTGCCGGACGTCTTCCTCACTCGCTCATCCTCGCCGGGCCCAGTGGCGCAGGAAAATACACGCTCGCCCTCATGCTGGCCATGGCCGTCGAGTGCGAGCGCCAGCCGCGCGATCTCTGGTCGAATGGCCAATCCCTCGCCAGCTTCTGCGGTGTCTGTCACAACTGCACGCGCATCGCCGCTGCCGCAAACCTCGACGAAGAGGTCGACAAAGCCGTGGCCGCGCGTGAAGAACTCAAGACTGAGGCTGATCGCAAAGACACGCGCGTTCTCATCCAACCCCACCCGGACGTCCTCATCATCCCGCCTGACCCTCCGCAGCTTCTTATCAAACTCGGTCAGGTGCGAAACCTCATCCAAAGCTCTCACTATTTACCGGCAGAAGCTCCAAAGAAAATCTTTATCATTACTGCTTCCAGCTTTATGAAGGAGGCTGCCAATTCGCTTCTCAAGGTCCTCGAAGAGCCGCCGACAACCGTTCACCTCATTCTTCTGGCCGAAAATCCCGGAGAACTTCTTGCCACCATTCGCTCCCGCTGCGCTATCGTGCGGCTGGGTGCTCTTCCGGTTGAAGAGATTGAGATGCTCCTGGCCGATCGTCGCCCCGACGTCCCTCCGCAGCAGCGAACCCTCATCGCCCGTCTCGCCCAAGGTGCGACGGGCAAGGCTCTCAGCTTCGATCTAGCCGCATACACTGCCGCCCGAGCCGACGCACTTCTCTTCCTCCGTAATGCCGCCTCCGACCCCGACCACACAGCGCTTTTTAAGATGACCGAAACCTACCGCGCCGGAGCCGAAGGCCAGCAGAAGACCTCAACCCTGCTTCGCACCCTCTCACTTCTCCTCGAAGACATCCTCCTGCTCGGCGCGGGCACGCCCGAGCTGGTCCGCAATACCGACCTCCGCCCCGAACTCGATCGCTTCAACCAGACCCTCACCTTTCAGTGGATCGAAAACGCCTCACGCAGCCTCGATCAGGTCCAGAGCGGAATGCGTCGCAACCTCCTTCGCGGCCTCTCCCTCGATGCCTTCGCTGAACAATTGTCGGCACGGTAGCCAGCATGAGTGATCACAAAAAATCCGCGGCACGCCTAACCGCGCGGCTCCAAAATACTCCCGCAGACATCGCTCGCGCTGCGGAAATTCTCCGGGCAGGAGGCACAGTAGCCTTTCCCACCGAAACTGTGTACGGCCTCGGAGCGAATGCGCTGGACACCGATGCAGTCGCCGGAATATTCGCCGCCAAGGAGCGTCCTGGTTGGGACCCCGTCATCGTTCACGTCAGCAACCGCGCTATGCTCGACCAGGTCGCAACAGTCTCTCCGCAAGCCGAGCGCCTTATCGAAGCCTTCTGGCCGGGACCGCTTACACTTCTCCTGCGTCGCACTTCCCACGTTCCGGACAACATCACTGCAGGCCGTCCGCTCGTCGGCGTCCGCATGCCCGGCCACCCAATCGCCCTTGCTCTCATTGAAGCTACAGGCGTTCCCATCGCCGCGCCCAGTGCCAATCGTTTCGGCCGCATCAGTCCTACCAATGCAATCCATGTCCTCGAAGACCTCGACCACCGGATCGACGCGATAATTGACGGAGGCTCCACCGACGTCGGCGTCGAATCCACCGTGCTCGACCCCACCCGATCCCCAATGCTCCTCTACCGCCCCGGAGCTATCACCGCCGCGATGCTCGAACCAATCGCAGGCCCGGTTACTGTCTACCAGTCCGATCAACAGTCCGCAGAACCCCAATCTCTCCCCTCACCCGGCGTAGGAATCCGCCACTACGCTCCACGAGCAACCGTCATCCTCGTCAATACGGAATCCGACCTCAACAATCGCCTCGCTCGGGTCATTGCAGACAAAGAGAAGGTCGGCGTAATGCTGCCCAAAGACTGGACCATTCACCATCGCCACGTGGAAATCTTTCACTGGAACGCCTTTGATAACAACCCCGCTCTTGCCCAAACGCTGTTCGCCGGCCTTCGCGACCTCGATCATCGCGGAGTCTCGGTAATCCTTTGTCCCCTTCCCCCGGAGAATGGCCTTGGACTTGCTATCCGGGACCGTCTCCAAAAAGCTGCGAAATCGAAGTAAATCCCTCGTTTTGCACTGCGCCATTTCCGTATACTTCCACCCATGCAGGCTGCCGAAATCGAGCTGAAGTTTCCGGTTGTCGATCCACAGACTCTCCAATCCCAACTGCCACGCCTCGGCTTTCAGCTCGTCACTCCTCGCACCTACGAGCACAATGCACTCTTCGATACAGCCGCGCGCGACCTCCGCGCCAAACGCCAGATCCTTCGTCTTCGCGAGTACGGCGGCATTCACACGCTGACCCATAAACGCATCGACGACAGCAGTCCCGAGTCTTCCCGTTACAAAATTCGCATCGAGACCGAAACCACGGTCTCTGATCCCGAGGCTCTCGCCGAAGTCTTCAAACAACTTGGCTACCTGCCCGCCTTCATCTATGAAAAGTACCGCACGGAATACTCCATCTACGACGCCACCACCAACACCACCCCGCACCTCGTCCTCGACGAGACCCCAATCGGCACCTACGTCGAACTCGAAGGTCCCACCCAGTGGATCGACCGCACGCTCTCCACTCTAGGCATCGATCCCGCCACGTGCCTGACCGACAGCTACGGCAAACTCTTCCTCGACTGGAAAGTCCGCACCGGCAGCCCCGCTGAAAATCTCACCTTTGCCGAGACAGCCTCACCCGCCCTCGCACGCTAAAGCCCACACCCCTGCAGCCGATACAACCTCTGTATCTGGAGGTTTCCTTGGCAAACTCGTCCCTCGTCGCTCGCCTTCTGCTTGCCGGAGGCCTGATCTCCTGCGCACACCCCGCTTTCGCTGCCTCAACTGTGCATCGAGCAGTCGTGAGCCGCATCCCCCCTGCGTATCCTGAGCTCGCTCGCCGCATGCACCTCACCGGCAAAGTAGTTCTTCTCGTCACCGTTCAACCCGACGGCAAAGTCTCGGCCACTAAGGTCGAGTCCGGTCATGCTCTGCTCGTGCCCGCCGCGCAGGATGCTGTCAGCCGCTGGCGTTTCTCTCCCAATCCTGAGGCATCCGAGCTTGAAGTCGAAGTCAACTTCTCCCCCGACAGCCAATAAACAAGCCTTCACGACGCAGCTAAGGACAACATGAAACTCGAATCTAAACTCGGCCTCAGCACCGGTTTTCTCATTGCCGCCATGTTTCTCAGCGCCTGGACCGCGCATCTTCGCATGGAAGAGGCCAACCGTCTCTCCGACATAGTCACCACGAATCGGCTTCCGCTTATCATGGGCAGCCGCGACCTGCGCTCACACTTCACCGACACAATTCGGGCGCTCGAGTCTTACATGCTCTTTGGTATCGACCCGAACTCCTCAGCCGCCTTCCGCAACTCGCGCCGCGAACAGTTTGCTCAAGCAGAGGTCTCTCTCGCCAAACTTCGCCTGGACAGCGCCCACTTCGACCTCGGACACGATGCCGATCGGCTTGCCACACTCGAATCCGGCCTCGCAGCTCTCAAGCCGCTCGAAGAAAAAGTAGAGATACTCAATGAATCAAAGACCTCGCAAGGCACCGCGCAGGCGTACGATACGCTGCAGAATCAGATCCTTCCTCTCGAAAAAACGCTCTTCACCAACGTCACAGATCTTGCCCAATCGCAGATGGCTCAAACCGATGCCGAGTTGTCACAACTTCGCCGCGCCAACCACTCCACCCTCCTCACCCTGTGGCTGGCGACCGTCCTCGGCGCTCTCGTCGGCGGAAGCGCTTCGTTCCTTATGGCTCGCCGCATTACCGGTGCAATCACCCTCGTTGCGCAGCGCGCCGACTCCATCGCCGCAGGCGATCTGACTGGCGATTCGCTCAATCTCCAAGGCAAAGATCAGATTGGTACCCTTGCCGCCGCCATGCAGCAGATGCAGACGAACCTTGCGGACATCATCGGGACGGTCGTCCAGACCTCCAGTTCCCTTACCGGAAGCGCAGCTTCTATGCAGACCGCAGGCGATCAGATTCATCGCCGCATGGATCAGCAAAATCAGCAGACCCAACAGGCCGCCACCGCCATGCAGGAGATGTCAGCCTCGATCGCTGAAGTCTCCCGCCACACCCAATCCGCCGCCGAAACCGCGCGAAACGCCGCCGAAACCGCCCGTGACGGCGGGACCATCGTCAAGCAGGTTCTCGGCAGCATGCACTCCATCGCAACTGCAGTTAGCGAGACCTCCGCCACCGTTGGCCTCCTTGGCGACGACTCGCGCCGCATCTCTCAAATCGTGACCACCATCGATGAGATTGCACGCAAGACTAACCTCCTCGCTCTGAATGCCGCCATTGAAGCCGCACGCGCCGGAGAGCAAGGCAGAGGCTTCGCCGTCGTCGCTGGTGAAGTCCGCCGGCTGGCCGAGTCCACCGCTCAGGCCACCGGTGAGATTGCCACTATGATCCAGGGCATTCAGGACCGTACGCGCACTGCCATCGCCAGCATGCAGAGCGGTACCGGCACAGTCGAGCAAGGCGTCGTCACGACCACTCAAGCCGGGGAGGCTCTCGCA
>DATMKY010000090.1:0-103786 GCA_035570955.1 Edaphobacter sp. | reverse complement strand
AAAAATTGCGAGAAGCTCGGCAAACAGATCCTGGGCGGCTGTTGCTGAAGCGACAGCTGCCGAATGATCGAATATCTTCTTTCTGAATTGCTTTAGCTGCGCCGAATGTAGAATTTCACCCAGATTGCTACCAGTAAATCTCCCCAGCATGACCTCCCTTGAAAAAATGCATGGATAGCATGCTCCGTCCCAGGAGACCGCCAATTTTCCCTTCCAGCATTGACCACACACCGTTTCCTCCACTCGCTCGAGCTTGACGAGACTACCACCCCGTCCTACTGGCCTTGTGTGGTCGACACCGATCTTATTCCGGTCAACGCCCATCCCCGTCAGGAACTCGATGCAGTCTCTTGTCCCGTTCTGGTTCGTTCCCATGGAAATTATGCCAACCCGCAACGGGATTTTCATGTCCAGCACGCGTCGGATTCCACCGACAGTTCGGTCGAAGCTCCCTTTGACCCCCGTCACTGCATCATGAACCTCTTTGCTCGGGCTGTAAAAGGAAGTAGCAATGTTGATCTCGTGCTTTCGGAACTGATTGGCGAGGGCCTCCGAGATCAGCGTGAGATTTGTAAATACCTCGATGAAAGTGTAACCGAGCTTCCGGGCAGTGGAGATGTACTGAACCAGCGACGTATTATAAGTCGGCTCTCCCCCGATGAATTGAACGTCCCGACAACCGAGGCGGTACGCGTCCACCAGCACCTTCGCCCAGTCCACGATCTTGGGATCCTTCACAAGAGGCGAGGACTCTGTATAGCAATGCTGGCAACGAAGGTTGCATCCCGGGGTGATCTCCAACCAGAGGAAGTGGAGTCCATTCAACAGCGGTTCATTCCCCGGCCCGCTCGCACGCTCTCGAATTCGTACTCGCGTCCCGTTAGTCAAGAGACACCACCGTCGATTAATGTCATAAATGTTCGTCTGGGGTGCACGGCCTACTGGGTACGCATGTGGGATTGCACTCTATAACTGGGCGACACGCCGTTGTTTCTGACGGCGCGCACGTCGATTGCGGACTACAGGTGCCCCATCGCTTCAAGTGCATGACAGCTTCCAATTGGTCTACCTGATTGCTATCCATGCTGGCCAGTAGGGATTTCTTGAGAGTATGCATTGCTTTGCCTTCCTCATCAGTCAAACCGTACCGTTTTGCGAAAGCTCTCGGGTTTTTGTACAGTGCCGATCGAACCTCGTTGTCAGCTATCGCGTCATTGATCAGACTCTGAAGTGAGGCATTCTTTGCTGACTTCTTCTTCGCCGCCTTCTTTTGTCCAGCTTTCTTAACGGTTGTGGTCGCTTTCTTGGTAGCCAAATGATCCTCCTCTCGCTTACTCAGTCCCAAACAAGATTCTGACTTTAAGAGTCACAAGGTCGCGAATGGCCGTGTTTGTTATGCCCGCGAAATCTCGTACGAAATGGATCCAATCATCGCAACCGATTCCCTGGGCTGACTTCTCAGCCCGTGCAAACCAGCGGCCGCTTTCTTCAAGCGTAGACTCTATCACATCCGAGGAATACACTGCCTTTGCGAGGTCACGGGATCGGTATCGGTGCCGGGCGGAGCGAACCATACGTCCGATTTTCCCCACGATCAGCGATTCCCTGCACGCAAGATAGTCCTCCCTCCAATCCACGACGTCATCGTGGAGCTGGTATCCGATGATCCAGTTATCGAAACTCCTCATAAGCTGTATCATGTGTTCCTTCCGGCCGGAAAGGATACTCATTCCGCAAACCGCCAGCTTAAGGGGTGCGGCTTTGGCCTTGACTATACTGCAGTATTTTCGCTCCCGCATCCGTCGGGTGATGCCGGTTCGCTTTTGATCTTCGATCTCCGCCATCTGATGTTCGCGCAAGAACTTATCGTGATACGGCCAGAAATCAGACCCCGCCGGAAAAAGTTCATGAAGCGTGTTTAAAAATTCCACGTATAAACTTGTCGCCAGCAGCCCCTGGGCCAGAGAGGGGTCGATTTGCGAATCTATCGATTTATCCTCAGCCATCGAGTACAAGCCCAATAGGGTCAGCGCATAAGAGAGGGTGCGAAGGCGCTCCGGTTCCACCGGAAAGCAACTCTGGAACACATAGGGAAGAACCGTGACTACCGGAATGCAATCCGTTATCCGCCGTGCGCGATGTGGCGGTGCAGTCCTGCCAAGGTAGGTGCGAATGTTGAGTGCGTCCTCTTTAAGAGGTGGCGGAAGGCGCCTCGTGAACTTGACGAATCTCGCGTGGATGAGATTGCGCTCTAAACCCAGAGCGCGCCACCAAGGGGCAATCTCGGGTTTCGCTTTCCTGGACACTTGGGCTAACTCTCCTGTGGCACTTTTCAAAGTTGACGCAAACACCCTCTTCAAGACCTTCAACCGAACTTGCCGATATGCGGGCGGTTTCAACCGGTCGACGCAACGCTGGCATGGAGTTTACTCGCGGCCTGTCAGAGAATAAGTCCGACGAGGCCGTGATTGGTAATCTCAGCGACAATATTCGGGCGGTAGATGGTCCGTCTACTGCCCGGCGAACGAGCAAACCCAAGACTGGGACAATCGTGCCGACCCTTTCAAATCGGGAGAGGCAACATTAGAAACATTCTGGTGGGTATCGCGGTACTTGACATTGACGCAGACCTTCTCTCTCAGCACTTTTCCCTTGCAGTCAGACGGCGGACCATACATATCGGAAACTGACAGATCGATAGGGTTCTAAGAGGGGTGCGCCTAGTCCGAACCCATTGGAACGAATTGATGCGGCGATCTTATCGGCGACATAGTCTACTGTGATTTATCAGACACCGCCTATCCCTGCCAACTATAGCTGCCGGGGGTGGCTGGCCTCAACGGTTGGCGATTTTGCGGTAGGTGTAGTTGTCCCATGCGCTGGGCTTGATGTCCAGGGATTTGTGGTAGATATGTACTTCGAGTTGCTGCCCGTTTGACCGCATATACATATGGTCGACGTAGCCTCCGACCGGCACATCTGCCCGGAACCAGCGACTACGCACCCCCCCGTTGGAGGGGGTCCAATCGGTGTAAAAGGCCTTCACCCTGGGTCGATGGTATAGGGGTCCGCTCGACGGCCGGGTGATGGCGCTGACGAGGTAGTTTGTTGTGACAGTGGCGTTGGGCGGGGGATTGGTATCGGGACATCCTCCCGACTCAATGATTTCGATTTGAAATGGATCTGCCCCATCGGCCTGCCACAAGCCCATCTCGGGTATCCTCTGAACTGCGCACTGCGCCTGGAGCGTGGCAGCACAGGAAAGGCCGCCCAAGGCCAGAAGTGCGAGCAGGATCACGCGGCGGACTCGCTGCGGCGGAATCTCCGGAACTTTGTATTTGGAAGCAAATGGCAGAGAGACTATAGACATGAGAATTTCCTCCGTTGTTGTGTATTAGGTCAGTGGATGCGGGGCCGTTGGAAGACCGAGACGACATTCCCAGAGAACTAGCCTTGTGAAGATCAAGGCAGATGCGTGGCAAGGCGCGCCGCGCATGAGAGTCAAAAATCCGTCTGGTTGAGAACTATATCCCTTTGAGGGAATTGTGCAAGGCTCACGCCGGGGGGGTTCCGACGCTTCTTCGCGGGGGCATGGGGGGCCAAACTCGGCGGTGAATGTGCCCCGCCGGCGCGGCGGGCTGCTTCGGTACTACACATCGAGCCGCTTGAAGGCGCGGCCGACCTTCCGGATAGTACGGGGCTCGTCATCGTAGAACGCATGTGCTTCTCGAATTGAGAATTCTCGCTTCGAATGGAGGATTCGGCAAGGCTGCGCGGCGCCGACGTCTGACCTACGCTGACCGGCACATGAGGAACCTCCTGCTGCGCCGCTCCACCATCGCCGGTAATACGGCCACGCTTCTGAACCTATCGCTATGAAAGAATGGACGTGAGGTGAAGCATGCATACGTTACAGGAAATCGGGACCTTTGTCGGCCTGCGCGGGGCGGCTATTAGCTTGCGCTCCGTTGGCAACCTTGTCTCTCAGCTTTCCGGCATCGAACGGACTTCGATGCAGGCAATGATCCTCGCCCTGCAACGTTTGGCTCGTGGCCGGATTGGGAATCCGAATTTCACCGGCAGTCGAGTACGTGGCGTGTTCTTCTTTGCCGGGAACTGGAAATTCGGACCGCCACAACAAGCGGTGTTTCATCCCTTCTATGGCGCCACGTTCATTCCCGAAAACGCCAGTCTTTTTACGCTGCATCCGAGAGATCCCGCTCATCTGGGATGGTCCGAATCGAAGATTAAGCGCATCTTTGCGTTGGATTCCATCCAGCAGTCCGGAGCGAACACGGTGATCATGTCGTATTGGGGGGAACCCAGTTCGGATCGCTGGCGTTTTTGGGCACCCATGCAGACCGCAACCGGAGCGCATGACGAACTGTTCGACGAGGCGGTTGGTCGGCCTCTGTTGATCATGCCGGCGATTGAGAGCGCTGCCGCAGCTGGCAACTCGAACAGTTACTTTTTCTCCCAGGACTTTCCCGGCACGCCGGAATCTCCGGCGCCCGCGCTCGTGGCACAAGTGAACGACTTGGTCAATCGGTACCTGATCAATCCAAAAGATCCGAAATACGCCGATCATTGGCTCCAGCTCTTCGATCGTAACGGGGTGGCCCGCTATGCGATTAACCTCCTGCACGTGGCGTCCGCTCAACTTGCCAGCAACGCCGACTCGGTGTTCGCAGCAGGGTTCGATCGCGTGGCTGATCTCGTGTTCGAGCAGACCGGCGTCAGAGTCGGTTTCACGCTCGACGTGCTGGTTGACGGCGACACCTACGTGGCCATCCCGGAATCAGCAGGCAGTTGGCTGGAGAAGACCGACGCGGTCTTGGCGATTCAAGGCTTCATCCCGGAGATCGCGTCTGACGGTCACGAATTCGGGTTCAAGCTGGACTACTGGCGGACATGGCTGGCGACGGGCATCCCCGTGTTTTTCGACGTGTCGCCTGGCTACAACACAAAGGTGTTCAAACGCGATCCATATGGCGACAATCTGGAGTGGCGAGATGGTCTGAGCAGCGCATGGTCGGACAGCTTCACAGGCATCGTATTCAACGCGTGGAATGGCTACACAGAGGGTTTCGCAGCAATGCCGACGGTGGAACATGAAGATACCGATTGGAATTGGATACAACAGCTGTTCGATCAGGTAAGAAACACTCCGGCCTGAGGTTGGTAGCCACGGGCAAGCGTTGCGCAGGTGATGAGGGCCCGTTGAGCCCCTGGCCAAATCCCTACGCGGAGAGACTGATCGGCTCAATCCCGCGCGAATGTCTGGACCATATGATCGTGCTAGGGGAGCGGCATCTGCGACGCCTCCTCGCAGCGTACATCACCTACTATCACGGGGCAGAGAACGCATCTCGCTTTGGCGAAAGACGCCCCGACCGATTCAGACGCCGAGTGAAGGTCATCTTGTCGTGTTCCCGGAAGTTGGCGGATTGCACCACCGCTACGATCGACGCGCGGCCTGACGTGTTCGGTCGACGTTCCGGATCGTCTTGACGCCCAGGAGTGCGGGCGGAGCCGCGACGCGTGCGTCTCTCCGTCTCGTATTCGTCTTTGACATCCGCTGAGAGGGCATCGGCGGTGTCCTGCGACGATTTTGGCGAAGGCCCCCGAGTTTCGCGAGCCGGTTGATCCAGCAAGTAGAAGCCCTACTTGTTTTCCAGCACAGTGACACGGTCCAACAGGGAATTCACCTGATTTTCCAGCGTAGTGATGGTGTCTCTTAGCGTACTGAGCAGCGCTCCGAGGAGAACCGTCTCAGGGAATGGTTCCGTTCGCGGATTGCCATCCTGGTCGATCTCCGAAGGATGTTCGAACGTAAACTTCACGTCCCCGGCAGAGTCCGGATTAGACCCCTGCGTGTCGAGGGTGATGATGGTAGCGCGGACCGTCACCTGGTCCAAGCCGGTGCTTGCGCCGGGGTACGATCCGCTCCGATCCAGAATGACCTGGGGTGTCGTCAATAAGCCTGGACCGATTGCTCCGGTGTGACCGTTGATGGTCACTCCACCTGGGTAGTCTCCGGCCCAGTTCACTGTGAGCCCGTCGTTGAAGTCGTGAACCAGTGCGCGCCGGAAGCCCGGCTGGCCTGTATGACGGAAGGGGGAGTCGAGCACGAAATCGGATGCATTCGCCTGAACAACGCCACAATCGAGCACTACAGTATTGCCTCCGGGGCCTTCGTCCAACTTCACATCTGTGGCCATCTTCTTTTTCCTCCTCTGGGCAAAGTTGCGATCTTTTTCGATTCGGTAAACGTGACAAGCATACCAGTTCAGGCAAGTCCGTGGGCGTGATGGCTTGGGCACCAAAGCGCGCTACGGAACACTCACGTCACCGCACTTCTTGCAACACGGGGTTACAGGCAACATCGCCCGAACGTGCCGATAGATGGGATGAGCAGTCTTGAGATCGGAGAGACTGTTCCCATGAAAAAGACAGCGCATCACCTCATTGCTGAAGTACCACACAGCAGCTCGAAGGTCGAGATGACGATCGGGATTGACCTTGGAGATGTCTGAGCCATTACTGCACGCCCAACCAGGACGGCGAAGTAGTCGGCCGAGGGCGGTTCCGAACGACACCGCAGGAGTCGACAAGTGGTTTACCGATCTACCACGGATCCGGGTCGCGATGGAGGCGGGGACGCATTCGATCTGGATCGGCGAACAGCTGCAAGAGCTTGGTCACGAAGGGGACAACCCGGAGTGGACTACCAAGGGGCTCCGGACGTTGGTATGATTCCGCCTTATGCACCTGCCTAACCTCAAGGATCTGGGAGATGTTCTTTATAAGTTCTTACTCCCGTTCATCTTTGGTGCGTTGTTCACTCTCATAAAAGTGGGCACGGAAAACCGAGCTGGCATGAGCTATGACGAGTGCAATGGGATGGCCTTGGATCTCGTCTTGGTCAGCGGAATCACCTACATCACTGATTACGCCCAGGGACGAACGAGTCACAGCATGCTGTTTACATTTGGCGCGGATGCCGTCATCGTGTTCTTTCTATTACTAGTTCGCATCAACCGGGCGGCGCTGCGTGATAAACTGATGGCAGAAAATCGTGAGCTGCCAGAAACCACCCCGAGGTTGGCAGCGATACAGATGATTGCTGGTTCACTGTCGATCCTCTTCGCGGTTTTGAACATCCAATAATGGGGAGGGTTCGATGAATACGGCGCTAGCGTATTTGACTTATGCCCTGGTGATCGCAGTCCCCGCCGGGCTCCTGTTTACCGGCCTCATCCCCTTAGTTCGGCGTCTCCAGCTGAGCTTCCAGCCCAATTCCGCGCACATCCCTGAGACCCAAACTGACCGGACTGTAGCGCAAGTCTATGCTCAATCGGAAAGCCTCCGTCGGGCGCTCGAGAGTTTCAGGACCGTGATCAATGACAATGCGGTTGCTTTGGGGACTGAGAAGCGCGTTCAGGAATTCGAAAAGGGACACTTCCCATTCCAACCCGAAAAACGTGGCTCGGGGAATCCTAAGCTTGCGAATGCGGGAGTGGCTGACCAGATTAAAGGTGCAGCGCTTGAGCACTGGGGAAAAGGACGCGTTCATGACGACGTGGGGATCGATGATAAAGGACGCGTTCATGACGATGCGGGGATCGATCCATACAGTGTAAAAGGACGTATTCGATCCCAAGCTGAAGAACGTCGTCGCGACCATTAATCTTAGGATTCCGGATATGTGGTCGATACTGGAATCGTTTAAAGGGCGCTGAAAAGCATAAAACCAGCTATAGCGGGGGCGACTGCTATTCCGAGCCTCAGCCTCGTGCCTTGACTTGAGAAGGCACCGTGCCAATGCGAGACCCTCTCGTCCCCGCCAGTAATTGACGTACCAGTCGTCGGAGTCTGAGACTTCGTGACCCAACCCATAAGTCGGCCGCTGTGATCTGGGTCGGGGCCGCCAGAGATCGAATACAGCCAGCCATCGCCGATAGACACTGTTGCGTCGCAGTGCTGTGCAAAATTCCTCCTGCGTGAGCGGTTTCAACTCCACGGCAGAACACACCAACATTTGGCACACTTCCAGTTTGCTGGAATCCACAAGCGCAGAACTCGCATGATTAGAAACCAGGCTGGTCCGAAAAACGTTCAGAACTCCCAACGCAAACCCCATACCTAGCGGGTCGCCCAACTACTTTGTTCCGAACCAGTAGGACCATTGGAAATCCCCCCCGTTCTGCATATTAATCAGGAGTGGCGGTAGTACGTTGCCGGGAAAAACGAATCCAAGAGAAGAAAATCCCATTGGCATCAAATGATTCTGTTCCTTAAAACTGCCCCCTTCAAAATAAGGTTCTCTCCAGGTTGAGGCGAATTTCAGGCCCACCGGAATGAACGTCATCAGGCATAGGGACAGGAGCAAAGCTGAAATCGACGTAATGCTCCAGCGGATTTTCATTTGCAGCCCTCTATTCAAGGTTTCCCAAAATAGCAACACGGGCAGACATAAAATTGACCGTTTTGTACTGTAATTCCGTTTGAACACTCCAGAGGCGTTTGCCCCTGAGCCCTGCACGCGTTTTGAAAGTAGTTTGAAGCTCACGAGAACGTCTCTGTTGCGTTTCTGCGGGCCTGCCGCTCGGTGAATATTTCAGACTTTCACTTCCACGATCTGAGGCATACGGCGGCGAGTTGGATGGGAAGGAAGAGTGCCGACATTCACACCGTTGCCCTCGTTCTCGGCCACAAGGATCTGCGAATGGCGGCGAGGTATCAACACCTAAGTCCGGCGTTCCTTTCGGATGCTGTGAAGCTCCTGGATGGCGCTTACGCTGAATCGCCAGCTAAATCGAAGAAAAAGAATCATCGATAACAGCTTGATTCCATCGTGACCACAGGTTACCGCCTGAAGGGCTCCAAAGCCAAAATTCTATGAAACCCTTGTGTTTATTGGCGTCCCCGATGAGATTCGAACTCATGTTATCGCCGTGAAAGGGCGGTGTCCTGGGCCGGGCTAGACGACAGGGACGCTTTGAAGTAGCGTGCAGCTCAAGCGGCAGCCCTACCAGAATCAACGCTATCAATATAGGGTTTGTGTGTCAAAGAGTGTGACCGCGTTTCGCTGGACACTGCATACTGATTCTAAGACCATTGCAGCTCGACATCATCCAACCCGTCATAGGCCGTTCGACTACGCGCCGGTACAAGTATCTCGATGCGCTCACGACTGCGTTCGTGGTTATACTGCTCGTCTCCAATCTGGTTGCACAGAAGATCTGTGCGATCGGGCCTGTCTCTCTCGGCGGGTGGTCGATTGGCCCATTCGACGTCAGCGGTGCCGTCATTCTATTTCCCATCACCTACATTTTCGGGGACGTTTTTACCGAAGTGTATGGGTACGCTGCTTCGCGTCGGGCAATCTGGCTGGGTTTCTTCGGTACTGCTCTTCTTTACGTGATTGGATCGATTGTCATCGCTTTGCCATCAGCTCCCGGGTGGCAAAATCAGCGGGCTTTTGCAGTTGTTTTTGGATTTATCCCGCGAATTCTTGCAGCGAGCCTTATTGCCTTCTGGGCAGGCGAGTTTGCCAACTCTTACACCATGGCACGGATGAAGCTTTTGACAAGCGGCCGTATGCTCTGGACGCGGACCATTGGTTCGACTGTTGTGGGTCAGGGTGTAGATACGGTGCTCGTCATCTGTCTGACATTCGGTGGAGTTTATCCGGCACGGACTCTTCTTAATATCATCGCGACGGGCTATGCTTTAAAAGTCGGTTATGAGGTGATTGCCACACCAGTGACCTACATGGTGATTCACTGGCTTAAAAAGGCCGAGAACGCTGACGCCTTTGATAGTCACGCGAACTTTAACCCCTTCTCATTCGTTGAGCGGAGCGGCCAGGACGCCTGAAAGAGACGACTTATGCCATTTTCGTTAGGTGGAATTTTTTCCACGTCTTTTTGAATCACAGATTTCGAACCTTTCAGGCCCACGGCATCATCTAAAATTGAAATTCACATCGCTGCAAGATAAAGCATTGATTTAGTGAAGTTTGCAACGCCAAATGCGTTTGCAAAGATTTTGCACCTACCGGATCTGCGGTCGATACTGGAAACCGCCACAACTGACGAGCTGAAGGAGAAGCACCGTGCCCCCGATTCTGAACCTCCGCCGCATCGCATCAACGTTGGGTTGTGCGACGGCACTTTTCGTTGCCGGCTGCAAGTCAGATCCTCCGCCACAACCACCACCCCAGGCGATGCCGGTGCAAGTCCAACCGGTCACATTGTCGCCGGTTCCTAACTCGGACACATATGTTGCCACGATCAAGAGCCGCCGATCGTCGACCATGCAGCCCCAGGTAGACGGTAATCTGGTGAAGATCTTCGTCAAGTCGGGCGACCTGGTCAAAGCTGGACAGGTACTGATGCGGATCGACCCGCTGAAACAGGTTGCAACAGTCCAGTCCCAGCAGGGCACACAAGCCCAGAAGAAAGCCGTGTATGACTACTCAAAGATCGACGTGGAGCGCCAGCGAAAGCTCTTTGAGGCGGGCGTGGTCTCTCGCGAGGCCTACGATCAGGCGACGCAGGCTTACGAGAATGCCAAGGGAGACTACGAATCGAATGAGGCACTGACCGATACGCAGAAGCAGCAACTCGCGTATTACGATATCCGCGCCCCGTTTAATGGTGTCGTTGGGGACATTCCGGTGCACCTCGGTGATTATGTCTCGCCGACGACCCTGCTAACGACCGTCGATGAGAACGCCGATCTCGAGGCTTATATTTACATTCCCACTGAGCGTGCTGGACAGATTCGCCAGGGACTGCCAGTCGACATTCTCGACAGTACAGGCCAGACGCTGGTGAAATCCAGAATCAGCTTCCTCTCACCGCAGGTTGATAACGGGCTGCAAAGCATACTTGCAAAGGCAGAGGTGCCTCGCACTGCTGAGATTCTTCGCAACCAGCAACTTGTCACGGCTCGTGTGACCTGGAGTACAGCCCCTGCTCCAGTGATTCCTGTTCTCGCAGTAAGTCTGGTTGGAGGACAGTCGTTCGTCTTTGTCGCGGCGCCCAAAGGAGATGGATACATCGCTCATCAGGTACCAGTGAAACTTGGTGAGACTGTCGGCAATACGTATCCCGTCTTAGGCGGTCTGAAGCCGGGCGATAAAGTTATCACTTCCGGCCTGCAATTTTTGCAGGAAGGCGCGCCGGTAAAGCCTCTGGGCTGAGGTAGAGGTTTTTAATTTTCTCGCGGAGTTCTGTTCAGCTTCGCATTGTCATTGGTTTTATTCGCGGGCCAACCGCCCCGGCCAGAGGTCAACTTGTTCGTCGATTTTTTTATTCGTCGCCCGATCTTCGCCACGGTATGCGCTCTTCTCATCGTCCTTGCCGGCGCTGTCTGCATTCCGACTCTACCGATTTCTCTCTATCCGACGCTTGCACCGCCACAAGTAGTTGTCACGAGCGTCTACATCGGCGCCAACTCGAAAGATGTTGAATCTGCCGTCACAACCATTCTCGAGCAATCGATCAATGGCGTTGAAGGCATGCGCTACATGAGCTCTACCAGCTCAAACGACGGAACTTCCGCCATCACCGTTACCTTCGCTACCGGCTACGACCTCAACATCGCCGCGGTCGATGTTCAAAATCGCGTCGCGTCGGTCCAGGGCCGGTTGCCTTCCGTAGTGAACAACACCGGTATCACTATCACCAAAGCTAATCCGAACTTTGTTCTCGCAGTTGGATTCATCTCTCCAGACAAGTCGCTCTCAACTGCGTTTATCTCGAACTATATCGACGTCTACGTAAAAGATGCTCTCAAACGGGTTCCCGGAGTAGGCGATGCGGTCATCTTTGGCGAACGCAAATATGCAATGCGTCTTTGGCTTGATCCTAACCGACTTGCTGCTCGTGGCCTCACAGCGCTCGATGTCACCAATGCACTGACGGAGCAGAACGTAGAAGTGGCCGCCGGTCAGATTGGTCAACAGCCGGCAGACCCTAAACAAGCCTTCCAGATGGCGGTCCGTGTTGTTGGGCGTTTGTCAGATCCGAAGCAGTTCGAGAACATCGTGTTGAAAAACAGCTCAACCGGCAATGGAATTGTTTTGGTCCGAGACGTAGGACGTGCAGAGGTAGGTGCTGAAAACTACAACACCACCCTCAAGTTCTCCGGCGGTGGTTATGAAGGCGGCGAGGCGATCGGTGTTGGCATTCAGCAGCTCTCCAACGCAAATGCTCTCGATGTTGACAAACGCTGCCGCGCGGTCCTCGCCGAACTCGAAAAGGCTTACCCTCCGGGTCTCAAGCACGTGATTGCGGTTGACACGACGCTGGTCATTGGCGAGTCCGTAAATGAGGTCGTCACGACAATCGGCCAAGCCGTCATCATCGTCATTATCGTCATTTTCCTCTTCCTACAGGATTGGCGTGCGACGATTATTCCTGCTGTCACCATCCCCGTTTCACTCATCGGCACCTTTGCGTTCATTAAGATTTTCGGCTTCAGTATTAATTCTCTGACACTGTTCGGGATCACACTTGCAACCGGACTTGTCGTCGACGACGCCATCGTTGTGATTGAAAACGTGCAGCGTCACCTTTCGGGAAGCGCCGTTATTCCCGAACGCTCCGAGGAAGAGCCAGACCCCTACGCACCGGACGTACTAGATCACTCGAAGGCAACCGGCAGTGGCAAAGGGATGGAAACGGTCTCATCCGATCCTCACGAGGCCACAAGCATCGCAATGGCCGAGGTCACGAGTGCCGTTATCGCAACCTCGCTCGTTCTTATCTCTGTCTTCATACCGGTCAGCTTCTTTCCTGGGACTACGGGCATTCTTTACAAGCAATTCTCGCTGACTATCGCCTTCTCGATTGCAATTTCAGCATTCAATGCGCTGACCCTGTCTCCTGCGTTGGCTGCGATTCTTCTTCGCGCTGAAACCAAGAAGACCGGAATTATGGGTCTGCTCCTCAATCCAATCGAGAAGCTTATTCAATGGACAATTCGCGTCTATGCGCGTGCTGTCACCTTCGTCGTTCGCATTCGTTATGTCATGTTGCTTATCTTCTTTGGCGGACTGGGTGCGACGGCTTTCATGTATAACCACGTTCCAACAGCCTTCATCCCTCAAGAAGATCAGTCGTACTTCCTCATCATTATCCAGACACCTCCCGGCGCGTCGCTCAGTTACACGACGGCGTTCGCTGACCAGGTTTCGGCTCTTGTACGGAAAAATGATGGCGTCTTCGGCACGTTCTCGGTCATGGGCTTCTCTCTGGCAGGTGGCAGTTCGCCGAATTCTGGTCTCATCTTCGCTCCACTCAAACCGATCAACGACCGCACGAAGATGGGCCCACAATTCACTGCTCATGACATCGTGGCCGATGTAGGGCCGAAACTGTTTGGCGTCCCGGGCGGGATCGCGTTCGCCGCAGAGCCTCCAGCGGTTGCCGGCATCGGCACTGTAGGCGGATTCCAGTTCATCCTCCAGGACTCGGGACGAAATACGTTTGGCGACATCGACCGCATCGCCCACACCCTGGTTGGCCAGAGCCGCGCTCCAGGCTCGGGCCTTACCGGTATGAACACCACCTTCACCTCGAACGATCCTCAGCTTCTTGTTTCGATCGATCGCGAAAAGGCCAAGGCCATCGGGGTTCCGTTCAATCAAGTAACAGCGGCGCTCAATACCTTCATGGGTTCAACCTATGTCAACGATTTCGACTTCAACAATCGTTCTTACCGCGTTTACGTCCAAGCCGATGCTCCTTACCGCCGCAATGCTCAGGATATTCACCAGTACTATGTCCGTTCGAACTCTGGTCAACTGATCCCCCTCGACAATCTCGCAAGCGTCAGTGAAACGTCCGGGCCGCAGGTCATCAACCACTACAACATCTTTCGTTCCGCCGAAATCGATGGATCGCCCGCACCTGGCCTAAGCTCCAGTCAGGGTCTTGATGCCATGGTTCGACTCTTCGATAAGAACAAGATGCCTGGAATGACATACTCCTGGACTGGACTGGCTCTCGAAGAGGTTGAGTCTGCAGGTAAGGCCATCATCATCTTCGGCCTGGGCTTGCTGGTCGTCTATCTCACTCTCTCGGCCCAATACGAGTCGTTCGCGCTGCCGTTCATCATCCTGTTGGCTGTTCCTATGGCCATTCTCGGCGCGCTCTCGCTTGTTGATCTTCGTGGTCTAGTCGACGACGTCTATGTGCAGATCGGTCTTGTTATGCTCATCGGACTTTCGGCAAAGAACTCGATCCTCATTGTTGAGTTCGCCGAACAGCTTCTCGAGCAAGGTCGGTCGATTACGCAGGCCGCTATTGAGGCCGCTGAACTACGCCTCCGTCCGATCCTGATGACTTCGATAGCCTTTATCCTTGGCGTCGGCCCACTGTACTTTGCCACCGGCGCGGGTGCGTATGGCCGGCATTCGGTTGGTACAGCGATCGTAGGCGGCATGGTGCTCTCCTCAGTCCTCAACCTTTTCTTCATTCCGGTTCTGTACGTCATTCTTAAAACTTTGCTTTCGAAACTCTCGGGCAAATCGAAACAAAATCCGGCTAATGCGAAATTGCCTCCTCCACAACTTAGTCACTAGCCACAAAACCGTGAGATCCACTTTCTGACAGGGAAAGGAACGGCAGATGCCGTTCCTTTTCGTTATCGTTTTCTCCGTGGAAGTTCACTTTCAGCTTTCACGCGCGGTCTCGATCAACCGAGATATTATTTTCCATGGCAAAACCGACTTCTGCGTCGCACGAGAGTTGGCTTCCCGAAGCCAACCTTACCAGTGCCGATTTTCCCCTCACTCACCTGCCCTACGGGGCTTTCGAACATGAAGGCCGCCAGCGTCTCTGCGTGGCAATCGGGGCTCATCTCCTTGACCTTTATGCCTGCGCAAATTCTAGTTTGCTTCCCCCGTCCCTTATCGAGGCGTGCCAAGCACCATTTCTCAATCCCCTTATGGCTCTCGGCCATCGTTCCTGGACCCTTCTTCGCGAAACCCTGACTTCACTTCTTCATGTCGACGCCGCACGTGATCGCAGACAGGGCGCCGAAGCCGCTCTTCATTCGATAGTCGGCACTGCTTTGGTCAAACCGGCTCTCGTCCCGAATTACACCGACTTCTACGCGTCTCTCCACCACGCTACACGGGTCGGTCGAATTTTTCGCCCCGAGCAACCGCTGCTTCCAAATTACAAATATGTTCCGATCGGTTATCACGGCCGAGCTTCCTCGATCATACCCAGCGGAATGCCAGTCATCCGGCCTATTGGTCAGTCTCGTCCTTCTAACCCAAACGAAAAGCCTAACTTTCATGCAACCAGATCCTTAGATTATGAATTAGAGCTAGCACTTTACATCGGCCAGGGGAACCTGCTCGGCACGCCAATTTCAATCACGGAGGCCGACAGCCATCTTTTTGGGATTAGCCTACTCAATGACTGGTCCGCCCGCGACATTCAGTCCTGGGAATACCAACCACTAGGTCCGTTCCTTGGGAAAAATTTCGCAACAACCATCTCTCCCTGGATCACACCGATGGCAGCTCTTGAGCCGTTCCGGGTTCCCGCGACACCCAGACCAAAAGACGATCCTGAGCCGCTGCGATATTTGCATTCGGAAGCTGACCAACAACGAGGGAATTTGAATGTAAAACTTGAAGTTTTACTATCAACTTTCACTATGCGCGAGAATAGACTTGGCCCATACCTGCTTAGCGAATCGAACCTTGGCGACCTTTACTGGACCCCCGCGCAACTTATCACTCATCACACAAGCAATGGCTGTAACCTGCAAATCGGAGACATTCTTGCTACCGGTACAATCTCCGGACCAGCAGAGGCTTCCGGTGGGTGTTTGCTCGAACTTACGCGGAACGGTACGGAGCCGAGATTGCTACCCACGGGTGAGACCCGGGCGTTTCTTGCCGACGGTGATGAGATTATCTTCCGGGGATCGTGCGAGGCGCCCAGCCAACCGCGCATCGGGCTTGGAGAATGCCGTGCGATGATTCTGCCAGCTCGGGGCTAACGGTTTGTCACCGAATGACAGCCTAGCCAACTCTCTCGCCAGTGAACTATGCTCAACCGTGCGTATGCGACGTATAACCGTCGAATCTGGAGAATCCTGATGGCAACACATGCTCCCACTTTTACTCAGTCCGAATCCAACACCGATTTTCTACCTCTCAAGGGCACAGATCACGTCGAGTTTTATGTAGGTAACGCCCGGCAGGCTGCTTACTTCTATCGCGCTGCCTTTGGCATGGCGCTGGTGGCCTATGCCGGGCCTGAAACAGGCCAGCGAGATCGCGCCAGCTACGTTCTCCAGCAGGGCAAGGTGCGCTTTGTACTCACTACAGCGTTGCGCTCAGACTCGGAGATCGCCCGGCATGTCGACAGGCATGGGGATGGTGTTCGTGCCATTGCTCTCTGGGTAGACGACGCCCGGAAATCTTGGCTTGAGACCACCAGGCGAGGCGCGCGCAGTGTTCAGGAACCCAAAGAGTTCTCAGATGACGATGGCAGCGTGGTGACCGCCAGCATTGCGGCATATGGAGACACCGTCCACACCTTCGTCGAGCGCGGCAACTACTCTGGAACCTTCTTCCCTGGTTACCGTCCGATCAAGGAAGACTTCGTCGCCCGCCCAGTCGGCCTCATCCACATTGACCATATGGTCGGGAATGTCGGTTGGAATGCTATGAACGAATGGGTCGACTTTTATCGCGATGTGATGGGTTTCGGCCTCTACCAGCACTTTGATGATAACGACATTTCTACTGAGTATTCAGCTCTCATGTCGAAGGTAATGGCCAACGGAAATGGCTATGTGAAGTTCCCAATCAATGAGCCAGCCGAAGGGCGCCGGAAATCACAAATCGAGGAATATCTCGACTTCTACGGTGGCCCGGGCGTTCAACACATCGCGCTGGCTACGAAAGACATCCTCACTACCGTCTCTAAAATGAAAGAGCAGGGCGTTGAGTTCCTCACAGTTCCCCATACCTACTACACTGAGTTGCAAAACCGTATCGGTAAAATCGATGAGCCTATCGAGGAACTGGAAAAGCTGGGCATTCTCGTCGATCGAGACGACGAAGGCTACATGCTGCAGATCTTTACCCGTCCTGTAGAAGACCGTCCCACGGTTTTCTACGAAATAATCCAGCGCAAAGGCAGCCGTAGCTTCGGAAAAGGTAACTTCAAGGCGCTTTTCGAGGCGATTGAGCGCGAACAGGCCCTGCGAGGCAATCTCTGATACCGCACCATTTTTGTTGCATGTATATGCAATAAGCCTCGCATAATCATTCATATAGACGAATCTTACTGGGATCTGCCAGTCTCTTAAGTGGAGAGACTCAGATGAGCACCAGCCAGTTCGATCTAACAAACGCTCCTTCCCTGACCAATCTGGAGTTTGGCATTTCTTCGCCTACTTTTTTGATGTGCCCGCCGCGGCTCTACGACGTCGACTATGTCATTAATCCCTGGATGGCAGGAAATGTTCACTGCTCCTCACGTGCACACGCCTGCGAGCAATGGGAGAGATTGTATGAGGCTGTAAGCGCTGTCGCCAGAGTTGAGCTTATTGAGCCTCAACCGGGATCACCCGACATGGTTTTCACGGCCAATGCCGGCCTGGAGCGCAATGGCGTCGTCGCAGTCAGCAGCTTCTTCCATCCGGAACGACAAGGCGAAGAATCTCATTTCCGCCGCTGGTTCCACCAGGCCGGTTACACCGTGATCGACATTCCCAGGACTACCCCGTTTGAAGGGGAAGGCGATGCACTTTTTTCGGTTGACGGAAGGTGCCTTTGGGTTGGGCACGGTCCTCGCACTTCGCTCTCGAGCCATCGTGCGCTACGCGAGGCCTGGGGGATTCCCGTTGTCCCGCTTCATCTGATCGATCCACGTTTCTATCATCTCGATACCTGCTTCGCGCCACTCGAAGACGACTATATCCTGTACTTTCCTGACGCCTTCGACCACGTCTCTCTACGTTATATTGAAGTTTTCTATCCTCCAGAGAAGCGAATCCTCGTTTGCGAAGCTGACGCAGTCTCCTTTGCTTGTAATTCGATCAACGTCGGCCGGACGATCATTCTCAACACCATCAGCGATAACCTGAGCAGGCGACTTGAGAGACTGGGTTTCAATGTTGTGCAAGTGGAATTGACCGAATTTCTCAAGGCCGGCGGGGCCGCCAAGTGCCTTGTCATGAAAATCAGCCCTTCTACTCTCTCGAACGAAACAAAGAACTAGAGACCTTCAGCCAGAACGCGTTCGTACGCCGGTACCGTCAGAAAGTCAGTAAACTTTGAAGCACGGACAAGATCCCGCATCAAGGCAGCGGCGCTGGTATATGCTGCATAGCGCTCGGCATTCACATTTGATTTGGCTCGCTCCAGTTCATCCGCGATCACTTCGTCTACCATCTCCACCGTTACCGGCAGTCCATCGTCCATGACTGCCTTATGGTGGACCCACTGCCATAGTTGCGCTCGGCTGATCTCCGCCGTTGCAGCATCCTCCATCAGGTTGAACAGTGGTACACACCCAATCCCTCGTAGCCACGCCTCTACATATCCCAACCCTACTGCTACGTTTTGTCGAACACCTGCCTCGCTGATCGTTCCCTCCGGGATCTGCAGCAGATCTGCAGCAGTTACCTGGTAATCAGGGAGTTGCTTAGCAATCTGGTTCGGGTGCGGCATGACTCGGTTAAAGACCTCTAGTGCGATCGGGACCAACCCCGGGTGCGCCACCCACGTCCCATCGTGACCATCGGTAGCCTCGCGTTCCTTATCGGCTCGCACCTGTGTAAGTGCCCTCTCATTTGCAACAGGATCACTCTTAATCGGAATAAATGCGCTCATGCCGCCCATTGCACTAACACCGCGTCGGTGGCAGGTCTTAATACAAAGCTTTGAATAGCTGCGCATAAAGTGCGTGGTCATTGTCACCTGGCCGCGGTCTGGAAGGACGACGTTTGTATCACCGGCAAATTTCTTGATGAAGCTGAAGATGTAGTCCCAACGACCGCAGTTCAATCCGGCGGAATGCTCTTTCAACTCCCACAGAATCTCATCCATTTCAAACGTCGCCAGAATCGTCTCGATCAGTACGGTTGCCTTGATCGAGCCGGCAGGGATCCCCAATTCGCCCTCCGCCTTGATGAAAACATCATTCCAGAGTCGAGCTTCGAGGTGACTTTCCATCTTTGGCAGATAAAAATATGGTCCTGACCCACGCGCGAGCAGCTCCTTCGCATTGTGAAACGCATACAGGCCAAAGTCGAACAGTGAGCCCGACATGGGCTCTCCATCGACAATCAGGTGACGTTCTTCGAGATGCCAGCCGCGCGGTCTGACAAATAACACTGCCGGCTTGTCATTCAACTTGTAACTTTTTCCGGTCTTTTCGTCTTCAAACGTGATCGTCCGCCGCACTGCATCTCGCAGATTGAGCTGACCTTCCATCACATTGTCCCAAGTCGGCGTCGTCGAGTCTTCAAAATCCGCCATGAACACCTTTGCGCCTGAGTTCAACGCATTGATGATCATCTTTCGGTCAACCGGTCCAGTGATCTCAACTCTTCGGTCAAGCAAATCTGTCGGCAGCGGATCAACCGTCCACTCGCCCTCGCGAATATGTTTCGTTTCTTTTAGAAAGTCGGGACGCTCTCCTGCATCCAGGCGTTTTTGCCTTACCACTCGTGCATCGAGCAGTTCCTTCCGCTGTTCATTAAACGTCCGCTGTAAACCCACCACGAAAGCCATTGCCTCCGAAGTCAAAACTTCCGCGTAGGGTACCGACGAAGTTGTCGAAAATTCAACACTCTTAACCGACCGCATTCCTCACCTCACTCAAATCGCAGATGAACTTCGCCCGCAGTTGAAAACGTTACGTCGACTCGTGAGTGCGCAATTCCTCGTTCAACTCCAGTCCAGCTACCCGTCGTCACCCACTGGCCGGCCCTAAGTCCACCAGTGCGTGTAACCCCTTCGTTCGCCAGCCAAGGCAGCAGACGCATCAAGTCGCCGGCAGTGTTGGATCCGGTTCGTTTCACTCGAAGCACTCCATCGACGGCGAGCGAAACATGCTCCTTCGAAAAGTCGATCCTCTGCCAATCAGTTACCGGTTCGCCGTATACAAAACCACCGTGCATCTGCAAGTCTGCAATCATCGACAGACGCGTCGCCTTCAATGGATCAGCCAGTCCGCTTTCGATCACTTCAATGGCCGGATGACAGCTCGCAATCGCCACTACTATCTCGTCATGCGAATAAGGTTGATCTCGCGGAGGCAGATCCTTACCAATCAGAAAGGCGATCTCAGCCTCAAGCCCACGAAACCTGTTTCCCACTAACTCTGCATTGTCTGCGGCGATCCAGGCCCGTGGCATTGGGGCAAACAATGGTGTTGCATCCGGGGTCGGAGCTCCCACCTTCCAGCCGCCCGTCTCGCCGTACGCCAACGCCAGCCTCCCTTGAACGAAATAAGCCTCGTCAAGTGCTTGAGGACGCAGCTCTTCCGGAAGATCCTCTATTGGAGTATTCGTCCTGCGGGCGGCCAGTAGCATGCCCGCTGCACTCATCAGTTCCTTTTCCCGTTCACCTGTCATTCTGTCAGTGTCTCGCAAGAGATCGGTATCTGTCTCGTAGCTACTTTGCAGAGTCGTGTTTGCCCACACTTAAGAGGTTCGCAAACAGCCTGTAAGCTCCGGGTACTCCTTCGGGTAACTGGCGATAGAGAGCGAAGGCCTCATAGATATAGACACCCTTGCCGGTCTTTGTAATAAGCAGACCACCCTTCTGAGGGTCCTGTCCCGGATCATGGGTTTCAAGCGGAGCGATATACTGCGAATCCCATGTCTCCATAAACCCGTGGCCTCTCTCTTCGACCCATCCGTCAAAATCCCTTGAGTTGATCTTGTTTGGCCAATTCAGAAGCGAATTTTCCGGCGTCAATATTGTCACCGGAGCAGCCTCATCGACCACCTTTTCCGCGCTTCCCAGCGAGTACGGATACGGACCGTACTCAAACGGGCTGAGGTTGTACTGCACAATGACCACTCCGCCGTTCTTTGCATATTCTTGAAGTTTTCCATTCGCCGCGACCAGTCCGGGATTGGCTGCATAGGCTCGCACGCCCAGCACAACTACGTCATAACTGGAAAGCCTTCCTTCGGATATATCACTGAGTGCCAACGTAGCTGCATGTATGCCCAGGTTTTCAAGTGATGCCTGAACGTCATCCCCAGTTCCCGGCAGATATCCAACCTTCAATCCCTGAGCCACTTTTACATCGACGCCTCGTGTCCGGTACGTTGCTGAAGCGTACATATTGGTTAGGGTCAGCCCCTTATATCCGACGGGACGAAAACCCTCGCTTGTAGCTCCACTCGCGGTCTCAGCAACAGCCTTCAGCGTGTAGCTCTTCTGGGTTAACGCCGAAGGCGTTACCTGAAACGAAAACATCTGGGACTCACCCGCATGCCCGATCGCAAAGTCTGCGCTTTGTGGCTCCGATCGCCACCCTTCCGGCAAAGAAAGGTGCGTGCGACCGTTCACACCTTTTTGTTCATCACCGTGAATTCGCACACTCACAGTGAAAGTCTTCTCAGTCAACGGAATAATCCCGGCAGATGGTCTGATCGCGACACTGAGAGAAGGGACAACAGCTATCGGCTGGTCTGTTCCGTGCGGGTCCATCTGCGGGGCAAGTACCACTTGGCCGAACGTCAACGGCACTCCACCATAACTAGCCTTCACCCAGACACATTCAGGTGGAGTCTGTGGCGAGAGTCGCAATGCTGGATCGTTTATATCGTAGTAAGCCTGCTCGATATCTTTTCGCGTAAAGTACGGCCGTGTGAGTCGACTATCTTCAGTCTTTGATGTCTCGCTTTTACTCCCACGGAGTTTCGTCGAGCTATATTCAAAGGCATAGTCCAGCGTCTTTCCAGGATCTACTTTGCCTGTACCCGGCGCCCAGACATGTTCTTTTCCTTGGCTGTTTGCCGCTGAAGACAACCACTCCGATGTCACTTCAACGGCCTCATTGCTTCCATTCATCACCCTTACGGGTACGTATGCAGAACAGCTCGGAGTCACCCATTCGGAACAAGCTCCGGGCTTGTCGGCAGCCATTCTTGCAATCACCCTCAGCCCAAGAGCCTCAACCAGGGCGTCGTTGAATTGCACACGTTTGACGTGCAACTCATGGAGGACATTGGTCTTCTCAGACGTTTGCAAACCACTCGCCTGCACCTTTGCGATTAGCGTATCTAAAGCTGATAATCCATCGCGCAGCTCAGGGGCGCACCGCTCCGGCCTCTCTACCGCGAACAGCTTGCCTGCTGCGGCTGCGTGTTCATCGATCCCCTTCAGCGCTGGACGTAACCACTCTGCTCCATCTGGTGCAAGCGAGGCGATTCCCTCAAGTGTTACATCCACGCCATCAAAAAAACTCTGCTCCATATCTGCAGTCTTTACTCGCGAACCATAACGGTGGTAGCTCACATCGAATGCACCTGCGGGAGCCATTCTTATACCTTCGCCTATCTGGGTCTTCTGCAGCGCAAGCCCTTTGCGTGCAAACTGCACATAGCTCATTCCCAGCACCGGGCTCATCTCGCCTTCGTGTACAACGACATTTGCCTTCGGAGTATCGTTGGACCAGGTATTCGTCACATAGTTGTAAAACCGTGCCGGAATGGATTTGTTTGTGGCATAGTCATACATCTTTCCATCGGATACCCGCGCAAACGGTACTCTTGCGTAGACCTTCAGTGGTGACCACGGCTCCAGTCCCATTTCTGGAAACACCTTCGGATCCCCTGCCGCGTTAAACACCTCCTGCGCCATCTCCCCGGAAACCTGGTGCTGGCCATGTCCGTCTGTCGGCCCGCCCTGAAACACACTCGTAACGACGAGGGGCCGATAGAGCCGCACCGCGCGTACCGCGTCATACAACACGCGCTCATGCGTCCATTTCGCGAAAGCCTCTTCCTTCGTCTTTGAGAATCCAAAGTCGACCTCCGTCCCAAACATCTGGTCTACCCCGAGATACCGGTCCGCTGCGAGCAACTCTTGGGTTCGGACCAAACCCAGGGCATCGTCGAAGTCCCCGGACATGAGATTCTGACCACCTTCCCCGCGCGTCAACGTCAGAGTCGCCGTATGAACCCCCTGCCCGCGGGATTCATAGGTCAGCATTCCCCCGTCTTCGTCATCAGGATGCGCGACGATCATCAAAAGGCTGGCACGTGTTCGCAGTTTGACCAGACTCTGCTCCAATGCAAGCGCTCCCTTATTCGCAGGGATCGGATCTTCCATTACCGAAGCTCGCACTCGTTCTCCTGCCAGATTCGCCGGATCGTGCGATGCTTGTCCCAACGCAACTCCGCCTATCGCCGCAAGCGTGATTCCCACCGACGCGCCTAAGTCCCAAATCTTCCGAGTAGAGATCATTGTTTCTAATCTCTCATACCCTTACACCCCAAATCACGTGCAATCCTCCCGTCGCGGTCATTTCAGCCTCGATCCGATAGGCATAAGGCCCAATGGACCGGTCCAAACCTCGTTGGCATTTCGCTCGGCTAGCGCGTCTATGGACTGGTAGGATTATCCTTTTCGACAGGAGGGCGACCATGTCCGCTACGTCTACTTTCTCCGCTTCCCTACCCACGAATCAAAAGCTCCGGGAAGTTCACCACTGGATCGATGGTCGAACAGTCAACGGAGCTTCCGGGCGATTCGGAGACGTCTATAATCCCGCGAGCGGGGAGGTTCAAGCCAGGGTTACGCTGGGCACTCCAGCCGAAGTTGACTCAGCCGTAAACGCAGCAGCCAAAGCTTTTCCTGATTGGTCTTCGCAACCACCCCTCCGCAGAGCCCGTGTCCTTTTTCGCTTTCGCGAGATCTTTGAACGTCGCCTGGACGAGGTTGCAGCCCTTCTGACCAGCGAACACGGCAAAGTATTCTCAGACGCACGCGGAGAGGCTACACGAGGTCTCGAGGTGGTAGAGTTCGCAACCGGCATTCCTCAGCTGCTCAAAGGCGAGTTTACGGAACAAGTAGGGTCCGGCATCGACAGCTGGTCGGTACGCCAGCCGCTTGGCGTTGTTGCGGGCATTACGCCGTTTAATTTTCCGGCGATGGTTCCTATGTGGATGTTTCCCATCGCCCTGGCCTGTGGCAATACGTTTGTTTTGAAGCCTAGTGAGCGCGATCCCAGCGCTTCGCTGATGCTGGCAGAAATGCTGCAAGAGGCGGGACTGCCTGACGGCGTCTTCAACGTCGTTCAGGGGGACAGGCTCGCTGTGGACGCGCTGCTTGCCAACCCCACGGTGCAGGCTGTGAGCTTTGTGGGATCGACCCCCATCGCCGAATACGTATATCGCGAGGGCACCAGACATGGCAAACGCGTCCAGGCTCTTGGCGGGGCAAAAAACCATATGATCGTAATGCCCGATGCAGATCTTGATCAGGCGGCCGATGCGCTCGTCGGCGCCGCCTACGGATCGGCCGGTGAACGTTGCATGGCCATCTCCGTTGCTGTGACCGTGGGAAGCGCAACCGCCGATGCTCTGCTAAGCAAACTTGAGCATCGTATCGAAAAGTTGCAGATCGGAGACGGAATGAAAGAAGGAGCGGAACTCGGTCCTCTCGTCACCAAAACCCACCTCGAGCGAGTCACAGGATATGTCCAGCTTGGAGAAGAGGAAGGCGCTCAACTGGTCGTCGATGGGCGGGAGAATGCACTTGCCAAAGGTGAAGGGTTTTTCCTCGGAGCGTGTCTCTTCGATCACGTAAAGCCCGAGATGAGAATCTATCGCGAGGAGATCTTTGGCCCGGTACTGGGAGTAGTCCGTGTTAATAACTTCGAGACGGCCCTGAAGATGATCAACGAACACGAATACGGAAATGGCACTTCGATCTTCACGCGCGACGGCGATACCGCACGGGATTTTGTTCATCGAGTTCAGGTCGGAATGGTCGGTGTGAACGTTCCGATTCCTGTACCAATGGCTTTCCACAGCTTCGGCGGATGGAAGCGTTCCCTCTTCGGCGATCAGTCAATCTATGGCCCCGAGGGCATGCGCTTCTACACACGTCTCAAAACGGTGACCTCGCGCTGGCCTACCGGCATTCGCACCGGTGTAGATACGTCGATGCCGACACTCGGATAAGGGCTCACTTCTCGATAGCTGCGTCCGCAATTGCGAGATGCCTGTCGAGAGCAGCGATACCACGATCGATCTCCTCCTTCGTGACAATCAGCGGAGGAGCAATAACAAAGTGAGAGACCCATGCCTGAATCGTTACGCCTTCACCAAGTATCTTTGCCGCAATCTGATCGACCAATAAAGGCTTGCCGGAGACCTTATCTTGGTAGGTATTGAAGGGTTCTTTGGTCGTACAATTTTTAACAAGATCGACGGCCCAGAATAATCCCTTTCCGCGAACGTCACCTACGCTTGGGTGATTGGCCTTAAGTTCCCTGAGTTTCCCTTCGACATACGGCGCAAGCCCACGCGCACGCTCAACGAGACCTAGTCGTTGCATCTCGTGAATGGTCGCCACAGCAGGGGCAAGAGTAAGCGGATGTGCTTCGTAGGTATGACCGTGGGCGAAGTAATGATCCTGAAAGAACTCCGCGATTGTTTCGCTCGTCGCACATAGTCCCAACGGCACATAAGCTGAAGTAATGCCTTTCGCTGTGACAAGAATGTCAGGCACGACTCCCCAGTGATTCATCGCGAACCACTCGCCTGTACGTCCCCACCCTGTCATTACCTCATCGGCGATCAGAAGAACACCATGCTCGTCACATATCCGACGAAGTTTCGGCATGTATTCATCCGGTGGAACGATGACCCCGTTTGTGCCGACAATCGGCTCGACAAGAACGGCAGCCACGTCTGATTCGTTACGGATCATGTGTTCGATGTAGTCCGCACATGCAATGCCGCAGCCGGGATAAGTATGTTTGATAGGGCACTTGTAGCAGTGAACCTCCGGAGCAAAAAGGATTCCCGGACCTTTACCCCCCGGTTCCATTGCCCATCGCCGCGGATCCCCTGTAGCAGCAATGGAACCCGCAGTCGAGCCATGGTAAGAACGGTATCGAGCAATGATCTTCGTCTTACCCGTGTACATTCGCGCAATCTTAAAAGCTGCTTCGTTAGCCTCGGTGCCCGAGGTCGTAAAGAAAAATTTGTTGAATCCTTTGGGGAGAACCTCCACCAGAAGCTGGGATAGCTCAGCGCGCGCGGTCGTCGCATAACCGGGCATGGCATAGCTTAGTTGTTGCGCCTGTCGCGCAATCGCATCAATGACAGCCTGATTCTTATGACCAAGGTTTGAACACATCAACTGCGATGAAAAATCAAGATATCGTTTCCCTGACCCATCGATGATGTAGCACCCTTCAGCGTCAGCAACGTGCATGGGGTTCCAGTTTTTCTGGAATCGCCAGGTGCCATAGTTATATTGCCGAGTGAGATCGACTACCTGTTCTGTTGTAAGTACCTGTGCCTCGGCGATGTCCGTGCTGTTCATAGTGCCCATCCTATTCGCTGGTGATCGACTGTGTTGTTGCGCTGAGCGGCGCGTGCGAGTTCATTTTGTGCCTCAACATGAGGAGGTAATAGCTGGCGGCGGAAACAAGGAACCCAACAAACCATGCGTAATCATAAAGAAAACGCAACACCGGCGCCGCGAGGCCGATTAACGCAATCAATACGCCCGCAACGAGCGAGCCAATCGCACGAGGATTAATACCTCGCGTGTACTCGTAGGGCCCTCCGCGATGATAAAGAGAAGCAACGTCCAGCTTGGTTCCCCGAATCAGGAAATAATCGGCAACCATAATGCCGGCAACCGGGCCCAGCAGTCCTGAGTATCCAATGAGCCATCCAAAGATGTAGCTGCCAAAGGTACTCATCAACTTCCACGGCATCATCGCAAGTCCAAGCAAGCCCGTAATCAGGCCGCCAGTACGAAAGCTAATCAATCCTGGTGCAAGATTCGAGAAGTCATTTGACGGAGAGACGACATTCGCACCAATGTTGACGTTCAGCGTCGCAATCAGCAGTGCGACCAATGCGAGTAAAGCTGCAAGAGGCTGATGAAACTTTCCAAGCAGAGTAATAGGCGACCATACAGGTTCGCCAAAGATCGTTACCGACGCCGAGGTGCAGGCGATTCCGAGGAAGGAATACAGAACCATAGCTACTGGTAATCCAAACGCCTGGCCGACTATCTGTGAATCCTGCGATTTCGCGTAACGCGTGAAGTCAGGAATATTCAGCGAAAGTGTCGCCCAGTAACCCACCATTGCTGTTAATGAGGGAAAGAAAAATCGTAAAAATTCGGCGGTCGAATGGAAGTGACTGGGCGCCGAAAGCATTGGCCCAAAACCGCCCGCCTTGCGAAGCATCCAAAAGAGCAGGATGAAAGACATAATAAGCATGAAAGGCGCAGAAAAGCTCTGCAGAAATCGAATCGACTCAACCCCACGCCATACCACATACATATTGAGAAGCCAAAATCCGAGAAAGCTTGCCCACAGAACCGATGGCATCTGGGCAGTAGCTGGCCACAACACAGCGAGCATTGCGGCGATCGCCTGACCGCCCAACCAGGATTGAATGCCAAACCACCCACACGCCACCAAAGCTCGCAGCATCGCGGGAAGATTCGCTCCACGTGTTCCAAAGCTGGCACGGACAAAGACCGGAAACGGAATGCCATATTTTGCACCGGCGTGTGCATTCAGCAACATTGGAACCAGAACAATAAGATTGCCTAAAAAGATAGTAAAAATAGCCTGCTTCCAGTTCATGCCGCCGGCGATAAGAGATGAGGCAAGCATGTACGTTGTCACCTCCATCGACATCGAAAACCAAAGCGCGATGTAGTTATAAGTACTCCAGGTACGCTGCGCTGGTCTGGTAGGCGCAAGATCATCGTTATAGAGACGCGGATCATGATTAGCAGCACAAGCAATGGCTGATGAATCGACATCGCTTGTGGTTGAAGCTACTGCCATGCTCCACCTCGCGCCTCACGACGTAGATACTGGCCCCTCCCTGTTGCGGCAACATAGTGTCCATTGTCAGCAACGAGTTCTCCGCGGGAATATACCTTGCGAGCGTTGCCCCTCACTTTCCAACCTTCGAACATCGAATAGTCACAGCGCATATGGTGAGTTGCAGATGAGATCAGATGCTCAGCTTGCGGGTCCCATAACACAACATCAGCATCGGAACCCGCAGCAATTGTCCCTTTCCTGGGATACATGCCAAATATTCGTGCTGGCGCTGTGGATGTAATCTCAACAAAACGTTGTAGCGAAAGCTTTCCGGCATTTACTCCAAAGTGATAGAGCAACTGCATCCGATTCTCAACTCCTGGGCCACCATTCGGAATCTTGCTGAAGTCATCCTTGCCAAGTTGCTTTTGATCGGCGAAACAGAATGGACAGTGATCGGTAGAAACCACTTGCAAATTATCTTTGACCAGTCCATCCCAAAGCTTTGGTTGGTTCTTTTTCTCTCGCAGCGGCGGAGTGAAGACGTACTTGGCCTCTTCAAAACTCCTACCCGGCATCTGATCTTCAAGGGAGAGGAGAAGATATTGTGGGCAAGTTTCAGCAAATGCAGGTAACCCACGATCGCGAGCTTCGCGAACTTGGTTAAGTGCATCTTCGCTTGAAAGATGAACGATATACACCGGAACGCCGGCCATCTCTGCGAGCGCAATGGAGCGATTCACCGCTTCGGCCTCAGCCCTGGTCGGACGTGTCAGCGCATGATAGATCGGTGCTGTCTTTCCCTCAGCAAGCGCCTGCTGCACGATAACATCGATGGCGCTCCCATTTTCAGCGTGCATGCAGATCAACGCTCCATTTCTCGCGGTCTGCTGAAGGGCCTTAAAGATCGTGCCGTCGTCCACCATAAGAATGTTTGGATAAGCCATGAACAATTTGAAACTGGCGACCCCCTCACGCACCATATCGTCCATGTCATGCAATCCCTGCTTGCCATTGTCGGAGCCGAGATCAGTCACGATCATATGCAACCCGTAATCGATGCAAGCCTTTCCATCTGCCTTCGCGCGCCAGATGTCGAGCGCATCCCGCATGCGAGTTCCTCGGGCCTGAATGGCAAAATCCACGATTGTCGTTGTGCCACCAATTGCGGCCGCGCGAGTGCCGGTTAAAAAATCGTCCGCGGATACTGTCCCGCCAAATGGCATATCCATATGCGTGTGGGCATCAATGCCACCCGGCAGAACCAAGAGTCCATTTGCATCCACAACCGTGTGTCCATTCGACTCAATGCCGGCTCGCACCTCACGAATCGTAGGTCCTTCCATGAGCACATCAGTCTTTTCAGTATGTTCAGCAGTAATAACGGTACCGTTTTGAATCAAAATCCCCATTCTTCTCTCCAAACGATCACCTGAAGGCTCGCGACTTTAGCATTCAGGTATTCGTACTCACAACTTCTTCGGTTCCGGGCGGGACCATGCCTTTGGCACAGCGCTCCTCCCAACTTTCAAACGGAAGTTCATTCTCGATGCGCTCCATTGTGATGCAATCCTCCACCGGGCAAACCAGCGAGCAGAGGTTACAACCAACACAGTGATGTTCATCCACTCGTGGAATGCGTTCGAGCGGCGTAATCGCACTGCTGTGGACGACACTGCCTGAATCGAGTTTAGGAATCGGTGTCGTTGAGATACGTTGTGTCGCTTCGGCCTCCACCATAGCCGGTGTTCGGGTTGTGTTGCGCTTTGACTCCGTCCGATCGAGATGGATGCATTGGTGCGCGCCATCCCAACATGCGGTATAGCAAAGCTGGCAACCGATACACCGGTCTTCATGAATCCTTGCAACGATTTGGTAGTTTAGGTTCAGTTGCTTCCATTCGCGTACGTTGGCGAGGGACAAACCTCGGAAATCGTCGACACTCGCAAATCCCTTTTCCGACATCCACGCGAGCAGGCCGTCCTGCATATCCTCAACGATGCGATAGCCATAGTGCATCACCGCCGTACACACCTGCACCGTCGCACACCCAAGCAAAATAAACTCAGCCGTATCACGCCAACTACCGATTCCTCCGATGCCCGATAATGGGAGTGCACTCGTCGGATCAGCCTGTATCTGCTGCACCATATTGAGCGCGATAGGCTTCACAGCTGGGCCACAGTAGCCTCCATGTGAACTCTTGCCATCAACGTTAGGATTTGGCTGAAATGTGTCCAGATCGATTCCGGTAATCGAGTTGATGGTGTTGATCGCTGAAAGCGCATCGGCACCGCCGCGTTTCGCCGCACGCGCGGAAATCCGGATATCGGAAATATTAGGCGTTAGCTTCACAATCACCGGCGTTCGCGCTTGCTCCTTCACCCAGCTTGTAATCTGCTCGCAATACTCTGGCACCTGGCCAACTGCAGATCCCATGCCGCGCTCGCTCATGCCATGCGGACAACCAAAATTAAGTTCAAGACCATCAGCACCAGCTCCCTCGGCGCGTTTCACCATTTCATGCCATGCTTCGCGTTTGCTCTCCACCATGAGCGAAGCAATTACCACATGTTTTGGATAACGCCGTTTAACCTCTGCTATCTCCTGCAGATTGGTCTCCGTCGGGCGGTCGGAGATGAGCTCAATATTATTGAACCCCATCATGCGACGGCCTTCCCAATCGATCGATGAGTAGCGCGAACTGACATTGGTAATGGGTGCGCCAATTGTCTTCCATACTGCACCGCCCCACCCCGCATCGAAGGCACGCATTATCTGTTCCCCGCAGTTCGTCGGGGGAGCCGACGCAAGCCAGAATGGGTTCAGACAAGGGATCCCGCAAAACGTAGTCTCCAGCGTAGGATTAAGCTTTCGCATGTTGGGCCTCCAACCAGGCAGCAATACCGATCCCAGCGCGCTTTCCATCGGCTACTGCGTCTACCACTTCCCGACCGCCGTTGGTGCAATCTCCGCCTGCAAAATATTTAGGATTAGTAGTTTGCCCCGTCGCGCGATCGACAATAATTCGGCCATGTTCAAGTCGAACCTTTGCAACTTTTCCAGACTCAGCAAGAAAGCTTGTATGCGTGCTCTGTCCAATCGACAAAACGATCATATCTGTCGCCAGAAAGAACTCTGAGTTCGCTTCGGCAACAAGCGATCCATCCTCCGTCGCTACAAGTCTCAATAATTCAAGACTCAGTCCGGCGTGATCTTCACGTATGTTCAGAGGCTGAGCATGCCAGATAAATTTAACTCCTTCGTCTCGAGCATGTTCATATTCGAAGGAGAATGCGGACATTTGCTCGGGACCGCGGCGATACACCATAGTTACTTCGAGAGCACCAAGTCGAACAGAAGCAATCGCCGCATCAATCGCTGTATTGCCTGCGCCAATGACAACCACTCGCGGTGGCACACCAGTGCATTGCCCGGATTTGTAACCTGCAATCAGATCCAACGCATTTGTGACACCCGGGAGACTTTCTCCCGTAATTCCGAGCTTATGAATCGCACCCAAACCCACTCCGAGAAAAATCGCGTCGCACTTTCGTTCAATTTCATCGAGTGCCACGGCATCGATCATTGCATCAAAATGAAATTCCACTCCGAGTTGCGACAACATCGCAATCTCACGCAGACTTTCGACCAACGGTAATTTATATTCGGCCACTCCATAGGTATTCAGACCTCCCGGCAGCGGCCTGGCGTCATACAGCTCAGCGCGAATACCGCGCCGCCGAAGCTCTGCGGCACAGCCAAGCGACGCGGGACCAGCACCAATCAATGCAACCGAAAAGCCAGTGTCTGCACCTGGCTCGAAGGGAAGCGGGACCCCGCTCTCGTAGAACGAATCCATCGCGAATCGTTGTAAACGTGCAATTTCAATCGGCTGTTTGTTGTAACGATGCATCACACATGCCCCTTCGCACAGTACGTCGACCGGGCAGGCGCGAGCACAACTCGCGCCAAGAATATTCGCATCGAGAATCGTACGCGCAGAGCCTGTCAGATTGCCGCTGACGATTTTTTTGATGAATCGCGGCACATCGATATGGGTCGGACAAGCACTAGTGCATGGTGCATCGAAACAAAAGAGACACCGATTCGCCTCTGGAATCGCTGCTTGTCTGTCAAACGGCGGATGTAGGTCGCCAAAACGTTCAACTACCTCCGGCGGAGTCACGACCTGTTCATGAAATGGAATTCGCCGCCTCATCAGGACAAAGTCTCCTTCTCATGAACTACGAATTCGCAGGAATCGCACAGCAACATCCCAGCGCAAGATGCCTCGGAAGGATTTGAACGGGGCACCCATCTGTGACCCAATAGTACATATTTCCTGGAAGACAATAAAAGATCCTCCCCCTGCCCTGTGAACCCGTCTCCGGATTCAGAAGTGACTATTATGCACTATCGCAGCAAAGGGGCGTCGCGACGAGAAAAATCTGCCTCGAACATGAAGGCTAACTGTTGCTACTCCCTGGCCAGCCAGTTCATAGTCTTTCGCGCCAGCAAATCAAAGGCTTGAATCGCAAGCATCAGGTCCTCAGTACGAGTATCCTCCGCCTTGTTATGACTCAGTCCGGCGAGCGACTGCGTGAACATCATCACTGTTGGAATTCCTGATCGAGCAACCTCTGCCGCATCGTGTAGAGGTCCGGAGGGCAATCGATAGGAAGAGCCCGCCAGTTCACGAATCGACTCATCACAAAACTCAATCAGTTGCTGATCAAACGTTATCGGCTCAATGCTCCAGATCTTCGACCACTCAACGGTACAACCTTCCTCAGTAGCAAACCGCTCGCTGGCAGCCTGCGCCTCATCCAACATGGAAGAAAGGACCGTTGCATCAAGATCGCGCATATCAAGCGTCGTCTCGCACCGCCCAACGACCGCTGTCACAATACCGGGAAATGTCTTTACGCTGCCCATCGTTGCCACCGCATCCGGGTGCTTTCTCGCAATCGGTCGAATCTCAAGCGCGAGCTTTGCAGCGGCAGCCAATGCATCGCGCCGTGCAGCCATAGGGGTCGATCCCGAATGGGCTTCCTGTCCGCAGAATGTAATCGCATGTCGTTCGACGCCTTTCGTACCTAATACGACGCCAAGCGGCAGCTGCATCTTTTCGAGAACCGGCCCCTGCTCGATATGAAGTTCAAGATAAGCCCTGGCCTTGTCACTCTCCACGCTGGCGTCACCAATTTTGTCGATTTCAACATTGCATTGCCGCAAAGCATCTTCCAGACTGACTCCATCCCGGTCTTTACGAATGCGGTCAACGGCAATCGAGTGAGTGCCAGCGAATGCCGAAGATCCAAAGAGGCTTCGACCGAAGCGTGCACCTTCTTCGTCCGCCCAATCAACCAATCGAATCGTAATTGGTGGCCGTCCGTGAAAGTCGTCGCTGATGCCTCGAAGAACCTCCAGTCCAGCGAGTACGCCCAGGCATCCGTCTAACCAGCCCCCGTTAGGAACCGAATCAAGATGACTTCCAAGCAGGAGTGCGCGGTCGTAATCACCACGAAGGGTCGTCCAAGAATTACCCGCCGCATCGTAATGATGCTCAACGGGCAGATCTTTCAACTTAGTCCTGAACCACTCGCGAGCATCTAGCCATCGTGAGCTCCATGCAATGCGTTGAGCTCCATTCGCATCGCCTGTCAAGGAACGTAGTTCCTGTAGATCTGCAATCACCCTGCGTGGATTGACCGCCATGCCTTTCTCCTTAAGAAAGATTACAGATCCGACGATGAAATTTACTCCTTGCTCAACACTGCCACACCATACTGGTCCAACTTCACGGAAGTCACACGGCCGTCCCCCAACACATCCGACATCTGGCTTGGCAGCGATACGGTCGCTGCATTCTTTCCGAAGTTGACCAGAATCCACACTGTCTTCAGATCGCCGCTAGTGCCAGTCTTACTACGCACATACAAATCGACGTCTTGCGGCAGTTTGATCGCTAATGGATGAATTCCGCTTGCTTCCACCATCCACTTTGCAGCGGCAACCATCGTCTTATCGTCCAGCCATGCGCCGATATAGGTAATACTTCCCTTCCCTACTGACCTCGTAATCGCTGCCGGTTGTCCATCCAGCCAGCCGTTACTTTTGCCATAACGCATCAACACACGAGCCTGTGGGTCCTTCACGCTCAGTTGTTCAGCCCAGAGCTTTCCTGAACCTGATCCCCAATCGCCTGTTACTGGAACTTCCTGATCCAACGCGTAAAACTGCTCGACCCTTCCTCCGAGCATCGCTGCAAGTGGGCCGGGCTGCCGTTCCGGTTGAAGACCGTTGTCATCATCCTTCATAACGCTCCTCTGGCCAAACACCAGATGACCGCCGTTCCGAACATAATCCATCAGTTTTTTCGCCTGCTCATCGGTTAACAGATTCAATGCAGGCGCAACGACAAGTTTGTACTGACTCAAAGATACGGACGGCGAGATGATATCCACATCATGAACCAAATCCCGCAGGGGTCCGTAGTAGCTTAGCAACGCATTGACAGGATCGAATGCCTGGTTATGTCTCTGCCAGTTCACAGCCCAACGGCTATCGTAGGAGTGCAACAAAGCAACTTCGGAGTGCGGCTCCGTCCCGCTCAAAGCAGAACCAGCTTTGTCGAACTCGCGACCCAATTGCGCAACTTCATCATAGAGAGGAACAGGAGTTCCATCGGCTCCCACAAGAGTCCCGTGATACTCTTCCTGACCATTAAGAGCGCTGCGCCATTGCCAATATGAAACAGCGTCGGCGCCATGGCCTATGTCGTGCCACGCCATTGCCCGAACCTCACCCTTGTTGAGTGCATTGTTGTCCTTCGACCAGTTCACAAAACCAGGCTGTGTCTCCATAACCCAGAAGTTCTTGCGCAGAAAGCCTCGCGTAAGATCGTGAGCGGCCCCGTTGCGAACCGGATCAAGCTGGCCTGTGCCAACATAGTCATCCCATGCGGCTATATCAAGGTCCTGGCTGACAGTGTAGTGATCGTACGCATCGAAGAAACCCATCATGTTTGTTGTAATAAATTGCCGTGGGTCCCTATGCTCCCTGATCTTGTCGAGTTGAACCTTTTGATAGCTTCGCCACGTGTCGCTGACGAAGCGGCGCCAACTCAACAACAATCCGGGATTGCCATAATTCGTCTCAATCGGAATCTGGCTCCAATCCGAATAAGTCTGGCTCCAGTATCTCGTCGTCCAGCGGTTATTCAGGTTGTCGAGCGTAACGTAGCGAGCCTTCAGCCACGCTTGAAACTGCGCTCTGGTCTCCGGCCCATACGACTCATTTGCGTACTCGTTATCGATCTGCCAGCCGATCACATTGGGGTCGTGTCCAAAGCGCATCGCCATTTGTTCAGCCATCTTGCCGGCCAATTCCCGATATTTTGCATTCGACCAATCGAACTGCTGACGATTTCCATGCTCGTCCTTGCGGCCGTCTTCTTTCGTGCGCAGAGTCTCTGGATATTTCGTCGTTAGCCACGCTGGCGGCGCGGCGCTTGGAGTTCCCAAAACAACTTCAATGTGATGCTTCTCCGCCATTCGCACAGCGCGTTCCACCCAATCCAGGTCATAATGACCCTCGCTCGGCTCCATCGTGCTCCACGCGAACTCCGTGATTCGCACAAAGTGAATATGCGCCTGCTCCATCAGGGTCAAATCGGCATCCCAACGAGACTCCGGCCACTGCTCGGGATACCATGCTGCACCAAGATAAAGCGGCTGTTTGGGCTCCGGCTTCTGTTGTGCGTGAGCGGAGATGAAAAACGCAGAAGTAATCGCGAATATTGCGGATCGAACAATGCTATGAATCGGAGTCATTAATTTCCTCGGCAATTTAGCAAACTGCAAAATCACTTTGACGATGAATCAGGGATGCGGGAACCTGCCTGCCGCAATACTTCAGCAGCAGATTCAGGAGTAATATCGCGCTGCGGCGAACCTAGAAGCTCGTAGCCAACCATAAACTTTCGAATCGTTGCAGACCGTAACAGTGGAGGATAAAAATGGACATGAAACTGCCACTCCGGATGGTCTTGGCCATCGCAGGGCGCCGGATGCAGCCCCATCGAATAAGGAAAAGGGGAATCGAAGACCTGGTCATAGGTGGCTGTGGTTGTCTGGAGGATCGATGCGAAATCTGACCGCTCGTTCTCGGTGAAATCCTCAAGCAACGCTACTTTCCGACGAGGAAGAATCGTTACTTCAAATGGCCACACCGCCCAAAACGGCACGAGCGCGACGAAGCTGGAATTCTCCGCCACAATGCGCTCCCTGAGAGCCTCTTCCATCGTGAGGTACTCGCGCAATAGCACCCGGCCCGTCTTCACAAGGTATTCTTCCTGCCCTGCGAGTTCGATCACCACCTCATTCGGAATCGACCGGCTGGCCCATATCTGCCCATGGGGATGCGGATTGCTGGCACCCATCATCGCCCCGCGATTCTCAAAAATCTGGACATAACCGATATCGTCCCGCGAGCCCAAATCAATGTACTGCTCCGCCCACACATCCACCACTTTGCGGATCTCAACAACCGACATCTTCGCCAGGGTAAGGTCATGGCGTGGAGAAAAGCATATGACACGACAAGTTCCGCTCTCTCCTTCCGTTACAAGCAGACCCTTGCCGTCCTCGTCACTTGAGAATCTCGGCGTGTCCAGCTTCAATGCAGCAAAATCATTTTCAAATACATAAGTGCTCGGATACTTTTCTGTCCGCACGCCCCCTGCGCGCAGATTTCCCGGGCATAGATAACATTGGGGATCATACGTTAACGTTGTCTCAGCAACCTTCGTTTCTGTCTGCCCTTGCCACGGCCGTTGGGTCCTGTGCGGTGAAACCAAAACCCACTCTCGCTTCAAAGGGTTGAATCGTCGATGAGGATTTTGCTGCGCCAGGGGGTTCACGCAGTAAATCCCTTCTTCACCAGTGCAAATGCACCATCCGACGGAGTGCACACAAAGCAATCTGCACGAATTCCAGTCTTTGCTGCATATTGCTGCCGCACCGTTACGACGAATTCTTTTGCCATCTCCGTACGAACAACATTCACCGAGCATCCGCCGAAGCCGCCACCCGTAATACGAGCGCCGAAGCACTCTTCCTGCCCGTTGGCAATCGTAACCAGGATATCCACCTCCTCACAGCTCGCAGCAAAGTCATCCCGTACACTCGCATGCGCCTCCACCATAAGCGCTCCAAATCGAGCCATATCTTTCGCCAAAAGTGCCTCACGTGCTTTCAACACTCGAGCATTCTCTGTGATGATGTGACGACACCTTTTGTAGCTCGCTACAGACATCTTGTCTCTGCATGCCTCAAGATCTTCAACCGTCGCATCGCGAAGCGACTCCACTCCAGGTCGTTCTCGTCGCAACACCTCTTGCCCCGCCAACACCTCGGCACTTCGATCACCATATTCACCAGTCGCGACTGCATGCTTCACCATGGAATTGCAGATTACAACTCGCACCTCGTCCGGCAAAGGCAGTAGTTCATGAGCAAGTGAGCGGCAGTCAAGCAGCATTGCTCGATGAACTACACAGCCGGCACTGGCAAACTGATCCATAATGCCGCTCTTTGCGCCAACGTAGTCGTTTTCGGCACGCCGACACAGCGTCGCGACCTTCTCAAGTGGCAGTTCAGCTTTAGCATGATCCAGCAGCGCCATCGCCGTCGCCACTTCAACCGAGGCTGACGAACTTAATCCCGCGCCCAATGGTACATCTCCTGTCAGGCTCATACTGAAGCCGCCGACGGAGACGCCTTCTTTGCCGAGACTCCACAATACGCCGGTTGGGTAGTCGCTCCATTTTCCGCTTGGCATCTCCCCCAGAGAAGCGATCTCAAAGCCGACTTCTTCGTCGTAGTTTGCGGAATAGAAGACAGCGCGTCCATCCTCACGCTCACTCACGACCGCCAATGTCTGAAAATCAATGGCCATGGGCATCACAAATCCGCCCGTGTAGTCCGTATGTTCGCCAATGAGATTAACTCGCGCCGGAGCGGCAAAGGCCCGCCCCGATTTTCCAAAGCGCTGCTGATGTCGCCGCAGCACCTCTTCCTTCTCTACTTTCATTCACTCAACCCGCATTTTGGAATTGCAAGATAGTTTCATCCTACAACCCACGGTCCAACTATGCTTTGTGACCTTTCTTCATCGCGGCCGATGAACCATCCATACGACGAATCTCGCTTCCGGCCATTAGGAACGCCCCAACTCCATAGGTGTAGCTTGCTGTTGCCTTGAAGGGAGCGGGTTCCGCCCCTGTCTGCTGGATGCATCCCAAGCGACCGTCCGCATACACATGCTTCAACATGCCTGCCCAAGCCTTCTCTATCACAGGCCGATAAACCTTCTTGTCCAGCACGCCCTCATTGATCCCCCATGCCAGGGCATAAGTGAACAAGGCCGAGCCGGAGATCTCGGGTTCAGAGTAGTTTCCCGGATCGAGCATTCCCGCGCGCCAAAGTCCATCCGATCCCTGCAACGAAGCCACTCGCGCTGCCATCTCTTTCAACTGGGTTATGTATTTCTGCCTCGCCGGATCTTCTTTGGGAAGATAGTCCAGCGTCCTCACAATACCCCCCATCACCCATCCATTTCCCCGAGACCAAAACATCTTTTTGCCATTTGCTTCTGTTCGTGTCAGGTAGTCAGCGTCACGAGCGTAGAGATGTTCCTGTTTGTCGTACAGCAGTTCCGAGGTCTTGGCCCATTCCTCATCCAGATAGGCGATGTACTTCCGATCCCCGGTAGCCGCATACATTCTTGACCAAACCGGAGGCGCCATAAACAAGGCATCACACCACCACCAAGGAATTGTTTTGCCAGGTTTCTTCGAGACATGAGGAGCAGCCAACAAGGCATCCAGTTCCGCTCGAGTCGGAGCAATCATCCCGGGATCCTTTTTCACCAAATACAGTTCGAGATACGTCTGCGCTACGCTCTGGTCATCTGCATCCGGCAAATGCGAGCGAAGCTGCCAGTCAAACTTCTTTCCCATCGCCTCCATGGCGTCGCGATACTTAGCGTCTCCGAGAGAGTCCGAAGCCGAAATAAACCCGCTGTAAAGCACACTCCAGGTCCAGATGCGGTCGAAATATTCCTGGGATCGTGCCAGCTGCCAGTCCGCAACTTTCCGCATTGCCTTGCCGACCGCAGCCGAGTCAAGTGATGGAGACAAATTCGTTGCAATCGGCCCACCGTCATCAGGATCGTCTCCGAAGTGACGAGAGTTGTCCTTGGCAATCCCAGCCAGTTGCTGTGGCGTGGCATGCTCGTATGACACTTGCTGAGCCATGGCAGTCAGAGGAGACAACAAACTGATTACAACAACCGAGTAGATTTTTTTTGAGAAGTTCATTGGCACCTCAACCCGAATCCTAAATGAATCGGAGCCACCAGCACTCTTACTCTGTGCCACGTGGCTCCGGGTGGGTGAGTCGCAAATCGAAGATCAGATTAGAAATTCAATCTGCCCGAGAATTGGAAGTCGCGACTCCCCGTGTTGCTCGTTGCCGACGTGGGTGCCCCGAAGTTGGATGAGTTGACGCTGACTCCAATCCCACCAAAGGTCACCTTGTTGGTTACGTTCTGACAGTCGACAGCAAAGATGAACTTGACCCGCTCCGGCGTGATGTTGAAGCTTCGACGGATACTGGCGTTCAAGTTGTAGACACTGGGATTGCGCAGTCCATCAAAAGACATTACGCGAGCCGCATCGCCAAGCATAAAATTCCCAGAGTTGCAGAATGGGCCAGTGGCGGTAGAACAAGGAACCGCTGCGCCAGTGCTGGTCACTCCTCCCGCTCCCTGGGTTGCAGTGGCAACATAGCCGTTGAGGTACGACTTGCTTCCCAAAGTCGCTGCGGTCAGACCGTTACCCCAGCTTCCATTCGTCCGGATGGTTTTTCCACTAAAGTTCGGATTGATATCAGGCATACATGTTCCAGCGGTAGGCTGAAAACTGGTGGTGCAAGAGGAAGAAGTGATGAGAAGCGGTGTGCCTGATATGTAGGTAAACACGCTCGAGAAGGTCCATCCCCCGGCCAGGTTGCGCACCAACCAACTGTCGTTTCCAATCCCGCCCTTGCCGAAGGGAAGGTTGTAAACGCCATAGATCGCCAGATTCTGCGGTACGCTATTCGCGCTGAGCGATCTGTCGATTCGATTTGCCTTCCAGGATTTTCCGTTGAGGAGCAAACTCCCGGGAATTGCCCAGCCACTACGCATTGTGCCTGCATCGTCAAGGTTCTTCGAATAGGTATAGTTCAGATTCAAAGTCAGACCGTGCGACAATCTGCGCGCCAGCGACACCTGCACCGAGTGATAATTGGCGTTCGCCGACTGGCTTCCCCAGATGTCGGTGGAACCTGAGAACTGTGGCATCCACGTTAGCAGATGTCCAATCGTCGCCTGACCCGCGCCTGCGCTCGTCTGTGCAGCCAAACCGTAGCCGGGATAGGGCAAGGTGATCGTCGGAAGGTTCTTTGCACTGGCAATCGCATTAGCAGCCGTGATATTTGCTGGCGTGGCTGGTGCGGTCAGCAGGCTGCCCAGTGCGTAATAAACGGGATTGATCTGGCCGGATTGCAGCCCGCGAAGGTTGCCCGCCCCGGCAATAAAATGGCTTTGGCTCCCCGCGTAATTGACCATCAACGTCGTGTCTTTGAAGACCTGGCGCTGAATACCCAGGTTCCAGAAATTAAACTCAGGCGCGCGTCCAGACAAATAGAAATCGGCAAACGCCGGCCCGCCACCGGCCAGAACGAAGGCTCCCGAACTGTTGACAGTGTTGCCAACATTCAACGTCTGGCTTACGGCTCCCGGTGCAGTAATGGCTGGCACCGAATATCCCGGTCCGCCAAAATTCGCGTTGGCCCGTCCCAGCGTGGCGAAGCCCGCGCTCGTGTTCAGATAGAAGGCCGGACCCGCCGCTGGTCCCGCAGCGCCGTCAGGGAAAGAAGGTGAACTTGTAAAGCCCTGCTGAGACGGTCCCGTACCTGCTCCACCGGCTCCGCCCGTGCCACCACCATGTGAATACAACGTGGAGAAGCCGCCCCGCACCACCGTCTTGTCATCGATGGAATACGCAAATCCCACACGAGGTCCCCAATTCTTCCAATAGGTGTTCACAGGTGTCTTGCATCCGCAGCTAACCCCTTGTCCCCCAAAGCTGCCGGCAAACTCAAGCGCTCCCATATTCCCCGTCACTGGGTTCTGGATGTTGGGGTTCAAGAATGAGTACCTGTTCTGGACTTCGGTGTAGCTGGGAATGTAATCCCACCGCAGACCAAGGTTTAGCGTCAGTTTGGAATTGACCTTGAAGTCATCCTCAAAATACGGAGCAATCGGCCGATATCTTCCGCCCAGCACAGAAAATGGCTGGAGGGTAAGGCTGGTACTACCTACCGCGCCAAGAAGATAGCTCGCATAGGAGTAACCTGTATTGCTTACATAGCTGCTCCCGCTCTCCTGCGCCGTTTCATTGGTTCCCCAATTTAGTGTTAATCCACCCGTGGGTCCATCAGCGGTTGAGGATTGGAACTGGAGCCACTGAACCTGAATACCAAATGTCAGGTTATGTCTCCCTTTGCTCCAGAAGAGATTGTCTACTGCCGTAAACGTGTTACTCACGCTGGTGGCCGTAGTGTTAACCAAGCCGGATTGTGATGCCCATTCTGTCTGAGCGTTGCTGCCTCCGAAGATCGAGACAGGAAACTCCGTAACCGCCTGCCCATCGGCAGGGACGCCCGAGAAATTAACTCCCATCTGACTCGCAGCATACTGCGTGTTCTGCGTAATGTTCCGAACCGGAGGACCACCAAAATTGCTGAATCCAAACTTGAACTGATTCACAAGGCTCGGCTTGATCGCATACGAGTCCGACAGATCGGCCCAGTGCCCGGCAACCGTCGAGAAGGTCGTCGCCGTGTAAGGCAAAGGAAGTACGACGCCAGTTGCGGTAACTGACGTATACGGCACCGCGTGGCGATTTCCGCCGGTCACCGTTCCAGATAAAGTGTGCTTAGACGAGATCGTGTAATCACCTCGCAACGAATAAAGCCAATTGTCAAAACCGTTTGGAGTTCCACCGAAGTAGTTGTTTTGGATGCCGGCCACCGATGGCGTCGGCAAATAGGACTGCATCTTCTGCGAGATCGGGGAGATCATGCCCGCCGGAATAATATTCGGCGTCGGCAAACCGTTCTTGATTCCGCTGAAAGCTTTTCGGGTGCAACTGTTTCCAACGCAGGTCGCCGACGTAGGGTCATAGATTAGATAGCCGGGGCCACTCTGCCCGCTGGCACCCGTGCCGTTCGATTGTGCGGCAGTTAGCAGCTCCGTAAAGTCACCTGCCTGCATCAGGGTTGTTGGCCCCGACGCCGTTGTATAGGTCGGCGCCGACCGCGCGTGCGCCCGGTCATACGCCGCAAAGAAAAACAACTTGTCATGCCCGTTGAAAAGAAACGGAATCCTGACCGGACCGCCGAACGACGCCGCTAGCTCATTCTGATGGTCGACCGGCTTGCCGACCGGAACCGTCGTAATCACGCCGTTCACCAGTTTCTTCTGGGTCGCGTTGATCGCCGTAAATCCCCACGTGTCAAAGATCGTATTGCGTACAAAGTCGGCCACCGTACCGTGATACTGGTTCGTGCCCGTCTTCATCGAATAATTCACCGAACCCGCGCCCTGATACTCCACCGACTGCCCACTCGTCAGCGCGCCTACCTGATCAATGCCCTCAAACGGAACAATGTTGAAGATCGGCCGGTTGTCACCAGTCATATTGATCGTCGTCAACGGAATTCCGTCCAGGTATACCTCATTGAGCCGGTTGGCTGTGCCGGAAAACAGAGAAGAACGGCTGCCAGGCTGTGCGCCGGGAAGCAGGTTTGAGAAAGAAGTGATATCACGCTGCTGGTTGCCCGCCACCATCAAGGGCAGACTGGCGAATTCGGTGCTCGAAATCGTCCCACCCAGAGTGGCATTGGTGGTATCCAGTTGCGGCGGAGCCTCAGTAACGGTGACTACGTCGTTTTGGCTGCCAACCTTCAGCACGGGATTCAAACCAAAGGATTGGTTCTCGTTAATCATTACGTTTTGCTGAGTGTATTTTTGAAATCCCGTGGCTGAAACTGTCACTGCGTAGGTCCCGATAATAATCGGGCTGATCTGGTAGACCCCTGCAGAAGATGTTAGGCGCGTCGTATCGACGCCTGTCGCAACGTTGTGAGCCGTAACAGTCGCGTTCGGGATCACCGCACCTGAGGAATCTGTTACGGTTCCCGTGATCGCCCCTTCACCTGCCGTCTGCGCTATCGCCACTTCGGTAGTTGCAACGAACCCGGCCAGGAATACGAACACAAACCCGACCCTCACGAGCTGCTTTAAAACGCGGCTTATCACCATGCCGCCCAACAAATTCTTCCTCTGCATCGCCGTCTCCTGAAAATCCTTCAGTTGTTGCATTCGCATCTGGTCCCAAATGGTTCGACCATGTGAATTGCTTTTACAACCCGCCAGAAAATCTACGGGAGCGGAGAAACGAATGTCAATAGAAAAATTATTTCTCTTCAAGGAAAATCGAGGCAGTTTTGCTTTGATTACGAAACAAATCCCAAACTGCACTCACAAAGACTCGGACCAGGGGGATCCCAAAGTCTCTTAATGGAACTGGAATTGAGGTCCAGCCAATGTAGAGGGGTGCAAAAAGGGCATAAAGAGAGTATGGTCCCTGCGCCTACTCCTCCCGCAACACCTCAAGCGGTTTCCGACCGAGAATTCGGTGGCTTGCAACCCAACCGGTCACAATCGTAAGAGTTGCAGTCCCGGCCAAGGCCACAGCAGTCCACATCCATTGAAAGTGATAGGCAACAGTAAGCCGATGTAGCAGCACTCGCGCGATAAGATTGGCAAACACGACTCCAACCACACCTGCGACCAGTCCCAATACCGCAAATTCAATGGAGAAAACTGTGGCAATCCTCCGTCGCGTTGCTCCCAGCGTCTTCAACACAACAACTTCGCGAATCCGCCGGTATCGAGTGCCGGCAATCGAGCTGGCAAGAATAATGATTCCGGCAAAGATGGAAAACGCCGCCAAAAATTGAATCACGTATGTAATCTGCACAACCAGAGCACGCACCGTTTCAAGTGCCTGCGCCACATTGATGACAGTTACGGTAGGGTATGCATTGTAAAGAGCACGCTGCACCTCGCCGACATGCGCCGGATCAACGTGCACCCCCCCATACCAAACGGCCGGAAGCCCTGCTAGCGCAGCTTCGGGCAACGTGAACTCTGCTCGCGAATACGTATGCTGTCCGTCCACCTTAGTCAGGGCAACAACAGTCGCGACAATCTGTTTATCCTGCGCGGCAAGGGTTATGTGCGATCCCACATGCACGCCAAGCCGCTCAGCCTGTCTTTGCTCAATCGCGACGACGGGCGCTTTCTCATCTGCGCCCCACCACCTTCCTGCTACTACCGTCGTTCCAGGTGGCGCAGCCGCCGACCACGTCAAGCTGATCGATCGCAGCATCCGCCGTGGAAAATTCTTCAGCTTTGCCTCACTTGCAGACACTCCATCAATTGCTTCCACACGAGACGAAACGACCGGCAACAGCTCCGGATCGGCCGTAACGCTATGTTGAGACTTCAACAGCGTCCGAATCCCGGCCACTTCACCGTTCGTAATGTCGATCAGAAATACGTTCGGCAGATTCGGAGCAGCCGAAATGTGAAGCTCCGAAACAACGGCCTTTTGGACCAGATAGACTGTCATAATCTGCATCACACCCATTCCGAGCGCGGCCAGCAACGCAGCCGAAGGATTTCCTGGCCGATAAAGATTTGCCAGCCCATGCCGCAATGCGGATGGCAGATGCAGTCGCGTCTTTGAAAGAAAAAACCGCAGCCCCGCAAGCACCGCAGCCGCTGCGCCAAGCAACACTCCAAGCACCAACACCAAACCTACAGAAAAAACCTGGCCTACGATTACTGAATCGCTCAAAGTAGTCGCGATTACTGCGAGCCCTGCAAGAATCAGCCCTGCAGCCCCGATTTGCACAAAGTTTTTCGTAATCTTCCGCCAGATTCCCGTTACAAAAGGGTCATCCACGTCATCCACGGCTCTTCGAAGAATGAGAATCGGCCGCACTCCGCGAATATCCAGCAGCGGCGGAAGCGTAAATAAAAGCGTTGTCAGAATTCCAACCGCCAGCCCGGTAAGAACTGTGCTCAGCTGAACATGGAGCTCCGTGTCCACATGAATCAGCTTCGCCAGCAGATAAGGAAAGCTCAACTGAACGGCAACGCCCAGGCCAACTCCAAGAACACCACCTGCCGCACCCAGCAAAAGCGTCTGGAGTAGATAAATCTTGATAATCTGTCCCGAACGCGCGCCCAGCGACTTCATAATCGCGATCGTATCCAGTCTCTGCTGAAGGTGCGCTCGCATCGCCATTGCAACGCCAATCGCGCCCAACACCAGAGCGACCAGGCTCATCAATGAAAGCAGGCTGGTCGCGCGATCCAGTCCTTGCGTCAGAGCCGGATTCGTCTCGCGATAGTCAATGATCTGAGCCTCGGGCAATAATTTTTCCAAGCGCGCCTTGAGATCCGCCACGGCCTTGTCCGAGATCGGTGCCCCATTTTTGGGCTTAGGCACGCGAAACAGATAGCGCTGCCCGGCGTGGCTCCCGGGTGCGAGCAAACCGCTTGCCTCCAACCCTTCGCGTGAGATCAGGACCCGCGGACCAGCGGCAAAACTTCCGGATAGCCTGTCTGGCTCATTCACCACGACAGCCGCAATCCGAAAAATCTTGGTCCCAACCTTCAGATCATCGCCAACTTTGAGGTTCAACCGCACCAGAAGATCATCCGCAACAGCAACGGAATCGTCGGTCAAGGAGGCTGCGAGCGAATTCGCCGGAGCAAGTTGCACTTCGCCATAAAACGGATATTTCGTTGGATCTACGGCCTTCAGCGAAACCAGCAGAGGATCCAGGGTCTTCGCCGACGACGCCATCGAAAGCAACTCCGTCACAGGTGTAATCTCGACCCCGCCCGCAGCAATTTCATTGAGGCCCTTTTGCTGCTCCGGTGTCGGTTGCTGAAACATCCGCGCCGAAAGATCCGCCGCCATGATGCTTCGCGCCTTATCCAGAAGGGTGGTCCGGAAAGAACCTGAAAAACCACGTACCCCGGTCAGCGCTGCAACCCCAATTGCAACCGACAAAATTACAAAGAAAAACTTCCCGCGCGATGAGCGCATTTCTCGCGCAGCAATCTTCGCCGCCGAACGATAGCTTAGAGCCGCCATCAGCCCTCCGCCAGCGCAGCTTCCGGCGGAGCCCCAGCCGGATTTGGATTCATCTCATCCGCAATGATCAACCCGTCACGTAGCACGATGCGTCGATCCGCGTAGCTCGCAAGCACCGGATCATGTGTCACGAGCACAAGCGTTGTTCCTTCGGTGCGATTCAAATTCAGCAATAACTCCAGCACATGCGCGCCGTTGGTCGTGTCGAGATTCCCGGTCGGTTCATCGGCGAGCACAATCGGCGGCCGCAAAATAAAAGCCCGCGCCAAAGCCACACGCTGTTGCTCGCCGCCAGAAAGCTGCACTGGATAATGATCCATCCGGTCACCCAACCCAACATTCTCCAAGAGCTCGCGTGCGCGAGCGAGCCCATTCTCCCGTGAATCCGCATTCAATTCATGTGGCAGGAGAACATTTTCAAGAGCCGTAAGTGTTGGGATCAACTGATATGACTGAAAGACAAACCCAATCGTCTTCCCGCGCACTTGTGCCAGCTTGTCTTCCGGCAAATAACTGATCGCAGTCCCATTTAGAAAAACATTCCCGGCCGTCGGAGTATCCAGACCTGCGAGCAATCCAAGCAGAGTCGATTTTCCGCTGCCACTCGAGCCCATCACGGCAGCGAACTGTCCCTGAGGCACAGTAAAATCCAGCCCCTTTAAAATATCCACCGTGCGGCTGCCGTTTCGGATGGATTTACGAAGCCCTTCAACAGAGATCATCGGAGTTGGTTGGCTCAAAAGCGTAGTTCCCCTTCCTCACCTGCCAGTGAATACGCTCTCACCCGCTTTTTAGTTCCTATGGTTCGACTTTGTCGTCTTCTCGAACTCAGTTCCGCGGGAGAGTTTTGTCGCTCGACAGATTTGTTACTTTGTAAGTATGCGGCGAATGGCACTCTCAGTCATTTTAGTTGTACTAACCACGATCCTCGCAGGCTGCCGCAACAATAACCCCACAAAACAAGCAGACCAGGCGGCCTCCAGTCAGCCAATTCCTGATCCGGCAACGTCTGCGCCTCCACAACAACCCGTCGCGACAGTCACCGACCCGCGTCCAATCATTGTTTGCTTCGGAGACAGCCTTACCGCTGGTTACGGCGCCGAACTCGGAAAAAGCTATCCCGACTTCCTTCAGGCAGACCTAGACGGTAAAGGCTATCACTATCGAGTGATCAACAAAGGCATCAGCGGCAACACCACCAAAGACGGAGTGGAACGGCTCGACACGATTCTTTCTCTGAAACCGGCAATCGTCGTCGTTGAGTTCGGCGGCAATGACGGTCTGCGCGGCCTCCGTATTGAAGACACTCGCGCGAACCTCGACAAGATCCTCAACGCCCTCAAAACCAGCGGAACAAAGATTGTCATGGCTGGCATCACCCTCCCGCCAGACTACGGCCCCGACTATATCAGGCAATTCAACGAGACCTACACGCTGTTAGCCAAGAAATACGACACCCCTCTGCTGCCATTTCTCCTCAAAGGGGTATTCGGCGTTGACGGCATGATGCAGGCCGACAACACACACGCCACTGCTCAAGGCAATAAGATCGTCGCTGGCAACGTTCTCTCTCTCATTCGGCCTCTACTGAAAAAATAAGCTCCCACCTCGGCGTCTCGCTCAGTTAGTTGTCGCGCCACGCCCGCGGTATTTCATACCCTGGATTTCCCTTCGACAGCGCTCCAATATACCGACCAAAGGTCATCACAATACAAAGAGTGGAGATGAAGATCCTCCTCTGCGCACCTTACGGCAGGTCGTTCTAGCGCGAACAGATCGAGAAAATCGCGACCTTGATCGCAGACAGCATAATCCCTCGCGCACCAAACCAGAGTCGAGCGGACTTTGACATCAAAATTGAAGGAGAAAGTGAATTTCTGGTGCGCCCGGAACGATTCGAACGTCCGACCTACTGGTTCGTAGCCAGTTGCTCTATCCAGCTGAGCTACGGGCGCACATTGCAAGGGATGCAACCCTTTAAAGGTATCTGAATTCGGCACTCAGAGCAACCTTGATGCAGTGAAATGCACGCGGTACCGGCCTTGTCGATGGCGCCTTCTCGCAGGCTGCCTTCCGACCGAGGGCTTTGTTTGTGTCGTTTCAACGGTGTAACTATTGCACGGTATACGCGGAGCGCTTGACCGGAGGCGTTTTGCCCGCGCCGGACAAGTAGAAGTAGATCAGGGAATCATCCATCGACTTCATCTGGTCAAGAATGTCTGTGGCATGATTGCCGTCGAAGCAGCCGATCAACATATTAGCCAGAGGCTGAACGATCTGTCCCCTTGCCGGGGTCCACGTATTTAGAACCTGCCACGGATCGCGACCGGACCAGGAAACATACCAAACAATGGGTTGCGGTGGAGGTGGACTGTATGGGTGGTTGAGAATCTGCTGCATCTGCTGCGCTGTCTTGCCAAAGTCGGTAGCAATATCCGTGACTCCATCACCGTTGAAATCGCCAAAGACGAGATCATTGATGTTGTCCCATATAGTGTCGTTCAGGCGTTGCCATTTGGAGGTTCCGCCGAAGGAAACGGACCATTGACCGTCGACGATCGCAAAGATATCGGCCTTTTTAAGATCCTTGAAGTTGAAGTGGCCGAAGCGGAGGTCCTTCACGGCCAGTTTGGAAAAGTTCAGGTGCTGCCACTGGGTTGCACCTCCGCTTGAGAAGGACCACTCTGTGCCGTTGGCTTTCATGATGTCTGTTTTGCCGTCACCATCGAAGTCAGCAAAACCATAGCTGCTCATGGGGATGTTGGAACCGGCGGGCAGGGGCGTCCATGGGCCGGTTCCACTGTACGAAACCAGCCACTGGCTGCCTTCCTGAGAGAACACATCGGTTTTGCCGTCTCCGTTGAAGTCACCGAAAGCCAGGCCGGAAAGCTTGATGCTGGAGTCGTTGAGGTAGCGCCATTCCCGCCGCCCGCAGGGAGAGTAGACCCATACCGCTCCGGTCGCTTGAAATACGTCGGTGCAGCCATCGCCGTCGAAGTCTCCGACCGCAAGCTGATAGGAAGTGTCGACGTTGTACTGGATATTCGAGACATGCAGATCGCTCGGCCAGCCCGCCGGCGTGGAGATGGCATCACCCTGGTTGTCGTGCGCCAGGGCGTTGTCGTGGAAATTTGCGGACTCAGTGGGCGTTCCACGCAATTGGAACGCGGGGCGAGTCTTACCCCACCACAGAAAATTGTCGTAAGTCTGGTCGCCGCGGATGGCGTTGTTGTGAATATCGAAGAATTGACCGGCCGCTCCGCCGCAGTGTGACTCACTGCCGCAACCCGAGCCAAGACCATGCACGTCGAAGTGCTGATTGTAATATTCGAAGACGCCCAGGTCATTCCACAGGCCAAATGAAGATGGGCACTTCGCACCTTCGGCAAGCACGAAGTTGAGCTCTGCGATATAGCCTGTGTCGCCCGAGCATCCATTGCCACCACTGACACAGCCGTCATCGGAAACGGCGTGACGATTATCATCGAAGAGATTGCGGCTGATGTAGGCATAGCCGGACTTGCCGACGACAACTCCGTAGCCAAGCCCGCACATAACATTGTCATGGATGAAATTGCCGCTGACGTTGATCTGCTGGGCCGCCGACTGATTGTTCGTTGTTTGCGAGACATTGACGGCGGAGAGAGGCCAGTTGAAGATCTCGTTATTGTCTACGGTTGCACTGGGAACACCAGTAATGACGATCGCGCCATTAGCGACCGGCATGCTATTGGAACTCGACGATGGCCCGCGAAGACGCAGCCCGGTAACCCGCGCACCGGTGCCCAGGGACAGCATGAACTGCTGAAATGCTGATGTGGAGTTCTGAAAAAGCAGACCCCCATCTACGGTCGCACTGCGCCCACTGGCCAATGTGACGCAACCGGGAATACTTAGCAGGAAATTGTTTGCGCTGTTCGTCACAATAAAGCCATCCATATCGATCGCCGCGTCGTTCTCTACCCAGATAACGTAGGGACGAATGCAGCGAAACTTGCTGGAATCAGCTGCGTTGAGTGCATTTTGCAGTTCCGTAGCGGTCGAGACGCGCGCCTGCGGTGGTTCGATCACCTGCGCGCAGGACTTCGACACGAAGGCAAGTCCTGGAACGAAGGAACAAACTGCGAAGACAAGCATCTCGCGAGCCTTGGTACGTTTGTGCTTCGTACCACCGGATTGGGGCTTCTGAGAAGGATGCCGGAGATGCTTTCGAAGTAACACGCATGGATAGTGCTCCCATTGACCATGGCGTATCAAGTCAGCAGAAGGAATTCAATCGCTGCCTGTCTCTGAGACCGCGGCACGCACGCAAAGTCCGGGAATTGTTCATGGGCCGTTGGATCAGTTCAAATGCCCTTCAATCCTTTAGGCAATTCAGCGTTCCTGGAATTCTCGATTAATGCCTTATTCGCCGATGCACTCGCCTTGTGATCGCCTGTCCATGATGAAATCAATATCCCTATGTCGAACGAATCCCCTATGAGGTTCCCTAAGTTTTCCAAAATCGCGATTCGATGCCCAGCTATTCCCACAGCGACTTAGTTTCCGAAGGCCAAAGCCAATCTCAAGGGAGCCGCCGCGGAAGCGGTGATATCCACGCTGCTATCGCCCCGTTGCGGCGGACGATCTGGTGTGGGAGACATTATTGTTCCACCAACTGAAGGGAGAACCGCACATGGATACGATTACTGTTAAAGACGGCACCCAGATCTTCTACAAGGATTGGGGTATGGGGCAACCGCTCTTCTTCCACCATGGCTGGCCGCTCACGGCCGACGACTGGGATGCCCAGATGATGTTCTTTTTGGAAAAGGGCTATCGTGTGATTGCTCACGACCGGCGCGGGCACGGGCGCTCAACGCAGACATTCCTTGGGCATGACATGGATACCTACGCCGCTGATGTCGCCGAACTCGTTGAGACCCTTGACCTCCACAACTCCATTCACATTGGCACTCGACCGAATTGGTGGCGTCAGGGAATGATGGGAAGCATCACAGCCCACTACCAGTTCATCAAGGTCCTCTCCGAAACCGAGTTTTACGACGATCTCAAGATGATCGACATCCCCGTTCTCGTTATGCACGGCGAGGACGATCAGATATGCCCGTTCCTGACGACGGGAGCCAGGTCGGTCAAACTCCTCAAGCATGGCACGCTTAAGTCATACCCTGGACTACCGCATGGCATGCCGACCACGCATGCGGACCAGATTAACGCCGACCTGTTAGTTCCTCCGGTCGTAGACAAATCATTTTTTTGTGTGCCGGAGAAACTTGGGGCCTCCGGCACATCAATCGCGCTGCGACGCGAACAGAGCAAAAACTGAGGAATGGTGCGCCCTGGACAACGATTTCAGAACGTGGATACGAAATGACATACCATGCGATGGCGCACAGCTTCAGTCTTACGACACCTCATCGTGTAAAGCCGCGAAAACGTTCGGGAGATCTGTCTGACGGTGACGTTGCCGTTGGCGAGGGCAACGAGTCTGTGGTTGGAGATGGCGACGGGTTGGGTGTAGGTACTGAGATAGCGCAGCGCGTGTTCCGGCACCGAAGGCCGACTCAACCAGACGGGCATGGTCCGCCGTTCTCGAAGCGGCTTCGATCAAGTGAGATTTTCGGCAACTACGCAGGAAGAAAAGCCGCCACGACTAGATCGGACCTAGCGACCTCATCGACCCCAAGACGTGCTTTTGCAAGAGCAAAGTCTTAAAACACAATGTTTGACAGAACCCGCAGGGCGCTGTTTTTATTGGCTATGCACGGGTTCTTCAGCTCTGGTGGATCGCCTTTGGCAAGCCTTCACAAACAGTCTTTCAAACTTTGCCCTAGGTCATTGGTTAATGCTGGTATCCAAGTCCTTGTTTTGCTGTGCCTGGGCGCTTGCAATGTTTCGGTTCGTCCGAGCGTCTTTCCTCAGGGCTTCTTCATGACCTCAGATGGCACTATTTACAATTCCAATGGTGCTGGCCACGCTTGCGGTTATTCAAGTAGGCAAGCATATCTCGCAGGCGGTGGTACTCCTGACACACAAGGCTTCACGGTATATCCTTCATTCCCACAAGTTTTGACGTATGACGGTACTTGTCTGGTAGGGGCATTCAAGATCGTAGATTGCACGATCGAGGGAAACTGTTGGGCTAGTAACCAAAGCCCGTCGAGCGAAAGCTATGCCTACGCACCATCGATTACGAAAATCAACGGTGAGTATCACACGTTTTTTTGTTCCACAGGCAATAGCGGACCAGATACTGGAATGGGATGGGACGCAATTAGTTACACCCACTCGACCGATGGAGTCCATTGGTCGACACCTATAAGAAAACTCACAGCCTCGGCTTCGGCTAGCCGCACTCGAGATCTATCCGCATGCGATCCGGCCATTGTTTACTATCAAGGCCAATACTATTTATTTTATAGTAGTGCCTATATATCTCCCAACGGGAACACACTTACTAATATCCAAGTAGCCCGATCTTCAACCATCGATGGAACTTACTTGACCTATACAGATCAAGGTACTTGGGAACTGTCGCCAAGCAATCCAAAAATGATTATCCGGCCGTTGAGTGATATTCCCAATTCTTACGGAGCCGGCCAACCCACAGTTGTTGCGTTCAATGGAAGGTTGCGGATGTGGTACACCGATACAACCGCAGACTTGACCAACTGGGGGTATCACAATTACATGCTCGATTCTGTAGACCCGGTTACTTGGGAGCCTAGTACGTCTGCTGAAACCGATGCTGAGGCTTCGGACGTTGATGTGAAGCTAGATACAAAGGCGAATCAATTTGTGATGTACACAGTCACTTCTACTTTGAATAGTCAGACTGTAAATATCCAAATTGCGAGGTCAATAGACGGGCTTCATTGGACACCCCCCCTTTCGGCGAACGTGCCAAGTTTCCCGGTGAATTACTACGCTGACAATATTGGTGCGAGCTCGGACGAGGAAGGCCATGTGATCCCTGGAGACCCCGTACTCATCGGGTTTAATGCTCCCTACAAACTATCGTCTACGCTTCCTGGTCTATATTGGGGACAATGGAATTTATATGGCGTATTTTTGACGCCCTAGTATTGTGTCTAAGGTTCTAAGCCAAACCTATCGACAGTATTCTATGAGCGGCTTTCGGAGGAGGTAGTGGCGGTAGCAATCCTCGAGATCGTCGCACTCGGGGAATGGCCGTCATTTTGTCCTCGACATGGGTGGGCTGCTGGTCTAGTCCGAGTCTATCCGCTGTTGCTGTGTTTTCGGACGATTTACGTGTCGATTTTCGTCCCGAATCGAGCGGTGGGTTTTTGTTCACCTGACTCCGCTTGCGGGTAGAGGCCGTTTCGAGTAATCCAATTCGACCGGCAGCACAGAATGATATTCTGCGCCGTACCGAAGATGCCATGAATTCAGCAGCTTTGTACGCTCGTGTCCCAAGCAAGGACCAAGAGCCGCTTTCTTTCTATAGAAAGCCGCTCGACATGATCTTCAAAAGAGCAAAAACTGAGGAATGGTGCGCCCGGAGAGATTCGAACTCCCGACCCTTTGGTTCGAAGCCAAATGCTCTATCCAGCTGAGCTACGGGCGCATAAACATAAAACACCGACAACAACCTTAACGAACAATCCGCCCAACAGCAACTACGTTGCTGCAACCGGTTCCGATGGGGGCGGCGCCACGAACATCGGCATCTTCTCCGCGATATCCAAACCTGCGCGACGCAAAAGTTGATGAATCACCGGTTCAGTCAACCGGCTTGCATCATACTCCACCCGCACCGTCTTCTTCGCTTCATCTACTTCCATGCGGCGAACCCCGTAAACCTCACGCACCTTCGCCATCGCCAACACGGCAGATTCGGTCGGCGGAGCGCTATAACGGTAAAGAACATCGAGTTGCGTCATAACTCTGATAATACCAGTGGCCTGCTCGAAACACTCCGAAGTCTACAGCCGTGACAGATAGCCGGTAATCTCCGGACTCGTCCAGTCCTGTGCGCTCACAAACTTTCGTCGCAAAACCCCGTGCCGGTCGATGATATAGGTCTCTGGAATCTGGGCCGTGCCATATAAGGCATTCACTCGTTGATCCTCATCACGCACTGTCACCAGATTGACATGATTCTTTTCAAGGAACCGATGGTACACATCCGGGTCCTGATCGATACTTACCGCGATAATCACCAGGTCGGGCATCTGCCGCTGCAACGCCAGTAAACTCGGTAGTTCCTCAATACACGGAGCACAATAGCTCGCCCAAAGGTTCAGCAAGACCACCTTGCCGCGCAACCTGCTTAGATCAACCGTCCTCGTTCCATCCCCAATCACAAATTGCGGTGCCGGCTTGCCGATGTTCCCAGGATGTTCACCCCGGTCGCACCCCGCCACCAGCAACGTTCCCAATACCAAACCTGCCCACAGTCGACCCACAGTACGCTCCACTTCCTATAATACGAACTCGTGACCGACACCGACCTCGCGCAGGGCCAGAATATCGACCAACCGCCTCTCGAACTCTCCATCATCATCCCTGCCCGCAACGAAGAGCGTACTTTACCCGCCTGCCTCGCCTCTCTTCTTACCCAATCCGAACCCGGCTTCGCCCTCGGTCCCCAGTGGGAAATCATTCTCATCAACGACGATTCAAGCGACAACACGCGCACCATTGCCGCCGAAGCCGCCGCGACCCATGGCGGAGTAACTCTGCTCGATGCTCCCGCGCTCGACCTCACCGCCCGCGGAGGCTTCACCGGTAAAAGCAACGCATGCTGGACTGGCGCGCAGGCAGCCCGAGGCCGCTATCTCCTTTTCACCGATGCCGACACAATCCACGAGGCCAACGACCTCACCCGCGCACTCCGCGAAGTCGACCGGCACAAAGCTGTTCTGCTCTCTTACTCGCCCCGACAGATTGTCACTGGATTCTGGCAGCACGCAGTCATGGCGCTCGTCTTCTCCGAACTGGCCTCGGTGTATCCCTCAAAAGAAGTCAACGACCCGGTCCGCAGCCTCGCCGCAGCCAATGGCCAGTTTCTCCTCATTGAACAGGACACCTACTTCGCCGTTGGAGGCCATCGTGCAATCGGCCCCGAGATACTTGAAGATGTCGCCCTTGCCGCCAACGTCAAACGCAGCGGCCGCACCATCCGTTTCCGCTACGCCCCCGATGCGCTCGCGACACGCATGTACCGAACCACTTCCGAGATGATCGAGGGCTGGACAAAGAACCTCTCACTTCTCTTCCCCAAACCCATCGCGCTCGCCCTATGGCGCATCCTCGACCTACTTCTCTTCTTCGGACTGCCTATCCTTGCGTTTGAAATCACCTGGCTTGTTCCCTGGCAGCGCACTGCGCTTCTCGTCATCTGGGTGCGCACCCTCTGGCGCTTCTACGCTCGCGTAGCTCGATCCAACTTTCCTGCGCTCGACGTGGCAATCTCGATCTTGGGCGTTCCTCTCTTTGCTTACCTCCTAATCCGAAGCGTCGTCGATCATCGCATCCGCAAAAACGTCACATGGAAGGGCCGGAATTACAATACAAATCGGCCCTTGTAACCAAAACTACCGCCCAACCATCTAACTAACAGGACCGAATGATCTTTCTTACCCGCAAAGCGGAATTCTCCTCAGCCCACTTCTATTGGAACCCACAATGGTCACCCGAGGAAAACCAGCGAGTCTTCGGCAGGTGCGCTAACCGCAATGGCCACGGTCATAACTACACTCTCGAGGTCACCGTAGCCGGTGAAGTCGATCCCATCTCCGGCTTCGTCGTCGATCTCAAAGAACTTAAAGACATCCTCGAGCGCGAAGTCGTCAGCGTCTACGACCATCGTCATCTCAACCTCGAAGTCCCTGAATTCATCTCTGAAATCCCGACAACCGAAAACATCGCTGTCGCCATCTGGAATCGCCTCGATAACAAGATCCCCAACGCAAAACTCCACCGCGTCCGCGTCTACGAGATGCCCGACCTCTTCGCCGACTACTATGGTGAGCCATGAAGGCCTATCTCAACCGCCGCTATCACTTCAGCGCCTCGCATCGCCTCCATACCGATGTGTTCAACAAAGCAAAGAATCGCGAGCTCTTCGGCAAGTGCAACAACCCTCACGGACACGGCCACAACTACACTGTGCAGGTCACGTTCAGCGGCCCTATCAATCCCGAAACCGGTATGGTCTGCAATCTCGCCGATCTCGATTCTTTTGCGCAGAAAAATCTGCTCTCCCGCTTTGACCACACGAACCTGAATACCCTGGAATCCTTCGCCGACAAGGTATCCACAACCGAAAATCTGAGTATCGAGATCTATCGTATCTTCCAGAGCTTTCCGGCAGCTCATCTCGAACAGGTCCACATCGAAGAGACCAGCAACAACTCGTTCGACTTTGCCGGCGATCGCGCTCCTTTTGGGATGCGTGCACCAGGCACAATTTAGAAAGGCACCCTATGCCAGCTACGCAGGCCATCGAAACTTCACTCGACAGCTTCTCCACACAGGATCTCTATCGCGAGCTCCTCATTCGCATCGGCGAGGATCCCAACCGCGACGGACTTCTCAAGACTCCCGAGCGCATGGAGAAGTCACTGAAATTCCTTACACGCGGCTACACCATGAACGTCGCCGACGTCCTTCACAAAGCACTCTTCGATGTGGACTACGATGAGATGGTCATCGTCAAGGACATCGAATTCTTTTCCATGTGCGAGCATCATCTGCTTCCCTTCTTCGGGAAGGCCCACATCGCTTACGTTCCCAACGGAAAAGTCATCGGTCTCAGCAAGATTCCGCGCCTGGTCGACGTCTTCGCGCGCCGTCTTCAAGTCCAGGAGCGCCTCACGACACAGATCGGCGAAGCCATCACCGATGCCATTAATCCGCAAGGCGTAGCTGTCATCCTTGAGGCCCAGCACCTCTGCATGATGATGCGTGGTGTCGAAAAACAACACTCGCACACGGTCACCTCTGCAATGTTGGGAGTCTTCAAGACGCAGCTCCAGACTCGCAATGAGTTCCTCTCACTCGTACGTCGCCAGGGGAACTCATTTTAGCTACTAAACTAGTAGCTGCATGAACGGTCTTCTCGTACTCGATAAACCCGCCGGACTCACCTCGCACGACGTCGTCGCCATCGTTCGTCGCGCCACCGGCGAAAAATCGATCGGTCACCTCGGCACACTCGATCCGATGGCCACTGGTGTCCTTCCGCTGCTGCTCGGCAAATATACCCGCCTTGCGCAGTTCTTCAACCAGGCTGAAAAACAATATACCGGCAACATCCGCTTCGGCTTCGCAACGGACACATACGATGCCGAAGGCACTCCAGCGTCAGAACTCAAACCACTCACCCTTTCCCTCGAAGCACTTCAGACGCTCAGCAAGAAATTCTGGGGAGAAATCGACCAGGTTCCACCCATCTTCTCCGCAAAAAAAATCAACGGCACCCCTGCCCACAAACTCGCGCGCGCCGGAGCCGAAGTCCCCGTTAAACCCGCTCGTATCACCATCCACCACTTCAAGCTCACGTCACTCGACGGCGCCACCGCCGCCTTCACCATCTCAGTCTCCGCCGGAGGCTATGTCCGCTCCGTAGCCCACGAACTCGGCCAGCTCGCCGGCTGTGGCGCCCACCTCTCATCCCTCCGCCGAATTCGCGCCGGAGCCTTTACTCTCGACCACGCCATCACAATCGACCATCTCAAAGCCTCGACTCCCGCCCAACTGGAAATCCTTCTCCCCCACCCCCGCACTCTGCTGCCCGAGATGCCCTGCGTAACGATCGACGACCAGTTAGCGGGCCGCCTGCGCAACGGGATGCAATGCAATCTCCCCGATCTCTCGCAGGCCACACTCATCAAAATCTTTACTACCCCCACTGAACTGCTCGCCATCGGCCGCCGCGTCGCCGGAACCCTCGTGCAGCCGATTGTCGTCCTCGGCTAACTCCAGGTCAAAAATCGTAGAAAAAGATTGGGGACCAATTCGGTCCTAAAAATTGACGACCAATTTAGTCCGCAATACACTAAATAATGGAAACAAGGCAAGATTCCCGGTAACAGACACGTCCGGGCATATCTAGGCTGCGCTTTGTCGAGAACTCCAGCAGGCGAAAGAAAGACGTTATGTTGCAAGCATTTATCATTACTCTTCGCGAAGGCGTCGAAGCGGCACTCATCATAGGCATTGTCTTCGCCTACTTGAGTAAAATCGGGCGTCCCGAGCTCAAGCGCACCGTCTTCTGGGCCCTCGGATCAGCCGTAATTGCGAGCATCGCAGTCGCTGTAGCCCTGGCCCATACGCCTTTCAACTCCGACATCATCGAAGGTTGGGTCATGCTCGCCGCCGCCGCCTTCGTTATCAGCATGATCTGGTTCATGCACCGAGCTGCCCGCTCCATGAAGGGCGAAATCGAGCAAAAGATCGCCCAGTACACCAACCCCGCAGGCGTCTCTCAATTTGGCCTATTCTTCTTTGTCTTCCTTCTCGTCCTCCGCGAAGGCGTTGAGACCGTCCTTATCCTTTCCGCTGTGACCCTCAACTCCACTGAGCTCCTCAGCTTCACCGGAACGCTCCTTGGCATCGCCGTTGCCGTCGTCTTCGGGGTCCTCTTCATCCGTGGCAGCGTCAAAATCAACCTCCAGCGCTTCTTCCGCATCACCACCGTCATCCTCTACTTCGTAGCCTTCCAACTTATCGTCAGCGGCTTGCATGAACTCAGCGAAAACGGCGTCCTTCCCTCCAGCACCACCGAGATGCGCCTCATCGGCCCCATCGTCCGCAACGATCTGTTCTTCTTCATCACCATGCTTGCCCTGGCCGGCCTCATGATGCTTCTCGAATTCAAGCGTCGCACCACAACGCCCCTCGGCGCTAACGCCACACCAGCCGACCGCCGTCGCGCCGAGTGGTCCCAACGTCGCGAAAAGATGTGGATGAACGCCGTCGTCGCCGCCAGCTTCCTCTTCATCTTTCTCTCCACCGCAGAGTTCATCTACGCCAAAAGCTCCACAGCTCTCAGCCCCACTTCGTCCGTCACGCTCGTCGGCTCGCAGGTCAGCGTTCCTCTCGCCGACGTCAACGACGACAAGCTCCATCGCTACGGCGTCCACATCGACGACGGCAAAGGCGGCAACGTCGAAGTCCGCTTCCTCCTGTTCAAAAAGCCCGACGGCAACATCGTCTCCGTAGCCGACGCCTGCCAGATCTGCGGCCCCGTAGGCTTCTACATCGGCGACCAGGGCATCACCTGCAAGATGTGCGCCTCACCTCTCAACGCCTCCTCAATGGGCCAGAAGGGCGGCTGCAACCCAATCCCCCTCAAATCCACCATCACCGCCGGCCTCCTTACCATCCAAGCTGACGACCTTCGTACTCTCACCCAGGTCTTCGAACGCTGATGTTCTTCCGCCTCTTAATGGAGAGCTTTCTCCGCCAGCGTCGCCGCAAGCTCCTGGCCGGAATCGCTATCCTGCTTGGAACCACCGCAGTCACCGCGATGCTCGCCCTAGCCACCACCATCGGCGATCGTATCCACAAAGAATTGGCCGTCTACGGTGCAAACATCATCATCTACCCCAAAGCAGACCAGCTCGAAGTCAAAGTAGGTGGAATCGACATCAAACCAGCCTCCAGCGGCTCCTACCTGAAAGAAAGTGACCTCGAAAAAATCAAAGGGATTTTCTGGGCCAACAACATTACCGGAGTCAGCCCTGAACTTGATTTGGGAAGTGGAGGAATGATAAGGCAGGTAGGTTCCACCTCTCCTGCTCCGGTTAGTGCAATTGCTGTATGGTTCAATGTTCCCTTCGGACAGCTATCGACAGGAGCAATTGCACTCCATCCTTGGTGGAAGATACATGGACAAGTACCGCTAGATTATTTAGAGAAGTTCGGCTACTACCAGGTCTTGGTTGGAAGCCGCTTGGCAAAGCAGTTGAATTTATCTGTTGGGGACAGATTCAGTTATACCCCGCCGCCTGGAATGAATATCCTCAAAACGTCTGATTTGAGTTATCAAGTAGTTGGAGTGCTTTCGAGTGGTGATCAGACGGAAGAGAAACTTGTTCTTCCGCTCAAGAGTCAAATCTACTCGGATCACGGCAAGCTGGATCTCAGGCTTTCCCGTGTAGAACTTACCGCTCGCACTAAACCCGAAGATGCTTTCGCCCGCAAAAACCCCGACACCCTTTCCCCAAGGGATCACGACCGCTGGTACTGCTCGCCCTACGCCAACTCTATCGCCTACCAGATCCGCGAAGCTATCCCCGGCGCGCAGGCCGAACAGGTACGCCGAGTCGAGCAATCCGAAGGCAATGTCCTCAAGCGTATCAGCGGCCTCATGTGGCTAATTAGCGCAGCTGCCCTCTTAGCTGCAGGGTTCGCAGTCAGCGCAGCCATGGCCACAGCCATCCTCGAGCGACGCGGCGAGATCGGGCTCATGCGCTCCCTCGGAGCCAGCAAAGCCGCCATCGCGCTTCTCTTTTACTCCGAGACAGGTCTCCTCGCCATCTTCGCCGGAACTCTCGGCTATCTCGCCGGTTCCGGCCTCGCCGCATGGCTTGGAGCCCGCATCTTTCGTGGTGACGGCGGATCTCCCGAAGCCATCCTCATCCCGGTACTCCTGCCCGTAGTCGTAGCCCTGGCCCTGGCAGTAGCCATCGGCGGAAGCACCCCCTCGATCCGCGCCGCACTCCGCATGAATCCGTCCGCCATCCTCCGAGAGGACGCCTGATGGCCACCCTCAGCCTATCCGGCATCCTTCGCCGCTCGCTCATCCATCGCCGCGCCCGCAGCATCTCCGCTCTCATCGCCATGACCGTCTCCGCAGGCGTGGCCACCGCGCTTCTCACCCTCTACGCCGACCTCGACCAAAAACTTCACAAGGAATTCCGCAGCTTCGGAGCGAACGTCGTCCTCACGGCACCAGCCCACACGGAACTCCCGCCAGATGCCCTTGCACACGTCCAACAAATCGCCGGACCCGACGCCTCCGCCGCTGAGTTCGCTTATGCCGTGGCAACTACGAGTACCGGAACTGCCGTCGTGGTTGCGGGCGCGGACTTCACCGCCGCAAAAAAAATTAACTCGTGGTGGCAGGTCGACACATGGCCCGCTCCGGCCGCTCCGGGCGCAGCCCTCTTCGGCCAGCGGGCTGCGACTGCCGTAGGAAATGCTCAAACTGTCACGCTAAAGTATGCGGGCAATCCCATCACGCTTCAGAACGCCAGTCGCCTCACCACCGGAGGTGACGAAGACAGTCGCATCTATGTGCCGCTCGCCGCCTTTACCGCATGGACAGGCCTCTCCCCCAGCGTCATCGAGCTTCAGGTGCCCGGCGGAGCCAGCCGAGTCGAAGCAACCATCGCGCAACTCAAGCAGCAACTACCTGAAGTTCAGATTCAGCCCGTCCGCCAGCTCGTCGAAGGCGAATCCCGCATCGTCGACCGCACCCACGCACTCATGTATGGAGCCGTCCTGCTCATCGCTCTCACCGTTGCCGTCAGCGTCCTCGCCACTCTCTCAGCCTCTGTGCTCGAACGCCGCCGCGACTTCGCGCTCATGAAGGCTCTCGGCGGCTCGCAGATGCAACTCATGGCGATGTTTCTGCTCGAAGCACTCATCCTCGCCCTGGCAGGAGTAGCCGCAGGCTTTCTTGTAGGCTCCACAGCTGCGTGGATCATCAGCGAAGGCAACTTCCACACCGCCACCCTCCCCCACATCTCCGTTCTCCCGATGGTATTGCTCATCAACCTTGTAATCGCGACGCTCGCGGCGCTGCTGCCCTTGCACGTTCTGCGCGGACTCCAGCCCGCAGCGCTCCTCAAAGGAGAATGAGAAGATGGAAACAATGAGCCAAGCCGAAGTAAAAACCGGCCCGTTGGGCGTATCGCCCTCCGTCGCACAGACCGAGTCCCTGATCGACTCCGGGACACGGCCCACCTGCGCCGTTATAGCGTTGCATCACGTCACCCGGGAATATAGCGGTCACGGCAGCGTAGTGCGTGCACTCGCCGACGCCAGCTTCTCCATCGTTGCAGGCGAGTGGGTGGCCATCACAGGGCCCTCAGGCTCGGGCAAGAGCACGCTCGTTAACCTCATCGGCTGTCTCGACCGCCCCACTTCGGGCGAGCTGAAAATCGACAACGTTGACGTATCCTCCATGAGCGCCACGGAGCTCGATCGCTTCCGCGCCGACAAGATTGGGTTTATCTTTCAGCAATTCCATCTAATTCCTTATCTTTCAGCGCTCGAAAACGTAATGCTCGCTCAATACTTTCACTCAATGACGGATGAAACCGAAGCAAAAGCTGCCCTCGAAAAGGTGGGACTTGGTTCGCGAATCAACCATCTGCCCAGCGAGCTCTCCGGAGGGGAACAGCAGCGCGTCTGCATCGCTCGCGCCTTGATTAACGACCCGCCCATCCTCCTAGCCGACGAACCTACCGGCAACCTTGACGCCGCCAACCAGAAGATCGTCGCAGAACTTCTGCAGAATCTCCATGCGCAAGGTCATACGATTGTGATGGTTACGCATGATCCTGAGATGGCGGCACTGGCTCAACGAAAGATTGCGCTTAGCCATGGGAAGGTTTTTTGCCATCCTGTCGGGTCGCCGGTCGTCACTTTGCGACGCTAATTTCAGAGATATTTCTTGCGCTGCTGGGAACTGCGTTTTCATTTTGGTGGAATTTTCCGCGTTTTCCACAGTGATGAGACCCAGTCTTTCACGTGGTGCTTCGAGCATTTTTTGTGGTCGAAACGTGGTTGCTTCGCGCGCTTTTCCGGCAAGTAGAACTTGGCTCTCTTTCAAGATTCACATTTGGCCACATTTTATTGATTCTAAACAGATAATTTATTTTTGATGGAAACCATTCCTGGTGCCCGAAGAGCGCGTTCTTCGGCTTTGGTTCTCGTCGTCCCACGTTGCCTGAGGCCTATCGCGCTATCGCTCGCCCCATTTGAGCTTGGAGCGGAGGACGCTAAAGAGACCGTGTGGCTTGTTGCGAAGCAAGCGGACGCTGCTTTGGGAACGTTGGCAATGGACCTGATCGCCCAGTTGAAGCGGAACTGCTTCCTGACCGTCGACCGTAAGGTAGATCTCGTTGGGGACCCCGACGACGTAGACGTTTACCGTGGCTTCACCGGGCGTCACGATGGGCCGAATCGTCAAAAGGTGCGGACAGATTGGTGTGACAAGGAGCGCGTCGACGCTTGGCATGACGATGGGGCCGTTCGCCGCAAGATTGTAGGCTGTTGAACCTGTCGGCGTGGAGACGATAACACCGTCGGCACGAAAGGTAGCAACAGGCTGATTGTCGATCTCGACGGAGAAATCACCCATGCGGGCGATGGTGCCTTTGGCAATGACCACGTCATTGAGCGCGTCCCACTCTCGCAGGATTTTGCCGTCGCGAAGGTGCGCAGCACGCATCATGCTACGGACTTCGATGTCGGCACAGTTATTGCACCAGTCGTCCAATGTGCTGAAGAGTTCCGAAACGGGGATCTCGGTGAGAAATCCGAGTGCGCCGAGGTTGACGCTGAGAATCGGCGTTGTGGTGCGGGCGAAGGCTCTTGCCGCAGCGAGTAATGTGCCGTCGCCGCCCAGAACGATAACGAGGTTGGGCTTGTGTTTGGGAAGGTCGACGCGCTCGATCGGGTTTGGCGCGTCGATGTAGGCAGCGCTGTCGGGATCGAGGAGATAGTGGTAGTTACGCGCCTCGAGCCACGCGATGAGATCGCGCAGGATGCCGGCGACCTCCGGTTTTTGAGGCTTGGAGATGATGGCTGCCTGGAGCATTGCTGTCTAGTGTAAAGGCAGATCAGGGTGTATCGAAATGGAGAGCTAGGAACGCCGGACCGAATGAGCCAGAAATATGGAGAAAGTATCGGAACTCCGAGCAACCGGCGGGTCCTTCGACTGCGCAGCTCGCGATGAAGCTGCGAGAGGCTCCCTCAGGATGGCAATTTCTACTTAAGCCCGAATGGTAGGATGTCCGCAAGAGGCCTTGTTGATGAAGGTTTCTGAGAGATCAAGGAAAAAATCTATGCCCATTCGATGCCAACGCTCTCTGATCGTGTGCCTTTGTGCTTCTCTTGCGTGGTCACAACAGGTCCCGCCCGCAGCTTCTGGTACGGCGAAGAGCGCCAGCGACCCTATTGCTGTGATGGTGGGGCGGCTGGAGCTTGAACGATATAAAGCGACGATCAAGGGACTGACTCAGTTTGGCGACCGGCGACAAGGTACTGACCGGAACAAGGCAGCCATTGACTGGATCGAGGCGCAGCTGAAGAGTTATGGCTGTACCAACACCGAGAGGATTCACTACGACTACCAGCCCACACCTCGTCCAGCCGGAGGTGCGGGGCGTCCAGCTGGCGATCCTTCCGTAGGGCCGGGCGGCTCACGGCGTCGCGGCAATATTTTTCCCGACACGGTGAATAATGATCCGATGAAGCAGCCTGATGTGAAGCTGCGTGAACTCAACTCGCAGCCTTCGACGCCAGGTCTGCGTGAAGAGGTTTATTGCACGAAGATTGGATCAAAGCATCCGGATCAGATGTATATTCTGGGGGCTCATATGGATGGCATCGGCTGGGGTGAAGCGGCGAATGACGACGGCTCGGGTACGGCGCTGGTAATGGAGTTGGCGCGCATCTTCAGCAACCCTGATGTGGTTACGGACGTTTCGATTCGATTTGCGTTGTGGAACAACGAGGAGACGGGCTTGAATGGAGCGCGTGCCTATGTCGATCAGCGCAAGGACATGCAGGGTGTCGAGTCGCCCGCCGGATCGGGTAAATATCCCGAACCGAAGTGGCTGGGGATGATTCAGCACGACATGATGATGTTCGACCATGGGATGCCGCATAAGGATGGGACGATGAGCAAGGAACAGCGTCCGGAGGCGGATATCAACATCGAGTATCAGGTAACGTCGAAGTATGCGGATGCTGCGATGGCGATGGCGCATAAGTTTCAACTGGCCGACGATAAGTACGCTACGGACTATCCGGCTAACGTGGGACCACATATGACGAATACGGATTCGACACCGTTTATGGATCTGACCCCATCGCTGAGCCTGCGCGAGGTAGAGCGGGGAGCACAGATGGGGAGTGGGTGGGATCCACAACACCACCAGCCTACCGATGTCTATTCGTTTTACAGCGATGACGATTTTCGGCTGGGCCTGAATGCAGCACAGACCACTCTGGGGGCGATTGCTCAACTGAGTGGGGCGACCCTGTCCGCGGCGAAGTAGAATACCCTTCCCTCTCCACCTGAGGGATGAGTTGCAGGCCAGCTTTGGGGACGATGCCATTCCTGTGGCGAATCGGGATACACTGCCCGGCATGAAAACCGAACCGATCGGCAGTATTCCTCGTCCGCTTTCCCTGATTCAAGCTATGACGGCATTTCAAGCCGGAGAGATGAAGCGCGAAGAACTCGATGTCGCTTACGATAGAGCGCTTCGCGATACGATCAAACGGTTCGAACAGACTGGATCACCTGTCATCACGGACGGTGAGCAGACAAAGCCCAGCTTTGCGACCTATCCTCTTTCAGGGCTCGATAACCTTGAGCCTGATGGAGTCGTGATTCCTTTTGCCGATGGCCATCAACGGCAACTGCCGCGCCTGGCCGATGGACCATTTCGTTATGGCGTCCATGCTGATGTTTTCTTGAAGGCTGCGCGGAGTTATACCAAAGCTCCTGTAAAGCAGGCTGTCATCTCTGCTTCGGCGTTGAGCCTGCTGTATCCGTCTTCTGGGATACCCGGCTATCCGCGCGAGGCGTTTCTCACCGATCTCATCAAGGAAGCCGAAGAAGATATTCGCGGCGCCCTCGATGCGGGTGCCGCGATAGTACAGATCGACTTCACCGAAGCAAGGCTATCGTTGAAACTCGATCCATCGGGAGGGTTATTACGCAGCTTCATTGAATTGAACAACCAAGTGCTTGACCGGTTTAGTTCAGCGGAACGACAGCTTATCGGCGTACATGTGTGTCCTGGTGGTGATAAGGATTCAACACACAGTGCAGATGTCGACTACGCTGGTCTTCTGCCTGATCTCTTTCAATTGAACGTGGGGCGTTTTTATCTTCAGATGGCGAGCGAGCCCGACAGAAACCGGATTTTGCGAATTGTCAGACACGTGCTTCTGCCGAACCATCTTGTTTTTGTGGGAGTGATCGATCCGATCAACCCGAAGGTTGAATCGGTTGATGAAGTACGCGAACGTACTCTAGAGGCCGCTTCTCTGCTGCCTGTCGCGCAACTGGGGACTACAGATGATTGCGGTTTCGCCCCCTTTGCCGATGACACATCTACCGCTCGTGAGATTGCTTTCGACAAGATTCGTGCGAGAGTCGAAGGCACGGCGCTGGCGGCTCGTGAAATCGGAGTGTGAACGAAGTTACGAGTTCGGAGACGAACGGTAGGAACCAACTTCGAGTCCTTTGTAAAACCTTTGTCATGAAGCGCTCTCTGCGTGTTTGTTATCGTGGAGATGCGGGGGTGCTTCGTCTTTATGCGAGTCCTGCTCGACCTCAGCCGCGGGTTTGTGTTCGCGTGTGTCCTGTGTTGCAGCGGGATCGCCTTTGGGTGTGAGCAGATACCGGCCGGGCAGACGCTATGGATCCGTCTCGCAGCTCCGGTTTCGACTTATACAGCGAAGGCAGGCGATCCGGTTCATGCAGTGCTTACGCAGGATCTGATTTGCGATGACGGCGAAGTCGTTCTGCCCATGGGATCACCCGTCGAGGGCGTTGTTCGTAGCAGGCGCAAAGTTGGATGGGGGATTCGACACGAGACTGCAGCTCTTGAGCTCGAATTCGATGAAGCCACGCTCCGCGATGGTATCAACGTTGCGATGACGAGCCGCGTGGAAGAGGTGGAGAATGCCCGCGAGTTCGTTAAGAAAGGCGTGATTCAGGGGATACGAAGCTCGGACACCTTTCAGGGACGCATCAACAGCCGGCTGATTCATCTGCCGACGTGGAATCCCTACTCCGATCCTGTGTTGATCGGATTCAAGGCACTTTTTCCGATCTTTCCTGAGCCGGAGATTTATTATCCGGCGGGAACAGATATGCGACTACGAACGACGACGGAGATCTCACCACCGGTGACGATCAACAGTGTGGACGACTCCCCGGCAGCCAGGAGCGAGGAGACCGATCGATTGGACCAGTTGATCGCGCAGCTGCCATGGCGAGTGACGACGACGAAGAATGTGGATGCTGATGTGCTGAACATTGTGTTCGTCGGATCGCAATATGAAGTCCAGGCCGCGTTTCGCGAGGCGGGATGGAACAGTGCCGATAGCGTTTCTAAGCGAACGGTGATGAAGAATCTGTATGCGCTGCTGAACAACAGCGGCTATGCGCAACAGCCCATGATGACGTTTCTTCTGAACGGCAAACCGGAGGACATGAACTGGCAGAAGAGCCTGAACAGCTACGACCGACGAGATCATCTTCGCATGTGGCAGTGGACGTCAGAGGGCATCACTGATTCGGTTTGGATTAGTTCGTCGACGCACGATACGGGCGCGGTGCTCGCCGTGAAATACAAGGGTTTTGTTCACCACATTACGGCTGATATTGATGAAGAACGTTCGACTGTGATTCGTGATTTGAATTTTGCCGGATGTGTGAGGTCTGTCAGCTATGTCTCGCGTCCTAGGATGCCTATTACAGCTCGCAATGCAACCGGAGATATGATGCGCACTGACGGCCTGGTGGCAGTGGTAACACTGCAGGACTGTCAACCCAACGATCCGCAGCTCGAGCTTGAATCGAAGGGTCACAGCTTCAAACCGGGAGGTTATGTCTTCCGGTATATCCGGAGGCAGATTCTTACCTTCAAAAACGATATATGGCGCGCCAACATTATCTACGGTGTGTACGATGTGGGGCGGATGGGAGTTCAGGCACTGCGACATTGATTCAGGCGAAACGGGTGTGGAGGAGGTATTCGTGGTTGCCTTCCATGCCTGTGATGGGTGAGTCGATAACTTCGATGGCGGTGCCGTGTTGTTCGGCGACGCATTCCTGAACGCGGTCAATCGCGGCCTGGCGGGCTTTGGGATCGCGGACAATTCCTCCCTTGCCGATGTTTTCCCGGCCTGCTTCGAACTGCGGCTTGATGAGGATGATGGCTTCGCCTTGCCACGGGTGATCTGGCGTGCTGAGCGAGGCAAGGACCGGGGGGATAACGAGAGTGGCGGAGATGAAGGAGACGTCCATCGCCAGGAAATTGGGCCGCGGGGCGCTTGAAAGAAGTTCGCCGGCGGTTAGGAGGCGGGCGTTGGTGCGTTCGCGAAGGGTGACGCGCGGATCGGAGCGGAGCTTCTGGGCGATCTGGCCGTAGCCAGTGTCAACGGCGAGAACGCTGACGGCTCCGGATTGGAGCATGCAGTCGGTGAAGCCGCCCGTAGAGGCGCCGATGTCGATGCAATGGCGACCGGTGAGATCGATGTGCCAACGGATGAGGGCGTGCTCGAGTTTGAGGCCGCCGCGGGAGACGTATTTCAGGTCTGAGCCGAGGAGCCGGATCACGGCATCGGCCAGAACGGGGGTACCGGGTTTGTCCATGCGCTGCTCATCGACCAGGACGCGGCCAGCCAGAATGAGGGCCTGAGCCCTCTCGCGAGAGGCGGCGTGCCCGTGGTCGACGAGCAGCTTGTCGAGGCGAACTTTAGGAGAGGCCATGGTTCTTGTTCGATTTTCGAGGAGTTTTTGGAAAACGCAAAATCAATGCAGAAGGCAACGGCGAGGCAAGGCAAGTGCAAAAGCAGGTTCCTCCGCTGCGCTACAGGATGACAACTCAAAGAGCCAGTCTTTTTTTCGGGTAGAGTTACAGTGGTATCGTTTGACGACGTTCGTTGATTGACAAGTAGGAGCCTTGAAGATTCGGGGCGCAAAGAGTTGAGTTTTGTGCAATCTGCTTTAGATTCAGGTGCGTTTTTATGTATAGAGAGACGGGACTCGTGAACTCTTCACTAACGTCGGCACAGGATGATGCTGCGCTGCTGGCGCTGGTGCAGGGGGGCGACGACCGTGCGATGGCTGCACTGTTCGACCGTTACTCGAAGGTCGTGTATTCGGTTGCGTTGCGGGTACTGCGGGATCCGTCTACGGCTGAGGACATTTTGCAGGACGTGTTTATGCAGATATGGCGGAACCCGGATAGTTTTGTAGCGACGCGAGGCAGCCTGGGCGGGTGGCTGGCGGTGGTCGCGCGAAACCGGGCGATCGATACCCTGCGAAGAAAGAAGCCGACGGACCAGGTGGACGATATGGCGTTGGCCTCGAACTACAACCTAGCGAATGAGGCGGAGAGAAATAGTTTGATGGAGAGGGCAAGGTCGGTCATCCACAAGCTGCCGACAGAACAACGCAAAACGCTCGAGATGGCATTTTTCGACGGGCTGACGCACACGGAGATTGCCGAGATGACCGGTGATCCCCTGGGCACGGTGAAGACCAGAATACGCAGTGCGCTGACGACGCTGAGAAAGGCGTTTACTGCATGAGCGATCCGATGAACGATAGGCCCATCAACTCGGAAGACCTGGCTCTGTATGCCATGCAGCTGCTGACAGAGGAGGAACGGGCGGCTGTTGCGGCTTATCTTGCCAAGTCGGTGGAGGCACGACGTGAGTTGGCTGAGATTCAGGGTGACCTCGCGGTGTTTGCCCATACGGTAGATCTGCATTCGCCGCCGACGATGGCCCGCGAGCGGTTCCTCAAGCAGTTGGCACGGGAGAGGAAGCCGGGTTCGCCTGACAGGGCAATGGCGGAGACTCGTCCGCAGGGGGCCCCGGTGAGGAGTGGGACGGTGTTTGCCGAGGCAGCCGAGCGGATGAAGGCGGCCAAGATTGAGCCTCCGAAAGGGGTAAGTGCGGTTGAGAGCAGCGAGACCGTGGTTGCCATCGATCACATCGACCAACCGAAGCGCAGCTTCGCCGGCAGGGCGTTTTCCTGGGCTGGCTGGGCTGTAGCGGCAGGGCTGGCAGTGGCCGCAGGGAGCTTCTATCGCGAGCGGGATACATTGCGTGAGACCCTCGCGTCGCAGACGAGCCAGATGGATCACATGAAGACGGATATGACCTCGCAGAGCGCGGATCTGGAGGCAGCGCGCGAGGTAATGGACACTATGAAGGACAGTTCGGCGATGCGGGTGACGCTGACGACCTACAAAGCGTCGACAGCTCCGATTGGCCGTGCGACCTACGTTCCGAGCAAAGGGGCGCTGGTCTTCCTCGTTAGCAATATGGCGCCGCTGCAGCCTGCTAAGACATATGAGCTTTGGCTGCTCCCGGCAGCCGAGGGTATGGGGCCGATTCCTGCTGGCATGTTCGTGCCAGATGCTCATGGCAATGCCAGTGTGATCATGCCCCCAATGCCTAAAGGCATTGAGGCTAAGGGATTTGGAGTGACGATTGAGAATGAGGGTGGATCGGCGACTCCGACGATGCCGATCGTACTCAGCGGCGAATGACCTCGAGGCTTGGAAAGCAACAGAAAAGGCCATTCTGCGGCGAATGGCCTTTTCTTCGTAATTTTGTTGACTATGGCGCTGTGACTCTGACGGAAATACCGGCTCCCTGAAGCGGGACGGTCGTGTCAACCGTATCGGTGTCAGTACGGATGATGGTCATGAAGTTGGCCTCAGGCGAAGTGACATAGACTTTGCCGGTCGGCGTGCCAGTGGTGACTGCAATGTAGTTGGGGTGCCCGTTGATGTTGGGCGTACTACCCGTCACGGGATTGACTGGCAAAGGAATCGTAGCGGTTACGGTGTTGGTGGTGAGATTGATCACCGAAACTGTACAGTTGCCGAGAGGAAGAGCCGCTGTGGGGGCGGCACAGGGAAGGCTTGGGTTGCCACCGTTGACGACGTAGGCGCGAGTCCCATCCTGGAGGACACCGACCATGCGAGGGTTTATGCCAACGGGAACAGTAGCCAGCACGGTGCCGAAACCGACCGCATCGACAGGATTATTAGGATCGCAGTTGGGATTGATGGGCAAAGCCGCGGCGGAACAAAGAGGAATACTGATGATGCTGACTGAGCCCTGGTGGACACCGTCGCCAGCGTTTGCAACAACCAGTTCGTTACGGGTTGGGGCAAAGTCAGCCCAGAGGGGCGAGGCGCCCACGGTTATGGGATTCGTGGCTCCCACGGGGACAGTATCGAGCTGGTTGGTCTGTGCGTTGATGACACTGACGGTGCCGCTCGTCTGATTCAAAATGAAGGCTCGCCTGTTGTCGGCAGTCATGACTCCGTAGACAGGGCCCTGGCCCACCGGGATGGGGGCGGGGTCAATGGTGTTGCTAGCAGTCTCAATGGTTGAGACCTGGCCTGCGCCGCCGCCAACGCTGGGGCTAATGACATAGAGTCGCGGTGCGCTGGGGCCACCGACAACATAGATGGGGCTGAAGGCGGGATTGATGGAAAGCTGCTGCTGCAGATTGAGCGGCTGGCCGGTAAACTGCGAGACCGCATTCAGACCCGGATCCGAGACGTATGTGCTGGCGCTAGCGGGAAAGATGCTCGCCGGGTTGGCGCCAGGAAGAAGCGTGGTCTGGAGGATCTGGCTTTGAAGAAGCTGGGTGCTGATATCAAAGGTCGTCAGAGTGTGATCACTGTTGAGCGTAAAGCCGGTCGTGCCGCTGCTATTGAGGATGAGGTAGTAAGGATTGACCCCGATGTTTGTGGTGATGAGAGTCGTGTCTCCTGCGAAGTCAATGAAGTTGACCAGGCCGGGTGCGGGTTTTGCCGCAGTGCCCGGGCTGGAGATAACGACCGCAAACTTCTGCGGCTGCTCGGCCGGCCCAACGGGGTTGATGGCGCTGACAACGGGGCGATAGGTGTTGCCGCAACCGAGGAGCGATGCCAGGACGACTGCTCCTGAAATGAGCCTGAATGCCGATCTTCCAGAGAGCGCCACTCCGGATACGGATCGTAGTGCCTGGGCTGCAGGACGAGGAGACGGCTTTTTCGGCCGCGACTGAATGTTTCCTTCTGCTTCGATTCTTGCTAAATGCAAAACTGCTCCCGCGATGCTGCTGGTGTTGGCTATGCTCAAAGTTGATTGTAAATGATTAGACGGATGAGGCCGGGCGATGGGTGAGGAAATGCAGGGGATCGAGGGAGATACAGGGTGGAGGAAAGCGATTCCTGAGGCGAGAGATCGGCTGCAGTCGCGGGTGCTTGTGGCTGTTGTAGGGGGAATACTGGCGCTTGAAAGTCTCTCTGCACTTTGGGGGATGAACTGGGACTACCTCAGTTTTAGACGGCTGAATGTCGAGTTCCTCACAATCAGCATCGTCTTTGCGCTTATTGTGCTTGGGCTACGCGCAGCTACACCGGCAGCAGCGACGATCGGAGGGATGATTTGCTTGCTCGTCCTCAGGGGAACTTCCTCGCTTGATTACAGCGTTGTACGGTCTGGACTTTTACCTCTCTTATTACTTTTTGTCCTGACGTTTCTTTCCACGCGAGCGGGACGACGCATTAAAGCGAAGGCTGGATTGGCAGAGAAACGCAAAGGCAGAAATGCCGCTCAGGTAATTGCGAATCTGGCTGTGGCCGCTCTGAGCGTAGATGATTTTGTATTTCTCCTCCTGAATGGGGGAACCGCCAACATCGCAGGCAATTACGCGCATTTATGGATAATTCCAGTGATGAAGCTAATGTGCCTGGGTGCACTGGTGGAAGCGACGGCAGATACAGTGTCTTCCGAAATTGGCCAGGCTTTCGGCGGGAGGCCCAGAATGTTGTTGGGATTTCGGCAGATTGAGCCGGGGACAGATGGAGCCGTGACGCTGATGGGGACCGCGGCCGGTGTTTTGGGAGGAGCTATCGTTGCGGCTGCCGGGATGTGGGGGTTGGGGCTGTCTTTTATTCAAGCCGCGATTACGTTCGGGGCCGGTGTGTGTGGGTTGTTCTTCGACAGCTTGCTGGGCGCCACGGTGGAGCGGAAGGGATGGATTGGAAATGATCTGGTGAACTTTACTTCAACTTTGTTTGCGGCTGCAGTGGCGGCTCTGTTTTATCGAATGGTCGTGTTCACTCGCTGGAACCTTTAGCCGTAGGACTTGCCTTCGAGCCAATGCATCCAGCCTTGCAGTGATGGATCCAAAACTTAAGCTCGAGCTACATGTCGATACATCCTAGATGTTTACGTGGAGACGCATGGCGGTGTAGCTGACAATCTCATGGAAGTAACGCATGCCGAGATCGTAGTTGCTGATGTGGCCGACGGTGGAACGGGGTGAGGTGTAGACGTCGAGTCCTGCTTCTTTGCACAGCTCGCGGATGCGGAAGAGATGGGTTGCGTCGGAGACCACGACGATGTGATGGAGATGATTTTCGTGGGCGATGGCGGCGAGGCGGTGGACCTGCTGTTCGGTGTCGACAGAGTGGGTTTCGGCGATGATGCTGCCGAAGGGGATTCCGTTGGCGAGGAGATAGTCGCGACCTACCCCGCCCTCGGTATTACCTGAGTCCTTGTCGCTGCCGCCGCCGAGAGTGATGACGAGTGGAGCGATCTGTTTGCGGTAGAGTTCCACGGCGTGATCGAGACGGGCGTGAAGGACAGGCGAGGGATGGCCTGAATATTCGGCAGCGCCGAAGACGGCAATTGCGTCCGCGGGCTGGGCCTCATCATGATTGGCGACGTCGGCGATTTCCATATAGACCCAGACGCTCCAGGCAGTGAGGATGATAAGGACGCATGCGATCAAGCGACGGAAGAAGACACCACGGTTGTTGCGTGGGCTTCGCAGATTGGAGGCAGTAGCAGTCATAGTTCAGGCAGAAGTGCATAGTGTACGGGTTGAACGATGGGATGCAAAAGATAAAAACAGATTTCTTCCCTTCAACGCATTCGGGTGCGGGGTGACAAAGAATTGGGGCTAGCGTTGAAGCGTGAGGGCGATCTCGTGGGTGGGGATTGCGCCTTCGCGGAGAATCATCCAGGAGTTACTACCACCGGAGAGATCGACGATGGTGGTGGGAATACTGCGAGCGGTCGGGCCGCCATCGATGATGAGGGGCAGCTTGTCGCCGAGCTGTTCCCGGACTCCGCTGGCAGAGGTGCACTCAGGCAGGCCGGAGAGATTGGCCGAGGTCGCAGTGATGGGGAGACCGAGGCACTTGACGACTGCGCGGGGAATGGCGGCTTCGGGGACACGGAGGGCGAGATTGCCGGTGTTGGCAGTAACTCGGAGGGGAAGTTTGGAGCCAGCCTTGACGACGATGGTGAGAGGGCCAGGCCAGAAGCGTTCCGCCAGGCGATCAAAGGCGGAGTCGATCTGGCGGGCGAGTTCGTACGCCTGAGCAGTTTCGGCAATGAGGAGCGAGAGTGGCTTGTGGCGGGCGCGGGTTTTGAGCTCGTAGATGCGGTCGACGGCGCGGAGATTGACCGGATCGACGGCGAGCCCGTAGAAGGTGTCCGTGGGCAGAGCGACAACGTTGCCGTTGTTAAGACTGGCGGCAACATAGTTGATGAGCGCGGGCTCTGGCTCGTCGGGATGGATACGGAGAGTTTCTGCCGTCAAAATTCTGGCTCCTGGGCCGACTGTTGGCCGCGAACGGCCTGTGCGGAGATGTACTGCCGCAATCTCGCACCTTAGCACACTGGACGCGATGGCTCAATGGAGGGTTGATATAGTCGATCTCATCTCCAGGCGCAGGAACCTCTCCGTGACCACTCTTCATCAGATCACACCACAGATGGCTCTGTCTTATAAATCGGTTCGATTGCGAGCGTTGCAGGATACGCCGAGCGCGTTTGGGAGTACTTATCTCAGGGAGTCGGCGTTTACGGATGAAGAGTGGAATGTTCGGGCGCGGAATCTTGATGGGAGGCGGGCTGTCGGTTATCTGGCGTTCGATCAAGATGCGCATTGGGGGATCGCGGCGTGTTTTCTCGATGAAGTGAATCCTCTGAAGGCGCATCTGGTCTCGATGTGGGTTGCACCGGAGTATCGGAAAGAGGGCGTGGGGCGGTTGCTGGTTGAGGCAATTGCCGCGTGGGCGAAAGGCCGCGGAGCGCAGGATCTGCAGCTGATGGTGACCAGCGGTAATCATGCGGCAATCGAATTCTACAAACGCATTGGGTTTTCTATGACCGGACGGACGGAGCCTTATCCAAACGATCCGGCGATGATTGAGTATGAGATGGTGAGGGCGCTGTCCTCAAATTGACGGCGTAAGATTTTGGTGAGATGACGACTTCAGAGATGGTGGTTTCGAGCAGGGCGAATGCGCGAGTGAAGCAGTTGCGGGCGGCGTTCGCCGGGCAGTCGCGGCTGAGCGGTGGGCTGATTGCGATTGAGGGAGAACATCTGCTGGAAGAGGCTTTGCGGAGTGGCATGATTTTGAAGACCGTGTTTGTGAGCGAGCGCCGTGGAGTACCCAAGGCTGTGCCGCGTGAAGTGGACGTGGTGCGGCTTACTGAGGATGTATTTGCGAGTGCGGTTGAGACTCTGGCGCCGCAGGGTATCGCGGCATTGATGGTGCCTCCGGTGTTTAGGTTGGATGATGTGATGGTATCTGCGGGAACTGCTGCGTTGATTCTGATTGCGGCGGGATTGCAGGATCCAGGGAATCTGGGGGCGTTGGTGCGGTCGGCAGAGGCGTTTGGGGCTTCGGGGGTGTTGACAACACCCGGGACGGTGAGCGCCTGGAACCAGAAGGCTCTGCGAGCGAGTGTTGGAAGTGTTTTTCGTGTTCCGGTGGTAGGGGTGACAGCATCTGAGTTGATAGATGTGAAGAAGCGTGGTGTGAAGTTGCTGGCTGCGGTTGGTGTGGATGGAGTGAGTGTGGCAGAGATGGATTTTCACGGGGCGTGTGCGGTGATGATTGGGAATGAGGGTTCGGGGCTGACCGCGGAATGGTTAGAGATGAGTGATGCGAAGGTGACCATTCCCTGCCCTGGGCCTGTGGAGAGTCTGAATGCTGCGGTGGCTGGGAGTTTGTTGTTGTATGAAGCCCGTCGGCAGAGGAATGATGGATTTTTGAGGTGAAAAGGGTCACTGGCAGTTTTGCTGAATTGAGACTCTCGAGGTCCTTCGACCCCGTGCATTGCGCTTCGCTCAGGATGACGAGATTAAAGTAAGTCGGAGGGGGCGCGCGAGATAAACGATGAGTTTGTTTGATACATCGCCGGTAAGTGTTGCGGGGCGCGGAGTGCGGAGTGCTCCATTGGCTGAGAGGATGCGGCCTCGGACGCTGGATGAGTTTGTGGGGCAGGAGCATCTGCTGGGGCCCGGTAAGCCTCTGCGTGTGGCGATTGAGAGGGACGATGCTACTTCGATGATCTTCTGGGGACCGCCGGGGACGGGGAAGACTACGCTGGCGAAGATTGTTGCGGAGAGGACGCAGGCTAGTTTTATTGAGTTCTCTGCGGTGATGAGCGGGATTAAAGAGATCAAGGCTGTGATGGTGGAGGCAGAGAAAGCGGCTGGCTTTGGGTCGCGCACGATTTTGTTTGTGGATGAGATTCATAGGTTCAATAAGGCGCAGCAGGATGCATTTTTGCCTTATGTGGAGCGGGGGACGATTCGGTTGATTGGGGCTACGACGGAGAATCCTTCGTTCGAGATCAATGCGGCGCTGTTGTCGAGGTGTCGTGTCTACACGCTTGTTGCGTTGACTGAGCAACAGATTGTCGGGTTGCTGACGCGAGCGCTGACTGATTCGGAGCGGGGGCTTGGGACTTCCGGTGTTGCGGCTGAGGATCAGGCGCTGGCTACCATCGCTTCTTATTCGAGCGGGGATGCCCGGAACGCTTTGAATGCATTGGATGTCGCAGCGAAGTTGGCTGAAGGGCGTGGGGAAAAGCTAATTACGAAGGCGCTGGCTGCGGAGGCTTTGCAGCGGCGGGTACTGCTGTATGACAAGAAAGGCGAACAGCACTATGACATTATCTCGGCGCTGCATAAGAGCGTGAGGAACTCTGATCCAGATGCTTCGCTGTACTGGTTAGGCAGAATGCTCGAGGCAGGTGAAGACCCGATGTATGTTGCTCGGCGCGTAGTGAGGATGGCGGTAGAGGATATTGGGCTGGCGGCTCCAGAGGCATTGAATCTTTGTTTGAGTGCGAAGGATGCGATGCATTTTCTGGGACATCCGGAGGGTGAGTTGGCGTTGGCGCAGGCTGTGGTTTATCTCGCGCTGGCTCCGAAGTCGAATGCGGTTTATACAGCCTATGGGGCGGTACAGGCAGATATTGAGGCGACCGCAGCGGAGCCAGTACCGCTGCATTTGAGAAACGCTCCGACAAAACTGATGAAGGAGCTGGATTACGGCAGGGACTATCAGTACGCGCACGATGTGGAGGGCCGCGTGGCGGATATGGAGTGTTTGCCGCCCTCGTTGGTTGGGCGACGGTATTACTTGCCTACGAATGAGGGTAGGGAGAAGTTACTGGCGCAGCGGATGGAGGAGATTGCTCGGATCAGGCGACGAAACGGATCAGCAGGGATTGAGCCTTAGGGAAGAAATGCAATCGCAGATCTTTCGGCCACTCCGTTCGCTGAGGTTGACACCTTCTTGGACGGTGGGACCAGAAGCAAATCAAAACAGCAGCAGCAGATTCCTCCGGTGCGCCGCGCGCATGACAAGCTAAAAAGCGATCAGTACCCTAGTGGGCGTATTTGACGCTGCAGCCATAGGGACGGGTGCTCTGGACAGCTACTGGTTTGCCTGCCATGGAGGCGTTGAGGGCGTCGTTGAGGTAGTTGTCTGCGCCCTTTAGGTCGGCCTGGTCGGTCGTAGGTTTGTTGTCGATCGCTCCCTCGTAGATAAGCTTACCGGTGGGATCGATGACAAACATGTGTGGTGTGGTCTTGGCTTCGTAGAGGCGACCTATGGTGCCCGCTGGGTCAAGAAGTACTGCAGTGGATGCAACGTGCATGGACTTGATGTAGTCGTTCTCCTGCGCGGCGGTGACGTAGCCCTGCTCGCCTGGGGCGGAGGAGATGACGGAGAGCCAGACGACTCCCTTGGTGGTCCACTCTTTCTGGAGGCCTTCCATGTTGCCGCTTAAGTAATGCTTCTGCTCGAAGGGACAGCCTTTGTTCGCCCATTCGAGGACGACATATTTGCCGCGGTATTGCGAAAGGGTGTGCTGGACTCCGTTGGAGTCGACGCCTTTGAAGTCTGGCGCGAAGGTGCCGGGGGCAACGGCCAGGGCTGGGATGGCGGCGAAGGCTAAGGCGATGGAAAGAAGTTTGCGGTGGGACATGAGGTACCTCCACAACTGCTATCTGAGGATATTTTGCGATGATTGGACGCACAGATGCAAGCGGATGTCATCAGAAGCGAAAGCAAATGCGGGGAGTCTTGGAGGCCCGTTCGACTTTGTTCAGCAGGCTTCTCCGCTCCGTCGCTGCGTGACTTTGGTCGAGATGACATTCCTAAAGAGTCCGGGCCAGCACACTAAGGCATGGCGATAAGAGCGGCCATGGTTTCGATTCCGTCCCAGAGGTTTTGCAGGCGGAGGGTTTCGTTGGCGGCATGCTGGTTGTCGTCGTGGTTGGCGATGGGAACGGTGATGGTGCGGGTTTGCGCGGCGCGCTCCATGGCGTCGAGAGGGACGGTGCCACCGAAGGTGGGAAGAAGGATGATTTTGCCGCGTGCGCTCTCGATGGCGCGAATGACATCGGAGGCGATGGGCAAGTCCATGGGGGTGCGTGAGGCTGGTTCGCCTTCTTCGGCCTGGATGTATGCGACTTTGGGATGAGCGAGGCGCTGCTCGCGGGTGGCTGGGACTTCGGTGATGAAGTAGCCCTGCGAACGGATGTAATTGATGACGCGCTGTTGCTGTGTCTTGGGGTCAATGCCAACGACGAGGCGGAGATCGAGGTTGGCGGTAGCGGTGGGTGGAATTGAGTTGGTGGAGTGCGCGCCGGTTTGACCGGAGGAGATGCCGTTGATGTTGAGGGAAGGTTCGTTGAGGAGTTCGAGGAGATGTTTGCCTGTACCGTCGGTGTGGCCGAGGACGAATTCGTTGCGGAGAAGGTCGTCGTTGACCGGGGCTTCGGCAAGGGCTTTCTTTTCGATGGGGCCGAGGGGGACGATGCCGTCGTAGAAGTGCGGGACGAGGACGTGACCGTCGGCGTCTTTCATGCCCGCGAGGAGTTGTACGAGCATGAGTGCGGGGTTAGGGGCCCAATTGCCGTAGTGGCCGCTGTGAAGGGCGTGGTCGGGACCGTAGACGGTGATCTGGAGGTGGGCATCGCCGCGTGCGCCGAAGATGAGAGTCTGGTGGCGCGTTTGATCGACGGGACCATCGCAGACGAGCCAGACGTCGCCGTGGATGAGGTTGCGGTTGGCCATAAGGATTTGTTCGAGATGGGCGGAACCGGCTTCTTCTTCGCCTTCCCAGACGAAGCGGATGTTTGATTGGAGTGGGATGTGCGCGACCTGGAGAGCACTGAGGGCGGTGAGTTGGGCGAAGATCGCGGCTTTGTCGTCTCCTGCTCCGCGTGCATAGATGCGTGGTTCACCGTCGACTTGTTTGACTATAGGAATGAAGGGCTTTCCTGTGTCCCACTCGGACGTCGTGACGGGTTGGCCGTCGTAATGGGCGTAGAAGACGATGGTGCGTTTGGCGCCGGGAGTTTTGATCTCACCCCAGACCACGGGTGGGGTGGTTCCGGGCAGTCCCGGCGCCATGAGAAGTTTTGCTTCGGCTCCACGTTGCTGAAGCTGGGCGACCAGGAATTCGGCGTTGCGATGAAGGCCAGCGGGGTCGGCAGCTACGTTGGGGATGGCGAGGAAGTCCGAGAACTGCTGCGTGAGCTCGACGTGGCGGGGTTCGATGTAGTCACGGGCGGCCTGCGGTGGCGTAGATTGTGCAAAGAGAGCGCAAGGCGCCAGGACGACGACGAGCATAAGATTCCGCGTGAGGGGCATGTTGAGAACTTAGCATGCGGTGTTTCGATCTGGTTGACGATTTTGCGGGGGTCATTCGCTACGCGGGAGTGAGTAGGTTGGCATCGCGCCAGATGCGCCACTGGCCGTCGGTGCCTCGGCGGAAGACGGTGAGGACGTTTCCCGCATGCTTGCGAGTTTCACCGCCTTCGACTGGCGTGAGGAATACTTCGAGGAGGTTCCAGCAGAGAGCGAGGTCACCGTTTACGGTGATCTCCTGCACGTTGGAACGGCATTCGATGGTGACAACTCCGACTGCAGCACGAAATTGGTCGGCGAACTCTTCGCGGCGCATTGGTGCACGACCGGGTGTGAGAAAGACGACGTCGTGCGTCATGAGATTGAACTGAGCGGTGAGATCTGCTGCGGCGGAGGCTTCACACCAAGCATCGATGACGGCGCGAATATGTTGTTCGTCCGAATGCTCGCTCACTTTTTCGTATCCTTCTCCAGGGCTTTGAGGACAATGTCTTTGGTGAGGAGTTCTGGAAGCACATCGGGGGTGGAGTTTACCGGCGCGGGATAGATGACGTACGTGGGAACTCCGCTGCGGTGGACCGAGGCTAACTGTTGTGTGATCGCAGGGTCATACTGCGTCCAGTCGGCACGCAGGAGGGTGACGTTGTTCTTACTGAACTGTTGCTGGACATCGGCGGATTTGAGGACAAGGCGTTCATTGACCTGGCAACTGAGGCACCAGGCGGCGGTGAAGTCGATGAAGACGGGATGACCGGCGGCTCGGGCTTGGTCGAGAGTCTGTTGTGAAAAGGGTGCCCAGGCGAGATTCGTGTCTTTGGGCTGATAGAGCGGAATTGTAAGACCGAGTGCCGCGATGAGAATTGCAGCGATGGTGCTCGACCAACGCGCTGGCCATTTGCCGAGAACCCATCCAGCGACTGCAAGCATCAGGAAGCAGCCGAGGAGGAGTGCGATTTTGTAGATATCCTGATTGCTGCTGGTTCCTCCGGAATAGAGCGAGCCATAGACGTAAGTGAGCCAGATAACCGTAGCGAAGAAGATGACGGCTGTAATTTGTTTGAACACTTCCATCCACGCGCCGGGGCGCGGTAGCAGGCGTGTCCAGGCGGGCTGGAAGCTGAGAAGAAGGTAGGGTGCGGCGAGGCCGAGTCCGAGTGAGGTAAAGACAGCAAAAGTGATGATTGCGGGTTGCGCCAGAGCAAAGCCGATCGCTGCTCCCATGAGCGGTGCGGTGCATGGAGTGGCAACGACGGTGGCGAGGACTCCGGTGAAGAAACTTCCGGTGTAGCCCTGTTTTTTGGCGAGGTCACCTCCGACGCTGGTGAGCGAAAGGCCAATGTCGAAGAGACCTGCGAGGGAGAGGGCAAAGAAGAAGATCGCTGCCGCAAGAAAGACAAGGAAGACAGGAGATTGAAGCTGGAAGCCCCATCCTGCCTGGCTGCCTCCTGCTCTGAGAATGAGAAGAGCCGCAACGATGGCCCAGAAGGAGACGAGAATCCCGAGGGTGTAAACGAGGCCATGACTGCGAAGATGTTTCCGTTCCTGGCCTGAGGATTGAAGAAGCGCAAGACCTTTCAAGAAAAGTACGGGAAAGACGCACGGCATTAAATTGAGGATGATGCCGCCGAGGAAGGCCAGGCCGATTGCCGTGAGGGTGGTGACACTGCCAGTTGAGATCCCAGGATTTCCCTGGGATAAGGGCGCTATTTCGCCGGGGACAACCGGCGAAGTGACGTCATAGGCGATGGAGTCAGAGAGTTTGAAGACGCCATGGAGGGTAGCGGGCAGCTTCTTCAGGTCTTCGGATCGGCGGACACGAAGGCGGACGCCATCAGAGAGAGACTCGATTGGCTGAGGCGCGGCGTTGGCAATCTGTTCCTCGTTGAAGGGGTAGAACTCAGCGTTGGTTTCTCGCTTGCCGGTAGTCAGGGTGAGGACGAAGTCGGTCTGGCCTCCGGTGACAGTAAATTTCAAGTCCGAGGGAAGAGGTTTGGGAATGAGGCCGATGGCCTCGCCGAGAGCACCAACGGGCGGAGCGGCCGATGCATTGGGATCGACAGTGAGGTCGATGCCAAGGCGGGCTTTGCCGGGAATGCAGACCTCACGGCAGACCAGCCAGCTAACCATGGCATCGAGGTGAATGGGACCGGGTTTGACCGCGCTGGAGGCGGTGAGCCGAACGGGAAAGGCGACTTCATCTTCGTAGCCAAAGTCCATGAGAGGACCGAGAGGGAGGCGGCTGGGGATGGGAAACTGCATCGCCCCCGCGGTGATGCCTTCAGGGAGGGTCCAAGTGATTTTTGGCGGTTCTCCGGAATCACCTGCGTTAATCCAGTAGACATGCCAATGCTCTTCGAGCGTGAGAACCAGACCGACCTGGAGAGTGCTGCCTGGCGCGATAGCCGGAGCCAAGGACACGAGTTCGGCGGTGAGGTGTTGGGCTTTTACCGGCCCAGGGCCGCCATCGCCAACAGCCTGAAGCTGACCGTTCGCTGGAGAGTGAGAGAAGAATACGCAGGCAAGGAGCAGTAGCGCGGAGATGGGTCGGACGATTTTCATTCCATTTTTGATTGTATGGGTTGCGCAGGGCTGTTTGTCACCGGGATGTCAGGTGGCGATGCTCGACCATAATGCAGCGGTCCATGACGACGCGAATGCCTCCGGCTTCAGCTCGCGTGGCGGCTTCCTGGTTGACGATTCCCAATTGCACCCAGAGACTAGGCAGGCCTAGCTGAAGCATCTCATCGACGATGGCTGGAATGAACTTCGGGAGGCGGAATACGTTGACGATGTCGGGCTTGATGGGTAGGTCGGAGAGGCTTGAATAGGATTTTTCACCCAGGACTTCCGGAATGGAAGGGTTGACGGGATAGATCTTGTATCCGTGCTGCTGCATGTACTCGGAGACGTAGTGGCTGGGTTTGGATGGAACTTCGGAGAGGCCAATGACGGCGATGGTGAGCGGATGTTCCTTCGTCGGTGAGCCAAGCATGGAGCGGATAAGTTCGGTTTCGTTCATCGATGGACCTGAAAGAAGTTTACTTTGGCCAGCAGCCGAGGAGGCGGCGGAGCACGATGAACTCGCCGAGGTGATGAGAGTTATGGTCGGCGAGAAGAAGAGCCTCGCGAAGGAGGTTTTGGCCGTCGCCCCACCGAAAGGGCTTGTAGAGATCCGCAGTGGGTTTTTCGATGAGGGCGATGAAGTGTTTCAGATCGCGGCGAATGGCGGCGATTGAGCTATCCCATGCGTCAGTCGAGGGTGGCTGGTGGGGCTCGGGCCAGTAGGCGTCTGGCCACTTTATGGGATGGTAGCCGCCGGTTGGTGGCGCGGAGAAATCGAGGATGTCGCGTTGAGCAATGCGGATGTGCTCGAGAAGCTGCCATGCTGAGTAAGGAAGGTTTGCGGGAACCGTACCGCGCAGACCGACGGGAAAATCTTTTACGGCGTCGTCGAAGGCGGCGTGGGCCTGACCACTCTCCAGAAGAGCAGTCAGTTGCTTGCGTAACGGCGCTTGGTCGTCTTTCGTTATTTTAGTCTTGTCGGCTTTTGTTGCGCTCATTCGCACCACTCTCCGTTGACTTACCTTCATTTGGATGCCGCCAACGGAGCAGGGTTACAGAGATTTGCGAGCGATGACAACGGTGAGCGGAGGAAAGGTGGTGATGAGGCTGCCGCGTTTCTTTTCAACGACGAGCCCGGCTCTGCGGAATTCGTCGGCATACTCGCCAGTGAGCTTGTAATCGGAGATGAGGGCGATCCCTCCGGGTTTGAGGACGCGGACTATCTGCTGAAGCGCTTTGCGGCGAGTTGGCTCGTCGTAGATATTGTGGAGACAAAGATTGGAGAGGATGACATCAAAAGTGGCGTCGGGAAACGGCATTTCCTGTGCCGATCGGGTGACGAGGGTACAGATGGATAAGACACCTTCGAGGTCCAGGTTACGTTGTGTGGCTGCGGCGGAGTTTCCGCCCATATCGACATTCGACCAGACATCAATTCCGGTGGCGTGGCCTTTGCCGGAGACGGCGACGATGCGTTTGGCCGCGCCCGCAAGCAAGAGACCGCGACCGCAGCCTACGTCGAGAACATTTTCATCGCCACTCCAGCGATGCTGGCTGAGCATAAAGTTGCGATGACGGAATTTGCCGACCTTGACGTAGAGGAGAAAGAGAAGGCCTTCCGCGATGAGGAAACCCGCGGGCCAGTAAAACGAGCGGGTGACGAGAGAAACAGGACCAAGATGAAGGGGGGATGGCGCAAAGATAGCAGTGAGTAAAAACAGGGCACCAAAGAGAAAGAGATTGCGCATGACGGCGGGTGCGTCTACGCCGTAATCAAGTCGTTGTGCGGGGGTGGTCACCAAGGCGGCTCCTGTCTGTTGCTTGCAATCAAGCATTCCAGAGGTCGCGCCAGAAGAACAGTGTCGACTGTCAGAGAGCAAGGATGACGATTGTCACCCCTGCTTTTTAGGTTAGATTTTATGTCGCGGATTTAGAGAAAGGATTAGTGATTCGAGCCAGAAGTCTCGAGGACCTGAGAGTTTCCTGAAGTCTCAGTGCTTTGCTGCTGCTCTGAAGTTGCTTCTGTAGGAGCGGGCTGTCTGCGATCGCTGTAGCGACGATTGTGCGCGGGATTGTTACCTTCGGAGCGTCGCTGCCGGCGGTCGATTACGAACTTCTTCTTGAACATCTCATCTTTAAACTGCGTGAACGCGATGACCAAGATACAAAGAGTCGGAATCGCGAAAAGCCACACAACACCGTGATTCATATTGAGCCTTTCCCTGAGGGGTTTCTCTGCACTACCGCTCTGGATAGCGGATGGATTGCCACGGGATCAGAATGACATTGGTGGTTTTTGGAACCTATCCCCCGTTTGGGTCAGGCCCTTTCTTATGAGCAATCTCGGAGGATTGGAGGCCTCGAGGCACGGCGCTGGAATGGGGCCGATTGGCCCGAGATGGAGAAAGTGTCGGCACTACAGGCAACAAACAGGTCCTCCGACTTCGTTTGGCGCAAAGCGCCAAACCCGCTCAGGATGACGCGGTGTTTGTTGCTAGCTTCAGACTCAGCGCACTAGTTCAGATCGTCGTCTGTGATCTCGGCTGGGAAGTTACCTTCGCGCCGCATGCGCAGGTAGCCGCGGATGAAGGGTTCGAGGTCGCCATCGAGAACTTTATCGACATCGCCTACTTCGACGCGAGTGCGAAGGTCTTTGGCCATCCGGTAGGGCTGCAGGACGTAGCTGCGGATCTGCGAGCCGAACTTGATGTCGAGCTTGGAGTCTTCGAGCTTTTTTGTAACGGCTTTTTTCTTCTCGAGTTCGAACTCATACAGGCGGGAGCGGAGGAGCTTCATAGCCTTCTCTTTGTTCTTGTGCTGCGACCGCTCATTCTGGCAGCCTGCGACGATGCCGGTCGGGAGATGGGTGATGCGTACGGCAGAGTCGGTCGTGTTGACGTGCTGACCGCCTTTACCGCCGGAGCGGTAGGTGTCGATACGCAGGTCTTCGGGCTTGATGTCGATAACGATAGTGTCGTCGATCTCGGGCGAGACGAAGACGCTGGCAAAGCTGGTGTGGCGGCGCTTGGCGGAGTCGAAGGGAGAGATGCGGACGAGGCGATGCACGCCGGTTTCGCCGTTGAGCAGTCCGAAGGCGAAATCTCCAGAGATGGTGAAGGTCGCGGATTTGATGCCGGCTTCGTCGCCATCCTGAATTTCGTTGATCTCGACTTTAAAATTCTGGCGCTCGGCCCAGCGAATGTACATGCGCATGAGCATCTCGGCCCAGTCTTGGCTCTCGGTTCCACCTGCGCCGGGATGAACGACGACGATAGCGTTAAGCGGATCGGTCTCTTCGGAGAGCATGGTCTTGGATTCGAGTTTGTCCGCGAAATCGACCAGGGCAGGAATCTCGCGGGCCAGGTCGGGTTCTGTGTTTTCACCTTCGCGTGCGAGCTCGAAGTAGGCCTCGATGTCATCGGAGCGGCGGGCTAGTTCCGTGTCGTCAGCGAGTAGAGTTTCGAGGCGTTTACGTTCACGCATGAGCGGTTGCGAACGCGAGGCGTCGGCCCAGATGGTGGGGTCGGAGATCTTTTCTTCAATGGTGGATAATTCGCGGCGGAGTCGGGCCGAGTCAAAGATACTCCCGCAGATCGCGCACTTTGTCGCGGACCGGGGAGTACGTGTATTCGAGATCACTAAGCATAAGTGTCTTTAGTTTACGGCAAGTTTGCGTTGAAAGCTCAAGGCGAGTGCGATTGCGGTTACAAAAGCACAGACATAGGCAAACAGATCGCCGTGTGCCGCATAGAAGGTAAGGCCATGTTCATAGGCAAAGTGAACTTGAATGCTGGTTCGCTGGTGACGCGGCGCGGCCGCAGTAACCCGGCCGTATGGATTAATCGCGGCAGTGACACCGGTGTTGGTGGCGCGAAGAATCCAGCGATGATTTTCGATCGCACGCATACGGACCATGTTGATATGCTGCCAAGCTGCACTAGTGTCGCCGTACCATCCGTCGTTAGAGACGTTGATAAGCACGTCGGCTCCTTGCTGGGTGAGATGACGGATTTCGTCGCCAAAGATGGACTCGTAACAAATGAAGACGCCGTAGGTGTGGCCGCCGTTGGTGAAGACGGTGCGGTCCTTTCCGGGCTCGAAGGTGCCAACTTCGTTGAGAAGGTTTTTGGCGAAGAAGAATAGGTCTTTGTAGGGAACATACTCGCCAAAGGGGACGAGGTGCATCTTGTCGTAATGACCTGCAAAAGTGCCGTCGGGATTGATGAAGGAGGCACGGTTATAGAGCGTGTAACCGGATCGAGAGGCGGGGTTAGGCTCGAGACCGGTATTGCCGACGATGACTGGGGCATTGGCCGCGCGAGCAACAGCAGACATTGAGGAACGAAACTGCTGGTCGAGGTCCTCGAATGGCGCGGGAGATTCGGGCCAGACGATGAGGTCGGTCGGGATCAGCTGCTGGTTGCCGGAATTGTCTCCATCGGCAAGACTACGCTGGCGTATGAGATAGACAGACGGCGTCTCGGGCAACTCTGGAATGCCGAGGTAATACCTTGGTGAGGGATAGCGGCTGAGATAGGAGAAGGAATCGAGAAGCTGTTGCGTTGTCGGTTGGGGGCCGGCGTTAGCCACGCCTACTTCGATATTTTCCTGAACCAAGGTTGCTGTCGCGGTTGTGGGAGAGACTTTGGGATTTGCGATGAGACGTAACCCCACCACGTAAACCACGATGATGGCCACTCCTACGATGGTTAGAAGGGGACGCGTGAAACGGTGCTCGCGGACCCTAATACGGATAAGCCAGAGAGCGTTGACTGCGGCAATGATAAAGGACAGGCCATAGGCTCCAGTGATCGGAGCTAGACGGGTTAGTAATGGATTATCGACCTGAGCAATGCCGAGCAGATCCCAGGGCAAGCCTGTGATGCGTGCGCGTGCGAGTTCCACCGCAACCCAAGCGAATGGGACAAGCAGAAGCGCGCTCTGACGGCCAAAGCGTCTACGGAAGGCGGCAAATAAGACGCCAAAGAGCGCGTGATAGAGACCAAGGTAGAGGCAAAAAAGGATAAGAATTGCGCCCGCGACCGGCTTAGCCAGGCCGCCGTATAGATACATCGTCTGGTAGATCCAGTAACAGTTGCCCAAGTACCAGAGAATGCCGCAGAAGTAACTGAGTGAAGCCGCCTGACGAACGGTAAGTGGATTCTCCGTCTTATCGTTAGCCAAAAGCGTCCAGAAAAGTGGAAGCAGCGCGGCCCAGCAAAAGACCGTGCGCCAGGGCGGCACAGGACCTGCAATGGGGAAAGGCAGGATTTGTAGAAAAGCAGAGAGAGCAGCCAGGGCCCAGAGCCGCAGGGGAATTCGTCGCATCGCGTCTGAAGTCTAACATTCTGGTATTCCGCAGCTACAATAGAGAGCGATGAATGCGCTGGCCCAGATATTGGCGAAGATTCTAGTCCCTCTGTTTTTTGTTGGGATGGCAGGTTCCCTGTTCGTTGTAATTTTCACTGTCATTCGAGATTTGCGGCAGGTATTGTCGAATAAAGATGAACGAGGTACTGACCTGTGATCTTTACTACAATTTTGCGAGCGAGAGTTTCGGCTGAGGCTATAGTTGTGGGGGCATTCGTTCGACGCTGACATAGGCAACGTTTTTAGATAATGGGCTTTTCCAAACCAACTCTTACTCCGCCGCAATCCAGCCGTGTACGCCTTGTCGTGGCGTCTTCGGTGATGCTGACATTTATCTCCTTCTGGCGCGCCGCGGCAATTGTTCTTAATGATCTTGGCTCCTCGGCCTTTTATGCAGGCGGGCTTGCAGAGGAAGCAGTGGGAAAAGCAGCGCCTTGGCTCATCCTTGGCGTTGTAGTTTTTTCGTACGCAGTCAGAGCTGTCTACGTTGAAAGCTGCTCAATGTTTACCAGGGGCGGCGTCTACCGCATTGTGAAGGAAGCGCTGGGCAGTACCTTCGCAAAGGTCAGTGTCTCTGCGCTGATGTTTGATTATGTGCTGACCGGGCCAATCTCCGGCGTTTCAGCCGGTCAGTACATCGTGGGAATGATGAATGATCTTGGCGAGATATTCGCCGCGAAATTTCATTGGAGCGTAGTGCCTCATCTAAGGCCGGATATCGCTTCGGCCTTTATCGCCATCACGATTACGGTTTATTTTTGGTGGCAGAACACCAAGGGCATCGAAGAGTCGAGCGAAAAGGCACTCGACATCATGAAGATCACGACAGTGATGGTTGTGATTCTTCTGGGATGGGGAATTTTTACTGTTGTTCATCGCGGCGCGATTCTGCCTCCGCTGCCGATTCCGTCGAATCTGCATTTCAGCTCGGATGCACTGGGATTCCTGAAGGGAACGCCGTTTGCCGCATCGCTTGGCCTGTTCGGTGTACTGATGGCATTTGGCCATTCTGTGCTCGCGATGAGTGGCGAAGAATCCCTGGCCCAGGTCAATCGCGAGATCGAACATCCAAAGTTGAAGAACCTGAAGCGAGCCGCACTCGTCATCGCGATCTATAGCTTCATGTTTACCGGCGTATGCACATTGCTCGCGGTGATGATTATTCCGGATGATGTTCGCGTTCATGTTTACCGGGACAATTTGATTGCCGGCATGGCGATGAATATGGCCGGCCCGCAGATATTAAAGCTTGTCTTTCGCTTCTTTGTTGTGTTGGTCGGTTTTCTGATTCTTGGCGGTGCAGTCAATACAGCGATCGTAGGTTCGACCGGTGTTTTGATGCGGATCGCTGAGGACGGAGTCCTGACGGACTGGTTCCGCAAACCACAAAAGAAGTATGGGACGAGTTATAGGATCATCAATCTTGTAGCCGGCATGCAGTTACTGGTTATCGTTCTGACTCGCGGTAATGTGCTAGTCATTGGTGAGGCTTACGCGTTTGGTGTGATCTGGAGTTTCACCTTCAATGCGCTGGCTATGCTTGTTTTGCGTTGGAAGTTTCGCGGCGAACGAGGATCGAAGGTTCCACTTAACCTGCGCATAGGTAAAACCGAGATACCGATTGGATTGATTTCAGTATTTTTGGCGTTATTTACCACTGCAGTCGTCAACCTACTTACAAAATCGGTAGCTACGATAAGTGGCATTGTTTTTGCTGCCACATTTTTTCTGCTCTTTACATTGTCAGAAAAAGTCAATAAAAGACGCCACGATCTTACCGCAAGACAGATGAAGGAGCACTTTCAACTCGAACACCAGGACAATGTTGGCCGGGAAGCCTTGGAGATACGTCCTGGCGCGGTCGTAGTAACGATGCGCGACTCGGCGGCTCCTTTTGCATTGAAGTGGGCCCTGACTCATACGAATACGGATGATCAGGATCTTGTGGTATTGGCAGCGCGGATGATGGGTGCAGGTGGGCCGGAGTATGTCTCCGCCTCCGAGCAGTTATTCAGCGAGCATGAACAGATGCTCTTTACCAAGGCTGTTTCGGTCGCCGAAAGTTTCGGAAAGCATATTTCGTTGTTGGTTGTGCCCGCAGGTGACATCTTTGCGGCACTGGTGCAGACAGCCAACTCGCTTGACGCTGCGGCGGTTGTTTCCGGGCTGTCGACGAAGCTCACGGCAGAAGAACAGGCTTATCACGTTGGTCAGGCGTGGGAGGCTTTGCCCGAGCCTAAACGGCAATTTACGTTTTACATCGTGAAACCAGATGGCGGATCACTCAGTTTCCATATCGGCCCTCATGCACCGGCGATTGAACCACACGAGGTACAGCTTGTGCATCGTCTTTGGCTTGATCTGCGTCGAGATCCAAATATGCAGAACTTACATCACAGCGACATTCTTTCCTATGCATTAACCCGCATGGCGAGTGAGTTTACTCATGACAGAGAAGCGACTCTGAAAGACTTGCAGAGATGCATTGAGAAGGGTCATCATCGCCATGGACTAGGCGGCCTGCGTTTTGAGGAGTTGGATGAAGTTGCTCCGGGATACGCGAGTGTAAGCTCGGGACCGGAACCGAAGATGAAGCAAGATGAAACTACCTCGACTCATGAAAAATAATCTGAGCTAGTTTGCATCATGTTAATTCCTTCTGTATTGTCATAGCGTGGAGTTAAAATTTTAACAATAGCTGGCGAAGAGTATCTGGATCTTCTACGCCAACTGGAGGCAATACGTGGAAGTAAAACGCATCCTTGACGAGATAGACGCCCAGATTTCAAAGTTGCAGCAGGCACGCGCGCTGCTCGCTGGTACGAGTGCACCCGCAGGCCGGGGCAGGCCTAAAGGCAGCAGCGCAACTGCGGCCCCACGCAAACGCAAGCTGAGCGCCGAGGGACGCAAGCGCATCGCGGAGGCCATGAAGAAGCGCTGGGCCGAACGGCGGAAGCAAAACGCAAAAAACTAAGTCATCGGAACTTTCATGAGAGATAAGGTCCCTCAGAATTGAGGGACCTTATCTTTCTAAACAATCTGTTCTGATTCGCTGATAGTTGATCGCTTACCTGGTGATGATTACTTCCCGAAGACTATCTTTCGCGAGAAAAAATCTGTAGTTACTGAACCCACTCAGCATATTTTCAATCTTGCGGTTGTTGTAGACGTTCAGGATTGGATAGTTACCTGCCCGCTGCATCTCCACAACATCAGTATCGGTGAGGTGGTATCGACAAAAGACGGTATCGGGGCTGGATGCCTGGTGGAAGAAAGCAAGCATGAGACCTCCCGGCTGCAAGACTTCGTGAATGCGCGCCAAGACCGGCGCCACCAGAGCCTCTGGAAGATAGTCGGCTGTATCCCACAAGATAACCACGTCGAACATGCGGCCTGAGAAGTTGAGATTGTTCTCGAGGAACTTATCGACCGCAAAGGTAGGCTCAGCTCCTGCTTCGCCCGGAACGAGCCACTCTGGCTTGGAGGCTTCTTCCACTACGTTCGCCATATAGATGCTATGGCCGAGGCTGGTGATGTAGTTGATGTTCGTGGACGACGTGGGCCCGATATCGAGAATTCGCAGAGCTTCCTGCGTTCTGAGATATTTCATTAGTTCATTCCATCCACTGGAATGACGAGGCACACGATTGCTGTTTCCGCTGCGAGCAGTACCGGTTTCGCCACCCCCGAAAAGGTTGCGCATAAGTCCGCTTCCCTTTCTAACCTAAGCCGTTGCTTGAGGGAACAAAGATTCGTTCGACTGAGTTTGTGTCGGCTTGGATGCTGCGGGAGCGGCAGCAGGAGATGAGGCCTTCGTTTGCGCCTCAACCTTGAGTTCGACACGCCCGGTCAGCACCGCGCTCTCCTCAATCGAAAGTCTGCCGGCGAGGATATCTCCTTTGACCTGCGCGGACTGACGGAGTTCGACACGGCCAGAGGCGCGGACATTGCCGGTAAGATGTCCAAAGATGACGGCGTCGCGAACGCTAAGATCAGCTTGAACTCGCGCATTTGGGCCGATGGTCAGGCGGCTCTCGGGCAGGGTAACAGTTCCCTCGACATCTCCGTCGATGTAAAGATCTTCGCTGCCGGAGAGTTCTCCCCGGATGACGACCGACTTACCAATGACGGTGGAACCTTCGGCTGGCTTCATAGATTATTTTTCTTCTCCCTTGTGTTCTGCTGTTGTTCGTACGCCTTGCCCGAACTATACGCAAGCTCTTGCGCTGAGGCAACCCGTCTAAACTTTGGCCCTGATTCGCCGTCTTACGTAAGATGAGAAGAATAGTCAACAAAGGCAAGAGAGGTGCGGGTTGGTAACAATGGCTGCCGGTGTGCCGGGCCCTGATTTCTTCAGCGCCTCCCGAATCAGGATGTTTTCAGGCCGTGGAAGATTTTTTAAGCAGATTGCAGCTCTCGCGGTATTGTTTGCAACTTCGATTCCCTCCGTCAAAGCTCAGAGCTCCGATGCCTCGCAGGATGAGGTTCGCGCACCATTGCCCGATCCGCGGTCCCTCGTAGTCGATGCTGCGGCGAACGAGTTGATTGCGCTCCATCACAGGGATTCGTATCTGCGTTACCGAATGGAAACCGTAAACGAAAGAGGGATTCAGGTTCGCGACGTTATCGAGAGCAAAGACGGAACAGTGGCTCGCCTGATTCTGAAGGATGGAAAACCGCTCACTGCAGAACAGGATCGTGCGGAGCGGCAGCGTTTGAATGACATCATTGCTTCGCCCTCGGCCTATGCCAAGCACGTAAAAAACAGTGAGTCTGAAAAGAAGATGGCGGATCAGTTGGTGCCACTGATGCCCGATGCGATGATCAACACATACACACCGGGGCAACCGCAGTCTGGCAGAAACGGCGGGGCGCGCGAGTTTGTTCTGGATTACAAGCCGAATCCCAAATGGGTTCCACCCACCACCGAGGCTCAGGCGCTCACAGGGTTAGAAGGAAGAGTCTGGATCGATGCCAAGACCCACTATGTTGTCCGGATGGAAGGAACCGTCGCTCGCAGCGTGAACTTTGGCTGGGGGATGTTGGCTCACATCTATCCCGGCGGCAAACTGGAGATGAACCAGACGAATGCCGGCGGCAGTCGCTGGATCTTCACCGATTTTTCAATGCGGCTAAGCGTACGTGCCCTGATGGTCAAAAAGCTGGACATCCGCTCAAGCGCAAAAGCGAGCAACTTTCAGACGATTGGCGCAATAAGCTATCAGGACGCAATTCACCAGTTGTTAGCGACGCCCCTTCCGAATCACTAGGTTCAGGCCGTGACACGTGCCTTTGCGTTCAGCGTATGCCTGCGAACAGTGAGTGCTTCGATACGATCACGTTGTACCTCAAAGCCTCGCCCGACGGCAGTCGGCACAACGATCTCTCCCTTGGCGCTGACTGTCACGGCGGGTTCGATGATGTCCTGAGTCCAGTAACGGCTGGAGGCGGATACATCGCCGGGAAGCGAGAAGTTCGGTAACGACGACAAGGCGATGTTGTGGGAGCGGCCGATGCCTGTTTCCAGCATTCCTCCACACCAAACGGGGATGCCGCGCTCTTCGGCGGCATTGTGGACGGCGATGGCTTCGCTGAAGCCTCCGACGCGGCCAACCTTGATGTTGATGATGCGGCAGGACTCCATATCAATCGCGGCAAGGGCATCGCGCCGGTTACGGATCGATTCATCGAGGCAGATCGAGGTCTTGAGGCGTTTCTGCAACATCGAGTGGAAGTAAAAATCGTCGTACCAGAGGGGTTGCTCGATCATCAGCAGGTTAAATTGGTCCCAATCGGCGATGCGATCGAGATCTTTCATTCGGTAGGCGGAGTTGGCGTCGCAACTCAGGGTAATGTCAGGCCACCTATTGCGTACTGCTTCGAAGATTTTAGTGTCCCAACCCGGCTTACACTTCAGTTTGATGCGTTGGTAGCCCGCCGCCAGTTCTGTAGCGATTTTTTTCATCAACTGCGCTTGTGTAGGTTGGATCCCGATCGATACGCCGCATGGAATGATAGCGCGGGTTCCACCGAGGAGTTCAGCCAGAGAGATGCGCTCGACCTGCGCTTCCAAATCCCAGACGGCGTTCTCGAGAGCAGCCTTGGCCATTCGGTGGCCACGCACCTGCCGGAAGATCTCCGGACAGCTTCCGCCACGTTCGACGTTGGCTTCCAGCAGGCTGGGGCCGAGTTCGTTCTCGATCATCAGCCACGCGGTATCGACGGTCTCGTCGCTGAAGTAGGGATGCTCGCCGGCGACACACTCGCCCCAGGCGGTAAGGCCCTCAGACTCCAGTTCTATCAAAAGAATGCGGCGGCTCGTGGTCAGGCCGAAACTGGTCTCAAACGGATGAGCCAGCGGCATATTGATCTCGCGCATGTGGATCGCGTCGATATTGAGCATTTCTATTTCCTGTCCTTCCAATTCTTCGGGAGCGATAAGTTTTGCAGCCTATTTCTCATTGCTCGTTTTCAGATTGCTTCTACCAAGTTGTCATTTGCTGGCAATTTCTTTTTCAATGCCGAGAAGAAAACTGCCGTTGCCTTCCGTATCGCGTTCGTAGCCGATGACAGTAAGACCACGGCGGAATGCCGATTCAAGTGCATCGCGATTGGCTGTCTGCACCGCGAGTGCACGACTTCTTTGCTGGGCATCCTGCTTCCACTGGTAGATGGCGTGCGGGACGGTGACGCGTTCGACGACTTCGATTGGCTGGGCTTCACCGCGCAGTATACTCGTCACCCGCTTGGAGCGCAGCCACCATTCCGCGTATAGCCTATCCGTCGGGAGGCCTCCCTGCAATGGGGATGAGGAGGGCCCGTAAAAATCAGGCTCGTACCGCCTGACGATCACACCCAACCGGGCGATGTTCAGGTGCGCGTTTCGGATTTCCAGCGGATCGAAGGTCCACTCCATCAAATGGAACCCTCGGGTAATGGCATCATCCCGCTGCGCAAGCTTCAACCGGCGCCCGGTGCCGCTGTTGCGATATTGGGGCAGTACCGCCAGCATATGCGAGTGCAGATAGGGTTTACCGTCTCGATAGCCGGGCAAAGACATGGCGAAACCAATCATCGTATCGCCATCAAACGCTCCAATAACCTGGCCGCCAATCCGCGAAGCCACCATGAAGACGCGACGTGGAATTACATCCCCGTCGCTGTACCCCCAGACCTCAAGTTGCAGGACGACGCAGCGCTCAAAGTCTTCCAGGGTGGTCAAAGATTGAATGTGGATTGTTGTCTGGATGCTTATGTCCATGGCCCTGGTGTCTCGCTGGCGGCGTTCTTAGCCTGGTTCCATAGTAAGTCGAGCTCGGACGGCGTGGAGGCCGCCAAAGCGTCTCTGCCGCCTGCAGCAACCTCCATCACAGCAAAGCGGCGGCGAAACTTTGCATTGGCGCCGCGGAGCGCCGACTCGGGATCGACCTTGAGATGCCGAGCAAGATTAACAACTGTAAAAAGCAAGTCGCCTAACTCCGCCTCGATTGGAGAGTGAGCCTGGCGGTCAGCATCTGTCGCGATTTCCGTCTTGAGTTCGCCAATCTCTTCCTGAATCTTCTCAAAGAGTCCCTCCGTGTCGGGCCAGTCGAAGCCAACCTTTGCCGCACGGGAGCCAAGTTTACCCGCCTCCATCATTGCCGGCATGGTGCGTGGAATATCGTCCAGCATCGAACCCTCCACCTTCGTCGATGCCTGCCTTTCTAATTGTTTGATTTGTTCCCAATTTCGCAGCACAGTGCCGGCATCCGAAGCCACCACGTCGCCGAAGATATGGGGATGGCGACGAATCAGCTTGGCATTTAGATTGGCAGCGACATCGTGGATGTCGAAGTAACCAGCTTCAGAAGCCATCTGGGCATAGAAGAGCACCTGGAGGAAAAGATCGCCAAGCTCATCCTTCAGGTCAGGCCACGCACGACGCTCAATTGCGTCGAAGACCTCGTAGGTCTCCTCCAGAGTATGGCGTTTGATGGAGTCGAAGGTCTGTTCGCGATCCCACGGACATCCTTCGGGCCCTCGAAGACGCGCCATAATCGCAACGGCTTCAGCGAGAGCATCTCGCGGACCGTTTTCGTTCTCAGTGTGGTCCGGTGCAGGCGGGGCCATACCTTCACTTTACCTGAAGAGTCATGGTTTTCGGATCGTGCCGTATGCATTATGCTGAACAGCATATGGGTTCCGACTCCGTGGCGAATTCGAAACCAAAGCAACGCAGAAGCCGGTGGGTTTTTCTGCTTGTACTACCTTACCTGGGACTTTGTTTTCCGCAGATCTATCTGCGCTCGACACCAGCGCTGTGGGGTTTTCCATTTTTTTATTGGTACCAGTTTGCCTGGGTCATCGCCGCTTCGGCTTTGCTGGCTATGGTTTATCGAAAGTTGAAGACCTAAGAACAAATCAATCGAGAGAGGTCGGCTGGCAGGGTCTTATCCATGCTGCCCTGCCGCCCCGAGAGAAGATGCAACGCGGCGGCAGCATACCAGCCGCGTTGCATGAAGGGTGGGTTGACGTGCGTGGTTTGTGTTGCGGAGGCTGAACTTCCGTGTGCCCTATTTATTGCGCCAATTGCGGCGTTGCACCGGCTGACGATGCTGTCGTGGACTGGTCTTTCAAGTTCGACATCAGCTTGATCTCAACACGCCGATTTTTGGCACGTCCGGCGGAGGTGGTGTTGCTTGCCACTTCCTGATCTTTACCGATGCCGACGAGATAGAATTTGTGCGGCGGGATATTGTATTTGCTCTGAAGGTAGTTTGCGACGGCATCCGCACGGCGCTGGCTAAGCTGATAGTTGTACTGGGCGTCTCCGACCGAGTCGGTTCCACCAGTCAAAGTAAGGATATAGCCGCGTGCTTTGGTCAGGTTCGCTGCGAAGTCGTCAAGCTGTGCTTTGTCCGATGCGGTAAGCACAGATTTGTCGAAGGCGAACGTAACACTGACATCGGAAAGCTGCTTGTAATTATCGAGGTTCGCGACTACACCGTTGAGGGTGTCTACGCGGTTATAAGCTTCCTGGGCCGCCTTGTTGGCAGCGTCGGCAGACTGGCCGGCAGCAAGAGCATGCTCGTCGGCTGTGTTCGCCGCGCTCTGAGCACCCGCGATTCCGGTTTTGGCCCGCTCGTCGGTATCCACGATGGCGCGATGATCGGCAGCGGTCTTGGTATCGAGTTCATTGGTCTGTTGGATGATGGGGGTCGTTTGAGAACGAACATAGTTCTTGGTCGAGCAACCGACGGTAAAAGTGACGACAAAAGCACTGGCTAATACAAAAGTGGAGGCAGATTTGATTTTCTTTATTTGGTTGGGGCTCATCGATTCATTCTCCCTGGTTAGAAGTACAGCAACGAAGGGGTAACAGCAATTGGTATGCCAAAAGATGTCTTGGCGTAAGCGTATATTTTTCAATTATTTACACGATCAATCCAGCGACGTCCATCCTGCGCGACGACCTAGAATCGGGAACTTTTGAACGTGTAACGCGTCAAATCTACCGTGCGTTTTTTTGCACACAAGGTGCGAGTCTACACTGCAAATGCACGCGTTTTTTCAATCACATGGAGCTTCTCCAGAAAATTCGGACCCTGCCGACTCAGCCGGGTTGTTACCTCTACAAAAACGCCGAAGGAGAGGTGATCTACGTCGGGAAGGCGAAGAACCTTCGGGCAAGGGTGCGTTCGTATTTTCTGGAAGCATCGCAGGCCAATGCAAAGACCGGATCGTTGATGCGCGAAGCCGCGGATGTCGAGTACATCACGGTCGCCAACGAGCATGAGGCGCTGGCTCTCGAAAACAACCTGATCAAGCAGAAGAAGCCGCGCTTCAACATCCTGCTGCGCGACGATAAGACCTATCCATATGTGAAGCTCACGGTAAGCGACCGTTACCCGAAGGTCTTCGTGACGCGCAGGCTTCGCAAAGATGGAAGCGTGTATTACGGGCCTTATTTTCCCGGAAACCTGGCCTATCGCGTGGTTGATCTGATTCACCGAACTTTTCTGATTCCAAGCTGCAAGGTCGATCTGTCGCGCTATCATCCGCGCGCGTGCCTGCAGTACTACATCAAGCGCTGTCTTGGACCTTGTGTCGAAGGCCTGACGACGCCCGACGCCTATCGCGAGAGCGTTCGCGATGTGCAGCTTTTTCTTGAAGGCAGGCCAAGCGAACTGGAGCACTCTTTGACACTGCGCATGGAGGCCGCCGCTGAAGCTGAGCAGTTCGAACTTGCCGCCCGCCTACGGGACCAGATCGTTACCGTCCACCAGATGCAGGACAAACAGCGTATCGCAACCACAGACAACGAGGATGCGGATGTCTTCGGCTATCACTATGAAACCGAGATGCTCGCCGTGAACCTCTTCCACATGCGCGGTGGCAAGATCGTGGACCGTCGCGATCTTTTCTGGGAGGAGCTGCCCGAATCCCTGCTGGATGTAGTAACCGAAGCTGTCTCGGAGGTCGATGAGTTGGAGGCGATGCCCCGCATAGAGCCTGATCCTACCGCATCTGCACCTGAGATTGGGGAAGGCGTCCCGGTTGTGCAGCACGCTACGGTTTCTGAGCCCGGAGCAGCGTTCGGTCCGGCTGCGTTTTTCTCCGCTCTGTTGAAACAGATATATCTCGATCAGAGTTATGTTCCACGATCGATTCTCGTGCCGGTCGATTTTCCCGATCGCGCTTTGTTGGCGGATATCTTGTCCGAACGGACGGGAAGGCGGGTTGAGATTCTTGTCCCGCAGCGAGGCGAAAAGCGTTCGCTGGTTGACCTTGTGTGCCAGAACGCGAAGCAATCCTACGACCAGCGTTTTCGCGTCTTGCAGCCGGGCATGAAGGCGATCCAGGAGGCTTTGCAGGATGCGCTGATGCTCGAGGAACTACCGCGACGCATCGAGTGCTTCGATATCTCGCACATTCAGGGCGCGGAGACAGTCGCCTCCATGGTGGTCTGGGAAGATGGAGCGATGAAAAAGTCCGACTATCGCAAGTTTCAAGTAAAGACCGTCAGCGGCGTCGACGACTTTGCGAGCATGCGCGAGGTGATTCATCGCCGTTATAAACGTCTGCTCGAGGAGAAAAAGACATTCCCTTCCCTTATCCTGATCGACGGCGGATTGGGACAGCTGCATGCCGCGTATTCGGCTTTGGAAGAGATTGGTGTGACGCTGCAGCCGTTGGCTTCGATTGCCAAGCGCGAGGAGATCATTTACGTCTATGGGCAGGAGAATGAACCGATCGTACTGGATCGACGGTCGCCGGTGCTCCATCTGGTCCAGAAAATTCGTGATGAGAGCCATCGCTTTGCGGTGACCTACCATCGCAAGCGGCGGCAGATGCGCGATCGGGACAGCGAGTTGCTGTCGATTCCTGGTGTAGGGCCGCGAACCCGCCAGAGGCTGATCGAACACTTCGGCAGCATCCGCGGTATTCGCCAGGCCTCGCCTGATGCTCTCACTGCGGTCGTGAATGCTTCGACAGCGGAGAAGATCCGCAGCTACTTTGAAGCCGAAGATAAAGCTGTGCTATCGGTTCTGCAATAACCGCGAGCATTCGTTTAAATCAATAGTTGCCGTTGCTGGTTGGCACTACCCCGCCAACCTTGAAGGTATTGCAGGCAGCGATTGTTCCCTGCTCGAGCCCACGCCTGAACCATCCGACGCGTTGGGCCGATGTGCCGTGTGTAAAACTCTCGGGGCTTATCGCGCCGCGTTCCATTCGCTGTAAGTGATCATCGCCGACGGCCGCCGCTGCTTGCAGACCGGCGTTGATGTCTACATCGTGCACGATATTGCGTTGCTCGGTAGTGTGTGCCCACACGCCTGCGAGGCAATCCGCCTGCAGTTCCAGGTCGACAGAGAGACGGTTTTTCTCTGAAGGATTCTGTCCAGAGAGGCGCTGGACCTGCTGTTCGATCCCGAGTATGTCCTGCACGTGGTGTCCCAACTCATGCGCGACAACATAAGCCTGTGCAAAATCAGCATTGCTTCCGCCAAGCCGCTTCAGTTCACTCCAGAAGCTGAGGTCGATGTAAACCTTCTCGTCCGCGGGGCAGTAGAAGGGGCCGGTCTGCGACTGAGCGGTGCCGCAGCCGGAGTAAGTGTAGTTGTCGTAGAGAACAACCTTCGCGGGCCGATAAGCCCGTCCAGTCTCCTCGGGCAGAAGCTTCTCCCATGTGCGCTGTACGTCACCGAAAGTCCATGAAACTAATTCCGCAGGCAGGTCGGTTCCAGGCGAAACAGGTCCGTTGCGCCCCCCGGATATCGTCGCAGACGAACGAGGTGCGACAGCTCCGCCACCCGCAAGATAGCTGCCGATGTAATTACGTCCGGTAACGAGACTGATTACTAGCAGGATGATGAATCCCACGATGCCGAGACCTCCGCCGCTAAAGCCACCGCCGCCAGATCCGCGCCTGTCTTCTACATCGCTACTAAGCCCACCCGGTGTCCAATCCATTTAAGTCGCTCCATTTCGTGGCACTTCGTTCATGAAGAACGCACTGTATTTAGGGTCTGTGGAGTCGTTCCACGTCTATGCTACTCTCCGAGAATTGATGCAGAAACCTAGGTCTGAGCTTCCCCGCGTTCTGAATGCTTCGCACGCGACATCCTTCGTCGTGGGCATCATCATCGGCAGCGGCATCTTTCTTGTGCCACGCGAGATGATGGCCGCAGTCGGCTCGTCGCGAGGAGTCTATGCCGTCTGGATTGTTGGGGGTCTACTCTCGCTCTTCGGCGCGATGACATATGCGGAGATTGCTGCCGCACATCCACGCTATGGCGGCGAGTATGCCTTTCTTCGCGAGGCCTATGGCGACCTCGCAGGCTTCCTCTATATGTGGACGCAGATCACAGTCGCCAAACCCTCCTCGCTCGCGACCATCGCCGCGGGACTTGCACGCGTTTTGGGAACCTTTGCCATCTTCAATTTCTTTTCGCATCCTGCATTCGCACATCTGTCGTGGGGTCAGGTCTTTGCAATTGTGGTGACGTGGCTCATCGCCGGACTCAATATCATCGGTACGCGAAAATCCGCAAACGTACAGCTTATGTTGACGTGGCTCAAGGGCCTGCTGATTCTTGTGATAGCGGGCTTTTGCTTCGGAGCCGCAGGGCAGCACGGTTCATGGCACAACTTTGCAACTGATTTCGCAGGAGCGCGCGGAGGTTTTACCGGCTTCATGATCGCTCTGGTAGCCGCGCTATGGGCTTACGACGGGTGGAGCGATGTCGTCACGATGGCGGGAGAGGTAGAACGGCCTCAACGAAGCATGCCACTCGCGCTGGTTGGCGGCGTTGCCATCGTCGGCGCACTCTACATGCTGACGAATGCCGCAATTCAATATGTCCTGCCAGCAACGACAATCGCGATGGCAGATCGCCCAGCGGCTGACGCGATGCGTGTTGTTGCTGGCCAGTGGGGAGACAAGCTGGTTTCGATCGGAATGGCCGTGAGCATCTGTGCGACCTTTGTCGGGTCGTCTCTCTCAGGAGCGCGAGTCCCGTTTGCAGCCGCTCGTGATGGGCTTTTCTTCAAGCAGCTTGCGCACGTCAGCCGACGGTTTCAAACGCCGTCCACCGCGCTCATCCTGCAAGCCGTCCTCAGTTCCCTTCTGCTGCTCTTTATCGGGCGGTTTCAGGCGCTCTTCTCGCTGGCAATCTTCAGCGAATGGCTCTTTTATGCCCTCACCGCCAGTACCATCTTTGTCTTTCGCCGCCGAGAATCGTCGGCGTCTCGCCCGTATAACATTTGGGGATACCCTCTGTTGCCGGCCTTCTTTATCCTTGCTGCCGTCGTTTTGCTTGTCTTTTCTTTCGCGGATCAACCGCGAAATTCGCTGATAGGAACAGGGATCATTCTGCTGGGAATTCCGTTGCACTTCCTTCTCCGGCAATGCCATAGCTCCTAGTCGCGATTGTTAGCTTCGATTCTGAACGACACGCTGATAAACCCGTTCGTATTCCTTCGCAGGAGTGTCCCAGGAAAAATCCTGCCTCATCGCGCGACGCATCATGGTGGTCCATTCTTCTTTGTTACTGAACGTGCCCAAAGCGCGGCGCAGCGCATCCAACAGTGCCGACGGGCTGTATCCCCAGAACTTGAAACCATTGCCGCCGCCGTTGGGCTGCTCATCGATCGTGTCTTCAAGTCCGCCCGTAGCGCGCACGACCGGAATAGTTCCATACTTCAGACTGTAGATCTGATTCAACCCGCCCGGCTCGTACCGCGACGGCATCAGGAAGATATCGGAACCGGCTTCGATCTTATGAGACATCACATTGTCGAACTTGACCTGCACGCGCACTTTGGCGGGATAGCGATTGGCCATCTCGACAAGTAGCCGCTCGTAGTATTCCTCGCCGTTGCCAAGAATCAGTAACACCATGTCTTCGTGAACGAGTTTGTCCATAATCTCGACGATAAAATCGAAGCCCTTTTGGGTCGCGAAGCGCGAGACCACGCCAATCACAGCTGTTTCGTCTCTAACGCCCTCAAATCCGAAGGCATGCAATAGGTCACGCCGACATTCTTTTTTGCCTGTGAGGTTTTCCGAGGAATAGTGCGCGGCAATGTTCGGATCAGTCGCTGGATTCCACTCGTCGTTGTCCACACCATTCAAAATGCCGAAGAGATCACCGCTGCGCTGACGCAGAATTCCCTCAAGCCCATTGCCGAACTCCGGCGTCTGGATCTCTTGAGCGTACCGGCGACTGACCGTCGTGAGAGCGTCTGCATATACGATTCCACCCTTCAGAAAATCCACGGTGTCGTAGTGCTCGAGCTTATCGAAGGTGAACATGTCCCACGGCAGAAGCAGAGTCTCCATTGTGCGGGGCGGAAACCAACCCTGATAACCGGCATTGTGAATTGTCAGAACCGCCGGCACACGACGGAAAACCGGATCGAAGTAATAGGTCGAACGTAGCAGGACAGCAATCATCGCCGCCTGCCAGTCGTGCACATGAAAGAGATCGGGTACGCCCATCACCTTTGTGGCTTCGATGACCGCTCGGCTGAAAAGGCCGAAGCGCTCAGCGTTGTCGGGATAGTCACCCGACGGGGTCGCATAGAAATTCTCTCGGTCGAATAGCTCCGGACAGTCGATGAAATAGGTGTGTACTCCCGCGTTTTTGCCGCCATCGAGGACGCGTACAAAGCGGCTGTAGGACGGGAATGGAATAGTCACACTCGGGAGAACAACCGATGCATTCGGCGCTACCTTAGCGACCTGCCGGTAGTACGGGATAAACACTCGGAGCGTGTGCCCGAATTTTGCAAGCGTGCGTGGGAGCGCACTGACAACATCCGCCAACCCACCCGTCTTGGCCCATGGTGCACACTCCGATGCCGCGAAAACGATATCCATGCCCTGTCCTTTTCCTTCCAACCAAAGCGCTAGTCTATAAGAGTGTGCAACAAGTTCATTCGATGCAGATGAAACAGAAACCGAAACTCGGGCAGAATTTCCTGGTTGACGATGCTGCCCGCCACGCCATCGTCGACGCTCT
>DATMKY010000089.1:0-3496 GCA_035570955.1 Edaphobacter sp. | reverse complement strand
AGGCACTCACACCGTTGCCGATCGAGCTGAAGAGTATTCCGCCGGGTGGTGATGCGGACGTCGATGTCCTCATCGACTTCTCGAGATGCACGGCAAGTGCGGCGTTCAGTGTCAGTCTCGTCTTCTCTGCCGACAACGGTGCGGAGGTGGGAAACTTCGTGGGAAGTGGGGAGACGCGTTGAAGGGATTGTTGCCAGATGCAATTCTCTCAAGATCAATCAACTCGGAGCTATCGATGGGAGAGAAGGAACAGGCGCTGCAGCTCCATCTGAGGCGCTTCGGAGAGGCCGGAAGGGCATTTGCGGCTCCTGCCCGGGTGAACCTGATCGGTGAACACACTGATTACACCGGGGGATTGGTGATGCCGATGGCGATAGGGTTCCGGACGGTAGCCGTACTCAGTCCGAGGATAGACAACAGGGCGGTCTTTTATTCGGCAAGCTTCGACGAAGAGGTTTCGTTCGAGATTGCTTCGATGGGGTTAACACCCGAGGGGCGGTGGAGCGACTATCCGGCCGGAGTTCTCTGGAGCCTTCGCCAAGAGGGGGTTGAGTTTGGCGGATTCAACATGAGCCTGATGGGAGACGTGCCGCTGGGAGCGGGACTGAGCTCGTCGGCCTCGCTTGAAGTAGCAGCTGCCATGGCCTTGCTAGGACACGCGAAGAAGACGCTGCCGTTGAAGAAGTTAGCGACGCTGTGCCGAAGGGCTGAGAACGAGTATGTCGGCGCAAAGAGTGGGATCATGGATCAGTTTGTAGTTGGGGGAGCGATCGCGTACCGGGCGATGCTTCTCGATTGCAGATCATTGGAGTTCGAGTTGCTGCCATTGCCCGTAGAGGTACGTGTGGTGATCTGCAATTCGATGGTGAAGCATGCGGTGTCGACGGGAGAGTATGGTGACCGGCGCGATGAGGTTGAGGCGGGGCAGGCAGTGCTGCGGGAGCGGCTCGGATTGGAGTTGCTGCGGGATGCTACATTGGCGGACCTTGAGGCCTGCAGGGCCGAGATGAGTGCGGCCAGCTTTCTGCGGTGTCGACACATTATTGCCGAGAATGGCCGGGTGAAGGCGGCCCGGGAGGCTTTGTTGCAGGGGGACGTAAAACGGTTTGGAGATGTGATGGTGGAGGCTCACGCGAGTATGCGGGATGATTTTGCCGCAAGCTGCGTGGAGATCGATGCTCTGGTGGAGATTGCAATGCAGCAGGAGGATTGCTTTGGGGCGCGGATTACAGGTGGTGGCTTTGGAGGGTGCACCGTGAATCTGGTGCGAGCAGAGGCAGCAGAAGGATTTGTTGCGGTGCTGAGGAAGGCGTACCAGGAGAAGACCGGAATGATTGCGGAGTGCGTTGTGAGCGCTCCAACCGATGGTGCGCTGGCGCTGGCGGAACAAGGCGGTGTGCGATCAATCCAATAGCGGAGAAGAACCCCCATCGCAGGTTCAATCCTTTGAAGCAGGATTGGGTGCTGGTATCGCCCAATCGGACCCAAAGACCGTGGCAAGGACAAACGGAGAAGCCGATTGCTCCCGCTGCGCTGGACTATGATCCGGATTGTTATCTGTGTCCTGGGAATATGCGGGCGGGAGGCGCCCGAACCGACAAGTATACGGGTACGTATGTCTTCGAAAATGACTATGCGGCTTTGAAGCTCGATGCTCCACGGTTCTCGAACGATGAGGGAGGGAAGGGTTTGTTGGTTGCCGAGGGCGAGAGCGGTGTCTGCCGGGTCATCTGCTTTTCTCCGCGACATGATCTCACTCTGGCGAAGATGTCCGTGGAAGAGATCCGCGCGGTCGTGGATGTCTGGAGCGAGCAGTACGTCGAACTTGGCGCGCGGGACGATATCGGCTATGCGCAGATCTTTGAGAATCGCGGCGCAATGATGGGGGCGAGCAACCCGCATCCGCACGGACAGATATGGGCAAGTCGGTCGGTTCCGAACGAGGTCGTCGCGGAGCTTGGCGGACAGCAGGCATATTGGGCGGAGAAGCATGAGGTTGTGCTATGCGCTTACCTTGCGATGGAAGAGGCGTTAGGCGAGCGATTGGTAGAAGTCAATCCGGGCTTCGTTGCCGTGGTGCCGTACTGGGCGGTGTGGCCATTCGAGGTCATGATTCTGCCGCGACGGCATATGACCCAGCTCCAGGAGATGACCGACACAGAACGGTTGGATTTCGCGGCAATTCTGCAGGCCGTTGCAGCAACTTACGATCAAGTATTCGACACGCCATTCCCTTACTCGATGGGACTGCATCCCGCGCCATGCGATGGGAATCTACATCCTGAGTGGCAGTTTCATGCCCACTTTTATCCTCCCTTACTGCGTTCGGCGGCGATTCGCAAGTTTATGGTGGGATTTGAGCTACTGGGAGGGCCGCAGCGGGACATCACTCCGGAGTCCGCAGCAGAGACGTTGCGGCAGGCCAGGGCGCGGGTCTCCGCCTCGAGTTCCACATTGCCGTGAGACGGGTTCAAGGCTTGGCGTAGATTTAGTCAATAACGTGTACGAGCACGATTAATCAGCATCGAATAAACAACGCCGTATATTTCAAAATCTAACTTTGATCAAAAGCTGATCTGCGGTTGTCAACAGATACTCTGTCTCCATGGATGAACTTTGATGCAGCTCGAAGATATGTTCTTGACAAAGGCTGTATTGGCTGCCTAGAGTGTGATTTGCGGTAACGTAAACGATTTCTATTTTTTGACGGTGCTGGAACGATTTGTCGGCTTCCGAGTTATTGTTGGCTGCGCTGTCGATACGTTATCGAGGAATGGAACATGGTGCAACGGAACACATTGGACCAGAACAGGGATATCGCGATCGAGGGTGCAGAGTTTTCGAAGTTGCAGCTGCCACCTGCGCCTCCGACTGAGACAGGTGCCGTCAAGGCCTGGGAAGAGCCGGTGCGGATCCGGTCTTACATGCCGGCAGCGCCGGACCCGAACCCACTCTTCCTTGAAAAGCGTGTGTATCAAGGGAGCAGTGGCCGAGTGTACCCTTTACCCGTGATCGACCGGGTCGACACGGAACCGCACGTTCACGAGTGGAAGGCAGCCCACATCGAAAATGAGTTCATCCGGCTGATGATTATGCCGGAGATTGGTGGCCGGATCCAGGTCGGTTTGGACAAGGTCAACGGGTACGACTTCTTCTATCGCCAGAACGTGATTAAGCCTGCTCTCGTGGGTCTCGCGGGCCCCTGGATCTCAGGCGGAGTGGAGTTCAATTGGCCGCAACATCACCGGCCCGCGACCTTCATGCCGGTTGAATTGACGATCGAGCGCGATCCCGACGGGTCGGCAACAATCTGGTGCAGCGATCACGACCCTATGCTGCGCATGAAGGGGATGCACGGCGTGTGCCTTCGTCCTGGCAAAGCCTGCGTCGAAGTCCGGGTTCGCCTCTACAATCGGACACAGGATACGCAGACATTTCTCTGGTGGTCGAATGTTGCGACGCGCGTCCACGAGAGATATCAGTCTTTCTTTCCGAC
>DATMKY010000088.1:0-37834 GCA_035570955.1 Edaphobacter sp. | reverse complement strand
TCATTCTCTGTCTGCGGGGCCCATCCAACAACACACTTGCCACACTTCCAGATCCCATCGAACCGAATTAACCTTTAGCAAGACCATCAGGAGCACGAACCATTCAGAAAATCTCGCTCAACTCGGTACTTGAAACTGCTGACTTTAAACTTTCCGCAGTCGCTACGCATGCTCCGGGTCCATCGGGTTTCCTTCCGATTACGTCCGAGATGCTCCTTACCCAACCGTCGGGCAATCTGTTTGGGCTGACGCAGAACGCCGGCATGGGATGGAATCCAGCGACTCTGCTTGGCCCTGAAGTTCTGATCCTCAGCACCCACGGCGGTCTTCGTGCTCCCGACGGCACTCCCATCGCACTTGGCTTCCATACCGGTCATTGGGAGGTCGGTTCGCTGGTCGCTGAAGCCGCGCGCGAACTGAAGTCGCTCAACGCCGTCCCCTTTGCCGGGGCCTGCACCGATCCCTGTGACGGACGTACTCAAGGAACCGCAGGCATGCTCGACTCGCTGCCTTACCGCAACGACGCAGCTATCGTCCTCAGACGACTGATGCGCTCGTTGCCTACACGCGCGGGAGTTCTCGGCGTAGCCACTTGCGACAAAGGGCTCCCGGCGATGTTGATGGCACTCGCCGCATCTGGTCCTTATCCCAGCGTCCTTATTCCAGGTGGAGTCACCTTGCTTCCTGAAGACGGCGAAGACGCAGGTAAAATTCAGACGATCGGCGCACGCTACGCGCAGCACCAGATCACTCTCGAAGAAGCAGCGGAGCTGGGCTGTCGAGCCTGTGCCTCACCCGGCGGGGGATGCCAGTTTCTCGGCACTGCTGCTACCTCGCAGATTGTGGCAGAAGCACTCGGGCTTGCGCTGCCACACTCGGCTCTTGCGCCTTCGGGCCAACCTATCTGGCTCGACGCTGCTCTTCGCTCTGCGCGTGCGATTCTTCGCCTGCGAGAGCTTCATCTAGGGACGCAGGACATTCTTACCGACGCCTCCATTCAGAATGCGATGGTCGTTCACGCAGCCTTTGGAGGCTCAACCAACCTGCTTCTTCACGTTCCGGCGATTGCGCACGCGGCGAAACTTCGGCGGCCTGCATCCGTAGACTGGGCTCACGTCAACCGGCAGGTTCCACGTCTTGTCGATGCTCTGCCCAACGGGCCGAAAAACTATGCGACCGTGCAGGTCTTTCTTGCGGGCGGAACTCCGGAGGTGATGCTTCATCTGCGTCGTGAGGGACTGCTCGATACGAGTGTTAGAACTGTCACCGGCGAGAGCCTCGGCTCCAATCTCGATTGGTGGGAGCAGAGCTTGCGCCGCCACACGCTTCGCAAAAACCTTCTCGACCAGGACGGCATCGATCCGGACAACGTCATCATGTCGCCTGACCGCGCCCGCTCACGGGGGCTGACTTCCACGGTTTGTTTCCCTACCGGTAATCTCGCACCTCAGGGCTCCGTCATTAAGAGCACCTCGATTGATCCATCGCTGATCGACACCGATGATTGCTTTCATCACCTCGGGCCTGCCAAGGTTTTTACTACGGAAGCTGCGGCAATTCACGCCATCAAAAAAGGCGCGATCAAGGAAAACGACGTCATGGTTCTGACGTGCTGCGGGCCGCTTGGGGCCGGCATGCAGGAGATCTACCAGATCACCTCTGCACTGAAGGCTCTGCCCTTCGGCAAACACGTTGCTGTTCTCACTGACGCACGTTTCAGTGGAGTCTCGACAGGAGCCTGTATCGGGCACATCTCACCGGAGGCCCTGGCCGGAGGTGCACTCGGGAAACTCCGGGACGGCGATCAGGTCGAGATTCTCATTGATCGCAAAAATCTCACCGGTTCGGTCGACTTTATCGGGACTGCGAATGGGACGATGAGCCCTGACATTGCGGCACAGCTTCTCGCGGAGAGGGGATCGCGGCCGGACCTTGCGCCGCATCCCGATTTGCCCGACGACACGCGTCTCTGGGCGGCTCTGGTGCAGGCCAGCGGAGGTATCTGGGCTGGTTGTGTTTACGATGTGCAAGCCATTACCGCCCGTCTCAACCATGACAGTTTCGAATCCGTGGGAGTATCCCAAACATCCACTTCACCAGGAAAGGTCTGAGCAGTGATCGTCTATCGAACCCAAGAAACCCTGTTCGTGTCTCACGAGGAACATGCTTATCCGTTAAAGGATTCGCTGGATGCACTCATTGCTCACGAAGATCTCCACGCTCATCTGACCGCTTCGATCGCAAGAACTCCGCCCGCGGATCACCTGCTGCATGCATCGCTGCTCGCACCAGTTAGCAGTCAAGAGGTCTGGGCCGCGGGCGTTACCTATTACAGCAGTCGCCGCGCCCGCATCGCTGAATCGAAGGACGCAGGAGGGGGCGATTTTTATGATCGGGTCTACTCTGCCGAGCGCCCCGAACTTTTTTTCAAGGCGACCGGTCCGAAAGTTTCAGGGCCCGATAGCTCCGTCAGAATCCGGCGTGACGCGAGCTGGTCCGTTCCGGAGCCTGAACTTACGCTTGCCATCAATCCGCGGGGCCAGATTGTCGGTTACACCATTGGGAACGATATGAGCTCGCGCGATATTGAAGGGACCAATCCGCTCTACCTTCCACAGGCAAAGGTCTATGACCGCAGTTGTGCGATTGGTCCTGGGATTTTGATTCGCAAAGAGCCGATGCCGACGGCAACACAGATCAAGCTCGATATTCTAAGATTATCTAAGATAACGTTTACCGGAACGACCGCCCTAACCGAACTGAAACGCGACCCGGTTACTTTGGTCGAGTATCTCTTTCGCGACCAGACCTTCCCGCATGGATGCTTTTTGCTGACGGGTACGGGGATCGTTCCACCGGACTCATTCACGCTGCTGAGCGGCGATGAGATTCGAATCGAGATCGACGGCATCGGCATACTCAGCAATACGGTGGAATAGCACCAATTTTTGGGTAGACCAGCACAAGTTTGAAAGGACAATAGCGATGGATGTAGCTCAGGTATTGATCGACGGCAAGTGGCGTGCAGCGGATGCAGAGGGGACCTTTCATGCTGAGAATCCAGCTACAGGCCAGGCTCTAACTCTTCAATTTCCTATCAGCCGATGGTCCGATGTCGACTCCGCCCTCACGGCAGCAACGAAGGCGGCAGCAGAACTCCGTAATTTCGAACCTGCCAAGATCGCCGCTTTCCTCGAAGCGTATGCCGCGAACATCGAGGCTGCAGCCTCTACCATAATTGCCGCGGCAACAGAAGAAACCGCCCTTCCGGTGACCCCGCGTCTCAAGGATGTTGAGCTTCCGCGTACTACGAGTCAACTTCGTCAGGCTGCCGCCGCCGCGCGTGAGGAATCCTGGCGTAACGCAACGCTCGATCTTGAAAAGAACATTCGTTCCTGCTTCGCGCCGATTGGTCCGATTGTTATCTTCGGACCTAACAATTTTCCCTTTGCCTTCAACGGTGTCAGCGGAGGCGATTTTGCTGCTGCGATCGCTGCGGGAAATCCTGTCATTGCGAAGGCTCATCCGCTTCATCCCAACACGACACGACTGCTTGCCGAACAGGCACTCAAGGCCGTCGAAAAGACTGGTCTCCCTCCAGCGACAGTCCAGTTGATCTACAACGTCAGTAATGAAAACGGGCTCAAGCTTGTCAGCGATCCTCGAGTGGGCGCCATCGGCTTCACCGGCAGCCGCAATGCCGGTCTTATTCTGAAGCGCGCCGCCGAAGATGCCGGCAAACCGATCTACCTCGAAATGTCGAGTATTAACCCAGTCATCTTTCTTCCTGGCGCACTTGCCGAGCGCTCCGAACAACTCGCCAACGAACTAGTGGACAGCGCCCTGGCTGGATCTGGTCAGTTCTGTACCAGTCCCAACCTCATTCTCGCCTTCAAAACTCCCCAAACCGAACCTTTTCTCGCACAGATCGCGAAGTCCTTCAGCGAGCGTCCCGTGCAACCTCTGCTCTCTGCTGCTGGCCGCAAGCAATTAAACCAGGGAGTCACCGCACTCACCTCCGCGGGCGCCCAACTGGTTACCGGCGGGGACAATGCGCCGGGCGAAGGCTACAGGTTCGCCAACACTCTTCTGCGTACTTCAGCGGCGCAGTTCCTAGCCGCACCTCACGAGCTACAGCGTGAGGTCTTCGGCAATGCTACTCTCGTGGTCGTCGTGAACACGGAGGAGGAACTCCAAGCCATCCTGCGTCTTCTTGAAGGAAACCTGACGGGTAGCATCTATTCAGCAAAATCAGGTGCTGACGACTCAATCTATGCCAATGCCGCCCCTGTGCTCCGTGAAAAAGTGGGCCGCCTCCTCAACGACAAGATGCCCACTGGCGTTGCGGTTAGCCCCGCGATGAATCATGGAGGCCCTTTTCCCTCCACGGCAAATCCAGGAGTTACAGCGGTTGGAATTCCCGCGTCGATCACACGGTTTGCCAAACTCGAATGCTACGACGCAGTCCGTCCTGAACGACTTCCTTCGATACTGAGGGACGCCTCATCAAATCCCAACGTATGGCGATCGGTCAACGGAGCTTGGGTCAAAGGATAACGCCTTCAACAACTCAGTCCTTCCATGTCCGAGCACTGGAGTCGGGGAAACCTCTCAATTCTTTTATTGTGCTTGTGAATAAAATAGAATTGCGGACGAGACTCCCGCACAAGAATATGATCTTCTCTTTTTATCCCCCCCGAGCCCACTCGCCGATTAAGTGATTGATAATTAGCTATTTACCTTCTAAAAACAGGGACTGATGCTCCACCCAATCTTCGACTGTGGGTGACATTCCGATTTAATTGTAGTAAAAGTCCTAATGACTCAAGGAGAACTCAACACCGAGGCAAGGAAGGACCTCGCTGCGATGTTTAGTCTTGCAGGGAAATGCGCCGTTGTGATCGGTGGAACCTCCGGTATTGGGAGAGCAATCGCACTCGGGCTGGGGTCTTCCGGTGCGAACGTTGTTGCCTCTTCCCGGTCGGAGGAGGCCGTTGATGAGTTGGCGGATTGCCTCGAAGCACAGGGTAGTAAATCCCTTCGCATCTCCTCTGACGTTCTCGACAGGCCCTCTCTCCAACGCCTCCACGATGAAGTCCTCTCTTCGTTTGGGCGAATCGATATTCTGGTCAACTCCGCAGGCATAACAAAGCGAGTCCCCACGCTCGATTGCACCGAAGAACAATGGCAAAGCATAATGAACGTAAACCTGAACGGTACGCTTAGAGCCTGCCAGATCTTTGGCAAAACTATGCTCAAACAAGAAAAAGGACGGATCATCAATATTGCGTCGCTCTCGACCTTTGTGGCCTTCCATCAAGTAGCCGCCTATGGTGCGAGTAAGGCTGCCGTCGGGGCTCTCACCCGTTCTCTCGCCGTCGAGTGGGCTGCGTATGGCGTCTGCGTCAATGCGATTGCCCCGGGTATCTTTCCCACTGATCTCAACCGCGATCTTCTCGACTCGCCTCGCGGTAAAGAACTCATTGCACGAACTCCGATGGGCCGTTTCGGTAAAGTAGATGAAGTTGTAGGGACTGCCGTCTTTCTTGCTTCCGACGAGAGCGCCTTTGTGACCGGCCAGATCCTGGCGGTCGATGGCGGTCTTCTTGCAAGCGGAGTCAACCAATAACCATGAAATCCAACCATGCAAAAAATGGCACCCGCGGTATCAAACGCATCGACCTCGCTTATGTTGAACTTGCATCGAGCGAAAATGCACGCGATATTAATCGCGATATTGTCCTCGAGATCATCCGCTCACAGCAACCGGTTGCGCGTGCCGACCTCGCGCGTTCGTCCGGTCTGCAACCGAGCACCATCTCAGCGATTGTTGAACAACTAATCAGTGAAAAGTGGGTCTCCGAGGGCGCCCTGGCTCGTCGCCCACGCGGTCGCCCCTCAACTCTGCTCTCGCTGAACGACGCATTGGTGATCCTCGTAGCCGATGTTCGTCCTCATCAGGCTATCGTGGCACTGGTCGATCTCAACGGACGATTTCTAGCTCGCGAGGCAGTTCCTCTTGTCTCAGAGCCTGCAAGATCTGTCGAGAAGATCGTGCATAGCATGCAATCGATGCGCGCAGCTCATAGTGACCGGTCGTTTGAAGGGATTGGTATCAGCATGCCGGGACGGGTCGACCCTGAGTCTCAGCGTCTTATCCTTGCCCCCAACCTCAAATGGGCTGACTACGACATTAAGGGCGTGATTGAAGAGCAGATGCAGCTCCAGGTAGAGCTCGCCAACGCCGCCAATGCCTGTCTCCTCTCCGAACTTTGGTCAGGCCGCCTGGATGGTATTCGCAATGCTGTCTTGATTACTGTCTCAGAAGGAATCGGCGCTGCCATCCTTGCCAATGGACAGATCATCACCAGCCGCAGTGGTCTGGCAGGCGAATTTGGCCATAGCCCAATCGACCCTTCTGGTCCGATTTGCGGTTGCGGTCAGCACGGTTGCTGGGAGGTTTTTGCCTCCTCCACCGCCGCTCTGCGTTATTATGCCGAACTCGCGCCAAAGAGCCGCCAGCTCACGATTCACGAACTCCTTCGCCTTACTGAGGAAGGTGACTCAGCGGCAATTGCGGCTGTCTCGAGACAGGCCGTTCACCTCGGACGCGGGCTTCGACTGGTTACCGCGTCCCTTTCGCCAGAGGTTGTTCTCATCACGGGAGACCTGACGACATCCTGGGCACGCTTCGGTCCTATCATTCAGAAAGAAATGGTGGAGACCATGCTCGCAGGCGCTCCTCCTAACCTGGGAATTACGAAGGATGGCGAACTTTCACGACTTCGCGGGGCAGCTGCCGTCGTTCTGCAGCGTCACTCCGGTTACCATACCTCGCCGCATCTGACGGCTTCCGGCAAGCGAAACCGCCGTAGCGCAACGGTTGTCAGCTAGAAATTGCCACGCATCACCGCGCTCACTTTATCTAAGGTTTATTGTTCATTGGCTTGATGACCCGACTGATTTTCTTGACAGATTGCGCGCAGATTCGATAAAGTTCGCGACACGTACAAAATACGTTACCAGCGACAAACGATTGTCTCATTGTCTTTGCGACCAACAAAGACGGCCACTGGAGGATGGAATCATTATGCAACTTCGCCGATTCGCTGTTCTTCTGTTTTCGATCACACTCGTATCCAACGCATCGGCGCAATCGGGCAAGCCCTTGCCTTACCTCGATCCTTCGCTGCCCACGCAACAACGCGTCGACGATCTCGTCTCCCGAATGACTCTTGATGAAAAGGTCGCGCAGCTTATTAACACGACTCCATCTATCCCACGCCTCAACGTCCCCGCCTATGACTACTGGAGCGAGGGCTTGCATGGCATCGCCCGCTCCGGCTATGCGACCATGTTTCCGCAGGCCATCGGTATGGCCGCCACCTGGGACACGCCCCTGGTCAATCAAATCTCAACTGTAATCTCGACCGAGGCGCGGGCGAAGTATAACGAGGCTGTTCGCCACGACATTCATTCCATTTACTACGGCCTGACTATCTGGTCGCCAAACATTAATATTTTCCGTGATCCGCGTTGGGGCCGCGGCCAGGAAACCTACGGCGAGGACCCCTTCCTCACCGCTCGGCTTGGTGTCGCTTTCGTGAAAGGCTTGCAAGGGGACGATCCTACTTACTTTCGCACGATCGCTACGCCTAAACACTACGCAGTGCACAGCGGGCCTGAGTCTACGCGCCACTCGGCGAACATCGACCCGACTCCGCACGATCTCTGGGACACTTATCTGCCGGCCTTCCGTGCGACCATCACAGAAGCCAAGGCTTACTCCATCATGTGCGCTTACAACGCCATTGATAAATACCCCGCCTGCGCCAACAAGATGCTTCTCGAAAAGATTCTTCGTGGCGACTGGAACTTTCAGGGCTTCGTCACCTCGGACTGCGGTGCCGTTGATGATTTCTTCGAAGCGAAGGCTCATCATACCTCGCCTGACAAAGATTCAGCGGCTGTCGCCGGCATCGAGGCTGGAACCGACACCAACTGCGGACGCACCTACCTTGCTCTTACCGATGCGGTGAAGAAGGGTCTCATCAAGGAATCGCAGCTCGACGTTTCACTCAAACGGCTCTACCTCGCTCGCTTTAAGCTTGGACTTTTCGATCCACCAGAAACGATGGTGTGGTCGAAAGTTCCATTCTCAGAAGTGAACTCGCCTGCACATGCTGCGCTCGCTCTGAAGACCGCGAGAGAGTCGATTGTGCTGCTGAAGAACAGCAACACCACGCTTCCTCTCGCGCCGGCAAAGATCAAGACCATCGCCGTAATAGGCCCGAATGCGGCCGAACTCTCTGCAATCGAGGGCAACTACAACGCAGTTCCGAAAGATCCTTTGCTTCCCGTGGACGGCATTGTTCGGCAATTCCCTGCCGCGACTGTACTCTATGCGCAGGGCTCTCCCTATGCTGAGAATGCATCGATCGTTATTCCCCGCACGCAATTTCGTAGTGCCCCAGGCTCGGACGTCGAAGGACTCAAGGGCGAGTACTTCAACAATGACTCCCTGACCGGCACTCCAGCCCTCGTCCGCGTCGACAAGCAGATTGATTTTGATTGGAATTCGACCTCGCCTGATCCGTCTCGACTCGATCCGAAGGCCTTCTCTGTACGCTGGACCGGCACGATGCAAGCGCCTGCGCCCGGCGACTACGAGGTCACCGGCATGCTCGCGCACTGCTACCCTTGCAACAACTCCGAGCACTACACCATCCGCTTCGATGGCAAAGACATGCTCGCCTTTCAGGTCAGCGAAGACAAGGCGCAGCATGGATCGACGACCACGGCGGTTAAACTGCACTTCGACGACACCAAGCCTCATTCCTTCGAGGTCACCTATGCCCACCGTGCGCGTCTCTTCGGCGCAGGTCTCTCACTCCAGTGGACCGCACCTGTCGAACCGCTTCGCAATCAAGCTCTCGACATCATCAAGAAGTCCGACGTCGTGCTCGCCTTTGTTGGTCTCTCACCCAACCTCGAGGGCGAAGAGATGCCAGTCCACATCCCGGGCTTCTCCGGTGGAGACCGAACCGACATCACGCTGCCCGCAGCGCAGCAACAGCTTCTCGAAGCGGCCAAAGCCACTGGTAAGCCGCTCGTGGTGGTTCTCATGAACGGTTCGGCACTTGCAGTCAACTGGGCTCAGCAAAATGCTGACGCGATCCTCGAAGCCTGGTATCCGGGGGACGGCGGCTCGCAAGCTATCGCGGAGACTCTAGTGGGTTTCAACAATCCTTCCGGACGTCTACCGGTCACCTTCTACACGGGCATCGACCAGATTCCTGCCTTCGAAGACTACTCGATGGCGAACCGCACCTACCGGTACTTCAAAGGCAAGCCTCTTTACGGATTTGGTTTCGGCCTTAGCTACGCGACTTTCAGCTACTCCAACCTGAAGCCTTCTACCTCAACACTTCATGCCGGCGACACTCTGACCGTTGAAGCCGACGTGAAAAATACCGGTTCCCGCCCCGGTGAAGAGGTTGCAGAGCTTTACCTCACTCCACCGCATACCGATGTTTCTCCTAATTTGGCGCTCGCCGGCTTTACTCGCGTCCGTCTGGCTCCGGGAGAGACCAAGCACATTGTTCTGACCGTGGACCCACGCACCCTTTCGCAGGTCGACGACAAGGGAGTCCGCGCCGTCACACCAGGCAACTACAAGATCGCGCTGGGCGGGGCTCAACCAAGCGAAACCAACAACAGCCAGACGGCTACGTTCACCATCGAAGGCACGCAGGAGATGCCGCGCTAACAGTTTTTAATTTTGTGACTCAAAATGAACTTTTTATGAAGCGGCGGCATCGGCCGGTATCGTGACGCCTTTCGATGAATTACGGCTCTGACCGCTGAGGTACGGCAATCGGTTCAAGGACCCCATGCGACTCTACCTCAACCTCGGAATTTTGTTACTGCTCTTCATAGCAACACTGCATATCCACGCAGAAAACGGAGCCGAGGGGTGGCTTCGTTACGCTCCTATCTCAAACGCTGCTGTGGCCAACTACGCCACCCTCCCGAACAAAATCGTCGTGCTTGGCAAGTCGTCAACGGACGAGGTAGTCGGCAACGAACTCCAGCGAGGCCTGACCTCCATGCTCGGTCGGTCCTTCACCATATCGCATGAGCTATCAGAGGGTGACAATGCGATTCTCGTGGCCAATCTCGCGACTCTCAACCGAGCATTTAGCGTGATTGGTGACAAACTTTCACCTGACTCCTTCACCATCGGCCCGAAAACGGAACGAAAAACTTACCGCTTCATCATCCTGGGAGCGGATTCGCGTGGTGAACTTTACGGAGCCTTCCACCTCCTCGAACTTATTGCATCCGAACAGCCCCTGCCCACGAAGCCCGCCACAGAATCTCCCTCTTCATCCATCCGCTGGATCAACCAATGGGATAACCTCGACGGCACTATTGAGCGCGGCTACGCTGGCCGCAGCATCTTCTACGAAAACGGTCATGTGCGCGCCGATCTCACTCGCGTCCACGATTATGGCCGTCTCCTAGCTTCCATTGGGATTAACGGAATTACCGTCAACAACGTCAATTCAGATCTCCACACGCTCGAACCCGAGATGATTCTCGAGTTCGCGCGCATCGCTGACGAGTTCCGCCCGTGGGGCATCCGCATGTCACTCTCGGTCGATCTCTCCAGTCCACAGGTTGTCGGCCATCTTCCAACATTCGATCCGGTCGACCCCACAGTCATCACTTGGTGGAAGACTAAAGTCGACGAAATCTACAAGGCGATTCCCGATTTTGGGGGATTCGTCATCAAGGCTGATTCTGAAGGGCGCGTGGGCCCATCGCAATACCACCGCACTCCGGCCGAGGCCGCCAACGCCGTTGCTCGCCCGCTGAAACCTCACGGCGGCTTCGTCCTCTATCGCGGTTTCGTCTACAACAACCACCTCGACTACACCGACCTTAAAGCCGACCGCGCCCGCGCCGGATACGACAACTTCCGCGCGCTCGACGGCAAATTCGAATCCAATGTCGTTATCCAGATCAAAAACGGTCCGATTGACTTCCAGGTCCGCGAGCCTGCCTCACCTCTCTTTGCCGCGCTCCAGCACACCAGTCAAGCTATCGAGCTTCAGGTCACTCAGGAGTATCTAGGCCAGCAGCGCCACATGGTCTTCCTCGTTCCCATGTGGAAGACGACGCTCGACACCGATATGCGTGCCGACAACCGGAGTACGCCGGTTAACGAGATCGTCGAAGGAAGATCCTTTCACCAGCCCCTCGGGGGCTTCGTCGGTGTCGCTAACGTCGGGCTCGATGCCAACTGGATGCATCACCCTATGGCTATGGCCAACCTCTACGGCTTCGGCCGCCTCGCCTGGAATCCAAATCTCTCCACCAACCAGATTCTCGACACCTGGACGCGCCTCACCTGGGGAAACAACGACAAAGTCGTCTCCACGATCGATGAACTTCAGCGCCACTCCTGGCGCGTCTACGAGCAGTACACCGGCAATCTCGGCATCGGCACCCTCACCAACATCCTCGGCTACCACTTCGGTCCCGGCATCGAATCTGCCGAACACAACGGATGGGGACAGTGGTTCCGCGCCGACGCCACCGGCATCGGCATGGACCGCACCGTAGCCACTGGCACCGGCTACATCGGCCAGTACCCACCCGAACTCGCCAAGGTCTACGAAGACGTCAACACCTGCCCCGACGACCTCCTCCTCTTCATGCACCACGTCCCCTACACTCACGTCCTGCACGATGGAAAAACCGTAGTCCAGTCCATCTACGACGCCCACTACGAAGGCGCTGCCACAGCCCAAACCTACCCCACACGTTGGCAAACCCTTCACGGCCTCATCGACGAAGACCGCTATAACCACACACTCAAACTCCTCACCTACCAGGCAGGTCACGCCATCGTCTGGCGCGATGCCGTCACCCGCTGGTTCCAGAAAGAATCCAACATCCCCGACGAACAAGGTCGCGTAGGTAACTACCCCAACCGCATCGAAGCCGAGAACATGACCGCCGAAGGCTACACCCCCATCGACGTCAAACCCTGGGAGACGGCCTCCAATAGCAAAGCCGTCCTCTGCGACCAACCCACCGGCTGCACCCTCACGACTAAACTCGACAACCCCGCAGGGACATACACCATCACCGTGCAGTACTTCGACTTCTGGTCAGGCAAATCACACTTCGCTCTCAACCTCAACGGAAAACCCATTGGCAACTGGCTCGCCGACGAAACGCTCCCGCCCGCACGCGCCGAAAACCAACCCAATGGTGACACCAGCACCCGCATCACCTTCCCCAACATCGTTCTAAAACCCGGCGACACACTAACCCTCCACGGCACCCCCAACAACACCGAACCAGCCCCCGTCGACTACATAGAAATCACAAAACAGTAGACTCAGACAAAATGAAAATCAGCGCCGCCAAAATCATCATTTGTTCCCCCGACCGCAACTTCGTCACCCTTCGCATCGACACTGATGAGGGCATCTACGGCCTCGGCGACGCTACGCTCAACGGCCGCGAACTCGCCGTCGCCTCCTACCTCAACGACCACGTCCTCCCCTGCATCATCGGCCGCGATCCCTTCCAGACCGAAGACATCTGGCAGTACCTCTATCGAGGAGCTTACTGGCGTCGCGGCCCCGTCACCATGTCCGCCATCGCTGCCGTCGACGTCGCTCTCTGGGACATCAAGGGCAAGGCCCTCAACACTCCGGTCTACAACCTCCTCGGCGGTCAGTCCCGCCAAGGCTGCCTCGTCTACACCCACGCCAACGGTATGGACATCGTTGATACCCTCGACTCCGTCCGCAAACATATGGACGAGGGCTACCTCGCCGTCCGCGCCCAAGCCGGTATTCCTGGCGTCGCCTCCAGCTACGGAGTCCCCAAAGCCGGCAAGCCCTACGAGCCCGCAGAGCGCGGCCTTCCTTCCGAATCGCTCTGGTCCAGCGAACGCTACCTCAACTTCGTCCCCACGCTCTTCGAGAAACTCCGCGTCGAACTGGGCCCCGACGTCCATCTGCTTCACGACGTCCACCACCGCCTCACCCCCATCGAAGCCGCGCGCCTCGGCAAAGCCCTCGAGCCCTATCATCTCTTCTGGCTCGAAGACCCCTGCCCCGCCGAATTACAAGAAAGTTTCGAACTAATCCGCAAACACACAACAACACCCTTAGCCGTCGGTGAAGTCTTCAACTCCATCTGGGACGCCCATGACATCATCCGCCACCAGCTCATCGACTACATTCGGATGACCATCGTCCACGGCGGCGGCATCACCCACGCCAAGAAGACCGCCGACTTCGCTGCACTCTACAACGTCCGCACCGGCTATCACGGCCCCACCGACGTCTCTCCCGTCACCATGGCAGCCGCGCTCCATCTCGGCCTCGCCATTCACAATTTTGGCATCCAGGAGCATATGCGTCACTCCAAACTCACCGACGAAGTCTTCCCGCATCACTACACCTTCAACGCCGGATATATGCATCCCGGCAGTGCGCCCGGCCTTGGAGTCGAAATCGACGAGGTCCTCGCCGCAAAATACCCCTACCAGCGCGCCTACCTGCCCATCGCGCGCAGGCTCGACGGCACTCTCACAGATTGGTAACTCTCAGAAACACACATTGCACGGAGCTTAGCCTGATGACCGCTGGTACATCCTCCGCTCGACATAGCCTACCCATTCTCGCGTTTCTTGCGCTTGCTCCACTCGCCCTCCATGGCCAAGGCGGATTCACTCCGCCACCCCAGCACGTAAACGCTCCGCCCGCTGAGATCAAACGCATGCCCGGCGACGGCAACGGCACTTACAAGACCGGCCAATACCGCGACCTCTTCGCCGAGCAAGGCCACCCCTCCGCGGAGACCAAAGCCCGTCTCGAAAAAGCCTTCGAGCAGCTCTTCCACGGCGACCCCGTCTCCGAGCGCGTCTACTTCGAAGCCGGCAAAAACGAAAACGGCCCTCTAGGTTACATGACCGACTGGGCCAACAACGACGCCCGCACCGAGGGCATGAGCTACGGCATGATGATCGCCGTCCAGATGGACCACAAACGTGAGTTCGATGCCCTCTGGAACTGGTCGAACACCTACATGCTCATCACCGACGCCCACAACCCCAACGTCGGTTACTTCGCCTGGTCTATGAACACCGACGGCACTCCACGCTCCACCGGCCCCGCACCCGACGGCGAAGAGTACTACGTCATGGCCCTCTACTTTGCCGCCAACCGCTGGGGTAACGGTCAGGGCATCTACAACTACAAAGAGCAGGCCGACAAGATTCTCCGCGGCATACGCCACCACCCCATCCTCACCGAGACTAGCCCCTTCAAGATCCACCCTGAGGACCAACCGTTCCAGTACGCCACCATCACCAGTCCCAACACCACCGAACACGAACAAGCCCAGCACAATCTGGCTATCGAGCTTAAGGGAGAAGGTAAGACTCCGCCGCCCGATCCCTTCGCCCGCTCTCGCCAAGGCTCACAGATCCTGCAACGCTCCGTCTCCGCCGGCCCTATGGTCGACGAGACCTACACCATGATCCGCTTCATCCCCGACGTCGCCCCCAACGGCAACACCGACGCCTCATATCACCTGCCGGCCTTCTACGAACTATGGGCGCGCTGGGGCCCCGAAGAAGATCGCGCCTTCTGGGCCAAAGCCGCCGACACCAGCCGCGAGCTCTTCGTCAAAGTCACCGGCCCCTCCACCGGCCTCACTCCCGACCGCTCCAACTTCGACATGTCCGCAGTCACCGGCCGCGACGGCCAGCCGACACCCTTCAGCTACGACTCATGGCGCTCCGTCAGCAACTGGGCCGCCGACTACAACTGGTGGCGAAAAGATCCCCGCGAGGTTGTTCTTTCCGACCGCCTCCAGAAATTTCTCATTAGCCAGGGCATCACCATGTTCGCCGACCGCTACACCCTCGCAGGCAGACCTCTCTCCACCCGCCACTCTGTCGGCATGCTAGCCGCCGCCACTGTCGGCAGCCTAGCAGCAACACCCGGGCCCAATGAAAAAGCCTTCGTCGAAGAGCTATGGCGAACCCCAGTCCCCGTCGGCGACCAGCGCTACTTCGACAGCATGCTCTATATGTTCAGCATGCTGCACGTCAGTGGAAACTACCGCATCTGGGGGCCTGGCGAGGTCCATTAGGCCTCGTGGGCTACAAAGAGAAAAGAATGTTGTTGAAGATGCTGTAAAGCGGGTAGAAAAATGCTGCAACAAATCTGCCGCCAACCAGAAACAAAATCAAAAGCGCGAACATGCCCATACGGTCGTAGATCTGAACGGCGCTATACGGCAAAAAGTGCCGGAGGATATGGCTGCCATCGAGCGGCGGAAGCGGAATCAGATTGAAGACGAACAACAGCAGATTGATAAAGATTACAAAGTAGAGAAAAAGCGCGATCGGAAAGAGGGTTGGCAGACCTTCCGTCGCAACTCCGGGGACGTGCTGGGCAATCGCCACAGCAGTCTTGATTGTGGGATCGTCCGTCGGGAGAATGTGCTTGATTACAATCAGCAGAATCAGAGCCACGGTGGCCGAAAGCAGATTACTCGCGGGTCCGGCGAGCGTAACCAGAATATCGTCCCGCTTATAGTTCTTGAAATTTCGAGCGGTCACCGGCGTCGGCTTCGCCCATCCCACCAGAAACCCTCCATACACCAGAGAAATCAAGGGAAACAAAACGGAACCCACAGGATCAAGGTGTTTCAGAGGATTGAGCGTAACTCGCCCGAGCATCATCGCCGTAGGATCGCCTAGACGCGCCGCTGCCCAGGCATGAGCACACTCATGAATGCTGAAAGCGAGAATCAGGACGACAAGCTCAAAAAAGATAACGACGACGTTCAAACTCATGATGAATTAAGTCTACCGGAGTAGAACCTACACGAACCGACGATTTTCCTTGCAACAAAATCGAGCTGTGGTGTCTAACTAATTGATCGAGTTGATAAACGTTGACCGAGGGGCGTGCATGTATTTAAGGATCGGGCTCTGGACGCTGGTTCTGGCAATCTCGGGATCTCTTCTTCCCGCGCAGACGACAACAGGACAGAGCGCATCCAAAAACGACACCGAGATACAAAAACAAGCTCTACAAGCCGAAGAACTGTACGGGCAGCAAAATTTCCTTGGGGCATTGCCGTTGTTTGAAGATCTGCACAAGCAGCGTCCCGAGAGCAACGTCTTTCGCGAGCGGCTTGCGATGACATTGCTCGCGAAGGCCGGTACCGAAGCTCCTGCAGACGCCATAGCAACGCGCGATCGGGCGCGTAAGCTTCTGCTGGACGCTAAGGCCACGGGAGATAACAGCAATCTCCTTCAGATTCTGCTCGAAAAGCTGTCATCGCCAACACCTGCAGCGATGGACAAACCAAAGTCAGCGGGTGCTGATTCTCTTGCCAAGGCAGAAAAGGCCTTTTCCAGCGGTGACCTTGCCGGAGCGCTCGTCTTTTACAAACAGGCAGCTGAAGCGGACCCCAATCTATATGAACCTCCGCTCTTTGCCGGAGATACCGAGTACAAACTGAAGAACTATGACGAGGCCGGCGCTTGGTACGCAAAAGCGATCGCGATCAACCCTGATCGCGAGACGGCGTATCGATATTGGGGAGACGTGTTGATGCACAAAGGAGATCAGAAGCAGGCGCAGAGCAAATTTATTGACGCCGTGATTGCAGAGCCATACTCGAAAGCCTCGTGGATTGGGCTGAAGCAGTGGGCTGACGCCACCCATGCGAAGTTAGCTAGCCCTGCGATCACTCTGCCAAAACAGCCTGTACCCGACGAAAAAGGAAATGTGAATGTCACCATCGATCCATCGACCATGGGAAACCCGACATCGGGAGCGTGGCTCATCTATGCCATGAATCCCACTGTCTGGCGCAAGACAGAGTTCAAGAAGCACTATCCAAGCGAGGCAGTGTACCGACATTCTCTGGCTGAAGAAGCCGAGAGCCTGCGTACCGTCATTGCATTCGTGAATGAAAAGAAAATTGCCCCGGACCAACTGGATCCAACATTGAAATCACTCATTGCACTCGATAAGGACGGCATGCTGGAGTGCTGGATTTTGCTCAATCATGCCGACCAGGGAATTGCACAGGACTATGTGGCATTTCGCGAGAAACACCGCGATCTTCTGCATGCCTATATGGACAAATATGTAGTTCACTTCTAGGTGCTGAAAACTTCAACCGCTCTTGTGGCGTTTAACATGAGCAGGAATTCCGACTGCAACAGTGGCCGGTGGAACCGGTTTGGTTGCAAGCCCCATTGCTCCGAGCATCGCGTTCTCACCAACATTCGCACCGGCGAGAACGGTAGCATGGTAGGTCACCCGGGCGTGCGGACCAAGCTCGGTCCGCTTGTTGGTGACGTCGGCCTGGTGGTTAATGTCGTGAGTATGGGAGTAGACGTTAGCGTAGTCGGAGACACTGGTGCCTTCGTGAAGAATGATCTCTCCGCGATCATCGAGCATCACGTTCTTGTGAATCGTACACCAATCCCCGATGGTGAGGTTGTAGCCATAGGTAAACTCGACGTTGTGAAAGATCTTCACGTGCTTGCCTAGATGCCGGAAGATATGGCGGCCAAGCATGCAGCGGAAGCGGTAGCCCAGCCAGTGATTCAGACCTACAGGAGACCGGTCAAACATTTGCCAGAACCAAATGAGGGGTTTCCGTATTGCGTACTTCTCGGCATCGACATCGCCGTAGTACTCCGGTTCCAGTGTGGCGTTTCGCGGGTCGAAGCTTTCAATCAAAGTATGCATGGCTAGCTCGGTATTCAAGGTCGCCTTGGCAGGACCGCCATAAGGCTTGCCAAGATAGAGTTGGACCAGTTCGTCGCGAACAATCTGTGACCTGATGTCAACAGTTTGGTGACGCGTGAATTCTTCGTTCAAACGGGCTAACCAGCGGCGGTAGATCGCTTCGGCTTCGTGGGTGGGCTTGAGTTCGCGGTACTCATGGACGGGCATGGTATTCCTCTCAGGAGTAGAGACTATTCGATGGCGAAGACAGCATAAACGGTCGCAGTTTTTTCGATCCGGCGTGGATTGATCGCAAGAGGTGGCGGTGAGGGCGCAGCCATCGCTGCATTCATGGCTCTCATCACTGGACGTGGAGGCGCGGCCTGAGTCTCGTTGCTGGCATAGATAAGGTTGCCGAGTTTTACATTCAGGCCGGAGGCCATCTGACCAGCCACGCCCCGGGCGCGCTGAAGCGCCTTGGCGGCAGCCTCGGCCTGCGATGCATTTTCGTCCTTTAGCGTCCAATCGATCTGGCCGGACTGGTTCGCCCCAGCCTTCACAGCGACATCGAGAATTCGGGCAGCATCTGCGGCTTTGACTCGAACACTCCAGCTCTGAGTGACTTGAAATTTACGCTGCGCCTTCTCGGCAGGGGTCAGCTTATCGACCTGATATTCCTGCACAGGAGCGATGTTTTGATTTTCGCTTTCAATCGAATCCGAGGGAACGCCAGCTCCTGTAATCGCCTTGATAATTGCATTGGAGACTCCGGAACCTGCGGCGTAGGCAGAGTCCTTGTCCTGCCCATAGGCAATAAAGCCGACGTGAACAGTAGCCGTATCAGCCATCACCATGACACTATCGGTAGCCGTAATTGCAATCGTCCGATTGTCTTTGTTGACCTGAATCGTCTGGGCAGCAGTGGGTCCTGGGGTCCAAATTGCCAGGACGAAGGCTGGAATCGCTACGACAGCAAGGCGAAGGATCTTCATTGATTGTCTCCTTTCGAGTCGAGCAATTCGGCAAAGGTAGGCTTATGCTTGGGTTTGGCAACCTGTTTCCGTTTGGGGTCGGGCAGCACACGCTCGGGGTGTGGAGAACCAACCCTATCGCGGGCGTTGGACTTGGCTGCTTTCACCTTGGAAAATATCTCTTTCTTCGCCTTGCTCATAGACGTTCCCTGGAGGAATTTCGGGGGTCCATGTGATTATGCATGACTCTTGCCTGTAAGGGGTGATGTGATGCAGGATTGCATAGGACGGCGCCTCGGGGGAGACGTCGCCGGATGAGGTGCAGGATGGAAGAACGCGACTTTTTCGATGAAAAAGCTGAGCAACGGACTCACTTAATGACGTGTCCGCATTGCGGCCAGCAAGCCGAGTACCAGATCGACTGGATTGTACGAAGAAAGAAGGCACAGCTTCCCCGAGGAGCCGATGACCGCGATCGGGCCCGCTTTGCCAAGGCCCAGAGCTACATGGTCCGGCGTGACGACCCCATGGGATGCAAGAACATACGGTGCAGAAAACGATTCGATATTGTCGGAATTCAGTCGGTTGCCTTCATCTAACAATTTCGGCACACGACGGTCAATTATCAGCAGCATCGGCGTCTTTTTTCCGAACCGTGCGGGAAGCGAATCGGCTGTGATTTAATACATATAGCGACTGATGTTTCTGCAAGAGAGAACGTTGGTGCCTGGAACGAACGAACCGCGGAGACCAAATAGCATGGCGAACACACTGATTCCTATTGAAGAACGAAATCTGACACCGCAAGAGGTGGAACTTCTTGATAGGCGTCGCCGCCGCGGACAGCTCTTTCTTGTCCTCTGCCTTCAGACCTTCATCATTGGGACGCTGGTTACGTTGTGGGCAGGGCAGGACTGGACCCTCTCGCCGGGGTGGACAAAACCTATGGTCTATTGGGATGCGGTTATGTTTACCCTTTCGCTGATCTTCGGTATCGTCGGCGTCAAACTCAGACGCGGAAGCAACGAATTCATCAGCTACTGAAACCCACCCTCAATGGTCAACTCGCGCCAAAGAACGATAGCGCGGTCCGGTTGACCTATGTAATATAAAACACGACAACTTCCCCAACGAACGCTTGGGCGGGAACCTCTGCAGGTCTGATTCGCTTTTCGAGCCTACGCATCTCATTACTTGTGAAAATGAAGCATATGGCGGCGGTGATGCCTTTTCTTTCTCCCATCCTCGATGATCCGAGTACAGCTGTAGCGGGACCAGCGAAAGATCTTCGGTCAACTCCAGAGAGACTGAGAGACAAGTTCGGTCGAGCCATTACTGACCTCCGGGTCTCGGTAACGGATCGCTGCAACTACAAGTGCGTTTATTGCAGAACCGGCAACGAAGGAGCACAGTACACCGAGCTTCCGATCACCAATTATTTACGAATGGTTCGATTGTTTGTCTCTCTTGGAGTGGAAAAGGTTCGGCTAACTGGCGGCGAACCACTCCTTCGATCCGGTCTAACTGAGTTCGTCCGCGAGATCGCCGCGATGCGAACTGCCTATCTGCACGAAGGAACTTATGTCGGAGATGTGGGAGGTCAGGCGCTTGATATCGCACTCACCACGAATGGGCACCTGCTCGAGAATTTAGCCAAACCCCTCAAAGATGCTGGCCTGAATCGTGTCACCGTGAGCATGGATGCTGTAGACGCATCAACATTTTCCGCCATCACCCGTGTTCCCCGAAGCTTTGACAGGGTGCTGGCCGGTATTCGCAAGGCACAGGACGTTGGACTTGGACCGGTCAAGGTGAACTGTGTCCTTCTGCGTGGATTCAACGACGGACAGATCGAGCAGTTTGCCGAATTCTCACGCAAGGAAGACGTCATCGTCCGCTTTATTGAATGGATGCCACTGGAAGAAGACCGCAGTTGGAAGATGGAGAGTGTGATCTCGATGCAGGAGATAGTTGAACGGCTGAATAAATATCGCCCGCTGGTAGAACTTGTTCCCCACTCTGCTAGCGAGACGGCGAAGAGATTCACTTTTGACGATGGCATTGGAGAGATTGGGATCATCGCGCCGGTCTCACGACCTTTCTGCGGACACTGCAGTCGCATCCGCCTAACCTCCGACGGAAAGATTCGAACATGCTTGTTCTCGCAAAGCGACCACGACCTTTACGGCGAAATGGTGCGCGGCGGAACCGATGCCCAGTTGATTGCGTATATTCGCAGAACGGTAATGTACAAGGAGGCGCGACATCACATTGGCGAACCAGGATTTAAGAAGCCATCGCGCAACATGGTACATATCGGGGGCTGACGTTATTGTCTTTGTGGTTGCGGCAAATGCTTGAAACTCTTTGCAAATTGAACTCGTCTGATAGATTTTCTTCTGATATCTGATGTGCCACTGCTGTGAGGATCTCCATTGAAAGACAGGCGGCAGTTTGAGGTAATCGAAAGTCGGCAGATGGACCACCTTCGGGTGTTCCATGATGTCGCTCGCGCTTTGACCTCAAGTTTGGAATTGGAAGAGATTCTCGGCGCCATCATGGAAAAGATGGCCCAGTTCTTTGGCCCTGAACGTTGGTCCATGCTCATGGTCGACGACAAATCCAACGAACTCTACTATGCGATCGCAGTAGGCGAGAATGCCGAGAGCCTCAAGGGTCTTCGAGTTCCCATGGGCGAAGGCGTCGCCGGCTGGGTAGCTTCTACGGGCAATCCTCTTGTCGTACCGGACGTTGCACTCGACCCGCACTGGTCTGCATTTGCCAACAAGCATCCGGATTTGAAGATTAAATCGATCGCCTGCGTGCCTGTCCGCTCTGGAAACAAGACTCTCGGCGTTATCCAGCTCCTCAATAGCAAACTGGATCTCCTTTCGGAGTATTCGATCTCTTTTCTGCGAATCCTCTGCGACTACGCGGCCATTGCGATTCAGAATGCTCGCTCCATGACCTTGATTCAGGAACTGACCATTACAGATGACGTGACGGGGCTGTTCAATGCGCGCCATCTTTACACCATGCTCGACGAATTGGTCGCGAAGGGACATGTATTTAGTTTGATGTTCGTCGATTTAGATCATTTCAAATCAGTGAACGACACCCACGGTCACCTGATCGGGAGCCGTCTGCTCGCAGAGATCGGCAGTCTGTTGCGGCGAAGTCTCGGCCCTAATAACTCAGCCTTTCGGTACGGTGGTGATGAGTTTGTCGCCTTGTTACCAGGCATGGGAAAGTCAGCAGCCAGTGGAACGACCATGGCATTGCGTGAGGATCTGCGCGGTTCCCGCTTCCTCGAAGGCGCGGGACTTTCCCTCACTGTTTCGGGTAGCTTCGGTCTCGCGACCTACCCAGAGGACGGTAACACCGTTCCCACGATACTTCGTGCGGCAGATACCATGATGTACGAGGCCAAGGTAACACGTGACAACGTAGCGATCGCAGGTAAAGGGCTGATTGGTCGAGTCGCAGTGGCAGCGTCCGGAAGCGGTTCGCGACAGGCAGTCTCCAGCATGCTTCATCATGATGGATTGACCCGTGTGGACGGTCGATGATTCAGGAATGTCTTACCCTTTCCTGGGTCGCCCTAGCTCGGGCCATGCCTCTCTAACGTAACTCCGCGACGCGGCTCGGGCTTGATGATGTCGCGATTCTCAGGTGATACAGGATGGACACCGAAGTCCCACACACCCAGATTGACCGCCTTATTTGAAAGAACTTCCATCAACGCAAACTCGCCAAAATCCAAAGGCTCCTTTGGAGTGATCTTGAGCCAATGCCCCCCCGGCAGCAACTCGGTGGCGGTCTCGACCACATCTTCCTGCCGCTGACCTGTACCCAGCAGAGGGATACGGAAGCTCGCGATAACCCTCACGCCAGTGCGCACGTCAGCCCGAACGATTACGTAGCGGCTATCGGGCGATCCACCTGTGGGTTCATTCTGAAGGCGGCTTGTCGCGCCGTGCGTGTCGACAGTAATCGGCGTTCCAGCGGTGCTGCCTACGCTTTCGTCTCCGATGCGGAGATAAAGCACCGGATCCTTCACGTGGAGCTGCACCGGCGCAGCCTCGCCCTTGAGTGTAACGATCGCATGCGCAGCCGAGAGGGGATTCACCGATGCCTTCAGCAGGTTGTGCGCGGTATCACGGTTGAGCTGGCTATCGGGCTGGGAAAGAGGAACAAGCTCGGGCGTACCGTGAAATGTGTCGAGCACAAGCGTACTGTTTTCCTCGGGCAATCGCAGGTCCTTGGCAACCTCCGGCGTTAGCGAGGCGCGGTCCGCTTCTTCTTTCAAAAGCTCTGGATCAATCGCGGAAGGATGAGGATTGCTCGGGTCATCGGACTGCTGCGCATGTTTTTTCTCCCATTGATGCGTCGCATCAAGATCGACTAGCGAGAGTGGAATCTCCTCCTCCGCACCCCCACGTTCTGCACTTACATAGTGAACAATATTCCCGACGACCCGATAACTCATCACAATCTGGTAGCTGCCATCTTTAAGAAACAGCCGAGTACGATGGGGAGCATTCGCGTCCGGCTGCAGCGCTGTAGTATGTTGCGCAGGAAGCGAAGTGACCAAGCCACCCAGCAGGAGTGCGAGAGAAAAGACTACTCGGCAGTTGAATCGTTGATTCATCGTGATCAACAGTTTAGACGCGAAAATTTGATACCGGAAAGGCGCATCCTCATTTGACTCATTCGAGACAACTTCGTGACAACTCTCTGGGAACCCAGAATGTAGCGTCATTTAGCGCATGGAAGCTGCACTCGATCGAAGCCATACAACTTTAGCCCGAATCCGTGGAGATTTATGAACCGGATCTCAAAAATTCTAAAAAAATCAGGACTTTTTGGTCTTCTGGCATTACTTGCCTGCGGCAGCGGTTCCAAAACCGAAGTTTCGAATGATTTCAGTCTCACCTCAACGCAGGCAAGCCTGACTCTTGTCGCCGGCGGACCAACCCAACAATTCAATGTGCTCGCGTTCCCTACCAACGGATTCGCTGGCCTCGTATCCGTTGCACTCTCTGGACTGCCTGCGGGGGTCAGCGCACAACCCGCAACCCTCACGCTCACACCAGGGACACCGCAAAATATTACTCTGACAGCCGCAACCAACGCGACCGCAGGTACAACTACGTTGACGCTCACCGGAACTTCGGGAATGCTTACTCACGTGTCGACAGTTACACTTACTGTCGCACCGCAACCCGACTTTGCGTTATCCGTATCCCCATCAACGCTAACCCTCACCTCTGCCGCGGTCGGCTCTCCGGTCAATATCTCCGTAACAGCCGTCAATTCTTTCAACGGCGCCGTAACAGTTACGATCATAGGCCTTCCTACCGGCGTTACCGCGAATCCTGCAACGCTGACCGTCACGCCAGAAGTCCCGCAGAATATGACGCTGACCGCTGCACTCACTGCTCCTTCAACGTCGACGAACGTCACTTTCAAAGCAACGTCGGGCACGCTCTCACATTCCGCACAAATCACCCTCACCATACAAGGTGCTTCGTTGACAAATGCACCCGACGTAACCACCTTCCATTACGATGCGGCGCGCGATGGACTTAATCCCAAAGAAACGATCCTCACGCAGAACAACGTAAATTTCACGCGCTTCGGCAAGATTGGCTTCTTCGCTGGCGACGGCAAAGTCGACGCCCAGCCGCTATTTCTCGCCAATGTGGTGATTGGAAATCAATTTCACAACGTCCTCTATGTCGCCACGGAACACGATAGCGTCTATGCCTTCGATGCTGATACGGGAGTTCAACTCTGGAAGACCTCAATCCTCGGCACCGACGAGACAACCAGCGACGATCATCGATGTAGCCAGATCACACCTGAAATAGGAATTACCTCCACGCCAGTCATCGATCGGCAGCAAGGCCCCAACGGTACTCTCTTCACGATCGGCATGAGTAGGGATTCAAGTGGCAGCTATCATCAGCGACTCCATGCACTCGGCCTCACCACAGGGGCAGAGGTCAGCGGGAGCCCAACCGAGATCACTGCAACCTATCCAGGAACTGGGGATAACTCCGCCAACGGCAACGTGGTCTTTGACCCGTCACAATATGCAGAACGGCAGGCGCTCCTGCTCTTGAACGGAACGATCTACACCGGCTGGACTTCACACTGCGATATCGGGCTTTATACGGGTTGGATTATGGGATTCAGCGAATCGACGTTGCAACAGACTCAAGTATTAAACGTAACACCAAATGGGCACGAGGGCTCGATCTGGATGAGTGGCGGTGGAATGGCCGCGGACAGTAATGGTTTTATTTACGTTCTCGACGCCAACGGCACTTTCGACACCGCTCTCGACAGCAACGGTTTTCCAAGCAAAGGCGACTACGGCAATGCCATGCTCAAACTCTCTGCGGCCAGCGGCAAGCTCGTCGTAACAGACTACTTTGACATGTTCAATACGGTCTCCGAATCGAACGCGGATGTCGATCTTGGATCGGGAGGTCCGCTGCTTCTTCCCGATCAAACCGATTCAAATGGAATTGTCCATCATCTGATCGTAGGCGCCGGCAAAGACAGGAACATCTACCTCGCAGATCGCGACAATCTCGGAAAATTCAATCCCGCCACCAACCCGGAAGACAGCAACATCTACCAACAACTCAGTGGCGCGATGACGGGTCTTGTCTACTCCTCTCCTGCCTACTTCAATGGCGTTCTCTACTATGCGGCGGACGGAGATTTCCTTAAGGCCTTCACTTTGATCAATGCACAACTCGCCACTAGCCCCTCCAGCACGTCGCCAACGACCTTCCAGCATCCTGGGCCGACACCGACGGTCTCGTCCAACGGCACACAGAACGGAATTGTCTGGGCGCTGGATTCAAACCTCGGTAGCCCAGGCATCCTTCATGCCTATGATCCCGCCAATCTCGCGCACGAGTTCTACAATAGTAATCAAGCTCCTAATGGACGGGACACTTTCGGGAATGGAAATAAATTCATTACTCCGTTAGTCGTGAACGGCAAAGTCTACGTTGGAACTCAAAATGGAGTAGCCGTGTTCGGGCTACTGTCGCAATGACCTGTTGACCTGCCAACTCACAACAACATACTTAAAAACAAATCGGCTCCGACCATTTTCAGTCGAAGCCGGTTTGTAGGGTCTAATTTATTTTGCTGCGAGCGAGACACACTCCTCGAGAATATCGAGCGCAATATCCGCCTCGTATTGATTGACAATCAAGGGCGGACAAAGCCGCACGCTGGTCTCTCCGCAACCAAGGATAAGCAATCCGCGCTCAAACGCGAGATCAACAATCTTGTCACGCATCAACCCGGCCGAGGCACGTGATTCTTTATCTTTGACAATCTCAATACCGATCATCAATCCGCGACCTCGAACGTCACCGACATGAGCATGCTTCCCTACCCATGGACGAAGCCGATTTAGCATCGATTCTCCAACCACACCCGCGTTCTTGATCCCTTCGCGTTCCAGAATATCCATCGTTGCAATCCCCGCGGCAATACACACAGGATTGCCGCCGAATGTGCTGGCATGCGATCCGGGAACCCAGTCCATAATGGCCGCCTTGGTCATGCAGATCCCCAGAGGCATTCCACTCGCGATGCCTTTGGCAATACAAACCATATCGGGCTGGACGCCAGAGTGTTCAATTGCCCACCACTTCCCTGTCCTGCCGGCTCCCGACTGAACCTCGTCGGCTATAAGGAGAATGCCATGACGGTCGCAGATACGCCTTATCTCTTCAAGAAAGTTCGTCGGCGCAACTACGTAGCCGCCTTCGCCTTGAATCGGTTCAAGAATGATTGCAGCGACCTCCTCTGGGGGCAGAATCGTCTTGAAAAGTTTCTCCTCAAGGTATCGCGCACAACCCAGAGCAAAAGCCTCTTCTTCCTGCGGCCCGCCACTGCATTCGCGATAGGCGTAGGGATAGCGGACATGAGTGACACCTGGGACGAATGGCGCAAAGCGCCGCTTCTGTTGAGGCTTGGAGCCAGTGAGTGATAAAGCTCCCATTGTTCGTCCATGAAACGCACCGAAGAAACTGATGATGTTCTGGCGTCCGGTGTGATAGCGAGCCAGTTTCAAAGCGCACTCCACTGCCTCCGCACCTGAATTGCCGTAATAAAATTTGTGCGGTCCCGGCATGGGCGCTACCGCAGACAAGCGCTCCGCAAACTTCGTCATGTGCTCGTAGTAAAAATCAGTACCGGACATATGAATCAGTTCGGCGGCCTGATCCTGAATCGCCTTTACTACCTCGGGATGGCAATGCCCCGTTGAAGTCACAGCGATGCCTGCTGCAAAATCGAGAAACTCATTGCCATCGACATCGGTCACACGAACGCCACGGCCTGACTTTGCCACCATCGGGTAGCTTCGGGTATAACTCGGCGAAATAAGTCGCTCGTCATCCGCAACGATCCTCCGGGCATTTGGGCCTGGAAGCGCAGTCTTCAATTTGGGCCCGTACTGGGTGTAACTCTCCGAGTGGGTTGCGCTCTGGGTCATAGTGCTCATTGGGTCTCTCCTTGTACCAAGAATGCGAGAATAAGTCGTTCCACCTTACCAACTCTGAATGCGAAAGGGCGGCCTCGCGTATGTGCGAGGGGGAACGGTTTGCGCTGGAGTTTGGGCTTCGCCGGCTGGAGAAAGATTGCCGTTAGTCGCCGGCGAAGAGACTAGGTCGCGTCAGGCTTGGAAGCACTCGCAAATACCGGCGCGGCATCTGCAGCTGCTTCGAGCGGCATTGCGGGCCTGCGACCCTGTGCATGTCGGATATGCCTGAGACGGGAAGCATCATGAGTCTTCTGCCTTTGCCCGTGAGTATATCGCACTCGGACAACGACAATCATTCGTCCTGAACAATCGTTCCCTGATGGAACAGAATCTTCCATCCCACTTCCGTTCGCCACCACAACGTAGAACGGCGGGTCGTGCGTATCTTATTCTGAATCAGCGTGTAATTGAGCAGAAACACATCAGGCGCAAGCTCTCTGCATAGAAAATCTTTTGTCTCCCAAACATCCTCGATCGGATTCTGGCTCCGTCGCTCAAGTTCGTCCAGGACAAACTCTCTGGAATAACAGCGACCGGAAGCACCAATCTCCCAGAATCCATCGGCGATCATGCTCTCGAAGTCTGCCCTGTCGGTTCCGAGCTCAGGACGATGAAAGATTGGTTCTCGGGCTTTGAGCTCCTCGATGACGTTACTCATTACCGACTCCTGGAACCGCGACTTGACCTGTCGACGAACCTACCGAATCACGCTTCCTGGCACCATTGGCTGCGGAGAGTCATTATCAAACTGCATCGTGAATGCGAACATCAAGGTGTAGAGATCGCTGTGCAACGTAGTGAAGTCAAAACAGAGCACATGCCGGGTGGGTTCCACCGGATCCGTCTTCTTCTTCGGCTTCACCGGAATATTTCCCAGAACACAGGCCTTCGCGGCATAGGTGGTTCGTGGAAGTTTATTTTCAGGAGTCACCGGCATAGGCACTGAAGCTAGCACGATTGAGGCAGGATGCCCGTCAATCGAATAGTTCGTTGGCTCCTGAGTGATCGTCGGTTCGCCGTATTGCTTAAGCTGGCGCAGAATCTGCTCGCGAATAAATGGGCCCAGCAAGGTCGCGCCGCGCAGAACGTTCGGACACGTGTTGTCGATCGTCGAAAGAACAAAAGAGGCGTTATCGACAGCAATCGCCGAGTTGGCGAAGAGAGTCGAGTGTGCACACTTCGGCGTCGGGTCAGCAGTAGGTTTTGGAGCTAGGCTCGCAGCGTCCGGCACAAAACGACCAGGGTAAAAATAGGTGATGTTCAACGCTGAATCGCGAAAGCTCTTAGGAACATTGGAGTTCAGTTGATCGGAGGTTTGAGCCAAAGCCGCTGCACAGACAAAGACAAGCAAATAAGCCGGAAAACGAAGAACCATCCTTTTATCGTAGCACCGCAAACATGCCTGAGGACGGCCTGGAAAGCGGGATAGCATAGATAAATGCCATCAAGTTCCTCCCCGAATCGGACCTGGATTTTCGCCTCATTCTGCTGTGTCTATTTCTTTTGGGGAGGCACTTTTCTCGCAATGCGCTTCGGCGTGGAAGCGCTGCCACCATTCATGCTCGCCAGTGCACGCTATCTGATCGCAGCTCCTCTCGTGTTTGTCCTGTGCACGATCTTCCGCCTGAAGATGTGGCCAAGCAAAAAAGAACTTGGCACTCTTGCAATCATCGGCATCCTGATGCTCGGCATAGGCAACACCGCGGTGATCTGGGCAGAACAATATATTCCAAGTGGATTGGCTGCGCTTCTGGTCGCATCCATTCCTCTCTACGCTGCACTCATCGAGGTCATCCTGCCGCACAAGGAAGGTCTAGCAGTTCGAGGATGGCTCGGCATCTTCGTCGGATTTGCAGGAATTTTCTTTCTCCTCTGGCCTGGAATTCACAACGGCCTACACGGAGACTCACAGCAAATCTTCACCGCAGCCGTTACCCTCGCTGGATCCCTCTGCTGGACCTGCGCCTCCGTCATCTCCAGGCGCTCCACTATTCGCATAAGTGGACTCGCCTCTGCCGGATGGCAAATGCTTTTCGCCGGACTCTTCGATGCTTTGCTGATGCTGATGACCGGCGGTTATCGTGGCGCCAATTGGGGCCCGAAGGCATGGAATTCGATCGCATACCTCGTTGTGTGCGGATCTCTCATCACTTACACCGCCTACCTTTACCTCCTCGACAACGTTGCTGTTTCGAAGGTCGCGACCTATGCATTCGTCAATCCGCTCATCGCAGTCGTGCTCGGAGCAATTGTCGTCCACGAACGCCTGTCCTCGATCGAGTACGTTGGAATGGGAGGAATTCTGCTCGCGGTCTTTCTGGTCACAAGTTCAAAGATGAAAAGCGCCAAGCCGTCAGTGGCAGATGAAGATCTTGTCGTGGGCCAGCGAGCGTAAGCTCGCCTTTGATCTTATGCAGCACCGTGAGATACAGGGCACAGCCGGATCCGATCGGCCAACTCTGGATTTTCAAAATTGCGAACCACCCACAAATTGAAGGAACAAACCTACTCTCCTTCACGTAAATGACGGTGAGAGGGCACGTCCATGAAGACCATCGCCGTAAATCTTGCACTTTCTGCACTCGTTCTTTCCGCAGCAGCCGCAACCGCCCAGAGCGACACGGTGTGGGACAAGAGCTACGCTGTCGCCGGCGAGCCGTCGCTCTTCGTCAGCACCGGCGATAGTCATCTCAACATCCGCGCCTGTTCCGGTTGCCAGTCTGTCCGCATCCACGTCACAGCGGAGAACACCAGCCTCTCGCGCTACACCCTCGAGGAAGGCCAGAACGGCAACACGATTCACTTCTCTCTTAAGGAAAAGCCTCATATCGGCGTTCACATCAATGTGCACTCCTCGTCCGTCCATGTCGATGTCGAAACGCCGGCAACCCTAACACTCGATGCCAAATCCGTGGATGGAAACCTGACGGCGACTGGTCTCCACGGCGATCTTACGATCCACACCAGCGACGGAAATCAAGAGCTAACCGGACTGTCAGGAAATTTGAAACTACACTCAAGTGACGGTCATCTTCGCGTTCGAGACGGCAGCGGAATCCTCGAGGCTCGCAGCTCCGATGGCGGTCAGGAGATCGCAGGATCCTTCACGTCCCTGCAATTGCACAGCAGCGACGGTTCGATCACGGTTGAGTTGGCCGATGGTTCGCACCTCAACTCCGACTCCCACATCGAAAGCTCGGATGGAAGCGTAACACTGCGACTGCCGAAGGGTTTTCCGGCGGAACTGTCAGTGAGCACAAGCGACGGAAGCATTCAGAGCACGCTTCCTATGATCGTCAATGGGTACAACTCGAAGGAGCATTCCGGACATAATATTCGCGGCAAAATCAATGGCGGCGGATCATTGCTGACGATTCATACCAGTGATGGCAGTGTGCGTCTCACTACGCTCTAGACTGCAAATCCAATCCCCGTGAGACCGAATCTGGAGATCAGGGCGTTGCATTGCCTATGACCAGAGGATACAGTGGCGAAGCCTGATCGCGGCCAAACCGCACCGTTGTTTTCGTAATGCGATTGAGCATGTCAATGCTGTTTGATGTTAAATACCAGACCAGAAGATGGCTGTTCCAGTTCGTCGAAAGCCCCATCGTGTAAAGCTGCGACGGAGCCGTACCAGCCCCGGACTGTGGCTGTCCTTGCGCAGCTGCCATATGTATCTTCTGCCACCCGATCGTATAAGTGGAAGACTGCGCAATCGCTCGCATCCCTGGCACCTTCGAAACAATCTCAGCCATGTTGTCGAGCAGCGTAGTGTTAACCGCAGCGTGTTCCGCGTTCAGACAATTGATATCCAACTCGGCAAGCAGAAGACTCGCACTGACGACTGGAGTGATCGTAACCTGGGTTGCGCCTGCAGATGCTGGTTGCGTCGTCTCCGTCTGTGGTGCACTGGCCGGTGGAAGACGCAGGAAAAGCAGTGGACGCAGACAACGAGCCGCAGCTGCAGCCTTCGTATCTGTCGCTCCCATGACGCCTGTAAGCGAGATCTGCCCATCTTGCAAAAGCTGTTCCGTATCGCCCTTCGCTAAATCGGATGAATAGAAGAGACGCAGCTTCAGACTCTCGTTTTCCCATTCCGTAGTATTCGGTGCAGGAGTTTGCGCATCCACAGAAAACGAGAAGATCGTCGCGAACAGCAGCGCCGTCACGGTACGAGTTCTAAAAGTAAAGATCATCTACTTGCGCTTCCAGCGCACGCCATCCTTCGAATCTTCTATTACGATGCCTTTGGCAAGCAGATCGTTGCGAATAGCATCTGCACGTGCAAAATTCCGCATCTTCTTCGCTTGGGTGCGCTCCGCGACCAGCCCATCAATCTCGCCATCTGAAAGCGATAGAGTCGCGACAAGTTCCTGAGAAGCCTCCCCAATCCGCCCTTCGGCTTCGGCCCACCCAAGCGCCGCGCGAGTGATCTCGACGTCTTTATCTTCGAGCACCGCAAAGACGCCATCGAACAGCGCAAGCACCTTCAAAATCTGAGCAGCATTATCCGCACGTAAAGTTCCGGTATCAGCAGCAGTGTTGGCAGCGCGTACAAGATCAAAGATCGCAGCTCGAGCCTCAGCGGTATTCAGGTCGCTTGCCAACGCTGCCGTGTAATCACATTCAGCTTTTGCAGTCGCAGCGGCAATCTCTGGATTGAGTCCGTCCAGGAAACCACCTTTCAACATCCGTTGATGAAAAGTCCGCAGCCGGTCCACCGCGTTCGTCGACTCCGTAAGACTGTCGAACGTGAAATTCATCTGGTTCCGGTACGGCACCGAAATCAATAAAAACCGGATCGCCGACGCGCGGTAACCCTTCAGTAAAAGATCGCGAAGCGTGTAAAAATTCCCTTCCGACTTCGACATCTTCTTGCCTTCCACCAGCAAAAAGCGCACATGCATCCAATGCCGGACAAATGTCTTGCCTGTGGCAGACTCCGACTGGGCAATCTCGTTCTCATGATGGGGAAACATCAAGTCTTCGCCGCCAGCATGAAGATCGATGTCGTCTCCAAGAAGCTTCATCGCCATAGCCGAGCACTCGATATGCCACCCCGGTCGCCCGGGCCCGAGCCGGGTCTCCCAGAACTGTTCCCCTGGCTTCGCTGCCTTCCACAAGGCGAAATCCCGGGCGGCATCCTTCTCATACTCATCGACATCAACCCGCGCTCCGTCTTCAATCCCCTCGAAGTCCTTGCGCGAGAGCTTGCCGTACTCGGGAAACCGTGCGATGCGGAAATACCAACTGCCGTCCTCGGCGCGATAAGCGATGTCCTTCGCAGCGAGCGCCTCAATCAGCGATACCATCTCAGGGATGCAACCGGTGGCGTGAGAGATGTGCTCTGGGTGCTCGATATTAAGTGCATCAAGGTCCTCGAAGAACGCGCGTTCATACTTCGCCGTGTACTGCGCAATCGGGAGACCGGCCGCAGCAGCGTTGCGGATAATCTTATCGTCCACGTCGGTAATGTTCATCACATGGTCGACGGCCATTCCCTGTTGGCGGACAAAACGCCGTAGCACATCAACATGTAGAAACGTCCGGAAGTTTCCAATGTGGCCGTAGTCGTAGACCGTCGGGCCGCAGCAATACATACGCAGCGCCGGTCCGCCAACGGGGGAGAGAGATTCGATCTTTCCGCCTAAGGTATTGAAGAGTTCGATAGTTGCCACGTGCTCTGTTCCCTGTCGCAGCCGGGCGCGTGGCGCGGTGCAGACTGCTCTCGCTTGAGATTTCCCCGTTGATTTTATCTGATTTATAAGAGTTATTTGTCAGCCACTGCGGAGCCGAGACGAAGCTGTGGGCTAGCACCCAGATTCTCCGAAGCGAAATCCTCCCCGACAAACTTGGGCCAAGCCGCTGCAGCAATCATGGCAGCATTGTCAGTCGAAAGCGCAAGCGAAGGAAAGGCGATAGGCAAGCCCAGCCGGTCGGCCTCTGCCTGAAAACGGCGGCGCAACTCGCTGTTAGCGGCAACTCCGCCCGAAACCACAATTCTGCAGGCGTCGAACGCCTCGGCGGCGGCCAAGGTCTGTTTCAGGAGGTTCCCCACAACCGCATACTGAAACGACGCGATCAGATCCAGGGTCTGTTGATCGCAAAGCTTAGCGACACCACTCGACCTGGCCGTGATGCTCGAGTCAGCAGCCAGCGCCGCCCGGCGGGCCTCGATATGCTCTCTCATACCATGAGTCTCGACATAACGTAGAACAGCCGTCTTAATTCCGCTAAAAGAAAAGTCAAAGTGCGGGCCTTCACTTCTCGCATGTGCTTTTTTGTTTGTGACCCCCTCGCGAGGAGCACGCGTATGGATCGGACCGAAATTAAAAGCCACAGCGCGCGGGTTCCCATGCGAAGCCAGCGCATCAATCCACGGGCCACCTGGATAACCCAGACCAAGCAGCTTAGCCACCTTGTCGTAAGCCTCGCCCGCAGCATCATCGACCGTGCGGCCAACATTGCGGTAGCTCCACGAATCATCTCCAGACTCATTGCCGGAGCCGCCCCAATGCCGTCTTGCGAGATACAGATGCGTATGACCGCCCGAAACAACTAGTGCAAGCATAGGCAACTCCATCGTCGTCTCCGCACGTCCCTGCGCCTCCATCAAAACCGCATGGATGTGCCCTTCCAGATGATTCACAGAGATCAGTGGCTTTCCCAGCCCGAAGCTGAGCGCCTTCGCATAGGTAATCCCTACCAGCAACGCCCCCGCCAGCCCCGGCCCCTCCGTAACGGCCACGGCATCCAGATCGGCAAAACGCACATTCGCCCGCGACAATGCCTCGCGCACAACCGGAACGATATTGCGAAGATGCTCCCGCGAAGCCAGCTCAGGGACGACACCTCCATAGTTGGCATGCAGCGACATCTGCGAAGCAACCACATTCGAAAGCGCTTCGCTGCCCCCGCGCACAATTGCGGCCGCTGTCTCATCGCACGAGCTTTCGATGCCAAGGATAAGGCCGGTTCCACGGTCTTTGCGCATCTCTCTATCATAGAAGGAACAGCATTATGAATCACTTCACCGACAACCCGAAGTACAAAGCTGCTCGAGAGATCGTAGTCGTGCTGCGCGCTGCTGGTCATCAGGCGTACTTCGCAGGCGGATGTGTGCGCGACATGCTACTGGGTGTCGAACCGAAGGACTTCGACGTAGCGACCAGCGCAACGCCCGACGTCGTGATGGCAATGTTCACGAAGACCTACTCCGTCGGATCGCACTTTGGTGTCATTCTTGTCTGCATTCCAACCGAAGACGGCGACCTCCCCACCGAAGTCGCTACCTACCGCCACGATGGCGCTTACAGCGATGGCCGCAGGCCCGACGCCGTGCGCTTTTCTGTCGACGCGCGCGAAGATGTCCTCCGCCGCGACTTCACAATCAACGGCATGCTGTTCGATCCGATCCTTTTTGAGAAAACTGACAATGCCGCGGCGGCAACACTCGATTTTGTAGGCGGACGGGAAGATCTGCAGGCAGGCATCATTCGAGCGATCGGCGATCCCGCGCTTCGCTTCGCCGAAGACAAGCTCCGTATGTTGCGTGGCGTTCGATTTGCGTCCCGGCTCGACTACCAGATTGAGCCTCACACAATGAAGGCAATTCGTGACGCGGCGGCAAGTATCGTTCAGGTAAGCCTCGAGCGCATTCGCGACGAACTCACCATGATGCTCACCGAAGGCAGAGCACGCAAGGCCTTCGAACTGCTCGACACAACAGGTCTGCTCAATCAAGTTCTGCCGGAAGCCGTGAAGATGCACGGCGTCGAACAGCCGCCGCAGTATCACCCCGAAGGGGATGTCTGGATCCACACTATGCTCCTGCTCGAAAAACTTCCCGCGGGTTCGTCACCAACACTCGCATGGGGAGCGTTGTTCCATGACATCGGCAAACCAGCCACCTTCCGGCGGCCCGATCCCAACAGGCTCGGAGACCGCATCCGTTTTGATGGTCATGTCGAAGTCGGCGTACGCATCGCGCAGTCGATCCTTTCTCGGCTTCGTTTCTCCAACGACGACACAGAGCAGATTCTCGCCCTGATAAAAAATCACATGCGCTTCGCCGACATCCTGCATATGCGCGAGTCGACTCTCAAACGATTTCTCCGCCTCCCAAAGTTCGAAGAACACCTCGCGCTTCACTGGATGGATGCCAGCTCAGCCCACGGCGATCTACGCCTCTACGCTTTCGCCAAGGAGCGATTCGAAGCCACACCAATCGAAACGATGAGACCTAGACTCCTCGTAACCGGCAAGAATCTGATCGAGGCAGGTTATCGCCCCGGCCCGGAGTTCAAGCAGATGCTTGAGATCGCTGAGGACGCCCAGCTTGAAGGCAGAATAACGACCACAGAAGACGCTCTGGCCCTGGTCAGAGAACAATTCGGCGCACCTTCGGTATCAACACAAAACTAAGGAGCCTGCATCACCGCGTCTTTGCTACCGCCCTGTCCGTCGAACACTAGAATCTCTTTGTCTATGCAAATCTCATCTCTTGCACGATCCTTCCTTTTCGGTCTTCTCATCTCAACGCCGCTCTCTGCCGCGGTCATCGGCACAAGTAAACCAGCCGAATCAATCACGCCGGATCGAATCGCTGCCCTGCGGCAAAAAGATCGCGCTGCATGGATGGCCTATCTCGAACGCTCGCAGAAGCAACAGCAGACTGACCGCGCCACTCTCACCGCTGAACGCGTTCCCGGAACACCGGAGCCTCCGCTCCCGAAAGAAGGGTTCAGTGCCCGCACCATGCCGTTGAATCGCGAAGCTGCATGGTATGGAACGCCTGAAGCACGTCAAATCGCCGACACAATCGTCAGCTTCCAGACACCCGCCGGAGGATGGAGCAAAAATCTCGATATGAGCAACGGGAAGCGCCTTCTGGGACAAAGCTATACGCCGGACAATCTATCAAAACATCCCAGCGAGAACGACTTCGACACCCCCAAGGATCCGCGCTGGAACTACGTCGGCACTCTCGACAACGACGCCACCAACACGGAGCTGCATTTTCTCGTCCTCGTCTCAGCAGCGACACCCGGACACGCTGGTGAGCCTTACCGCGTCAGCTTCCTGCGCGGTATCCAATACCTGCTCGCAGCGCAATTTCCCAACGGCGGCTGGCCGCAGGTCTGGCCGCTCGAAGGTGGATACCACGACGCCATCACCTTCAACGACAATGCGGTAACCGAATCCGCCGAGACCCTGACAGCAGTTGCGGACGGCGGACCCAACTATGCCTTCGTTCCGGCGACTCTGCGCCAGCAGGCAAGAAGAGCAGCCGCCAACGCATTTCAATGCATTCTCGCTACTCAGATCCGAGTGAAGGGCAAACCGACCGTCTGGGCCCAACAGCACGACGCCCTGACCCTCGAACCAGTCGCAGGAAGAAACTACGAACCCGCAGCCTTGTCCTCTGGAGAGAGCGCTGACATCTTGCTCTACCTGATGAAGCTGCCGAATCCATCACCAGCCGTAGCCGCATCGATCAACGCAGGCGCGACATGGCTGAAGAATGCGGCAATCCACGACAATGAGTGGATAGGCGGCCGCGGCGATCCGAAGGGGCGCCACCTCGAAGCCAAACCCGGCGCCACGCCGATCTGGGCGCGCTACTACAGCATCATCACAGGAAAACCCATCTTCGGGGACCGCGACAAGACCATCCACGACGATGTCAGCGAACTCTCTCTCGAACGACGGAACGGATACGCATGGTACAGTTCAGGGCCGCAAGAGGCCCTCGACGCTTACGATGCCTGGAGTAAGAGCCACACAGTCCACTAGCGCCGCATCAAATCACTCCTATGGCGGAAGATACAACCGACGTCCTCGTAATCGGTGCTGGAATGGCCGGCCTCACAGCCGCTCGCACTCTCGCCGAAGCGGGACTCCAAGTACTTGTCCTTGAAGCGCAGAACCGAATCGGCGGCCGCATCTGGACCGAACATGTAGCCAACGAAACAATTGAGCTCGGCGCCGAGTTCGTCCATGGCCGCCCACCTGAGCTCTGGGCACTCATCGAAGAGGCAGGGCTTGAAACCTACGAGAGCACCGGTTCTCAAGCCTGCTTCGAAGACGGGAAATTGTCCGGCTGCGGCGACGAAATGGAAAAAGTCTTCGAGCCACTCGAAAAACTGGAAGACTTTCAAGGTCCGGATCTGAACTTCGCCGAGTACCTCGACCGCCAGAAGACGCCTCCCGGGGAACGCAGGCCGATGATCGGCTACGTCGAAGGCTTCAACGCTGCTGATCATCGTGAAATCAGCGCCGCCTCACTCGGTTTTCAGCAGAAGGCCGAAGACTCCATTCAAGGCGACAGAACCTTCCACGTCCGAGGCGGCTATGACCAGCTTCCTCTCTATCTCGCCCAACGCATTGCCGAGTATGGCGGTAAAGTCCTCACCGGAGAAATCGTTACCGACATCGATTGGCAGCCAGGCAAAGCGACCATAAGGACCGCCACAAACATCCTG
>DATMKY010000087.1:0-41426 GCA_035570955.1 Edaphobacter sp. | reverse complement strand
GGCCGTGACTACTACGCCGCGCTCGCGCTTCACCTGCGCGTCGGCGAAGAGCACATCCCCGACCTGCTCGTCGAGCACCTGCTCTCCGTCGGCTACAACCGCGTCGACGTCGTCGAGATGCCCGGCCAGGTCACCATCCGCGGCGGCATCATCGACGTCTACTCCCCGGAGATCGACCGCCCCGTCCGCATCGACTTCTTCGGCGACGAGATCGAGTCCATCCGCAAGTTCGACCCCGAAACTCAGCGCTCCAGCTCTCAGCTCGACAGCGCCCTTCTCCTTCCTCTTACCGAAACTCCCGTCACCGAAAAACTCCTCACCGCCATCAACGCCCGCCTCACCCGCAGCGGAATAGCGGGAGCCAACCTCGAAGGCGGAGAAGAACCAGCCGAACTCCTCACCCATGTCTCGTCTGGAACAGGTGAGGCCACCATCTTCCCCGGCTGGGAGTTCTTCGCTCCCGTCGCCAGCGCCTCCCAAACCCTCCTCGACCTCCTCGGTCCCACCACCCGTGTCTTCCTCGAAGAGCCTTCAATGGTCAAAAATCAAGGCGAGCGCTGGTGGAACAAGGTAGAGCAGCGCCATGACCGCTCCGGCATCGGCAACCTCGTCCGCCCCGGCGACATCTACCTCTCCCCCTGGGATCTCGAAGACCGTCTCCGCGCCTTCTCCGGCATCGAGCTCGATCAACTCGGCCTCGTCGACATCCTCGACGTCTACTCGCCCGAGATGGACCGCCCCGTCCGCATCGACTTCTTCGGCGACGAGATCGAATCCATCCGCCGCTTCGACCCCGAGTCCCAGCGCTCCGCCTCCACTCTCGATCACACCCTGCTCCTCCCGCTCACCGAAACACCGGTTACCGACCGCATCCTCACCGCCATCAACGCCCGCCTCACCCGCGCAGGCAGCGCAGGTGCAGTCCTCGAAGGCGGCGAGGAACCCGCCGAACTACTGACTCACGTCGCCACCCGCACCGGCGAAGCAACGATCTTCCCTGGCTGGGAGTTCTTCGCCCCCGTAGCCGGAGCCAACCAAACTCTCTTTGATCTTCTCAGCGCCTCCAGCCCAACCGCCCCGCGCATCTTTCTCGAAGAACCCGCCATGGTCAAAAACCAGGGCGAGCGTTGGTGGAACAAGATCGAGCAGCGCCACGACCGTTCCGGCATAGGCAATCTCGTCCGTCCCGAAGATATCTACCTCTCGCCGTGGGATCTCGAAGCCCGCCTTCGCAGCTTCTCCGGAATCGAACTCGACCAACTAGGAGCCGTCGACATCCTCGAAGCCGACCGCAGCGAGCTCTCCGAAGTCGACTTCGCCACCCGCCCCACCATGCGCTTTCACGGCTCCATTCCCGCCATGATCGACGCCCTCCACGCGCTCATCAAGCAGGAAGCTCGCATCCTCCTCACCGCACCCAACCAAGGCGAAGTCGAGCGCCTCGCCGGACTCCTTCAGGAGTACAAGGTTCCCTACCGTCTCGGCTCACGTAGCGAAGCCCCCGGCAGCTCAAATATCTACAGCGAGTCGAGCTATCTCGCAGGCGATCTCCGCACTCCAGTCATCGTCAAGGTCCCCATCGCAACCGGCGTCCAGGTTCTCGACCTCGACAAAGCCACCGCCAGTCAGTTCGTCCTCTTCGGCGCGCAGGATCTCACCGACGAAGCCGACATCACCACCCGCCCAGTCCGCCGCGGCAAATCCAAATCCGCCGCCTTCATCTCCGACTTTCGCGACCTTGCCGTAGGCGACTACGTCGTCCACGTCGAACACGGCATCTCCCGCTACTGCGGCCTACGCGTGATCGAAGAAGACTCCGGCATTCCGCTCGAGCTCATGATCCTCGAGTTCGCCGACGAAGCCAAACTCTACGTCCCGCTCACCCGCCTCGACCTCATCCAGAAGTACCGCTCCAGTGAAACCGGTCCGCCACCGGAACTCAATCGCCTCGGCACGCAGGGCTGGCAAAAAACCAAAGCCCGCGTAAAGAAGGCCATGGCCGACATGACGGCCGAGCTTCTCAAGCTCTACGCCCAGCGTCAAGCTGCGCAAGGCACTCCCTTCTCGCCAGACACCAATATGCAGCGCGAATTCGAAGACGCCTTCGACTTCAACGAAACCGACGACCAGCTCACCGCCATCGCCGACATCAAGTCCGACATGGAATCCCCGCAACCCATGGATCGTCTCCTCTGCGGCGACGTCGGCTACGGCAAAACCGAAGTCGCCATGCGCGCAGCCTTCAAAGCAGTACAGGACGGAAAGCAGGTCGCAGTCCTCACTCCCACCACAGTCCTCAGTTTCCAGCACTACGAATCCTTCAAACGCCGCTTCGCCAACTTCCCCGTCAACGTCGAGATGATCTCCCGCTTCCGCACCGCTAAAGAACAAAAGATCATCCTCGAAAAAGCAGAACAGGGAAAGATCGACATCCTAATCGGCACACACCGCATCCTCTCCAAAGATTTGAAGTTTCAGGACCTTGGCCTGCTCATCGTCGACGAAGAGCAGCGCTTCGGCGTCCGTCACAAAGAACGTCTCAAGCAGATGCGTGCTCACATCGACGTGCTCAGCATGTCCGCGACTCCTATCCCCCGCACTCTGCACATGTCGCTCATCGGTCTCCGCGACATGTCTGTCATCGAAACCCCACCCAAAGATCGCATGGCCATCCAGACTATCGTGGCCAAGTTTGACGAAAAACTAATCCGTACAGCAGTCGAAATGGAATTAGAACGTGGCGGCCAGACTTACTTCGTCCACAACCGTGTTGAAACCATCTACGACCTCGCTTCAAAGATCCGAGAACTCGTCCCGCATGCACGCATCGTCATCGGCCACGGCCAGCTCCCCGAAGCCGAGCTCGAACGCGTCATGCTCGCCTTCATGAACCACGAGTACGACGTCCTCGTCGCCACCAGCATCATCGAAAACGGCCTCGACATTCCCCTCGCCAACACCATCATCATCAACCGCGCCGACCGTCACGGCCTCAGCGAGCTCTATCAACTCCGCGGCCGCGTAGGCCGCAGCAATCGCCGCGCCTACAGTTATCTCCTCATCCCACCCGAGACCGAGTTAACCGAAATAGCCCGCCGCCGCCTGGCTGCACTCAAAGAATTCTCAGACCTCGGCGCTGGCTTCAAAATCGCGGCCCTCGACCTTGAGCTGCGCGGCGCAGGCAACATGCTAGGCGGCGAGCAATCCGGCCACATCGAAGCCATAGGCTTCGAGATGTATACCTCAATGCTCGAAGAGGCCGTCCGCAAGATGAAAGGCGAAGAGGAAAAGCCTGCTCACGCCGCCACAATCATCAACCTAGGTATCTCGGTCCGCATCGACAACGACTATATCCCCGAAGAAAATCAACGTCTGCGCATGTACAAACGCATCGCCAGCGCCGAAACTCAACCCGACCTCGCCGACGTCCGAGCGGAACTGCAAGACCGCTACGGCACACCACCGGAATCCGTCCTCAACCTTCTCGCCGCCGCGGACATCCGCCTTCAGTGCGAGCAGCTCGGAATCTCCCAGCTTGATCGCAAGCGTACCCAGGTAGAACTCCCCAATCCCAACGGCAATAAAAAAGCCCCCATCAAGAGCTTTATCGAGATGCTTCACATCAAATTCGCCGCCGTCAACGCCGGTCCCGAAGAGCTCGCCCGTGCCGCCATCGATCCAGCCACTCTGATGAAGTTAGTCAGTCGCAACTCCAAACGTGGAGCGCAGTTCACTCCTCAGGGGACGCTTCGCTGGCCCCTCCCCTCCGCCAAAGCCGAAGACGTCCTCGCCGAAACCCGTGGACTTTTGGACACACTCGCTGCCCCAAAATAACCATTGACCGCATCAAACAGATAGGTATCATCGTCCTGTCCGCAGGAGGGGACAAAATGCACGAAACGATTCGATGCGGCCCAATGAACGTTACCTTCCTTAAGACTCGCCACGAAACTGGCGGTGTCTTCGACCTCTTCGAACTCACTATCCCGCCCCTTGTCCACGTCGCTATGCCGCATATCCATCGCAAACACGACGAAACCATCTTCGGTGTCGACGGTCATATGACCTGGACCCTCAACGACAAACCCAATTCAGTCACCAAAGGCGTTGTTCTCCATGTACCGCGCGGAACTCCTCATTTCTACGAGAACCGCCACCACACCACGGCACGTATCCTCTGTCTTCAGACCCCCGGCATCATGGGCCCCGAGTACTACCACGAAATGGCTAGCCTCTACAGTCAGGACGGAATCGCAGACATCGCCAGTGTCGCGGCAACCATGACCCGATACGGCATAGTCCCCGTCACCAACAACAAGCATCTCACCCCAATCGGCCCCCAAGCCTGATCCAAACTGCATTGCCTGAGCAAGGGCAACCTCGAGTGTTAGCCGAGATCTTCCGTTCTTTCGCGACATCGGCTTACACTCGATACCATGTTTATCCGTCGAGTGGTTGCCTTAGTCTTCTTGTCTGTCGGTCTCTCTGGAAACGCCGTCAACGGCCAGCATCTCTCCGCGGACGGCGGAGTCCAGACGTTCAACTTCCTGGCCGACCAGTTCTTCTCTGATGCCTATTTTCGCTATAACCCCACAATCGGCACTCAAGTAGGCCTCCACCAGTACGACAGTCAGCTCGAAGACTACTCTGCCGCCACAAACCAGAAGGAAATCGCCGCGCTCCACGCCTTCGAGAAAAAAATCGAAGCCATCGACCCCAGCTCTCTCGATGCCCCGGTCGCCGCCGACCGCGAGATACTTCTCAACCACATCCACAGCGCGCTTCTCACCGACGAAGTCATTCGACCGCTGGAAAAATATCCTGACGTCTACTCCTCGGGCATTACCGCCTCCACCTTTGTCATCATGGAGCGCCCCTATGCCTCCACCAGCACCCGCCTCCGCGCAGCCATCGAGCGCGAAAAGCTCATGCCTGCGGTTTTCCTCGAAGCCCGCAAAAATCTAAAGAACCCGCCCCACATCTCCACCGAAATCGCGCTCGAACAGATCGACGGTGACATCAGCTTCTTCCAGAACGACGTCCCCTCCGCCTTCTTTTCCGGCCCGGAGGCCGTCACAGACGCCGAACTCAAGGCCGCATTCGCCAAATCCAACGCCGCAGTCATCGACGCCCTCAAATCCTACGGCGCATGGCTTAAATCCGATCTCCTCCCGCGCTCCAACGGCGACTTCAAACTAGGAGCCGACACTTTCCGCAAAAAACTTCTCTACGACGAGATGGTCGACATCCCTCTCGACCGCCTGCTCCAGATCGCCTTCGACGACATTCATAAAAACCAGGCCGAATTTGCCCGCATCGCCAAGGAGATCGACCCCACCAAAACCCCTCAGGATGTCCTCACGGAACTGCAAGGCATCCACCCCGCACCCGATAAACTCCTGAGCGCATTTCAAGACACCTTCACGAGCCTCATCACCTTCATCAACACGCACCACATCATCACCATCCCCTCCAAGGTCGAGCCCACGCTCGAAGAGACGCCGCCCTTCATGCGCGCCACCACCTTCGCCTCGATGGATCCCCCCGGCCCCTTCGAGACCCACTCCACCAAGGCCTACTTCAACGTCACCCTCCCGGAAAAAGGCTGGACCGCCGAACACATCGCCGAGCACATGGCCGAGTTCAACATCGGCACCGTCATTAGCACCAGCGTTCACGAGGCTTACCCCGGCCACTTCGTCCAGTTCCTCTGGCAGGATCAGTTCCCCTCCAAAACCCGCAAGTTACTCGGTGCCGCCTCCAACATCGAAGGCTGGGCTCACTACACCGAGCAGATGATGCTCGACCAGGGTTACGGCCAACCCACCACGGGCGCAAAAGACGAACGCGAAGCAAACCTCATCCGGCTCGGCCAGCTTCAGGACGCGCTCCTCCGCGACGCCCGCTTCGTCAACTCCATCAAGCTCCACACCGGCCAGTTCACCTTCGATCAGGCGGTCGACTTCTTTGTCACCGACGGCTATCAATCTCATGCCGCTGGTCTCGTCGAAACCAAACGCGGCACCGCCGACGCCACCTATCTCTACTACACCCTCGGCAAACTCGAGATCATGAAGCTCCGCGCTGACATGATGAAAAAACAAGGCGCATCCTTTAACCTCGAGCAATTCCACAACGACTTCATGCGTCAGGGCCCAGCTCCCATAAAAATCATTCGCAAAACCATGCTCCACGACGACTCGCCCGTCCTCTGACCGGCGACTGGCCTCTGGACAGCGAGCCCAGATCAGGCATGACTCTGCCTCTGTGACAAGCCCGACACATCCGTTTGTTACGATGAACAACAGCATCTAACCTTTCGAGAGCCTTCCCTCCGACATGACTCATCAAAAAATTCGTAAAGCAGTCTTCCCTGCCGCGGGCCTCGGCACTCGATTTCTTCCCGCCACCAAAGCCATGCCCAAGGAGATGCTTTGTCTTGTTGACAAGCCTCTCATTCAGTACGGAGTCGAAGAAGCCGTCGCCGCTGGATGCAACGAAATCATCATCATCACAGGCCGCGGCAAGTCCACGATGGAAGATCACTTCGACGGAAGCCCTGAGCTCGAAGCCAATCTCGCCGCAAAAAACAAAACCGCACTTCTCGAAATCACGCGAGCCGTCTCCAAACTCGCCCGCGTCACCTACACCCGTCAGGCCGAACCCCTCGGCCTTGGCCACGCCGTCCTCCAGGCCAAAGAACTCATCGGCGACGAGCCCTTCGCGGTCCTCCTGCCCGACGACATCGTAGATGCTTCGGTCCCCTGCATGAAGCAGATGGTAGAAGCCTTTGAACAGACGCAATCCTCCATCCTCGCCTCCGAGATCATCGAAGGCCCCGCCATCTCCGCCTACGGAGTGCTCGACTGTGTGCCGGACGCCAAAAACCCGCGCCTCCTCGATGTCAAAAACATGGTCGAAAAGCCAAAGTTCGAAGACGCCCCGTCAAAAAACGCGATCATCGGCCGCTACATCCTCACGCCTCGCATCTTCGAGATGATCGAGAACATCACGCCTGGCGCGGGCGGCGAGCTCCAGCTAACCGACGCGATCAAGGCCCTTCTCAAATACGAAAAAGTCTACGGCTTCCACTACGAAGGAAAGCGCCACGATGCTGGCGACAAGCTCGGCTTCCTCAAAGCCACCGTCGAGTTCGCCCTCAAACGCAACGACCTCGGCCCACCATTCCGCGAGTGGCTCAAATCTTTCCCTTTCTAACCGGAGCCCACATGAAGTCAAGCAAGACCCTAAGCCTCTTCGCAACAATCCTCTTCGCCGCAAACCTTCAGGCTCAGCAAACTACGCTAGACCCGCAAACCCGCCAGCTCGCCCACGACATCTTCAAGCAGCTCATCGAGATTAACTCCACCGACTCCGTCGGCAGCACCACCGCAGTCGCCGAAGCCATGCGCCAGCGCCTCCTCGACGCCGGGTTCTCTCCCAGCGACGTCGTAGTCCTCGGCCCCAATCCACGCAAAGGCAACATGGTCGCGCGTCTCCACGGCCGCCCCGGCAGCACGCTCAAGCCAATCCTCATCATCTGCCACACCGACGTAGTCGAAGCCAAGCGCGAAGACTGGACAACTGACCCCTTCGTCTTCACTGAAAAAGACGGATTCTTCTACGGCCGCGGCACGCAGGACATGAAAGACTCCGACGCCGCCACGATCATGGCCTTCATCCGCATGAAGCGTGAAAACTACGTGCCTGACCGCGACATCATCCTCGCCCTCACCGCCGACGAAGAAGGCGGCAAATCCAACGGTGTCGACTGGCTCCTCAAAAATCATCGCGACCTCATCGACGCATCCATCGTCCTCAACCCTGACGCGGGCGGAGTCACGACCAAAAACGGCAAGCCCATCCTCCTCGGCGTCGAAGCAACCGAAAAGCTCTATGCCGACTATCGCGTCATCGCCACCAATCCCGGCGGCCATAGTTCCCTGCCTACCAACGACAACGCCATCTACCGCGTAGCGAACGCACTCACGCGCCTCGAAAAATCTCCCTTCCCCTTCGAACTCAACGAAGTCACCCGCGCCGAACTAACCACGCGCGCCACCCTCGTCCAGGAACAGGAATCCGACGACATCCGCGCTATCCTCAAAACCCCGCCCGACGCCGCAGCCATGCAGCGTCTCTCCGCCAAGCCGGTCTACAACGCAACCATGCGCACCACCTGCGTCGCCACGATGATGTCCGCCGGCCACGCGCCCAACGCACTCCCCGGCCGCGCACAAGCCAACGTCAACTGCCGGATCCTTCCCGGCCACTCGCAGGAAGAAGTCCGCCAGGATCTCATCCGTATCTTTGCCGACCCCACTCTCACCGTCGATTACGTCGACAACGCAGGAGTCGTCATCGGCAAAGGCTCTGATCGCGGAGCCGCACCGCCACCACCCCTCAGCGAAACCGTCTTCAAGCCTCTGCGCGAGACCGTCCACTTCATGTGGCCCAGTCTCACTGTCCTCCCGGAGATGGAAACCGGAGCCTCCGACAGCATCTACACCATGGCTCTGGGCATACCCAGCTACGGCTTCAACGGCATGGCGATAGAAGACGGTGACGAACGCGCCCACGGCAGAGACGAGCGCCTCGGTGTGGAATCCTATTACTCAGGCGTGCAGTTCGAATATCTCTATCTGAAAGCGATGACCTCTGGCCAATAATCCATAATTGCTGCATCCGGGGCAGACGATCAGTTCGTGCCGAGAGAGGACCGCAAACTAAGCCTGCCACTTGCTTCTATGAAAGCGGCGCGCAACCACGGTGTATTACACTGGCCACAAGCCGATGCCCTCGACTGAAACTCATCGTACGTAACTCATCTTCAATTGAACAAAGATCTCTCGGAAAGAGTTCATCCAGAATGAATCGCTTCGTTCGGTTCTCGCTCAGCGTGTGTGTCCTCGCCTTCTCCGCGCAACCTGCCTCCGCTCAGGAACCACCCACCGCGGCCCCACAAAGCCAGCAATTAGGACAGCCTCGAGGTCCTCGTCCCAAGCCCACCAACCTCAAGGTTCTCCCCAAAGACATGACTGGTGACGAGGTCGTCAAACTCATGCGTCAGTACGAAGGCGACTTGGGTGTTGAATGCGGGTACTGTCACGCGAGAAACCCCGAAACCAAACGCAACGACCTTCCATCCGACGCCAATCCCGTCAAAGAAAAAGCTCGCATCATGATCAGGATGACTGACGATCTCAACGCCAAATATCTCACTCAGCTCGCCGATCATAAGTCCACTAACGTCATCACCTGCGGAACCTGCCATCGCGGAATGTCGCACCCTGAACCCTTCGTCCCCAAACCTCGTGAAAATCGTCCCGGTCCACCCGTCCCCCAACCCGCGGCACCAACACCCGGAAACTAAGAGACCGGCTCAAGAGCTTCCAGGTAGCCCTAGGCTTGGGTGACAGAAACATCCGCGCCGCAAACTCCAGTTAGAATTCCATGACGATGGGAATCCGAAACTTTGAAATCTGAATCATAGAGTTTGAACCTTTTAAAAGAGAACTGGAGAAGAAATGGCAGAAGCAAAGTTCACCCGCAAAGACCTCATTAAGCTCCTCAACGAAGACCTCTCTCGCGAATATCAGGCGATCATCGCTTACGTGAATTATTCTCAGGTCCTCAAGGGAGCCGCCTACATGAATATCGCCGGCGAGCTCGAAGTCCACGCCAAAGAGGAACTCGGTCACGCCCTGAAGCTCAGCTTCTGGATCGACAACCTCGGCGGCATGCCCTCCGTTATACCCATGGAAGTTAAAACCTCCGACAAAGCCGAAGAGATGCTTCGCTTCGACCTCGAAAATGAAAAAGAGACCATCCGCAACTATCGCCGCCGGGTCAAACAGGCCGACCTCCTTGACGAGTTCGCACTAGGCGAAGACCTCCGCGAGATTCTCCGCGACGAACAGGACCATCTCAATGCCCTCGCCACCGCTCTCGGCATTGACACCCCAGACCCAGGCATCGCCAACTAAACCGTCCAAAACCAAAGAGCGCTGGATCATCAGATTCAGCGCTCTTTCCCGCAAAAGCCCAGGAACAATCGCAAAGAGCTGCACGTATCTCCTACGCGTCAATCGGACGCAAATCCAGAAGCTTTGGGAGTCGTGCATGAAGCTCTCTGTCCAGCAGATTTTAATTACCTACTCCGCCGTCCTGAGTACGACATTCGCTGTGGTCCTGCTGATGGGGGCAAAGCCCAATCGCCACCAGGTCTTCGATGAGATCCAAGTCCACCGTATTGATATCGTCGAGCCCGACGGGACTTTGCGAATGGTCGTCTCCGATCACGACCGGATGCCCGGGGTGATCATCAATGGTAAGGAATCTCCCAAAGTAGACAGGCCACAGGCAGGAATGCTTTTCTTCAACGATGAGGGAACAGAAAACGGCGGCTTGATCTTTGGTGGACATCGCAACGCAAGAGGCGAGGTCGTAGACTCAGGCGGCAGTCTCTCCTTCGACAAATACGGAGCAACCCAGATTGTGCAGCTTGTCGGCGTGGACGATAAGGACAATCGCTTTGCGGGACTAGCAGTGAACGATCAGAGCCGCCGAATCTGGGTAGGACGCAAGGATGATGGTGCATCCGTTGTGTCACTGATGGATGACAAGGGCAGAAAACGTCTCGTTATGCAGGTCACTGCTGATGGAGCGGCAAGCCTGGATTTTTTTGATGCTGAAGGACACGTTGTTCGGCGTTTTATACCTGGGACGTGAGACTATGAACCTCAACGCCCAGATATAGAGACTACTTATCAATCTTCAAATTGATGGTGAACTGGCTCTTGCTATCGAATGAGCTGATCGTCTTCACTGCGCTCTTCTTCCCATTATTTTCGGCCCAGATCTCATAGTCCGTATTCTGCGAGAGCTGCCCAAACCGGTACTCCCCTTGCGCATCAGAAAAATAGCTCTTCACCGAAAGGCTCCGTGTGTCCTTCAGATAAACCACGGCGCCTTTAATCGGAGCGCTGTCGGCATCGGTCACCTTCCCGGATACAACACGCTGCGAAGGAGCACGATCCTGTGCGAACACAGCCCTACCTTCGACAGTTACAGAAAACATCGCCATGCAGCTCAAGGCCAGAACAACGTTGCGGGCAAAAGATAGAAACGGAACAGAGATACGATTCATAAACCCAGTATAAAGTGTCGGTCAAAAAATTCGACACGACACTCTTTGTTATTCCTCGTCCTCATCCTCCGTGTGCATCGGATCCTCATCGTCGTAGCCGCTCTCATCGATCGCTGCTACCTCCAGCGGATCGACCGATACGATCTCAAGATCCATCCCGCACTCATCGCACTGCACCGTCTCGCCTTCCTCTACTTCGTCGGCATCGACGACAATCGGGTTATCGCATTCCGGACAGACAACAGCCATATTCGCGCCTCCACTGATTTTGGGTTCGCCCACCTGCCTATAGAATCCGTCTATAGCATTAATGGGAAAAGCACTCGCGGACAACCCCCGTTATTTATTTAGCGGTCTTCCCGCCCATTCGTCAAGCAGTACGATGGCAATACATTTTTGGTTTCCACAAGGAGATTTAATCGTGACCGCCGGCCCTCGCTTCTTCCTTCATTTCAGTCGCGTTATCGTCGCCTCGTCTTTGCTCTCGTTCAGCGTTCTTCAGGCACAGCAACCCGCTCCGGGCGGCCCGCCCACATCCACAGCAGTCGGTCAGCCAATCACGCCCGCCCCGGCAGACCCCGCCATCGCACAAGCGCTCACGCAGGTCTCTCCCGATCAGATCAAAGCCACGATCACCAAACTCGTCAGCTTCAAAAATCGAAGTACGCTCTCGAGCATGGAAACCGATCTTCCTCCCGGCACCGGCATCAACGCCGCAGCCGACTGGATCGAATCAGAGTTCAAACGCTATTCCGAAGCCTGCGGCGGATGCCTCGAAGTCAAACGCGACGAGTTCGTAGAACCCGGCAGCAACGCCCCAGGCTCGCGCATCACCAAGCCCACCAAGCTCACCAACGTCTACGCCATCCTCCGCGGCACCGATATCGCTCAGGCCGGCCGCTACGTCCTCGTAACTGGCCACTACGACTCGCGCAACTCCACCAACGAAAACACTCGCGACCCCGCGCCCGGCGCCAACGACGACGCCAGCGGCACCGCAGTCTCTATCGAGTCCGCACGAGTTCTCTCCAAACTCAAATTCCCCAGCTCCATCATCTTCCTTGCCGTAGCCGGAGAAGAACAAGGTCTCAACGGGAGCCGTCACTTCGCGCAATACGTCAAATCGCAAGGCTGGGATCTTGAAGCTGTGCTCAACAACGACATCGTAGGCGGCGACACCACTCCCGGCGCAGTCGGCGCAGATAAATCCGCCGTCCGCGTCTTCTCCGAAGGAGTCCCCGGCCCCGCCACGCTTGAGCAGCTTCGCCAGATCCAAACCATCGGTGCAGAAAACGACTCCCCCGCACGCGAACTCGCCCGCGCCATCGTCGACATCGACCACACATACTTCCGCCCTGGCTCGCAGCGCCTCTCCGCCGGTACACCCGCAGGCCAGCCCCACAACATGGCCATGCGCATGGTTCCCGCCTTCCACCCTGTCATGATCTTCCGTCGCGATCGCTTCGGCCGCGGCGGCGATCACACCAGCTTTTCCAACGAAGGCATCGCCGCCGTCCGATTCACCGAGTGGCTCGAAAACTTCAACCACCAGCATCAGACCCCACGGACCGAGAATGGCATCGAGTACGCCGACGACATCAAGTACGACGACTTCGACTACATAGCCAACGTCACGCGCCTCAACTCCGCCACGCTCGCCACGCTCGCCGCCGCACCTGGCCAGCCGCAAAAAGTCGCCGTCCTCAACCCACCTTACGACACCCGCACCGTCCTCAAGTGGGAAAAACCCGCAGGCTTCCCTGCCGACGCAACCTTTGAAGTCGTCTATCGCGACACCGAGCAGCCAACTTGGACCACCTTCGTCTCTGCAGGCTCTGACACCACCATTGCGCTCCCCATTTCCAAAGACAACGTTATCTTTGGAGTCCGCTCGGTCGACGCAGCAGGCCACCGCAGCGCCGCAGTCTACCCCGTTCCCCCACCCAGAAGAGCCGTCCCCGGAACAACCCCACCCCCAGCCAATAACTAACCATTGCTACGCATTGCTCTCGACCGAAGCGGTTCACGCAATTTGTGGGCCGCGCGGTTTCTCCACTTCCGACCGTTTCGGGAACCCAAAATCCAATCAACCACTTCCGCAAAACCCAATCATCCCCAAACATGATGAAATAAGAACACCATGCCGCGCTCCGGACCCATCTCGCTCAGCCTCCCAGCCTTTGCCGGAGTAACTCGCAAGCTCATCCTCGCCAACGTCGCCGCCTTCTTCGCTCTTGCTCTTCTCGGATGGGTCGCTCCTCATCTTGCATCCACTCTTCTCGCCCACCTCCTCCTCGAACCTCTCGCCGTGATTCACGGAGAAGTCTGGCAACTCGTCACCTACTCCTTTATCAATCCCGGCATCCTTTCCATCCTCTTCGGCATGCTCACCCTCTGGTTTACCGGCTCGCTTCTCGAACCATCCTTCGGCGGCCGCTGGCTCGGCGAGCTTTACTTCACCTCCGTCATGGGCGGAGCTATCCTTGCCTCGGCCATCTCTTTCACTCATATCTTCGGCCTCCGTCCCGACGCCGCCGACACTGGTTGCTGGGCCGGAATCTTCGGTATGCTCGTCGCCATTGCCATGATCTTCGGGGACCAGGAATTTCTCTTCTGGTTCCTCATTCGCATCAAGGCCAAGTACATGGTTGCCATCTACATTCTCATCGCCGTCGCCGTCCTTCTCAAGCAGGCCGACAGCTTCGGCGCGCTCCTCCAGCTCTCCGGCGCGCTTTGCGGATTCCTTTACGTCAAATTCGCTCCACGCCGTGGCTTCGCCTTCGGTCTCAGCGAAAGCTTCTTCGGCCTCCGCAACAACTACTATCGCTGGAAACGCCGCCGCGCCGCCCGCAAGTTCGAGGTCTACATGCGCAAGCAAAATCGCGAAATCCATTTCGACAAAGACGGCCGCTACGTCGACCCGGACGAGCTCCGCAAAAACCCAAACGACAAACGATGGATGAACTGACACATCCCTCTCGCTGATCTCATCCAATCCCAAAAATTATCATCCTGAGCTGAGTTTCTCGCAGTCTCGTCGCGAGAGGGGCAGTCGAAGGACCTGCTTGTTGCTCGGCTAACCCCTCAAGTCCTGCGTCATATATCGATAGTCCAGACAATCCACAGTCATCTATAACAAGACTGTGCAGATCAAACCCACCCGCCGCAACTTCCTCTTCAGCACGCTCGCCGCCGGAACAGCCACCACCCTCCCCGCGGAAATCCAATCGAGCACAACCGCAATTACCACACCTAACGACCGATCCTACTGGCTCCATCAACTCCAGCTAGTCTCCGAACCGGTCCTCAAAGCCCTCAACGGCCGCACCCTCCGCCGCACCATGCCCATCGAAGCCGCACCCGGCCAAACCCAGTCCCGCGCCGTAGGTACCCACCTCGAAGCCCTTGGCCGTCTCCTCGCCGGAATCGCACCCTGGCTTGAACTCGAACCGTCCCCTGCGGAAACCCCACAAGAGACAACTCTCCGCACACGCTATCGAAGCTACGCCCTCGTCGGAATCGCCTCCGCGCTCGACCCCGCCTCGCCCGACCGCATGTCCTTCGGCGAATCGGCCCAGACCCTCGTCGACTCATCCTTCCTCGCGCTCGCCCTCCTACGAGCACCGACGCAACTCCTCGCGAAACTCGACGCGACCACGCAACATCGTCTCGCCGAAGCCCTCGTCACCGAGCGTACTGTCCAGCCGCCCTTCAACAACTGGCTCCTCTTCGCCGCCATCAACGAGGCTCTCCTCTTCGCCCTCCACCAACCATGGGACCGCATGCGCGTCGACTACGCCCTCCGCGAGCTCCAATCCTGGTACCTCGGCGACAGCATTTACGGCGATGGCCCCCACTTTCACTCCGACTTCTACAACAGCTTCGTCATCCACCCTTATCTCCTCCAACTCATGGATACGCTCGCCACCCAATCCCCCGCATGGTCGTCAATGCGCGACCCCATCCACCAGCGAGCACGCCGCCACGCTGCAATTCAGGAACGCCTTATCGCTCCCGACGGCTCCTACCCCGCAATAGGCCGCTCCGTCACCTATCGCTGCGGAGCCTTCCATCTTCTCGCCGACGCCGCCCGCCACAACATTCTCCCCGAAACTCTCGCTCCCGCGCAGGTCCGCACCGCGCTGGCCGCAGTCATTCAGCGAACCCTCGAACCCACCGGAACCTTCACCCCCGAAGGCTGGCTCCAGATCGGCCTCGCCGGCCACCAACCCAGCCTGGGCGAGACCTACATCTCTACCGGCAGCCTCTACCTCTGCTCCGCCGCCTTCCTCCCGCTAGGCCTCCCACCCATCGACCCATTCTGGTCAGCCCCGCCCCAACCATGGACCTCCCAGCTCCTCTGGTCCGGCAAAAACCTTCCCGCCGACCACGCCCACGACGACTAAAGCGCCAGAGAATGGTGTAAACCGAAGCCGCGAATATCGAAGTGGATCTTTCGGTAGTGGATCAGTTTCGAAGTCGTGCTTCAGGGCACGGCTTCAACCTCTGAGGTATTCCTCAGTCAGCCTGACCCACTACCCAAATCCCTCAATGGGACGCAGGCAGCGGCGAAGATGCCGGTTGCGGCTGGGCCCGCTTGCGCAGGATGGCTGCGGAGAGCAGCGTCATCACCAAACCCACCGGAAACGGCTCCAAAAAGGTGATGGCTGCGTTGTAGAACACGTTGTTGTAATGCTCCTTCATCCTCTGAATCTGTTCAAGCTGCGCCTGCAGTGCTGCAGCGCTCATCCCCGATGCCTGCGCCTTCCTGACCATAGCTGCCGCATACTTATCCATAAAGTCGGGCATGAAGTTGAAGTAGATAATCTCCCACGCAACCACATAGAAGACGCAGACAATCAGCGTAATCGAAATGCCGATCAGAAAGGCCTTTCCGAAGGTGATCTGGCCGCCCGCTTCCCGGTCGCGATACGAGCGGATGCCGAAGAAGACCAGCAGAAACGAGAGAACGATCAGCGTATAGCCGACCAGGTAGCCATGGCTAAAGCTGCTGCTGTTTTCGAACGGCGTCACAGCGGCCAACATCGCCGCGCACAGTAAACCGGAGATCAGTCCGTATTTGAGGATCGTCTTACGCATGGTTGTTTCCTTTTTTGAATTGAAGTAGAGCCAGCGTAGCGCGATCGGCTAGGCAAATGTCGTCATGCTTTCGGGTGATTTTGTCGTCTTCAGGCGAAAATCACGCATTCGGATGACGAAATCAGCCGCTTTCCCCACCGACTTCACGGGATCAGGCCAAACTCCTTGCCAAGCTGCACAGCCTGCGTGCGCCGTTTGGCTCCAAGCTTGTCGAATGCACGGCTGCAGTGAGTCTTGACTGTGTTTTCGCTGACGAAAAGCTTGGCGGCGATCTCACGGTTGCTCAGCCCTTGCGCGATCAGCTCGAGGATCTCCAGCTCGCGCCGAGTAATGCTCAGGTCTTCACGCTTTTTATCATTCGGCGAAAACCGAGCACCAGCTTGAGTCACAGGGACAGGAACCTCCCGAACCACGACTCGCTCGCGCGACGATTTCAGCCGTAGACCAAGCCAGATGCCCAGACCGGCAAAGATGGCAGCTATCAGGGCACCATAAATCTCAGCCGAATGCTCGATCACCAGAAAACGGTACTGCGTCAGCTGGAGAACAACGACCAGGATGCCGCCAACAATGCCGTAAAGGAGGACGTGCCGTTTCATAATTTCTTGGGGGAACTCAGGATGATTGCGCTTGCGATGATGTTACTGGATTCCAGTTCGAGACCGTCCATCGGCGCCCGCCTCAGATCGCAACGGGATTGCGATCACAGGATCAAAAAGAAATCCCTCCCTCAGTTTTTCCTCAGAACCGACGAGCCGATCGAAAAATATGTCTTAAAAGAAGGGGGAAAGACCCGGGAAATTGGTCGACGTCCCAAAAAACGCCCATAAGTAGCGGAAAACGCGCCGCAACCACCCAAAAAAAAATATGCAAAAAACAGGCCTGCGCCCCCTGAGAAAGGAGAAGGAAAGGAAGATCAGGAAATCATCCCTCAGCTTCGCGGCGCAATCTTCAGATGCAGCTCCCGCATCTGTGCATCACTCACAGGAGTTGGCGCATCCACCATCAAATCAATAGCTTTCGCCGTTTTCGGAAACGCAATCACCTCACGCAGACTCGAAGCTCCAGCCAGAATCATCACAATACGGTCCAACCCCAATGCAATGCCGCCATGCGGGGGTGTTCCATATTCCAGAGCATCCAGGAAGAATCCAAATCTCTCCTTCGCCTCCGCATCGCTCATCCCCAGCGACCGGAAGATCTCCGCCTGCACATCCTGTCGGTGAATTCGAATCGACCCCGACCCTAACTCCGTTCCATTCAACACGATATCGTAAGCCAGCGCCCGCACCGCACCCTTGTCACTGGTCAACCGCCCGGCCTTGATGTCCTCTTCATGCGGTGAAGTGAATGGATGGTGCGCCGCATTCCACGTCTTCGTCGCTTCATCCCACTCATACATCGGAAAGTCCGTAACCCACACAAACTTGAAGTCTTCCGCCGTCCCCGTCTGCGCAAAAAGCCCATGCTTCTCCGCATACTTCTTCGCTAGCTCCAGTCGCAGCGCGCCGACCCGCTTATAAATCCACTGCGGATCGTGATTCCACTTCACCGGTGTCCCAATCTTAGGGGTTATCACAATCACCAGATCAGCAGCCTCAACATTCAACTTCGTCTCAATCACATTCGCCAACAGAGCGAACTTCTCATTTGTCTTCAATCGCGCGACATCAAGAAAATCAAGGCCTGAATCACCAAACGAACCGCGAATCTCTTCCACAAGCCCACGTTTCTGCGTCCCGCTCAACCCGCCGGCTTTAGGAATTACAAACCCAAGTACCGGGAGCACTTGTTCAATCTTCAAAGCCTCACGCAGCTCCGTGGTCAGCTCATCGGTCAACGAAATCATCGCCGGCAACCGCATATCCGGTTTATCGATCCCATAATTCTTGATCGCATCGTCATAAGTCATCTGCACGAACGGAGCACTCAACTGAATCCCCGCCGCCGCAAACGCAGCACTCAGAAAGCCCTCGACAATACGAAACACCGTCGCCTGCTGCGGAAACGTCATTTCCAAGTCGATTTGCGTAAACTCGGGCTGACGATCGGCGCGAAGATCCTCATCCCGAAAGCATCGCGCAATCTGAAAATATCGGTCGAATCCCGAGATCATTAAAATCTGCTTGAAGATCTGCGGCGACTGCGGCAGAGCATAGAAGTTCCCTGCATGAACGCGGCTAGGCACCAGATAATCCCGCGCACCTTCAGGCGTAGACCGCGTCATAAACGGAGTCTCGATCTCGAGGAAACCCTGCTCGACCAGATAATTCCGAATCGCCATCGCGACCCGACTGCGTAGCGCAAAGTTCGACTGCATCTCCGGCCGTCGCAGATCGAGATACCGATACTTCAGCCGCACCTCTTCATTCGCAATCGCATCCTCGCCAGGAGAAAAGGGTGGAGTCCTCGCCTCATTCAGCAACAGGAGTTCCTTGGCGACAACCTCAATCTCACCAGTAGCCATATTCGGGTTGCTGAGGCCCTCCCCGCGCCGCCGAACGACTCCCTTCACGGCAACAACGTACTCCGACCGTGCTGCCTCAGCCTTAGCATGTGCCTCGCCTGATACCTCTTTGTCCAACACAATCTGTGTAATACCCGTTCGGTCCCGAAGATCGAGAAAGATCAGATTGCCATGGTCCCTGCGCCGGTTCACCCAGCCCATCAGCACGACGTCCTGGCCAGCCTGTTCAGCGCGGAGATCGCCACACTTATGCGTACGTTGCAAGTTGCCTAAAAAGTCTAAAGTCACGATTTCTTTATTGTACGAACTTTGGGCGAAGGAATGAAAACAGGACGATCAAAAGTCGCGAGCAAGGCAGACACTAAGGTGTCATCTTTTCTTAAGAAAACTTGCCAAGTCGGCCCGTGGTACCTTCGTCTGCTCGCCTGCGCTGAAGTCTTTGACTGTAAGGATCCCGGAAGCCGCCTCATCTTCCCCAAAGATCACCATTCGCCGAGCGAGTTTGTCAGCAGCTTCAAATGACTTCTTCAGCCGGAAATTCCCATCGCCAATCTCCACCGAAAGACCAGCGCGGCGCAGCTCTTGCGCAAGAACGAGCGCCAGGGCATTCTGCGCAACGCCCATCGGAGCAATGAAAGCATCGAGCTTCGGTTCGGCAACTTCGCCCTCCTGTGCCTGCAAAGTCAGGATCAGTCGATCCTCTCCAACGGCAAATCCAATTCCAGGAGCCTTAGGTCCACCCAGCATTTCGGACAATCCGTCATAACGTCCACCTCCAAGCAGCGCGTTCTGCGTCCCCAAGCCGCTCCCATCTGGAACCGTAAACTCAAACGTCGTCCGAGTGTAGTAGTCCAATCCCCGCACAAGCCGAGGATTGACCGTGTAAGGAACATTGCAGGCATCAAGTGCCGCGAGCACCTGGACGAAATGTTCCTTACTCGCATCGTCCAGAAAATCGGCGATCTTTGGAAGTTTGTCGACAATCTCCTGATCGAATGGATCTTTGCTGTCCAATACCCGCAGCGGATTCGTCTCAGCGCGGCGCTGATTATCAGGACTCATCAGCCCCTTAACAGGCGCCAGGGCCTCTCGCAAAGCAGCAATATATCGAGGCCGATCGGTAGAAGAACCAACTGAATTGATCTCAAGCCGCCAGTTGCTGACGCCGACTTCGTTCAGGAAGGCACCAAGCATCTCGAGCACCTCGGCATCGCGCAAAGGACTTTCGGAGCCAGACCACGCCGGACCAAGAACCTCCGCACCGATCTGCCAAAACTGCCGATAACGTCCGCGTTGCGGCCTCTCACGTCGGAATTGAGGCCCAATGTAGAACAGTTTCTGCAACATGCCGCTATCTGCCAACTTGTGTTCGATGTAAGCGCGAACCACCCCAGCAGTATTCTCTGGCCGAAGCGTCAGAGATTGCCCGCTCTCGCTATCGGCTCGCGAACGGTCCTCCCACGTATACATCTCTTTGGAGACAATATCTGTCTCCTCGCCAACACCACGCGCAAAAAGCTCAGTCACCTCAAAGACAGGAGTACGAATCTCCCCAAACCCGTAACGTGAAAAAACCGCCCGTGCGGTCGCTTCGACACGGTTCCAAAGTGCGGTCTCCGGTGGGAGAAGGTCCCGGGTTCCGCGTACTGCTTTTAGAATGCCCATTGATATCTCAGTTTAGCGAAAAAATAACGCAGAGTTATGAACCAACGGACTCTTTGAGATAGATAGCGGTGTAGTCGAGATAATTCTGAGCGTATTTGAGAATCATCTGCCTATCTTCGTCCCCAAGCGTCCGGCGAATCTTGCCCGGCACGCCGGCAACGAGCGAATTCGGCGGAATCACCGTCTGCTCTGGAATCACCGCACCGGCAGCAATGATCGATCCTTCACCAATGCGAGCATTGTTCAGAATTGTCGCGCCGATTCCGACCAGCACCGCATCTTCCAGCACACAGCCGTGGACCGTGGCATTGTGACCGATGGTGACCATCTCTCCCACTATGACTGGATAGATGTAACGCATCCCGTGCAATACCGCACAGTCCTGCACATTAGTTTTTGCGCCGATACGTATTGAGTTAACGTCTCCTCGTATCACCGCATTCATCCAGACGCTTGCGTGTTCGCCCAGAATGACATCTCCGATAATTTGCGCGGAAGGGTCGATATAGCAGCTTGTTGGAATAACTGGGGTTATTCCCTGGTAAGAACGAATCATGGAACTCAATTCTACGCTGAACCGAACCTGGGCTCCGAAATCGGCGGTTTTCATCGCTTCGCAACGTCAAATTACTAACGATTTTATGTAACTTCATCGACAAACTGGCGTATTCTAGAAACTACCCGTTTGGGAACGTTTGGAGGTGTATTTTTCTTGGCAGAGGTTCGAGTACAGGAAGGCGAACCCCTTGAGAACGCACTGCGGCGCTTTAAGCGCAAGGTGCAGACGGAAGACATTATCAAGGAAGTCAAGCGCCACTCTTTTTATCTGAAACCGGGTGAAAAGAAGCGCGTGAAAGAAGCGCTTGCTCGCAAGCGCAATCGCAAGAAGGTCCGTAAGGAGCAGGATTAATAAAGCTCCGCAACCATCGCGGCCGTCTCCTCTTCCTACGAAGAGTTTGAAAAGAGACGGCCGCAAGAACCGCCAGACCGATGGACTCCCGCCATCCACTGGCACCAGCAGAGAGAGCCTGTCCATTGGCTCACATTGACTGGCAAATCAAGCAATTTCCGGGCCCCCTTTAAATCCGAGAAGTATTGATCATCAACAAGGCTTGACCTTCAGGCGATGTCAATAAGTTCAATTCCTGATTGTCTTTCCTTCGGTAACTACGGGAGAAGCGGTATGGAATTTGTGGATCGGCTCTTAACCTGCGCAGATTGTGGCGGCGAGTTCATCTTCACCGCTGGGGAACAACTCTTTTTCTTCGACAAGCAGTTCAAAAACGACCCGAAGCGCTGCAAGCCATGCAAGTCCAAACGGGCTGGAGTGGGTGCAAAGGCTGGTGCGGGGCCTGCTGCGGCTGGCCTCTCCCGGACCGAAACCCGCACGGAATGCTCGGCATGCGGCATTGAGACGACGGTACCGTTCAAGCCGACCCAGGGGCGCCCGGTGCTTTGCCGGCAGTGCTTCCAGGCCAAGCGAGCTCCATCAACTGGCGCGCTTGTAACGGCAGCAGCGACCGTCGACATGGTCGCGGGTACGACAGGAGATCCTGGTTCGGTTGGGGCGGAGTTGTTGGCCGTCGCGCAGGCGCCGCAAGCCTAGGGTCTTCGATTTCGGATGTGAATAGGGACCGGTAGAGATTCCTCCCCACGATATAAGTGTGCCTTCTCCCAGCCACTTATTTCCCGGCGACATCTTCAGACCGCTGTCTTCAAAGGGAGATCCCTGTCCCCTGCCTGCTATGAGCTTTTTGCGGGGCAACGGCAGTGTCATCAATAACTGCGCTGATACATCCGCGAGATGCGGTCGTGCCAGCCAAGCCCGTCGTCGTCAAGCCATGCCCACAGGAATCCGATTCCAAACGGGCACGCTGCAAGGACACTGGCAAGAATCCGGCGGCGCATTGCTACCCGGGTCGGGTTGTCGTCCGACAGGGTGCAGAGAGCAATCTTGGCATACCGCATGCCAGGAGTGGCCTCTGAGAAGCTGAAGAAGAGAAACTGATACAACAGCGTCAACACAAAAAAGGTTGCACCGATCGTAATAGCAGCAGCCTGCGTCGTCATAGGAACTGAAGCCGAGACCACTTTATGGTCTGCTGAAAGTTTCCCGACCGTGAGCGCGACCACCGTAAGAAAGGCCAGCAGCGCAGTGGCGACAATACAGCCGTCAACAATCGCAGCCATCAGACGTAGACTAAACGGCGCAGTTTGGGGCGAAAGAATCGGCTGGAATGGCGCCTCCGGAACCTCCTGAATGGCCGTAGAGACGGGTTGGGCGGTTAGCAGAATCGAAGACCACTCCGGCGCTGCAGATTCGACAGCCGGAGCGGAGGAAAGCTGACTGGGTTCAACTTCGAAGATACGAAGTTGCGCCGTATCAGGATTTTCACGTGCAGATTTGTCGACGTCCTCCCGCAAGGGGCCTTCGGCGAGCCGCGGCCGAGCCTTGCGCGGTGCAACGAGTTGGCGCGGGAACTCAATCAGGTTGGCCGGAATGTCCACGGGCAACGCATCCTCAAAAACCGGCGCCTGCCGGAACGCGATCTCTTCGTCCAGAACGAGGGCTTCATTCTCATCGAGAAACACCGGTGGAAAGGTTCGGTTTGAGGTAGTTTGCACCTGCGGATCCTTAGGTCGCGGCGGATCCACTTGATCCTGGTCATAGAGGCGAACGGTCAACCCGGGGGTGGGAACATTCGCTTCAGCGCTGGCGGCTGCTTCAGTGATTCTCAACTCATCATGCAGTGCAGTCGCCACCGAGGGGATAGAGGGAGTCAACGACCATTGATCCAGCTCCGCAAGGAGTTGGTTTTGTGCATCTGCAACCGCCTGGGCATTCAGCACGGCGATCTCAGCTGTTGCCTGGGCCTCGCGGATAGCCGCCTCAGCCTGCTCGGCGAGGAAGGCCCGATAGCTTTGGGATTGGGCATAACGCTCGGCAACGGCCGCAGCGATGCGCGCCGTACGAGTATTTACCGATGATGGATTGCTCGCAGAACTAATGGAATTGCCACTACGCTGAGTCTTGCGCGCGCGATGTGCTGCCAAACGTTGTGCCGCCTCTTCTCTTAATGCAGAAGGAATGGCTCCCGTTTCCGCGATTGGTTCGTCGAGTGGTAGCAGATCTCGCTGTGCCGCGCTCATTGTGCTCAAATCCAAACTCGCTTCCGTAAAATCGTTTAGCCTCAAAAGTGTGGTGCGTCTGACAAGCTTCAAACCGAACGATCCAGGGGTTCCAGAATCGGGAAAGCGCCGACTTCCTTTACGGGCGCTCCGTACGGCCACGACCAAATGGCAGGAATTGCTGGCCTTTGGCCCTCGTATCGGCCTCCGAAAGAACTTCCTTCGGACTGTTTACCTCTTGATAACTACCACGCTGGTTGCTGCAAGTCATCCACATCTAAGCGCCCAGGAGGTGATCAGTCAGGCAACCCTCCCGGCAGTGCTTCCCGATTCGCCCAGCGCGGTACGGTATCCCGTTGCGGAGATACTCCCGACGAAAGAAGATACGACAACGGTCTCGATCGAATCCGACACCCAATCCATGCTGGGAAATGTCTACATTCTGGACGGCGATGTTGTGATTAAGTACCGCGATCGCGTAATCCATGCCGACCACATTGAGTACAACCGGGAGACAGGTGAACTGACCGCCAACGGCCACCTTCACATCAGTGGAGGCCCCAATCATGAGGACATCACAGCCAGTCACGGCACCTTAAACCTCAATCAGCAGACAGGGCGTTTCTATGATGTCACAGGCTCGGTCGGCCTAAAAAATTCCGGCCATGGAACGACCTACGCCAGCAGCAATCCCTTTCTCTTTACGGGACGGATGGTCGTGCGCACCGGCCCCGAGTCATACGAGATCTATGAAGGCACACTGACGACCTGTCAGTTGCCGGACCCTGACTGGATGTTGTCTTCTGCCAGGTTCAGCGTCGATATGGACGGAGGAAAAGCAAAGGCACAAAACAGCGTCTTCCGCATGATGAATATCCCGCTGCTGTTTATGCCCTATGTAACGCATCCGATGGATTCGGAACAACGGCAGAGCGGCTTCCTGATTCCGGTCCCCGGATACTCATCAACCAAAGGATTCACCTTTGGCGAGTCCTATTACTGGGCAATCAACCGCAGCACTGATCTGACGGTGGGAGCCCAGTACTATTCCTTGCGTGGGTGGGAGCAATCCGCGGCCTTTCGATATCACGGGCTGGGGAACGATTTTGCCAAGGCACGGTATTCGGGTCTGCTGGACCGCGGCATAACAACGAATGGGGTCTACCTCAATCAAGGCGGCGAAGATGTCATTTTCTCCGGGCGCCGCGACTTTACTCCGGAGACACGCCTGGTCGCTGATGCCGAATACCTTAGCTCGTATGCGTACCGGCAGGCCTTTGCGGAAAACTTCAGCCTCGCCGTATCCAGTGACATTCTTTCCATCGTCTATGGCATCCACGAAGCAGATGGATATGCGGAGTCCGCGCGCGCCGATCGGTACCAGGGACTGAAAATGGCAGCAGTCCCAGCGACTCCTACATCGCCTGCGACGCCCGAGGAACAGGTGCGTATCTTTCATGTGCCGTCGGTTGACTTCACCAGCACCGATCATGCGATCGGCAGCAGCAACTTGCAGTGGACAATGAGTGGATCGTGGGCTGGCCTGTCCCGGGTACAGCCCAACTTTGCAACGGGAGGTCTTACGCAGCGGCTCGATCTGCATCCCGAGATCGCCTATCCCTTGAGCTTTGGGGGTTGGAGATTGCGCTCGTCGGTCGGAGCACGCGAGACACTGTATAGCCGAAGCAGGCAGACGCCCTACACTCCCGGACTCCCGGTGGAGCTCCCAACCCCTCTGAACCGTGCCGATATCGAGGCAGAAGTTGACCTGCGCGCGCCGGTCGTCGAGCGTACCTTCGAGTCCCATGGCGTCGAGAAACTCTTCGGCGGAAATGACGTGAAGCATACGATTGAGCCGGAGCTCACATATAGATATGTCGCGGGAATCGATAATTTTTTGAACGTGCTGCGCTTCGACAGCGTTGATGTCGCGAGTGACACGAACGAACTGGAGTATGGCGTAACTCAAAGGCTCTTCCTGAGGCCGGTAAAGACTCGCCTATGCAGGGAAAAGACATCCGCTGATAATGAGTGGAACGACACCGATGAGGATGGCGGGCGGGTCTATGCGAAGACAGTCGATGCGGAATCGAAGCTGCCATTGTGCGGTAGTCGGGAGTTGATCAGTTGGCGGCTGACCCAAAAATACTTCTTCGATGAGAAGTTCGGCGGGGCGGTGATCAATGGGCGACGAAATATCTTTGACACAACGCTGAATTTCTCGGGTATCGCATTTTTGACCGAGCCGCGAGCGATCTCTCCACTGGTTTCGCGGCTCCGGTGGCGAACATCCGAACATCTTGATGTGGAATGGGACTTCGACCTCGATACCGGCGCGAAGAAATTCACGTCCAATAACCTGATGCTGGATGTTCACGAGAACAACATCTTCGCTGGCCTGAGTTATGCCAAGCTAAACGCTCCAGGGAGGTTTTTTACAGAAGGAGTAAGCTCGTCAGTCTCGAACTTCAATCAGTTGCGGCTTCTGTTGGGGTATGGATCCCCCACGAAGGCGGGCCTGGGCGTAGCGGCAAATGTAGGGCTGGATCTGCGGGCCGACAATTCTGGTTTGGTCCAATATGGTGCGTTGCAGGGCTCTTACAACTGGGACTGCTGCGGCTTCAGTGTCGAGGTTCGGAAGTACGAATTGGGCGCAGTGCGCAATGAGACCTCCGAGCGGTTCAACTTCACGTTGTTGAACATCGGCACTGCCGGAAATCTCCGTCGCGCAGCGAGCCTCTTTTGACCTGGATTCAGAGCAGGATTTGCAGGTAACTACAGCAGTTGGGAGCACCTGTGCGTGAGATAATCGAGGTATTGTGCCTATCGTTGTGAAACCCTTTCGAGCCCTGATCTTTGCGCTAACACTGGCTACTCTTGGATGCCATGCCCAAACCCCGGCAAACGCATCAGGACAACTCTCTCCAGAGCTTGCGCGGCGAGTAGAGGTACTGATCCGTTCGAAATCGTCGATTTCGCCCGATTATCAGATTCACATTGGACCTCGGACGAAAAGCAACGTGCCGGATTTTGATGAGATCCAGGTAACCTTCACGGCGGATGAAAAGACAAGTAAGCCGATCACGTTCCTGCTTTCAACGGATGGCAAAACGCTCGCACAGTTCAGCAAATACGACATCAGCAAAGATCCCAAGGCGCTCGTAAGTGCGGAAGGTCGTCCCGGCCGTGGCGGACCAGCAAATGCTCCAGTGTTGATCGTGGGTTTTGATGATTTGGAGTGTCCCTACTGCGCAAAGATGCATGCTCAGTTGTTTCCCGCTCTGACAGAGCGTTACAAGGACCAGATTCACATCGTGTACCGCGATTTCCCTCTCGATCAACATCCATGGGCCATGCGAGCGGCGGTCGATACGAACTGCGTGGGTGCCCAGAGTCAAATCGGGTATTGGAATCTCGTGGACTACATCCACGCGCACGCATCGGAGATAGGCGGCGAAGAGAAGAGCCTCGCTAAGGCGAACGATAGCTTGGACATGCTGACACGTGAGGAGGGCAAGCGACAGAAGGTAAACCCCGACGTCTTGAATGCATGCGTTACCAAGCAGGACGATACTGCGATCAAGGCTTCGCTTAAGCTCGGTGAATCTCTTGGCGTTGACTCGACGCCTGCCCTTTTTATCAATGGAGAAAAAGTCGAAGGGGCTCTACCGCTCGAGTATGTATACCGTATTATCGATAACGCGTTGATTGCCTCGGGCCAGACGCCGCCTCCGGCTCCGGCTGCCCCGGTTCAGGGTCAGCCTGAAACTTCGCCGGCTGCGAAGCCAGGTAACTAACGGAAGAATTCAGGAGATAGCGGACGTGCCGACCTTGCTGACCGAGACCAATTGCTCTTTTCCTATGCACTCTTTTCGCCGGATTCCGGTTCCCATTGTTCTGTTAGTCGCTTCAGGATTTCTACAGTTCGCAGGCTGCAACCGTGGACATAACGCCGATGTCGTCGCCACGGTGAATGGCCACGCAATCATGCGGAAAGAATTGGAGAAGGGCTATCAGGCGCAACTTGGAGAGGCTCCTCAACAGCGACAGCTCCCCCAGGAACAGGCCGATTCGTTGCGATTGAACGTCCTGCACGGAATGATCGACAACGAGATCGTGCAACAACGCGCGGCGAAGATGAATCTGACGGCAACAAATGAAGAGGTCGACGCCAAATTTGCCGAGATGAAGGCTCACTATCCCACTGAAGAACAGTTCCAGGCTTGGCTGAAGAGTGGCGATCAGACGATTGACGATATCAAGCATCTCATTCGGCAGAACCTCACCATCAACAAGCTGATCAATAAAGAGATCAACTCGAAGATCAACGTTACCGATGCGGACGTCGCGAACTACTTCAACCAGCACAAGGCCGAGTACAACCTAATCGAGACGCAATATCATCTCGCGCAGATTCAGGTTACCGGTATTCCGTCAACGCAGGCGGGCAATCTGCAGAACAGCAAGGCAACCAATGATATCGAGGCGAAGAGAAAGATCCAGGCCTTGAAAAACCGCCTGGACAGCGGCGAAGACTTCGGCACGCTTGCGATGAACTTCTCCGAGCAGCCGGAAACAGCGGCAAACGGAGGGGACATGGGCTTTGTGGGCGAGTCGCAGATGCACTCAGACCCCGCCATCTTCAATGCGATTACGAAGCTGAAGCCCGGCGAGATCACAGACATTCTGCCGATCATCGATCCCCAGTCGAAGAAGCCCGTAGGGTACGCAATTTATAAGCTGCTCTCGCGTGATCCTCCGGGGCAACGCGACCTCAACGATCCTCGCGTGCAGCAGGCGATTCGCCAGCAGTTGCAGCTAGGGCGATCGCAGTTGCTCAAGGCCGCTTACCTGGAGATGGTTCACAATCAGGCCAAGGTTGAAAACTTCTTCGCCGAAGAGATTTTCAAGAACGACGCACACTAGAATCCCAACCAACCTGGAGAGCATTCATGGCGCAGCCAAGTGTGCGTTTTGCTATTCTCGGCTTCGGTCATCACGCGGTCCGACGTCTTCTGCCCGCATTTGCAAAGTGTGAGCTTGCAACACTCAGTGGAATGTGGCGCAGAGATCAGGCGCTTGCCTCAAAAAACTCCGTTGAGTACAGCATCGCCGCTAACTTCCCCACACGCGAAGCGCTCTGCTCTTCCCCCGATGTCGATGTCGTCTTCATCACGTCACCGGATGCCATGCATCGCGAAGACGCGCTCCTGGCCTTTCAAAACGGAAAGTCTGTCCTCTGCGAAAAACCCTTGGCAATGACCGCGGCCGAGGCTGAGGAGATGGTCAACGCTGCAAAATCCGCCGGAGTTCTCTTTGGTGTCGCACAGAATTTTCGTTACAATCGCAGCCTTGACTGGATGCGCGAGCAGATCTCAAGTGGCCGCATCGGACAACCGCAACTGGCTCACGCGGAATATGCCTATCCGGCCTCACAAGCGCCGAGAAAATGGATCTGCGATCCTGGTCTCGCGTGCGGAGGCCCGATTGCCGACGTTGGGGTTCACTGCATCGATACGCTTCGATTCATCCTTGATGAGGATGTGACCAGTATCAGCACTGTCGCGAGAAAGGACGAGGCGTCGGGCCAGGTTGAAGCAATTGCTTCGCTCCAGTTGGAGATGACTGGCGGAATCTATGCAAACGTAACCGCAAGCGCCCGGGCTCCCTATCGAACCGTCGTTCAAGTCACCGGAAGCGAGGGCGTACTAATCGCTGAAAATGGCCTAACCGTAGACCGCCCTGTAGAAATCGTCGTACGCAAGGGTGGCGAGTTGATCGAAACCGTTACCGTCGAAAATAACGATGGCTATACTCGGATGCTCGACAGCTTCGCCGCTGCTTTCCTGGGAGAAGGCAGCTTTGCCGCATCAGGTGCGGACGGCGTCAGGAATATGCGTGCGCTCGATGCGGCCTACACGAGCTGGAGAACTGGCCGCCGCGAGAGCGTTTAGCCTAGCGCAAAGTAGTGGCTAGCGCCGTTGTTCCACCATGATGCGAGATATCTGGATTGGTTCTCGGACCATCCAGAGGAAGATATTTTTTGTAGACGCTGATATGAAAACACGCCTGCTGAAACTCCTCTTCCACATCAATCTTCCCTTGTTGCACCAGTGGCAGAAGATAGCCGCGCAGCCATGCAATCTCCGTGAGAGAAAGTCCATGTTTAGCAATATCGATAGCCTGCCCGGTTAGGTGGGGCGATGCCGTATCACCTTCCGCCGGTGCTGCATTGCCATTGATGTGGACAAGATGCTGCTGAAATTCGACTGTTCGAACAGCTGAGTTCACCTGCAAAGGAGTGTGGAACTGCGCATAGTGCGCTCGTGCAAGTGTGATAAGAAACTCCATCGTCCACGGACGGCAGTACCGCCGGTTCATTGGCAATCGATCATCGATCTGAAGTGCCTTATCCGAAGGAAGCGAAACCAGCAGCCTGTCTCTGCGCATGTCGAGAAGATCCTCATCATCCTGAATGCGGTCGAGACCATCGCGATCGGCAACGAGGTTCTGGTGCATCAGAATGTCGCGCGAACCCTTGAGCGGCGGAGGAACGATAAGACGGCCACGTTTGTTGTAAAGGCTTGGCAGAATGATCGGAGTCGCCGCCACCTCTTCGGCGCTGAGAAGTCTCGTTCTTTCAAATGTTGCTTCACTCTTATTGGCGGAAGAACTTGTGACTCGGCGCGAGTGAGTGTGCGCGGCGGCCCTTTTAGTCGGAGCGTGACCGATGGAAGCGCTGCGCTTTCCCGGAGATCGTTTTGCGTATGTAACTTTGGGGTTCACCTTGCGATGAGTTGGAGAAGCGACAGCGCTTTTGTGAACAGGGTGACGAGCTGCTCTGGCCGAGGCGTCTGCTGGCACGAGAGACGACGCTGCGAGTGCCAAGATGGCCGCTATGGTGGCGTTCACACGCATCAGTAAATTTCGGAGGCGCGGAACGCCAGAGCATCTTCTACCCTATCGCGGGTCTCGAGACACGGTAAGTGATCAGCTCGGTTCTGTGTACTTTTCAATTAACAGGAGGGAATGGCTACTTGCTGGCCACTGCAGCATTTGGTCTCTGCTGGCTCACCCATGTCTGTAGATCGGATGGCGTTTGCAGACGGTTTTGAATAAGAGCATCAAGGAGACCTCGTGTATTGATCGCGGAGAAAGGTTGATCGAGACGCGCTGCGATCTGTTGATTCGGCAGTTTGAGAATGTATGCGGGACGAGGATCGAACTCTCCGCCGCTCGCCGATTGGTCTTCGTCGGTCCAAGTCATGGAGTCCTTCCATATTTGAGTAGTTCGCCAGGAATGATCACCCATCACGAGAATGGTTGATGAATCCCACTGGCCTTTTTGCTCCAGAAGCTGGCGAATGTGCGCGAGATAACGGTCGGCAAGCGCGAGATTGTCGATGTAAGAGGTATGTTTGGTGCTGAAGGCCCTCTTTTTACGATCATAGAAGCCGTAAGGGTGAGGGATCGGCATGTGGAGGAAGAGGAAGTCTATCGAAGGATCGGCAAGAAACGCATCCCCAGCCACGCGGAGACGTTGATAGTCTGTGGAGTGTTGCCGGATATCGCGGCGTTCGTCGGATGGTGAGCCGGGGCCACGCCCAAAGAGGTGTTTCGTGTCCAGCCAGAGGTAACGGAAAGGGCGCAGGAGATCGACAGCGAGAGAGCGGTTAGGAGAAAGATTAGCTGGAGTTGATTCACGATAGGTCCAGAAGCAATGATCGAGGACTTCCGGCATGATGCGGCAATAGGGGTTGTACCACCCGGCAACGCCCGTCTTGTAGCCAGCGTCAATAGCATCCTGAAAGACAGTCTGGTGCTGCTGGAATGATCTCCATTTTCCATCCGTGGGATCTTTAAGGGAAACGAGAAGTCCACGGGCCGAGATGTTGACGGCGCTGGAAGCTATTCCTGTGAAAAGTGTCGGAAGAATGTAACGGGTGTACATTCCGGCAGGAATGACTTGCGTGAAGACCGTAGATTGAGCGGCGAGCTTGTCGAAAGCAGGAAGTCCGAGGCCGGGAAAACGTCGTTCGTATAGCTGCTGATAGGAGAGCTCGTCGAGCAGCACCCAGATGATACGCGAGTGGGGCTGTATTACATCTGAGGCAGGTTTAGCCGCATGAAGTACAGGAGCCGGATTCAGATTGCGCGCCTGCCAGCAACTCCAGACCAATTGTCCGAAAATCAGAAGACCGGTGAAGGAAAAGAGGCCCAGGACATACGCTGCCAGACGCTGAATCTTTTCAAACGGGACAACGAATCTCCTCCAGAAGATCGAGATTCCGATCAGTGCAAACAAACACACTCCGACAACGAAATAGGTAAGCCAGTCGGGCATTTCCATTCCAGAAAAATTGGCAAATGTATGGAGGAAGATCGAAGGCAAAGCAAGAATAAACGCGGACCAGATAATGACCCGGTGAGCGCCCGGCTTTTCGGCGAGAAACAGGAGCGCCGCAAAAACAATCGACAGCGCAACGACGTAGACAATGATCGGAATGATGATCGGAGAAGCGGATCCGACGAGATGGTAAATCAGATCATGGTCTGTGGCGATCAGGGGACCGGTCAGATCGAGCAAATACAGATTGGCCAGACCGAAGGCGACCGTGACGGGATGAGTGAGTGGCTTCACGGCCGGGTTTCTTTCGAAGTCAGGTAACAATAGGCCAGCATTAAACACCGGCGTTTGATCAGGAGATGGGGATAAGCGCAAAAATCCGACGCCTTCTAGAAAAAGGCTATAGCGCCATTCCGGCTGATGTCAACGGAGCCTATAAGCTACGGCTGGATTGTGGGATGTCTTTGGGGGAGCGGACAAAGATGTTTTTGAGCCGGCGGCGAAAATAAAACAAAGCACCGGAGAAAACTGCGCTGATGCCCTGAAAAATCAAAAGCCCGGAGCCCGGATCAACATAAGCGTGAGCCTGACGCTCAAAAGTAAGGCCGAGCGCAACAAAAAGGGCCAAAGTAATCGCGAAATATTTAAGTCTCTGAATCATTCGATGAATTCCTCAAAAGAGTTACCTCGTCGGATAACCCTGCTACGAGTAAAAGACGAGAATAGATCATTAAAGTTGCGGTTTCGATTGTCTTTTTGGTGTCGTGTATTTGTCTCGTTAGTGTTATTGACTATTTTTTATTTATGAGTTCCTCATGAAGAAATGGGAGGCGCCCACTCACGCACCTGCCGCAACGAAGAGTTGCTTCATTAGAGGCAGCTTCAGTATTTCTATCTAAAGAGAAACGCCTGCTGCAGTCACCACCGACTTCGACGCCGCAACAATCTGATCTAGATTTTTGGTCGAGATGGCCATTGCGAGAACAATGACGGACGAAGCAATATTAACTGCCTTATCGATACTCTGAAGTTTATTCAGAGCCTTATCGGCCGCCTTGGTGGCGAGCGAAATCTGACTCACTGCCTGGTCAGCATTGTCGAGTGTCAGGTTGGCATCCTGCATCGCAAAGCCCGCAGCGATGTTCATCAACGAAAATACATTCCCCTGCAGTTGGACGATATTCGGATCGGTAAGTTTACTTCCAGTAGCAATCGCGTTGAGACGAACCTGGCCAACCTCGACGGCAATATCATGAAAAGATTGGGCCAACGCCTGCATCTGATCGTCGGAAAGAGTCGTGGAAGATTGCGAAACCGCCTTAGGTGTCTTCATAACTTAGTTCGACCTCGATTGAATATCCGCGAGCGTAGTCTTCAGTGACTCGACGATCGGTGCGACCTGCTTGGCGACCTCAACGAGGTTCGCCTTCGTTCCTGCCTCCTGGTTCAGCTTGGCGTGGAGCGCAGCTATATCGTCCATCACTTTGCCGTAATCCTTGATGCCGTCTTTGCGATTTTCCAGCGCAGTCTTGTCATGAGCATATTGGCGCTGCACAAGAATCAGGGAGAGGCGCTCCCCGGGCTGAGCAGCCGTCATGGGTCCCTGATAAAAGGAGTCGAGGCTGGTCTCCTCATTTGAGAGCAGGAGTCCGTAATCCACCGCGATCACGTGCTTCAGAGACTTGGTGAGCGACTGGACAGCCGGATCCGACTGCTGGATCAACTGAGCCAACTGCTTTTCGCGATAGCCGCGAGTCACGGCGTCGGCAAGAGCCTTGAGCAGACTCTGCGCGTCGTTGCCGGCGGTAATGGCGTTGGCTGAGAACGCAGTGTTCGCGCTGGCGGTCGATATGTTCGTATTGATGTTGGCGTCATAGGTGAGAGGCTTGTTCGAGGCTAATTTGCCGAGCGCGTCGAAATAATCAGCAAGAACATTTTCGTCCTTGGCAAGATGGTCAGCGACATCCTGATAGGATTTGCAATCCTGCGGTTGAACATTTGACGGTCGCTCCGCTGCCGGAGTATTAGCCAGCAGCGTGTTCTGTCGAGCACAGGTGCCGGCTACATCGTTCGAGACTTTTGGCAAAGCGATGCGAGCCTGATCGGAAAGCTTCGAAAGCCCAGCAGCGTCGTCGAGATTGACGCACCCATTCAGGGCCACCAACAAAAATACAATTGCGCCGATTCGGTAGCGAAGGGACATGAAACCTCTTTCGCGTGACAGGATGACTATATTTTTTTTAAGGTCTTTCTTATTTCGCCAGTGATGTGGGGGTCTCGGTATGGGCCTGGACTAGCCATTTTTTTGTGTTGGGTTGGCGCACCCATACGGTGATCGAGTTATTGTCGTTCTTCTTCACTTCCGGATGATCTTCCGTTCCGCAGTTGAAGGTGTCTACAACGTGATACGCAGTCAGGGCCGAGTCCGGGGAAAGAATCCGCACCTGCAGATCGCGGAGCTCATAAGATTCTAGCCTGCAATGCTTGAGATTGACGAGAATCGCGTCGGCGGCCTGAATCTTCTCATTCACCTGAATAAAGTCTTTGGTGAATAAGCTGCGGACAGCAGTGAAGTCTCCTTCGGCCATCGTGGTCCAGAGATTCTGCTCTAGATTAACGATCTCAACTGGTGCTGGAAAGGTAGTTTGCGCATTGGAAACGACAGACAACGCCAGAATTGCGACTACAAAGAGATATGACGAGCCCTGTTTGTCTTTTTGGGGGACTCCGACAGGAGCCCGCTCCCCTTCCCCCTGAAGTTTGAGGCGTAAAATATTTGAATTCTGTAGGTTAGAGACGGCGCTGGCCTGTAAGATATTCATGCCGGTCGAGGTTCATCGCTAAAATATGGCATCCGTTAGACTTATCGTTCGAGGATTCTCGGCGAAGTTTTTCTAATTTCCTTACTTCTATCATATTGGCTTAGTTTAAGAAATTTCCCGAGCGAATGTACCTGTTAAACAATGAGTTGAGCGGTTCGTGGCCTTCATATCGTTTTTCCTGTGGAGGTTTAGTCCCGATTTTTTGCGTCATACTCTTAGGTCCGGTCTCTTAGGTCCGGCGGCAGTATGCGAGTTTTGGAGGATAAGTGCAATCTATGGGCGTGAACTCGGTGGTAAGTGTCATTTCGCTGGTTCTTTTCAGCACCTTGAGCCATACAGGAGTTGCGCAGACATCGAAACCAAAGAGTTCACCCGCAGGTGCCCCGAAGCCGGGAATGGCAGTTTGGTCACCAGACGTGCAGCAGGTGTTGGGAGTCTCGCAGGAAAATTTCAAAGCGGAAGGCCTCGACAAATTGACGAGGATGCAACTTGTGGCACTCCTCACATCAGCGCGCCTCGACCCGAGAAAGTCAGTGCTAACCTGCCCCGTAAGCGGGGCAGCGCCGAGCGGGCGTGTTCATGTCTGGATTACCGTCGCAGGCGATGACTCGACGGGTGCGATTGCTGGAGCGATCAAGCAGGGAGTAGGTTCATTGAGCGGAGTGGAAGTAGTCGACTCGGCAGCGCAGGCTGACCGCGCATTGCACGTGGTTATCCAGGAACAGACGATGAACAAGCGGACGATCGGCTTCACCGCGTCCTACCTGACTTCCACGCCATGCACGCAACTCAAAAACGGAACGAAGTCGGACGTCGAGGTCAAAGGAACGCTGGGAACCTATACGGATGCGAAGGGCCCAGACCTGGCGCGCGATCTCGCCGGAATGATGGATCAGGATCTACGGCCTTTGCGCACGGTCACCGGCACGAACTAGTCCCGGTTTCGCACCTACAATTTGACGGGAATTTCGGTGTGAATCTGAATACGCCATCTGCCGTCACGACGCACCCACGTCGTCGTTGCGTTGAAATTGCCTGAGAGATGAGAGTCCCCGCAAGTAATCTGGCTGAATCCGTTGTAAGCAAGAACAGCGGCGTCCGGCGATAGCATCCGGATCTGATGATTGGTGAGCTTGAAACTGACAAGGGTACAGGCATTGATATTCGCCATCACCTGCTCGCGCGTCTGAATACTTTTTTCTACCTCGATGAAGTCAGGAAGAAGAAATCCCTGAAAAGCCACAAGGTCATGTGCCTGAAATGCCTTCCACATCTTTAGCTCCTCGATAAAAAGTAGATCCAGGCCAGCCGGATCGAGGTCTTTAGGAACCGCAAGTTCCTGAGCGAAAACTGGGCTGAGGCTCGCTGCTATCAGAAGAAAGAGAAGGACACGCTTCATGCGTGAGAGTGTAGCTTGAACATCTCGAGTTGCAATCCTTCATTTGGGCCGAAAGGTTGCGCTCTTATATGCGCCCGAGATCAGACCCATGAGGAAGAACTGCGACAAACTCCAACACTCGGATTTCCCGGAGGTTACCCCGGGCCCTTGCGAGAATTTTGCAAAAATCGATAAAAAGGACGCAGAGTAAGGTGAATACTCCAACCTCTTGAGATAAGGAAGAGTCATTATCGCGACACGGTTTTGTATACTGTTTCGTATACTCAAGTCCGTTCCGTTCGAGGATCCATGCGAAAACTCTGTATTCAGGTGCTCTTTCTCGGCTCTTTTCTTCAGGCGCTTTCATTCGCGTATACCGAAAGTGCTTCCCCCAAAGTGCAACTCAAGGCTCTCCCTCTGCCGCTGAGTAGTGTGCGCCTGACAGGCGGTCCACTGAAGCAAGCGCAGGACCTCGACGCCGCATACCTCCTTGAGCTGCAGCCTGAGCGCATGCTCGCCTTCCTTCGCCAGCGAGCGGGTCTCGACCCGAAGGCACAGGGGTACGGTGGTTGGGACGGCCCTGGCCGGCAGCTTACTGGACACATCGCGGGACACTACCTCTCCGCGATCAGCATGATGTACGCGACCACCGGCGACATACGTTTCAAGCAGCGCGTTGACGACTTCGTCACGGAGTTGCAAAACATTCAGAACGCGCAAGGCGACGGCTATATAGGCGCGCTGATGGACGCAAAAGGTGTTGATGGCAAAGTCCGATTCCAAGATCTGAGTAAAGGGGAGATCCACTCCGGGGGCTTCGACCTGAACGGCCTGTGGTCTCCATGGTATGTCGAGCACAAGCTCTTTGCCGGATTGCGCGATGCGTATCACCTCACAGGCAACCGAACTGCGCTGGACGTCGAAGTTAAATTCGCAGGATGGACGGAAACTATTCTGAAAGGTCTGAGCGACGAACAGATTCAGCGTATGCTGGCGACCGAGTTCGGCGGCATGAACGAAGTACTTGCGGATCTTTACGTCGACACCAACGATCCACGCTGGCTCAAGCTTTCGGACAAGTTCGAACATCACGCCATTGTCGATCCACTCTCGAAGGGAGAGGATATCCTTGCCGGCAAACACGCCAACACGCAAATTCCGAAGATGATAGGAGAGCTTGCGCGTTACATCGATACAGGCGATGAAACCGACGGGAAGGCGGCTACCTTCTTTTTCGACGAGGTGTCCTTGCACCACAGCTTCGCCACCGGCGGACACGGTAAGAATGAATATTTCGGGCAGCCCGACAAGATGAATGACATGATCGACGGGCGCACCGCCGAGAGTTGTGGCACCTACAACATGATCAAGATGGCACGGACCCTTTTCTCGCTCGGCCCCGACGCTCGTTATGCGGACTTTGTCGAGCGTGCCGATCTCAACGCGATTCTTGGTGGACAGGATCCCGAGGACGGGCGCGTCAGCTACATGGTTCCGGTTGGGCGCGGCGTACAACACGAATATCAGACCAAGTTCGACACCTTCACCTGCTGCGTCGGATCGCAGATGGAGATGCACGCCTTTCACGCTCTCGGCATCTACTACGAATCCGCCAACAAGCTTTGGGTCAGCCTGTATGCTCCGACCACCGTCGACTGGACGTCGCACGGGATGAAGCTTGAGATGGCGACGGACCTGCCGGTGGGAGATTCGGCGACACTGAAGATCACTTCCGGTACGCCGAAGGTATTCACACTCGCACTGCGTCGTCCGTATTGGGCTGGCACCGGCTTCATGGTGAAGGTGAATGGTAAGCCGTGGAAGGAAGTCTCCCAACCCGATACTTACGTTGAGGTCAACCGGACATGGAAGGTGGGGGATACGGTCGAACTCGTACTGCCCAAGACGCTGCGCAAAGAGCCTATCCCGGACAATCCGAACCGCATGGCCATCATGTGGGGACCCCTCGTCCTCGCAGGCGATCTCGGACCGGAACTCGATCGCAGAAGGTCACGCCAGGCTGGCGGCGGAGAACCTCCAGCACCTCCCGCTCCAGCACCCGCGCTCATCACCGCAGAGCAGAACGTCGATCGCTGGTTGAAGCCGATCCCCGGCAAGCCCGGAGTCTTCCGCACCGCCAACGTCGGCCTCAAGGAAGACATTGAGTTTGCGCCGTTCTACGAGATGCCGCGTCGCCGTTATGCGATCTACTGGGATGTATTTACACCCACTGACTGGGCAAGTAAGTCCGCGGCCTATCAGGCCGATCAGGATGCGGAGAAAAAACTTCAGACGGCCACCATCGGCTTTGCACAGCCCGGGCAGATGCAGTCGGAACGCGATTTTGCCGAGCAAGGCGAAGACACCACACCGATCCAGCTCAACGGACGCTACGGACGCCAGGGGACCAACTGGTTCTCGTACGATCTGCCAGTTGATCCGGCTGCCCCCGCCGTTCTGGTCGTCACTTTCAGCAATGAGGTACGAGGACGCAAAGGCGGCGTTGATGTTCTGGTGGACGGCACCAAGGTCGGCGAACAGACGATGGACCGGCGAACGCCCGAGCAGGATCTTCGCTTCTTCGACGTGAAATATGCACTTCCCATCGACATGGTGAAAGGTAAACAGAAGGTGACCGTGCGCTTCCAGGCAAAGGATGGAAGTGCGATTCCCGCAGTCTTCGGGATTCGTACTGTGCGGGCCGATGCCGTTCGATAAGGCCGATTGCACATTTCTGCACGTGGCCCCCACTGGCCGAAATGTGTGCAAAGAATTTTGCTGAGATTTTAAGAGGATTTTTCGGTTCCAGGCGGATCACTTGAGATTTACTGGCCGGGTTTCCGGTGCTTGAAAAACCATTCAGCCGAAGAGGTGAAGAGGAACCCAAAGACAACGAGAAGTATGACAGTAATCAGAACTCCTACAGCGAACATAAGCATGGTGCCCTCCTCAGTCTTAACTGCCTCTATCCGATTGCCGACGCCGGACAGTACCTCGAAATGACCGAATCAAATGGAACTCTCAGGAGAAACACTACGCTTCTCGCTTCAGAATTAAATACCCCAAACGGGGCAAACAATCCGCAAAAATGGGGTACCCGTCGTCGTGGTCCGGGCCAGTCTGCCAGCATCGTTAAGCCGGCAAAGCTTGCGCGCCTGCTTGCTGTTGCCGCTCTTCCGCGTCTGGATCACAAGCTGTAGCTTGCGCTCGATCAGCGACTTCTGGTATCTGACCGCCCACCAGTTCATCAGCGCCCTCACGCTCGGCACGGCGGCCAAGACCACTACGACCTCATCACCGGCCTCGGCATGTGGATCGGCTCAATCATGCTCTTTAACGTGGGGTTCTGATCTGGCCGAATCAGCAGAAGATCCTCGGACTGGTCTCTGCAAGCGCCCGCAAGGTCGCCTTGTTGGCGTCCAGGACCACTTCGCGCTATCCATACCCTTGGTTCTGTGCATGGGTTCGGCCACACACGGCCTGCCGTTTTAAGGTCCGCTCCTGCGGGGCGCGGCCGAATGATAGACTTCGCAAATGTTGCAGCTTCCACCCGACCTCGCTCAGCAGGTTACAACTGCCCTGGCTGAGGACATCGGAGGCGGTGATATCACCGCTCAACTGGTCCCCGCCGCACAGCGGGTCACAGGTAAAGTCATCACCCGCGAGGAGGCGATCTTATGCGGCCGCCCTTGGGTGACTGAGGTGTTCCGTCAACTGGATCCAGCTGTCCAATTGACATGGCATGCCGACGACGGCGACCGCGTTACTGTGAATCAAACTCTGTTTGAGATCGCAGGCCTGGCCCGGCCCGTTCTCACCGGTGAGCGCACTGCGCTCAACTTCCTCCAGCTCCTTTCCGCAACGGCGACCGCCACTCGCCGCTATGTAGATGCGATCATGGGAACCCGCTGCGCAGTTCTGGATACGCGAAAGACGATCCCATGACTACGGACGGCGCAGAAATACGCGGTTTTGTGCGGAGGCGGCCAGAACTACCGCATCGGGCTCTTCGATCAGGTGCTGATCAAGGAAAACCACATCGCCGCAGCCGGCACCCTGACGGCCGCAGTGGCAGCAGCCCGCCGCGCAGCCGGTTCACGCAAAGTCGACGTGGAAGTGGAAACGATGGAGGAGTTTGAGGAGGCGTTGCGCGCAGGCCCGGACATCATCATGCTCGACGAATTCAGCCTGGCCGACATGAGAGCCGCGGTAGCGCTGAACAACTCTAAAGGCCATCGGGTCACGGTCGAAGCATCGGGCAGCGTAACGCTCGAGACCGTCCGCAGCGTCGCAGAAACCGGCGTTGACTGCATCTCAATCGGTGGCCTCACCAAACACGTCAGCGCTGTGGAACTGTCAATGCGGTTGGCATTCGCCTCTTAGGTAATAGCCGACTTCAACACCCGCTGAGGCTGCGCCACCCCGTACTCCTGGGCGTAATCCACCCCGAGGCTGGTGAGCATCTGAATGATCTCAGCCTTCTCGGCAAACTCCGCAATGGTCTGCTTGCCCGTGAGATGCGCGATCTCGTTGATCGACCGCACCATCTCCCGATCGATCGGATCGCGCAGAATCGACCAGTGCGTGCTGCCGTCCGCTGGCTTCTGCTGCGTCTTCTTCAACACTCGTGCCTGAACCGAAGGCGTGACCGGACGGGGATGACAAGCAAAGAGGAAGCAAGGACCTGGGAGCTACTGCAACAGCGTTCCGTTCTCTGGTTCGGTTTTGGATTCCTCGGGCGGGATGACTACGGCGGCGGCTACCTTGTCGTCGGAGTCGAGGTCGAGGAGTTTGACGCCTGAGGTGGAGCGGCCGGCGGAGCGGACACTCTTAGTGTCGATACGGATGATCTTGCCGAACTGGCTGATGACCATGAGCTCGCTGGTGTCGTCGACGAGGTTGATAGCGGTGACTTTACCGATTTTTGGGGTGGCCTTCATGTTGATGACACCCTTGCCGCCGCGTGACTGGAGGCGATACTGGTCGACGTCGGTGCGCTTGCCATAGCCGTTTTCGGAGACGGAGAGGATGAGGCAGGGGGTGAGGCCGAGCTTCTCGTCGAGTTTGGCGAGCTTGGCTTGGGCTTCTTCGGAGAGGGCTGGTGCGGCGAGTTCGCCAGGTTCGGCAAGCTCGAGTGGCTGAGCGGCGGCGGAGTCGGTGGCTTCGTCGATGGCAGCCTCGACCTGGCGGGTGAGGCCCTTGGCGGCGGCGCGTTCCAGACGAGCCTTGTTGCGCGCCTCGTTGGATGGGGTCACGGCGGCGCCGATGACGTAGTCGCCTTTGCGAAGCATGATGCCTCGGTTGCCGGTGGCAGGGCGGCCCATGGGACGGAGATCCTGCTCGGCGAAGCGGATGGCCTGGCCGTCGTG
>DATMKY010000086.1:0-19653 GCA_035570955.1 Edaphobacter sp. | reverse complement strand
CCGCCGAGACACCAACGGCCGCCACGTAAATCCACCATGCGCGAGAGAGGGAAGGGATCGTCGGATCCATGGGAATGTCTCCGGTTTCCACTGCAAGATCGTTACAACAGTGTCCGTGTGATGCCAGTCAACCCGCCGACTGCAAGGATTCGCAGACTCATTTGGAGAGAGCCGAATTCTACCATTTGCGATCGGAAGCGGCTAATCTGTGCTTCCGATCGGCAGAGACACTCCCGCGGCTCACTCTACAAACCGATAGCTCCCATGGCTGTCGTAGTCGATGCCGTGCTTCTTCTTCAGCTCTTCGATGTGCTTCAGCGTCGACAGCGTATGCGGTCCCACACCATCGTTCGTATGCAGCAGAATCTCTTCAAGACAGCTATTCACGCTCATCCGCTTATGCGTCGCGAGGTCCTGTAATAACCCAGCCAGTCGCGTCTCCAGTCGCACCGGAACATCCACCCGCTCAATCTTGATCGGCGGCCCGACGTTATAGATGGGATGTCCAAATACCAGCCGATACCCATACAAATCCTTCACCGCGTAGTCGCGAATGCTATATGGTCGATCGTCGATCTCCTCCACTACCTCGACACCATTCGTCCGGTGAAACTCATACAGCGCATCGGCATCGTTCACCATGAAGACCACCGCCCCGGCATTGGGGGCGGGCGTATCCACCTTCAAGAAAATCTCCACTTTACCCAGTGTGATCCCCGCAAAAAACGGCGGCTGTCCCCACCGAAACCCTAGCTTGAACCCAAGCTTCGTCACATAGAAATCAATTGCGGTCTCCAGGTCGCCCACCGGCAAAGTAACGTGCAGATTTTCACATTCAATCGACGGCAAAATCAGGGTTGTCATCATTTCTCCTTTCGATGCGTTAAAGGCAGTTCAACAAATTCCTAGTCACGCAAGCGTGAAACGAATCCCAAGAGACGGCCTTGCCGGAAGACGAAGCGTCGCCTTGCCCCGATGAGTACCCGGCAAAGCAGCGATGGTCATATCCCAGGGATCAATCAACTCCGCTTTATAACTCGCGGTCTCGGGCAGTGGGAACGTGTACTGGATCGGCTGATGTTGATCGAAGTAGTAGAGGATTGCCTTCGGAGCCGCCTTGACGTCGCTTCCGCTAAGGCTGACCGCATTCAGATAGTAAGGGTCGGAGGGTGCTTCCAGTCCTGTCGTTGTCGTCGATTCAAGCAGCTTGCGCAAAAACCCGATGCGTGCGGGACTGGTCCCCGATAGCTTGCCGCCGTTCGACCACCATATCTTGTCGTCTTCGGACTCGACTGTATCGGGGTGGTTGAGGAAGGTCTCACCGTGAGTTGCATAGCAGCCGGACACCGTCGCCAGCCAGAAACGCCGGGTCATCTCCTGCCCTGAGAGATTTCCCCAGCGGCGCGGCAGGTCGCCTTCATATTGAATCTCGTCGAAGCAGTTCGGCTTATTCCAGCTTGCAAGCCACATAGGCGCCGAAGCAAAGTCATAGGTCTGCAGACTGGCGTGTGTCACAGCAGGCGATCCATAGTCGTACATTGTCTTCGAGTAGTGAATCGACCGTAGGTGTTGATAAGGATCAATCTGCTGTACCAGATGCAGAAGATCAGTAAAATCCGAAGTCGATTTGGCCTTCATCAAATCGAACTCATTCGCAAGCGACCACCAGATGTTCGAATAGGCTGCAAGCCGTGCGACAAGGTAACGAACATAACGGGAATCGGTCTTTGCACTCATGCTCGAGTATCCCCAACGGTCGTAAGGATGAAAGAGAATCAGGTCCGCCTGGATACCGAGCTCGCGCAGTTGCGCAATGCGCATCTCCAGGTGATGAAAGAAGGCCGGGTCGAACCGTGCCGTATCGCCCGGTGTGGCGAGAGGTGTCCCTGTGGGCCGTGGAAAGGGATAAAACTCTGGCTCATTGTGGTTGTACTCATAAGACTTGGGAAATACGCACATGCGAATCTTGTTGAATGGCGCCTGTTTCAGCGTATCTAGCGTCATCTGCTCGTACGGCGCTCCCTGGTGAACCCACGCATAGCAGGTCGTGCCGAAAGGAAAGAACGGCTGCCCATCTGCATGTGCGAAGTGATGACTCCTGGCGACGCGAACAGGCCCATGCTCCTCAGGCCGCGGCGGAACGCACGCGAAGTCGCCGGTGCGCCCGTCCAGAGCGAGCATGTTGCATGATGTCTTGTAAGTCCATGCGCCAACGGTATCCGGCATAAAGCGAACGCGAAAAGTCGAGCCCCCATCATAGAAGCCGTCGACGGTAACCGCGCGGTGATCGAGCATGAACGTCGCAGTCAGAGTGACATCCTGAAATGGGTTGCCGCTCGAAGGCCCCTCCAGCGTAAGTTCGAAGATGTCGTATTGCGGCACGACAGCATGAGGGTCGGGCACAGCAGCTTCGGCGAGAGATGGAACGATAGAGGCAAGCGCGGTGGCAGTAGTTAAGTGCAGAAGTTCGCGGCGGTTCATTTCAGGCGATTCTAGTGCCTGCCCCCGCCGTTAGTCATTATGTCTGGCGAGCCATCGCAAGGTCCACAATCTCTCCGATCATTTGGGTATAAGAAAGGCCGAATTTCTTCGCGGCCATGGCAAACTCCTGACCGCTGGACAACCACGGGTTCGGATTTGCCTCAATCACATAAACCTCGCCCTTCTTGGATACTCGCATGTCAATGCGGCCATAATCGCGGAGCTTGACCGCACGATACGCCTTGATCGCAATCTCGGTGACCTTCGTTGCGGTCTCTTCGTCGAGATCATCTGCAATCGCAGATTTCGTCAATTTATAGGCTTCCGTATCTTTCTCGAATTTCACATCCTGGCTGGCAATCTTGGGCAAGCCCTTCGGAAGCTTTGAAAGATCAAGCTCCACAAGCGGAAGTGCATAGGCCTTCTCATAACTGCCAAGAATGGCAGCATAAATCTCCCGTCCTTCGATGTACTCTTCGATCAATGCCGGGGAGTCGAACTCAGTCTGGATATAGTCCACACGCTCCATCAACTCTTTCACGCTTGTGACTACGGCAGCGGCATCGATGCCGATGGATCCATCCTCGGACGTGGGTTTCACAATGAGCGGAAACTTGATGTCATGTGCGTGGTCGATGGTACCGCGATAGGCTGTCGCAAAGTAGGGTGACCGAATTCCATAAAACGCGAACATCTTCTTCGCAATCGATTTGTCTTGCGCTAGAGTGTGCGCGTGCGGTCCGGCGCCGGTGTACGGAATGTCGAGCATATCCAGAAATGCAGTGACGTGCATCTCCTTGGTGTCGTCGCCCGCATACGATTCCGTAATGTTGAAAATGAGATCGGCCCCGCACTTGGCGAGCCCAAGAAGGGATTGCGGTCGCCCGTCGAGAACGTAATACGACGGTTCATGACCAAGCTTCTCCAACGCTTCGAAGATCTGTTCACGGTCGTGCTTCACCGGCTTCTTCTTACGTTTGGTCTCCCCTTTGCGCCTGCGTGGCTCAGGAACTTCTTCCACCACTTCAGAAGGTTCTTCTTCCCATTGGTCATACAGTACGGTGACTTTCAACTTCCCTCCAGTCCTCCAGTTGGCGCGACGTCAAACGCCGCCACGCCTCAGGGATGAATGAAATTGCCCCGAATCAGGTAATTCATCGAGAGTGCGGTGGTGTATACCGTGAACTCCGTCAGGGACTCGGACTCGCGTCGAAGATCTACGAGCAGACCGAGCTCTTCGACACGCTTGCAGATCGCTTCCACCAGCCGCTTCACGGTCGGACGCTGCACCCCGCTCCAATACGCGACCTTGTCGATGATGGCCTTACGATGCTGATGCAACATCTCCTGCGCCGGGCGAACACCCTTGCGTCGCTTCCGCGAGATATTGAAGATGTCCGCCAGGTCGGTGTCCAGCGCGAGTTCCTCGACCGGAATCTCCTCCGGCAACGTAAGACTATAAAACTCGCCGACCGTCGATTCCATCTCATCGACGGTAATGTCGGTACGGCCGCGCCGCCGCGTGGGCTCAAGATTCCCGACTCTTCGCACCGTGCGATCGACGTATTGCAGTTTGGCCAGCGCGCCCCAGCCTTTGTAGCGCTCTCGCCATTGCGAGCGAGGGGTAAGCCAGACCGCAAACGTCTCGGCAAAATCTTCATCCGGATGTTTCTGCGCGTACCACCCTGCCATGTGGCGAACATACTTCCGCGAAAACGGTATGGGACGATAATGATCGCGATAGGCGCGGCGAAATGGACCGAATAGATCGCGCCATTCCGCCGACTTATAAAGCTGGTACGCGTAGTTGAACGCGTGCCCAGCCTCATGACGCATGTACATCATGATCTCGCGCGCGTCTTCCAGATCGTTCATATCGCGTTCGAGCTGTGCCAGTTCCGGACTCGCCAGATAGAACGGAATGCCAACAACGGGTTCGCCAGAGGGACATCCCCATTCATCGGTGAGATAGCAAAGAGGACGGAACTTGTGGATGCCCTTTGCCTCAAGTTCGCGATAAAGCTGCTGAACGAATCGTTCGACCGGAGAACTCTCGAGTTTCAGCCCGAGCTCGCGGATCGGCTTGGCGAGAATCTCCTGAAACTCCGTTCGGGTTTTCTCGAAGTCACGCAATGGGCTATTCAGTGTTCTATACGATGGAACTATCTTTGGCACGGTAAGACGTACCGCTTATGCACATAGTCTTGTCGGCACACCCGTCTCTAAGTTTCAAAGTAGAGCAATCTTCGTACGCATGATTCGGGGTCTTCGCGGAGGTCGTGAATGATTCGCGGCAACCTATACAGAGGCGTTGAGAAAGATCGGCTTCACCATCGCTTCAATTATGGCAGCCATCTCCTCAGCGGGAACACGGTCGGGAGTCTGGTACCACCGTCGCGCGGCGCCGAAGATGGCCCATGCAGCTGTGGTTGCCAGCAATTTGGGATCAGCGCCCGGTGCAATCTCATGATACTTGGTGCCTTCCTCGAACATGCCCTCCACGGCCGCGATAATGGAGCCTTCTAGGGGCATCTTGGCCAACTGGCTAGGACAGCCCGTACTCTCGGCAAGATAGTCGCAGACACCCAGGGCAATCGCTCGCAATGCCCCATCGCAATCTGTGAAAGAAAGCCCGCGTCGGGCGATAAGGTCGCGGAAGCGTGCCAGAGTCATCGCCTCCAGCAGGGCGTTCTTGTCCGGGTAATGGAGATAAAAAGTGGCCCGGTTCAGCGTGGCCTCATCGGCGATCTCCTGGATGGAAATGTCGTCGAACTCCTTACGAGTCAATAATCTAAGAAGCGCCTCCCTCAGCATCTGGCGGCTGCGAAGAATGCGCGGATCCGTGGTCTCCGCCGTGTTGGCGACTTGGAGCGTCTCTGCCATTCACCTAATCATATCCTTTCTACAGCATTAGACGCATAAGCGACAAATGTCGATTTATTGAATCAACATCTGTCGCTTACACATCAATTGTCGTATTGGAGGTTTTACCATCATGCCCACGCTTCTCCACATCGACTCAAGCCCTCTCTATGGGCGGTCCGTCTCGCGTCAGCTTACCGACGCGTTCGTTACTCAGTGGAAGTCTTCACACCCGAATGGAACCGTCGTTGACCGCGACCTTAACTCAACCTCGATCCCGCCTGTCACTGGCGAATGGGTGGGCGCTGCGTACACGCCGGAGGAAACGCGCACTACGCAACAGAAGGAAGTGCTGACGCTTTCGGACACGCTGTTCGCTGAACTGGAGCAAGCAGACGAGTATGTCTTCGGGGTGCCGATGCATAATTTCGGTGTGCCCTCGGTGCTCAAGCTCTGGATCGACCAGATCGCGCGTGTAGGCAAGGCCTTCTCCTACGCGGATGGAACGCCGAAAGGGCTGATCAAGGGCAAAAAGGCGACCTTCATCATCGCGACCGGCGGGATCTATGATCCGCAGACGCAGATGGCCTCTTTCAATTTTGTCGAGCCATACCTGCGCTCGGTCTTCGGCTTCCTCGGCGTCACGGATGTGACTTTCCTCACGACAGGCGGAACTGCAGCACTCAACTATGGCCAGGACCGCGAAGCGTTTCTGGCACCCCACCTTCAGGCCGTGCAAACGCACGCGCAGGCAGCCTAGGGAGACGGCACATGAAGATTGTTTCCCTTATTGCGCGCTATCTGCTGGGCCTGATGTTTACCGTCTTTGGCCTGAATGGATTTCTCAACTTCATCCACCAGCCACCGCCAACGAATCCGGTTGCGATACAGTTCTTTGTCGCCGTCGGCACATCGCACTTTGCCGCGTTCTTCTTCGCCGCGCAGGTGATTGGCGGGTTGCTTTTGCTTGCAGGAGTCTTTGTGCCGCTCGCGCTCACGGTGCTTGCGGCGGAGTTGTACAACATCCTTGCCTTCCACCTCACGCTCTCGCCGGGAATCGCTCCCGCACTCGTCGCCTGCGTGCTGTGGGTCCTCGTCTTCCTTCGGTACCGCAGCAGCTTCCGCGGTGTTCTAGCCCCAAGGCCGGTACTGCAGGAATAGTCTGCTTCGTGTCGGGGAGGCCCAGCGCCTCCTCGTGCGAAATATTTTTAGCCTCAAGAGCCCTGCACGCAGGAATCGCGGTGGCCTTCAGACGGAGCGGAAGCGATTGTTACCGTAAAACGGGCTTATCGTTAGAGCTCCAGATCATTAGCCATACCGAAATTGTCGTTCTATTCGTAGAATCGACTCAATGCCCATCAACGCGACTCGATACGCCCTCACAGCGGCTCTTTTCTTGATGGCTGCTATCGCACAAGCCCAATCGCCCTCTGGCGTCGACCCGACGCTGGCCGCCCAAATCGCCACCATCCCCGCGATCGACAACCACGCCCACCCCGTCCTCTCTCCGCCGGCCTACGTCACCGACCGCAACTTCGACGCTCTCCCCGTCGACAACATGGAGCCCGACACTGACCCCGCCGGAATGCGCCCCGATCTCCCGGCGCTCCACGAAGCCTGGCAAGTCATCTTCCACTTCATCGGCAATCCGCCACTCGACAATGCAGGTATCAAACAACTCGAAGCAGCCCGCGAAGCCACACGCCACGAGCAAGGCGAAAAATACGCGGCCTATATCCTCGACCGCGCCAACATCGGCACCGAACTCGCCAACCGGGTCATCATGGGCACCGGCGTCCAGCCTCCACGCTTTCGCTGGGTTCCCTACGTCGACGCGCTCCTCTTCCCGCTCGACAACTCCGGTCTCGCCGCTGCCACTCCCGACCGCAAACAGTTCTTCCCACTCGAAGACAAGCTCCGCGCAAAATATCTCGAACAAGCGGACCTGAAAACTCTCCCACCCACGCTCGACCTCTATCTCTCCAAACTAGTCACTCCAACCCTCGAGCAACAAAAATCACAAGGTGCCGTAGCCGAAAAATTCGAGATCGCCTACCTCCGCTCCTTCGGCTTCGATGACGTTCCCCGGCCCGAAGCCGCTCGCATCTACGCGACGCTCCTCCACACCCCAAACCCGGATTCAGCCCAGTACAAGCGCCTGCAGGACTTCCTCTTCCGTTACATCGCCCAGGAATGCGGCCGTCTCGGGATTCCTGTCCACATTCACACCACCTCAGGCGGCGGAGGCTATTTCGACATCGCCGGCGACAACCCGCTCCTTCTCGAACCTCTCTTCAATGACCCCCGCCTCCGCAAAACCAACTTCGTCCTCCTGCACGGTGGCTGGCCTTTCGTTCACGAAATCGGCGCGCTTCTCCAGAAGCCCAATGTCTACCTCGATCTCTCCCAGCAGTCCCTCATGATCAGCCCACGCACAATGTCAGCGTGGCTTCGCGAGTGGCTCGAGCTCTACCCGGAAAAAATCCTCTTCGCCACTGATGCCTACCCCTTCTCCTCGTCGATGGGCTGGGAAGAAGCCGCATACATCGCCAGCCAAAACATTCGCAGCAGCCTCGGCATGGCGCTCACCGGAATGATGGCTGACAAGCAAATTACCGAATCGCAAGCCGAAAAACTAGCCCAAATGGTCCTTCGTGAAAACGCCGAAGCCCTCTACAAGTTCCAACTGACCCAGCCGTAACGAATTCCCCCCCAAAAGATCTACGAAATTTTTCGTTGACATCTACGAACTGTATCGTATATGGTTTCCAGCATGGCAAAGAAACCCGCAACGCCGAAGCCAACCGAAAGCGAGCTCGAACTCCTCAGCATTCTCTGGGAACAGGGCCCCCTCACGGTTCGTGAACTTTACGAAGCTGTCAATATGGGACGTCCCGTCGTCTACACGGGTGTTCTCAAACTTCTGCAAATCATGACCGAGAAAGGTTTAGTCGAACGCGACGAGCGCGAGCGCGCCCATCTCTACAGAGCCGCCGTCTCGCAGGCCGACACCGAGCGCAGGTTCCTGCGCGAGCTGAGCGAAAGGTTCTTCGCAGGCAGTGCAGCCCAGTTGGCCCTTCGCGCCCTGCAGATCGAAAGAGCCAGCGACGAAGAGCTCGAAGCGATTCGTCAACTAATCGAGAAAAGAACATAACCAGATAGTCGCTCCCCTGTCAGATAAGTATTCAGCTGGAGGAAGGTCGAAATGATGAGCCCGATAGCTTGGTTGTCACGCGAAGAGATCGTAGCGCTGGGATGGACTCTACTGCACTTCTGTTGGCAGGGCACCGCCGTCGCAGTCGCTTTCACCGCCGTGGATCGAATTACCTCGCACGCCACCTCCAAAGTCCGCTACGTCGTGGCCCTCGCCGCCTTCATGCTCATGCCAGTAGTCGTCCTCGGTACGTTTACCGAAGAGTTGCTAGTCGCAACCCGGGCCTCTGCGCCAATCCAGACCATCCAGACACCTGGCCCGATAACGGCCCGCCCGGTCGACCTCACATCGCAACTCTTCTCCGGCCTTCATCTTGCGAAGCCGCAGCCAACTCCGCACCCGCTGCCTCTCGCTTCAAGCCTTGAGCAGTCGACCAGCTGGCTGATGACACGCGCCGATCGCATCCTGCCGTGGGTCGATGCCCTCTGGCTCGCAGGTGTTCTTTTCCTCGTGCTCCGTTCCCTGGGCGGCTGGTGGCATCTCGGAGCAGTTCGGCACCGGGCCCAAAGAATGGTACCCCAGGAAGTCGAACGTGCCTTCCTCCATCTTTGCGAACAGGTCCAGGTCGGCCGTCGCGTGGTCCTGCGCGCCTCCGATGAAGTCATTTCTCCATTAGCGATGGGAGTCTGGCGCGCTACCGTAATCCTGCCGATCAGCGCCGTGCTCGCAATGCCGAGAGAAGAGCTCGAAGCCGTGCTGGCTCACGAACTCGGCCACATTCAGCGCTGGGACTACCTCTGGAATCTCCTGCAGACGGCGATCGAAAGCGTTCTCTTCTTCCATCCCGCCGTCTGGTGGCTCGGCCGCACCGTTCGCGAACGCCGCGAGGTCTGCTGCGACGAGATTGCAGTGCAAAGCTGCAGCGACGCAGCCGTCTATGCTCGCGCTCTGTTGCGGCTCGAAGAGCAAAGAGCGGTCAAGCTACGGCTGGCGATGGCGCTCGGAGGCTGTGGCGGATCGCTGCTGGGACGAATTAGAAAAATTTTAGGAGAAGACATGGCATTGGAGAGCAGAATGACAAGTGGAACAAGTGTTGCAGCAGTCGGCGCCCTGGTAATCACGCTTTTGTTGGGTCCAAAGATCAGCGCAGTCGCGGCCCCCGTTGCAACCCGAATTCATCCAGTTGTCGCACAAGTGATGACCGAGTTCCCGTCGGCCGTCGTCTCCAGATTGGACGCCGCGAGCACGCGCCTCATGGCTCCTCCCATGGATCCGCCACGGCGGGCCCTTCCCACGCCGAAGCCCGGTGCGCTGTCAGCTCCGGCCCCGATGCCGCAAGCTCACCCACAGGTCTTCATTACACCCAATTTTGCCTTCAATACAGCCTCCTTCGTCGGATTCGACTTTCAGGAGTCAGCCGGAACAAGCTCCTCGCAAGGCACTGGTAAAGGTGCCTCGCAAGCAACAGGCAAAGGAACGGGTACGGCCTATCTCGAAGGCATGCGCGACGCTGGGTATCCGTTCGACCTCAACAACGATCTCAACTCCCTCGTCGCCCTTAAATCGCTAGGCGTCACACCCGAGTACGCGAAGGCGATGGGTACCGTCGGCCTTGGCAAGCCAAGCGTCCACGAGCTCATCTCCCTCAAATCCATGGGCGTCACTCCCGAGTACGTCTCGTCCCTCAAAAACACCGGCGTCGCTCCGAAAGATTTTCACGAACTCGTCAGCGAAAAATCCATGGACATCACCCCCGAATACGCCGCGAACATGAAGAAATCGTTCGGCGATCTCAGCCTTCACGATCTCATCTCCATGAAATCCATGGGTGTCACTCCCGAGTACGCAGCTGAGATGAAGCAGAAGGGTTTCGGCGACGTCAGCGCGCACGAACTCATCTCCATGAAGTCCATGGGTATCACTCCTGAATACGCAGCCGACATGAAGAAATCATTCGGCAATCTCAGCCTCCACGATCTCATCTCCATGAAGTCCATGGGTGTTACCCCCGCGTACGCAGCAGATTGGAAGCAGAAAGGTTTCGGAGACATCAGCGCGCATGAACTCATCTCAATGAAGTCCGTGGGCGTCACACCTGAATATGCAGCCGACATGAAGAAATCATTCGCCAATCTCAGCATCCACGAACTCATCTCCATGAAATCCATGGGCATGACACCCGAATACCTTGGCTGGCTCAAACAGCAGTTTCCTCAGGCAACCAATGACGAGTTGCGCAAGGCCTCCGTCTTCCATATCGACGAGAAATTTATCGCCGACGCAAAGGCTCACGGTTTCAACGACAAGGACTTCGACAAACTCATCAAGCTGAAGATGTCAGGTCTCCTCGACCAGTAGGAATCGTTCTAAATCACGATGACAATAACGACGGATCCCAAGAAGACCCCCTAGGAGTCGCGCCATGCGAAAAACTCTCGCTCTTTGTTTCATCGCCGTCCTTAGCGCCACTATCGCACTCGCCGATGACACAGGCACATGCGCCATTCGCGCCGGACGCACCGACGGAAAAATGTCCTTCAGCTCCGAGCGTGGCGACTGCGTCGAAGGAAGAGGAAGAGGTTGCCACTCCGGCGACTCCGACATGCAATGGGGCAGGTGGACAGGTATCACCCCGCAGGATCTCGAGCACGAGGGCGCTACTATCGACGCCCGCATGAAGGCTGAAGCAGGCGAGATGCGTTGCGCCGGCACTGTCCACGACGCAGCGATGCGCGGAACCTACACCTTCACGCCCGACCAGGGCTTCGTCAAGCGTATGCAGGCCATGGGATTCGAGGATGTCGCCTCCGAACGTCTTGAAGGTTATGCCATGCTCGACATCACCACCCAATACGTCAAAGACATGAAAGACGCTGGCGTCACCGAGATGAACTCCCACAACATCATGGGACTCAAAGCCCTCAAGGTCGATCCCGCCTACGTCAAAGCGATGGCCGCCGCTGGCTATCCCGAACTCCGCGCGCAAAAGCTAACCAGCATGAAAGCCGTAGGCGTCTCTCCTGAAAAAGTGCAGGCCATCCGAGCCATGGGCTTCTCCCCGACTCAAGAAGAACTTGTCCAGATGAGCGTATTCAAAATCGACGCCCCTTTCGTCGAACGCATGAAGGCCCGCGGCTTCAAAAATCTCACGATCGCTCAACTGGTAAAAATCAGAGTCTTCAAGCTCGACGAGTAGCCCTCCCTCAACGATTCATCCTTTCCAGAATCGGCCCCCACAAATAGGCGACCCAAAAAAACGCCAATCCCTATCAGTGCCGAAACCCAAAGAATAACGCGGCTAAGCTTGCTGACTCGCCGCATGTCGTCGGATCGTCTGATGCGCAACTCTCCCCCAACTCGCAGTCGAACCCCCAGTAAAAACGGCTATCCCACAAGAAGAAAAATTATTTGTCTTTCAGATACTTCTTCGAGTCGAACAACGGCCGCTCCATACTCCTGACCCACTCCGTCGTCTCATCAGGCCCTCTGCCCATTGCCTCAGCCGCGGCAAACTCGTTCCGCACTGCCTGCATCTTCGCCTCAAGGTCATCCAAAGCACTCAGAAGAATTGCCTCCGGCGTCATTGGCAACTTAGGCGACCCGAACTCATACTTCCCGTGATGGCTCAGAATCATATGTTCGACCAACAGCGCGATCTTGTTCGGAAACGGCGTCAATTCCCGCACCTTTTCACGCAGCATCCCTTGCGCAATATTGATATGCCCGATCATCTGGCCCTCTAAGCTATAGGAAAAACTGGATTTCCACTCCAGCTCCCGGATCTTGCCAATATCATGCAGAATCGCCCCAGCCACCAGAAGATCCGGATCGACCTCAGGATAATAAGGAACCGTGGCTACACATACTCGCACCAGTGTCAGAACATGCTCGAGCAATCCGCCCAGCCAAGCATGATGAAGCCGCTTTGCCGCAGGAGCCGATTTGAACGCTGGGCCAATTCGCTCATCGTCAAGAAAAGAAAGGACTAATCGCTTCAAATCTTGATTGTGAAACGCAGAGACATACCCCCTCAGTTCCGCCCACATCTGCTCCACATCGAACTTCGTCGCCGGTTGAAAATCCCTCGGCTCAATCTCCGAATCCGCCGCTAACCTCATCTTTTTCAGCGTGATCTGGAACTTTCCCTGGTACTTGGAGATATCTCCCTGCACCTTGACGTAACAACCCTCAGCACAGAATTCAATCGGATCTGCTACGTCATCCCACATCCGCGCTTCCAGCGAACCCGTCTTATCGCTAACAATCAAAGCAAGATATTGCCCACCTTGTTTCTTATCCCGCACTTGCATCGACGACAGCAGAAAGTAACTCGTAACTGTACAATTCTCAAACCGGGCCGCGTCCTGAACAAAAAACTCTTTCATCCCAACAGAATACCCCTATCAAACAGAACCGCGAGAGCCGAAGCCCTCGCGTTCCAATAAAACCAATCAATACCTAAACTTGCGGCGTGGTCGGAGGTGCAGTTGGGGGTGTTTGCGGTGTAGCCGGAGGCGTACTCGGCGGCGGCGTCGTTGGCCCCGGCGTTTTAGGAGCCGGAGGCATAATCCCTTCCTGCGGCGTCCCTCGGTCAGAAGCCTTCGATGGCGTTTCCTCAGGAGCCGGAGCAGGTGGCTTAGGTGGCTGATTCTGCAACCTTTCCTTAGGAGCGTTCTTATCCTTCGCCTTCTTTTTCTTCTTGCTGTCCTTTACCGTGTCGCCGTTCAACCCAAGGGGGGCAGCCTGTGTCTTCTCCGAAGCTTTTTCGTCGGCGGTCGCTGCAACGGGTCCAGCCGCAACCTTCTCCTTCGTTTTCTTTACCTTGGCAGCCTTTTTCTCGGCCGAAACTTCCTTCGCACGAGCACTATATCGAGTCTTTCCAGCAGGCGCGGCCTTGGCATCCAGCGGATTCGATCCAACGTCGCTTGGAGTGTCGATTGGCGCAATTGCAGTCCCTGGAGCAGCATTTGCGACCAGCCCACCACCAGTCGTGATCGCCGCAGAGGCAGCTCCTGCCCCAACATCAGTCCCTGAAGCCGTCTCCTCCGGACCCGCCGGCAGAGAATTTCTGGGAGCCTGACCGTATCGAATCTTCTCCCGCTTTGGTTTCTTAGGCTTAGCGGTCGAGCTCACCTTCTTTGTTGTAGAGGCAGTAGCAGAGGCAGTCGTCGAAACAACCGCAGACGCAGCAACTGGAGCCGCTGCAGGGGCAGCCTTCGCCGCCGAGTACTTCGTCCCTCGATCAAAGCGTTTCTTTTCTTCGACCTTCTTCTTCTTTACAACCGGAGGTGTGTACGCCGTAAACGCCATCTTGGTCTGACGAGGGCTAGCGCCGGAATCTACATATCCAGGCCTGATATCGATGTATGCGTCTTCCCGCAACTTCGTTAGATAGGTTCGCAGGGCAGGCGCCATCGCCTCCTGATACATCGCCTCCTGCACCTGCTGGTCAACATCCTTCAGCGGAGCGATTCCGGCAGCCTGATGATCCGTCACTTTGAGAATGACAAAACCCTGCTTCGTCCGAATTGGTGCGGTCGACTCACCCACCTTCAATTTAAAGGTTGCGTCTTCAAGCACCTGGCCCAGCGCACCACGCTTGTACAGTCCCAGATCCCCGCCCTCGGAAGCCAGTGGCCCACCGGAATACGTCTTCGCAAGGTCCTCAAACTTGTCGCCCCCCTTTAGCTTGGCCTCAACATCTTCGGCCTTGGCCTTGGCCTGCGCAACCGCCGCGTCATCCGCGTCTGCTGCGGTAGGAATCAGGATCTCGCTCAATCTGATCTGTTCGGGTTGAGCAAAATCCTGCTTGTGCGCCTCGTAATAAGCCTGTTCCTGCCCTTGCGTCATCTGCAAACGCCGGCTCACCTCGTCACGCACAACCATTTGAGTAACTACAGTGTCGCGAATACCTGCCTTAAAATCCTCGAATGAAACACCTTGTTGCCGGGCTGCTGCTTCAAGGTCTTCCATAGTCGCCAGATGGTTCTGCTTGCGAATTTCGTCCAGCTGCCGAACTACCTCAGCGTCGGCGTTGAGCCCAAGCTCTTTGCCGCGCGACAACAACAGCTGTTTGTCGATCATGTCGCGGAGCAGATTCTTCTGCCTTTCCGCTGCATCTGCGGGACTTGCGTTGGTGCGCTGATTTTCTTCGGCAAGCGACTGGGTTGCCCGCTCCACATCACTTCGGCTAATAATCAGATCATTGACGTGTACGACAACGTCCTCAACGACCGCGCCTCCGGGAGAAATGGGCGGTGTCACCGGCAGTTTAAGCTGTTGTTGTGGCGCATTCGGCGCACTCAATGGGCTCTGATACCGCGGGGCCTGTGCCTGTACCACACCCGGTAGCATCAGCAGGCCCAGCCCACACGACGCCGCAAACTGCAAAATTCTCAAGGTCATCTTCACTCGTATCTTTGCCACTCGTATCTTGGTCAACTTCCGCGATGAAACAATCGATCGCCCGGCACATCCGCCTGGCTCTTTGGACTCACCCTGGCTCAGGACGGTATCCGTACCCAATTCTAACTGCCCTCGACCGAACAAGCGAATCCCCATTTCGGCCGAGCCTTAGCTCACTCCAGAATGCTATACTCCGTCTAAGATAGGACGACTGTCTTTGCGCAGAAACCACGCGCCGTTTCTACCTTTTCGAGGTTTTCAGCCTATGGCTCCCCGCACCCGCCGTGCCCTTTTCTCCGCCTCACTTTTCCTAGCCACCTGCGCTATTCTCGGTTCGGTCATCAACCAGAAGGTTGCTGCTCAGTCGGCAAGCGATGAGTCAACCCTGCGCGACTCGCTGCATTCCTTCACCAATGTCTATTCGCTCGTTGAACAGAACTACGCCGAGCCAATGAACACCGAGAAGACCGACAAAGCGATCTACGACGGAGCCATTCCCGGCATGCTCCACGTCCTCGATCCTCATTCAAATTTTTACGATCCAAAAGCCTATGCCCAGATGCGCGAGGATCAGCACGGCAAGTACTACGGCGTCGGGATGACCATTCAGCCCCAGCCTGCCGGGAATGGCAGCGGAAAGACAAAGATTGTCGTCCTGTACCCTTTTGAAGGAACGCCCTCCTACAAGGCAGGCATCCGTCCCGGTGACGAAATCCTTACCGTAGATGGCAAATCCACTGAAGGCATGGACACGACTGGCGTTGCCAGTATGCTCAAGGGAGCGCGCGGCACCCATGTGTCGGTCACAATCAGCCGCGAGGGCGCGGCCCGTCCCATCGTTTTCGACCTTGTCCGCGACGAGATTCCTCGTCCTTCGGTCGATCTCGCGTTCATGATCCGCCCTGGCATCGGCTATATCCGTGTCAACAGCTTTATTGAGACCACTAGTCACGAAGTCAGCGACGCGCTCGATAACTTTGGCGATATTCATGGCCTGATTCTCGATCTCCGTGGAAACCCCGGCGGCCTCCTCAACGAAGCTGTCGCCACATCGGACAAATTCCTTCAGAAGGGACAGATCGTCGTCTCTCAGCGTGGACGAGCCTTCCCCGACCAGGTCTATCGCGCCACCCGTGGTGAAGAAGGGGCCAAATTCCCGATCGTTGTTCTCGTCAACCGTGGCACTGCCTCAGCGGCTGAGATCGTCTCTGGCGCTCTGCAGGATCATGATCGCGCCCTGATCGTTGGTGAAACTACCTTTGGCAAGGGTCTCGTCCAGACTGTCTTCAATATGGCGGAAAATACTGGACTCGCCCTCACCACTTACCACTACTACACGCCGTCCGGCCGTCTCATTCAGCGCAATTACGACCACGTCTCCCTCTATGACTACTACTATGTTCGCGACGATGCGAAGACCCAGGACAAGACCAACCTCGAGGTCAAACTCACGGACTCAGGTCGGACAGTTTACGGCGGTGGCGGAATTACTCCTGACGAGAAGATCGACAACCTCAAGCAGAATCGTTTCCAGGACAGCCTGCTGATCCATTACGCCTTCTTCAACTTCAGCAAACACTATCTCGCTACCCACACGATTACCAAGGATTTCGAGGTGGATGACAACATCTTGCAGCAGTTCAAGGCCTATCTGAAAGACAACCAGATCGACTACACCGATGCAGACATAGCTCCTGTCAGCGAGTGGGTTAAGGCAAACATCAAGCGCGAACTCTTCATCTCGCAGTTCGGCCAGCGCGAAGGTGCCAAGGTCGCAGCACAATGGGATCCGCAGATTGCCAAGGCTGTGACTTACCTGCCAGAGGCGCAGACACTCGAAGATCACTCCAGACTGGCGCAGAAGGGCAATCCAACAACTCACTGATTCAACTCATCCAAAGCAAGGAAGAACGGCGCTCAGGCAATCGCCTTGGGCGCCGTTTCTGCGAAAAGAATCAATTTTTTGGAGCGGGAGACCGGGATCGAACCGGCGACATTCAGCTTGGGAAGCTGACGTTCTGCCACTGAACTACTCCCGCTTATCGGTAATTGGAATCCCTTTAGCTTCCGCAACTTCCAAACGAGAAGATTGAAGAGATCCAAAGTCAAAACGACCTTCCAAGAAGTATCTCGCAGTTAACGGTCGATGGCAATCACTCTGCTGCGGCATTCGCCAGGAAAGCCTGGCCGACATGATGTTAGGCAAAGTCATTTTTTGAAACGCAAGGCGCCCGTGCATCACGATTCCTCATCTCGTAAAACGAGAATGAAGGAGAATCCCAATGAGTACGAAACTTGAAAATGAGTTCATGACACCGGCCCAGGTTGTAGAGAAGAACGTTACAGCGCAGGCCGTCTCGTCTGCACCTCTTCTGGGAACCTGGAACAATATCAATCACGCTACGCGAGACATCGTAAAGATCGTTATCGCTAGCTCCGGCGCCGGCATCACCGTCCACGCCTACGGAGCATGCAGCCCAACGCCCTGCGACTGGGGCGCTGTCGCAGGCCTCGCCTATGCCGCAAACGTGAGTTCAAGTCCAGCCGTAGCATTTAGCGCACAATACCGATTCAGTTTTTCGCAGGTGATTCTCGTTGGCCATCTGCAGGGTAAGAATCTGCTTGTTGAATCATTTACTCACTTCACGGATGGCAGTGGGCGATCGGACTACTACATTACCGACACCATGGCGAAGTAAAGATTTGTTCCCTTAGCCCAGGATCGAAATAGGATGATTTTGGGCAACTCAAAATACCCCACGACTAACCAGTCTGGGGTATTTTTTTGCTGTCGGTTCCTTTGAGGCTCATCCAGGGCACTCCGTTGTCAATTACGATTTCATGAGATGGATCGCGGAGTCGCGAAAGATATAACCTAATTAGGCGAGGTTTCCACAAATCCCCAATGAATGCTCTTCTTCTCTCGGAGTACAACCGTCTTGAACTGACGTCGTTGCCGGTTCCTACACCGGGATCAGAGGAGATCCTGGTTCAGGTTGCAGCCTGCGGCATCTGCGGCAGCGATGTCCACGGCTACGACGGCACCTCAGGGCGACGTATTCCGCCGCTTGTCATGGGGCACGAAGCCGCCGGTAAGATCGCTGCAGTTGGCTCGCAGATTACTGAATTCGCCGTCGGAGATCGCGTAACTTTTGACTCCACCATCTACTGTGGCGAGTGCGCGTTCTGTCTCGGCGGCCAGATGAACCTCTGCGACAACCGCCAAGTTGTCGGCGTCTCGTGCGGTGACTACAGCCGTGCGGGAGCCTTCGCAGAGTACGTTGCCATTCCCGCGCGCATCGCCTACAAACTCCCAGAGAATCTTGGCTTTGCCGAGGCAGCTATGCTCGAAGCAGTCTCCGTGGCTCTTCATGCAGTCGCGGTCACGGAACTGAAAGGCGGAGATACATCTCTCGTCATCGGCGCAGGTATGATTGGCCTTCTCACTTTGCAGGCCGCTCGCGCCAAAGGATGCTCACGCGTCTTCGTCGCCGACATCGACGCAACGCGTTTGCAGTCGGCATCGGAGTTAGGCGCCGATCAGACGATTCTCGCTTCCGGGACCGAACTGACGCAGCAAATTCTCAACCTCACCGGGGGACGCGGCGTCGATGTCGTTCTGGAGGCAGTCGGGCGAGATGAAACTATAGCAACGGCCATTGATTGCGTCCGCAAGGGAGGCACAGTAACGCTGATCGGCAACATCTCGCCACAAGTAAACCTACCTCTACAAAAAGTAGTCTCGCGACAAATTCGATTGCAGGGTTCCTGTGCCTCCTGCGGAGAATATCCCGAAGCGATGGAACTCATCGCTGCGGGAAAAATTAGAGTTGCCCCTCTGATTACAGCAGTTGCTCCGCTTAGCGACGGACCGAACTGGTTCGCTCGCCTTCATTCCCACGAACCGAACCTAATGAAGATCGTGCTCGATCCCCGAATCGGTTCCGGGACGAAAGGATGAGCGAAAATCTCTTCGATCTCAGTGGGCAGGTAGCACTGGTAACCGGCGCAAGTCGCGGACTGGGTCAATACTTCGCGCGCGCGCTTGCCCGTGCGGGTGCAGATTTGATTCTCACCAGCCGCAAAAGGAAAGACCTTCTACCCTTCACGTCGGAGATCGAAGCGCTCGGCCGCAAAGTTCTCCCACTCGAACTCGACGTGCGCGATCATGCAAGCATTCAACAAATGGCCTCTGCAGCCCTTGTCTGGGGCCAGATTCACATTCTCGTCAATAATGCGGGGTGCAATGTACGCAAACCCGCCCTCGATGTCACATGGGACGACTGGAACCTGGTGCTTGACACCAACCTTCGGGGAACTTTCTTCGTAGCGCAGCAAATCGCGCAAGGCATGGTGAAACACGGCTACGGCCGCATCATCAACATAGGTTCGGTTACCAGTGTGTTCGGATATGCCGGACTTGCCCCTTACGGCGCAAGCCGGGGAGGCGTTCGGCAGATGACAATGAGCCTCGCCGATGACTGGGGCAAGCATGGAATCACCGTAAACTGTCTTGCTCCCGGATGGTTCAGGACAGAGCAGAATAAAGTTCTCTACGAGGATAAAGAATGGGTCGACTACCTCGTCGATCGCATTCCCGTCAAACGTGCTGGCCAGCCAAACGATCTCGACGGCGCTGTAGTCTTTCTTGCATCGGAAGCCAGCCGCTACATCACCGGCCAGACCCTCCTGGTCGACGGTGGTATATCAACCGGCTCGATGCGTGCAACCGTCAAACCGCGGTGAGCCGG
>DATMKY010000085.1:0-3914 GCA_035570955.1 Edaphobacter sp. | reverse complement strand
CGAGGAGGCTACGGCGTGGGCAGGGACTCTGGGGAAGTGGTTTGAGCGGACCCGGCTGGATAAGGTGCGGGTGCTTGGGCCGGCGGCAGCTCCAATCGTTCGGCTGAAGAGGATTTACCGATACCACTTTGTGCTGAAGGCGGAGCGTCGGCAGGCGTTGGGGGCAACGCTGCGTGCGATGCTGGATTACGCGGAGACACAGGCGATAGCACGACGCAACCTTGTGGTTGACGTGGATGCGGTTCACTTGATGTAAGCAGCAAGCCGGCGATCGAGCCAGTTAATCGAGCAGATGGAGTTCTTTGCCGGGTTTGAAACGGACTGCTTTGCCGGGAGCAATGGTGACTTCTGCGCCTGTTCTCGGATTGCGTCCGATACCTGTTTTACGGGGTTTTACGGTGAAGACACCGAATCCCCGCAACTCGATGCGGTCGCCTGCGATAAGGGTTTGTTTCATGCTGTCGAAGATAGCGTCCACTGCAGCCTCTGCTTTGATGCGTGGCAGGCCGGTACGCTCAACAACCCTCTGTATAAGATCCTGCTTAATCATCTGGGCCGCCGTCCTTGGGCTGTAAATTTTAGAAAACAAATACTGACCGGGTTTAGTAACGTGATGTTAGAAATAAGACGCATGATTGTCAACGGTAGAACACTGCCGTAAGATGAAGAATCTAATGACGCAAGGCAGTCCGGTTTACGGACGCACTTAAATTTACACCCTTCTGTCAAAATTAGAAGAGGAATTACAAAAAGGAAGGGAATTAGACCAGAGTGGCTATCAAGAGCGACCGTTGGATCCGCCATCAGGCGATTGAACACGGCATGATCTCGCCGTTCAGCGAGAAACAGGTACGGGAGGGGGTAATCTCCTACGGGCTTTCGTCGTACGGGTACGATTTGAGGGTTTCGGACGAATTTAAGATATTTACCAATGTCAACAGCGCCATTATCGACCCGAAGGGGTTCGATGAGCGGTCGTTTGTAACGGTGACGGCAGACAGTGTGATTGTTCCTCCGAACTCGTTTGCACTGGCGCGGTCAATTGAATACTTCAAGATTCCGCGGGATGTGCTGACGATCTGCGTGGGGAAATCGACGTATGCGCGGTGCGGGATCATTGTGAATGTGACTCCGTTTGAGCCTGAGTGGGAGGGGTTTGTGACGCTTGAGATCTCGAACACGACTCCTTTGCCGGCGAAGGTTTATGCGAATGAAGGATTGTGCCAGATTCTTTTCTTTCAATCTGACGAGGTCTGCGAGGTAAGTTATGCGGACCGAAAAGGGAAGTATCAAAAGCAGCAGGGAATCGTTTTACCTAAGCTTTAGAACGATGGGCCCCCGTTTCCCGAAACGCTGAGGTCGGCCTACTATTGCGGTAAGTTGAGTTGAGAGGCTGCGGCAGCGATGAACGACCAGAAGAGTCGTGGACCCTTGAAGGTGGGATTGGTAGCTACTGATCCATTGCGGATCCTTGGGCTCGACACGATCTTTGCCGAAGAGGAGGTAGGTGGGCGTCGGGTGGAGATTGTGCCTTTGTCGGTTCCGGGTGCGCTGGATGCTTCCGGGGTCTCGCTGATTCTGATCGATTCTGCGTGCACGGAACACATCTTTGAACTTCTGGCGACGTTTCGGCGAGTCCGACCTCATCTGCGGCTGATTGTGCTGGGGCTGGAGGAGAGCCACGACTATATTCAGCGGATTATCGGCGCTGGGGCGAAGGGCTACCTTGCGCACACGGCGAAGTGTGGCGAGGTTCGTCTAGCGATTGAGATTGTCGAGGATGGTTCGGCGTGGGCTCCGCGGAAGGTGTTGGCGAATCTGGTGGATTTGTCGTCCGCCGAGGAACGGCGCGACGGAAGTATCAGCGAGCCAAAATTTACGCAGCGGGAGGCGCAGGTGCTGAAGCTGCTGGTGGAAGGGCATCCGAACCGGGTGATTGCCGATGAGCTTCGCATCGACCTGGCCACGGTGAAGAAGCACGTGGGGACGCTGATGCGGAAGGTTGGGGTGAAGAACCGGATCGCACTTTCGGTTCAGGTGGTGAATCGGAATCTGCTGCCGAACCGGTAGCGGTGGACCGAATACTGTCTGTTCTGGCATTAATTTGTTGGTTAACACGTTTTGCTCAAAGGTCTACCTACCTTCGTACCGTTGATGGAGGCGGCAACTCTGATGCACATTGGACTTAGCAACACAGACCTGGGAGAGGGGTTGTAGAGACGGCGTCGGGTATAGCCCGGCACTATCTCTACAACCCCCATTTTTTTTTGTGGGCCACCACATTACGATGGGATAAAAAGCCCGGTGACAGAACCAGGACAACCTGCAACACCTGCTGTCCATCAGACCTTACAGATATTGCTGGAGATAGGCTTGTTATGAACAGGCCATCCGATAAGATTTTTAGACTGTGTTTGCGAAAGGTAGATCAGGAATGATTAAGCGGATTTCAACAATTCTATGTGGACTGGCGATGGTGGCCTGTTCCTTGACAGCTCACGCGGGCGATGGCGACAAGACAAAAATTGCAGATCGGTTGACTACTGCGTCGGAGGTGCTCGACCAGATCATGGCGACTCCGGATAAATCGATCCCCGGCGGGATCTTGAAGGGCGCATCTTGCGTGGTCGTGATTCCCAGCTTCAAGAAGGGTGCTTTCGTTGTGGGAGCGCAGTACGGCCAGGGCGTTGCGACGTGCCGGACTTCGAGCGGCAAATGGAGCGCTCCGGTTTGCGTACAGTTGACGGGCGGAAGCTTCGGCTTCCAGGCTGGCGGACAAGCGACGGATCTAGTGCTGATCGCGATGAACCAACAGGGTCTGCAGGCGATGCTGAAGAATAAGTTCAAGCTGGGGGCGGATGCAGCGGCCTCGGCTGGGCCTGTAGGCCGAAATGCCCAGGCAGGCACGGACTGGAAGCTGAATGCCGAGTTTCTGACTTATTCGCGGAGCAAAGGGTTGTTTGCCGGTATCGACCTTGATGGAACGGTGTTGTCGCAGAACCAGGACGATACGCAGGCACTTTATGGCGCCGCGATCCCTTTTAACACGATCCTGAACGGGAGCACGCCTACCCCCGTGGAGGCGCGGCCTTTTGTACGGACGGTTGCGAAGTACTTTGTGGTGGCTAGAAACCAATAGATTGACGAAGGCATATTAACGGGGTGGCTCATGGAGCCACCCCATTTGTTTTGCGGGATGCCGGGGCCTGGAGTGGGTAGACTAAAGGCTTGAGCGACGAAGGACAGAGAGCATTACCTGAGGAGGCGCCCAGAGAGCGGGTGAGCGTTCGGGAGATGCTGGAGTTTGCACTGGTATGGGTCTTCGTTCATGGGATGCGGCTGCTGCCGCGAAGATTGGCACGGGCAGTTGGGGCGGGGATTGGTGCAGCGGCCTTTTATGGGCTTGGACGGTTGAGGCGGGTGGGTCGGCGCAATCTGGAGATGGCCTTTCCAGAGAAGACGGCTAAAGAGCGGGAGGCGATTCTTCGATCGGTGTACCGGAACCTTGGGTATTTGCTGGCTGAGTTCTCGAAGATGCCGGAATACACGGCGGAGTCGGCGAGCAGGTTCATTCGCTATGAGGGGCTGGAGAATTATTTGAAGGCGCGGGAGCACGGAAAAGGCGTGCTGGTGCTGACGGGACATCTGGGGGCGTGGGAGCTATCGAGTTTTTACCACTCGCTGATGGGAATGCCGATGGGGATGGTGATCCGGCGGCTGGATAATCCGCTGGTGGATGTGTTTGTGAACAGGATTCGGTGCCTGCACGGGAATCGGGTGATCCACAAGGACGACTTTGCGCGGGGGTTGATCGCTTCGATGCGGCTGGGGGAGACGGTTGGGATTCTGATGGACACGAATATGACTCCGCCGCAGGGGGTGTTTGTGCCGTTCTTTGGGATTCAGGCTTGTTC
>DATMKY010000084.1:0-53544 GCA_035570955.1 Edaphobacter sp. | reverse complement strand
CGTGGCGAGTGTGGTGGTGGCTTCGTGGTATCCAGCATTTCCGGCCAAGGGCGGGCCATGGAATTGACATAGGTAGGCGATCACTCGCTTTCCCTGTTACACCACCATGCGTACGGGTCCGTACACGGCGGTGCGGTCGATTGAGAGGAGTTTTAGTTTACTCGAATAGTGTTGCATGAGACGACTGAACGCGAGGGACTGGGGCTTTGCAGAGTTCGCGGGAGAGGGTGGGTGGCTCCTGGCCAGACGACGAGCTGTCGAAGGCGTAAATGAAGACGTACAGCTACTTGCCGGATGTTCTCTGCGCTGCCGGACGGCAGTTGTATAGCCTGCGTCCCGTTTTTGGTTGTATAGTTATCGGACTAGTAGAGCCCGAGCAATACCTCCCTTTTGTACTGATAAATACCGGGTCCCTGAGTGCTTTCCTCCGAGAAAAAGGCTGTATGGCTTACGATTTGTTGCTTACCCGCACTTTACGAAGGCTGGGAATACTTCGCGTACTAGAGCTACGCAAGTCCAGGCCTGGAATTCTGATTGTCAATCACCATCGGATTGGCGGGTCCGACGAGAGTGGGTTTGACAGAGACTTGTACAGCGCTACTGTCGACGAGTTGGATGCGCAGGTTCAATACTTCAAACAGCGTGCCCCTATCGTTTCCGGCGAGGAGCTGGAAGATCTGGTCTCCGGCAAGACGCCACTGAAACGACTCTATGTGGCGTTTACGTTCGACGATGGCTATCTGGACAACTACACGAGAGCCTTCGATGTTTTTCGCAGCTCAGGAACCACGGCAGCTTTTTTCCTGGTAAGCGATTACGTGGGGACAGCAACGGTTCCGTGGTGGGACGAGATCGCGTACAGGCTACGGAATACGACTAAGAACGAGATTAAAGTGGAGTACCCGGTCCCGCTGAAACTCTCGCTGAATGGGCATCGCGAAGCATCGATTCTAAAGGTCTTACAACATTACAAGCGCCCCGATAACGTCCGTAGCGAGGAGTTAATGTCGGAGATTCGACGCGAGACGGATTGTGAGCTCCCACCGGCACCGAGACAATTTCTCGACTGGGACGAAGCAAGAGAGATGCGAGATGCGGGAATGATGATCGGATCGCACACGCGATCTCATGCGATTCTCGGCAGGATTTCGCCGGAGTTGCAGAAGCAGGAACTTGAAGATTCGAAGAGAGAGATTGAACGTCGACTCGGAAGCGAAGTAAGAAGCCTGGCCTACCCGATAGGCGCGAGGGATTGCTTTAGTGATGTGACGGAGCAACTGGCCGTGAATGCCGGCTATCGCATGTGCTTTTCGGCGTACGGTGGATTCAACGATGCGAGCAATTTGAGACGAAGCAATATTTTGCGTGGGACGGTTCCTTCGAATCCGGAAAAATTTCGCGCGGTGGCGGTGGCCAGAATCAACCCATGGACGGCTTCCCTAGCTGGTTGAGGTTTTTTTTCGGAGCTCAGTGAGAGAGTAGAAAGTTCCTCGCCAAGTAACGCCGCCATGCGCCAGCGTTATCGCTGTGGAGCGCAGTAGAGAGTAGAGGATGAGGATGGTGGCTAACGGAAACAGAGTGACATACCACGGCGAGATTTTAGAGTGGCGGCTGGACAGGGTGTAGAGGGTGGCGACTGCGATCAGGGTGAGTATGGCTGGCAGCAACGTTCCCTGGAGGAAGAGGAAGGCTATGGGTCCAAGGCAGAAGAGGATGATCCATAGTGTTGCGAGCAGGACGAGAATTGCGCGGAAGTGTACGACGGCGAAGAGGTTTTTCGTCATGACGTTGACGATGCCGAAGGCTCCGCTGGCCCAGTGCACGGTGACCATGCCGGGAGCTACAGCGACTTGTTGACGAAGGCCGGCGAGTTTGACCTTGCGGGCGATGGTGAGGTCTTCGAGGATCTGCATGCGGAGGGACTCGAATCCGCCCAGTTGACGGTAGGCGGAGGCGCGGAGGAGATTAAATGCGCCGATACCGATGGAGTCATGGATGGCTTTTGGATTGGAGGCTCGCCATGGTCGTGTGACCCAGAGGCCCATGACACCGAGGTAGCTGAGGAGCGTGCCTTCGCCGAGGGTTTTGATCACCGGTGTGGGGAAGGTGACAAGGTGGTCTGCGCGAGTAGCTACCGCATAAGCAAGAGAGCGGCGGAGGATGGTGGGTTCGAAGAGGACGTCGGCGTCGGTGAAGAGAAGATAGTCGGAGGTAGCCTTGTCGGCCGCGAGCGCGAGAGCGTGGGTTTTGCCAAGCCAGCCTTCGGGAAGTTCGGTGATATGGATGGGTTGAAGTTTGTGGGGATGCTGGGCGGCGATGGCGTCGATGATTGTTCCGGTGCTGTCGGTGGAGCGGTCGTTGATGGCGAAGATGTGCAGGTTGGGGTAGTCCTGCGCAAGAAGGGAGTGGAGAGTGTTGGCGATGTCGGCGGCTTCGTTGCGCGCGGGGACGATGACCGTGAGGGATGGGCTCCCAGATGGTGACTGATCGTAGCTCGGGAATGCGAGGTTGGGAATTCGGGGGAGACCGATGACGGCGGCGATGGCTTTCCAGAGCCATGCGAGCGCGATGAGCGAGGCGAGAGCGAATTGTAAGAGATGGCTCAAACGGCGAGGTGTAACTCGGATGCTCCACCTCAAAGATAAAGCTTCCCATAGCGACTTGCCGAGGAATAGGATGCGGTCGTTCCCAAAGCAAGGAGGTTCGCGTGTGTTGAAGCCTTCGTTCGCTCTTGTCGCTCTACTTCCCCTCTCCGTCTTTGCGTTCCAGCAGCCTCAGCAACCTGCGGCTGCCCCCGCTTCTTCGGCGATTCCCGCCGATGCGGCGAAGATGGTTAACCCTGTAAAACCTACGCCGGAGTCTCTGGCGCACGCAAAGAAGATGTATGGATACGATTGCGCGATGTGCCATGGGGCTACCGGAAATGGCAAAGGCGATCTGGCAGCCGATATGAAGCCGCCGCTCAAGGACTACACCGATGCAGCGGCCTTGAAGGATATTTCAGATGGGGAGATGTTCTACATCATCAAGAATGGCAAAGGCCAGATGCCGGGTGAAGGTGATCGCCTGAAGACAGACGATGTCTGGAATATGGTTTTGCTGGTGCGGTCGTTTTCGAAGAAGCCCTGAAGCGAACTTTGCTTATGGGGTTGAGGTCTGCACCGTTGTGTGGTGGAGCTGTGGGGCGTGGCGTGAGCCTACGTAGAAGATGACTGCGGCTAAGAGCATCGTAACCAGGGTAGAACCAAGGCCAAGGTTGAGGGTGGAGCGGTCGCTGACGGCTCCGATGATGCGTGGGCTGATCATGTCACCGAGGGCGTGAATGATGAAGAGCTGGCCGGCCATGGCAGTGGCGCGGATCTCGGGGCGGACCGAGTTAACGGTGGCAGCATTGACGGGGCCCGTGCCGAGCGAGATGAGGAAGACAGCGAGGGCAAGGCCGATGAGTGTAAGGGAGTGGGGTCCGAAGAAGCAGACGAGTGCAGGTGGTACAGCGCTGGCTGCGCTGATTGCGGGGACTAAGTAGAGGGCCTTCGAGTTGGTGCGGGACCAGCGCTGAGCGATGACGCCTCCGGTGACAGTACCGCCGAGACCGGCTACGAGAGTGATGGTTCCCATCAGGTAGGCTGCGGAGGATTGGCTGCGGCCGTCGATGCGCTGAAGAAAGGATGGCATCCACCAGGAGATGCCTCCAAGGGAGAACGTGACGGCAGCGTAACCGAGGATTGAGGAGAGATAGGCTTTGTTTTTGAGGAGTGAGGAGACGGTTCCCTTCTCGAATTTAGCTTTGTCCTGCTGACTCGCGCCTCGGGCGGGTTCTTTCATCAAGAAGGCGATGAGGATCGCGATGATGACTCCGGGAATGGCGGAGACGATGAAGGATCTGCGCCAACCGTAGTGTTCGCCTACGGTGCCACCGATGATGTAGCCGAGAGCTGCGCCGACGAAGAGAGCGATGTTGAAGATGGTGAGGACACGGTTGCGCTGGTCTTCGGGGTAGAAGTCGGAGAGGAGCGCCGGGGCGAAGATGCCAAAGCTGGCTTCGCCTATGCCGAGAGCGGCGTGACGGAGATTCAGTGAGTCGTAGGAGTGGACGGAGGCGGTGAAAAAGTTGATGCCGCTCCAGAACAGCGCGGCAATGACGATCATGGGCTTGCGAGGGAACCGGTCACCGAGATAGCCGGTGAGGGGTGACGTGAGCATGTAGGCGAGCATGAACCAGAAGGTGAGTGCACCGATGTGTTCGTCGGAAAGATGGAACTCGCCTTTGATCTGCTCCTGAACGCCAGGGAGGATATAGCGATCGATATAGTTGACGAAGTTGAGGGCGGTGAGCAGGACGAGGGCAGTAGTCGCTCCGGCTACCGTAGTGGTGGTGGGTTTGGTTGCGGCAGGCATTGGGGGAAGGATAGCAGGGAGTGGTGAAGAAAGGCTTAACACCAAATTGCGATGATTTGGTTTGGCCTTTCTTCCTCGTCTGCGCGGTCCCAGTCGATCCGTATTGGCTTAGTGGTTAGCTGGAGGTGCCATCGGCATTTCAGAGGTTGCAATGTCGGCGATTGCTTTCCAGGTTCCGTCGGCCTGCTTGCGATAGGTGGTGACGTAGCTTCCGTGATCGTTGATGACTTGTTTCGTCTGTTGGTCGGTGACAGTGAGAGTGTAAGAGCCCTGCGTAAAGGCCAGGTCTCCGGACCTTGCGACGTCTGTCTTCGCGGCTTGAAACCTGAGTGACATTGCCGGGTCGGCGAGCATCTGGGTCAGGGCCTTGCCGATGGCATCTTTGCCGCTGATGGCAGGACCGCCAGGGACCATGAGGACGGCGTCGTCAGCGTAATGGGCTGTGATTTTGGCAGCATCTTTTGAGGCGTAGTCCTGGTTCCACTGGGATTCGTTTGCCTGAATGGCCAGGAGGTCGGCGACATGGGTGTCAGGCGTGGTGTTGCAGGCTGTGACTGTTAGAGTGATGGCGGCAGCAAAGAGAAGGGATCGAGACTTCATTTTGGAAGTTCCTCCTGTTGCATTTTTATTTGGATGAGAGCGGGCCCCGAGATGGCGCGGCTGCTCGAACGCTCGGCATCGCCGCTGACTCTGGTTCGAGGAAGGTATATATGCGGGGTGGGGATTGGGTCAATCTGAAATTGTTTGCGTACCGCGGCCTCGAGGAAGAGGCTCACCGCTCCGGGCTTCGTGCTAACCCGGAAACGGCCTAAGCTGGACCTTTGGAGTCTTTAGGGCGAGGGTAGAAGGCTTCGACGATGGTCGAGATACCGCCGCGTGGGCGGAAGTCGCCGGTAACTTTTGCCCAAATAGGATTGGTGGCTTTGACTACGTCGTCAAGGACCTGGTTGACGATGTTTTCCTGGAAGATGCCGAGGTTGCGGTAGGTGAAGAGGTATTCCTTGAGCGATTTGAGCTCGAGGCAGGTTTCGCGGGGCATGTAGCGGATGGTGAGACGGCCGAAGTCGGGGAGACCGGTCTTGGGACAGACGCTGGTGAACTCGGGGTCGTCGATGAGGATCTCGTAGGCGCGGAACTGGTTACGCCATGTTTCGATCGCGGGGAACTTGGTTTTGAGGCCGGCGGCGGCGTGATCGTCGGTGTAGCCGGTTGTCTTCTGCTTGTTCTTTTTAGCCATAGGAATATTTTATCGGGTTTGGCGGATGGAGATGAGGGTTGTCGAGGCATAGACAGATGACATGCAAAATGGCCGAAACGGAATTCGTTTCGGCCACTTGTGGTACTTCAAAGTCAGTTAGTTGCGGCGACCGAGGGTGGGACGATCATCGGTGGAGCTGGCTGGATTGTTCGGGTTGTTGGGGTCGTTGTTGCCACTACCGCTTGAGGCACGGCGGAGAGTTGGCTTGTTGCCGCCTTTGCCATCGTTGATCTTGCGCTTGTTTTCAATGCGGGCGAGGCGGGTTTTGACGTCGTCGAACTCGGAGGTCGTGACCATGTAGTCAGGCCGTGCAGGCATAATGGTCGCGATTTCTTCTTCGGAGTGCATGATACGGTCAGGGGTTTGGGGGTGATCCGAGAAGACCTTGGCGAGCGTACCGGGTTTGTGTTTCTCAAGAGCATCAAGTTTCTCGAAGAACTGGATGAAGGCTTGAGGATCGTAGCCGGCCTTGTACATGTACTGGAGACCGAGCCAGTCGGCTTCGGCTTCGAAGTTGCGGGAGAACTGGAGGAAGGTGATGGGTATGGCGAGCTGGGTGGCCTCGTAGATACCGTAGCCAGTCCATGAACCAGAGGTCATGATGATGAGCGGGATCGAGCCGATCTGCGCGTAGTTCATGCGGGTCATCTCGCGGGCGGCGTGGTGAGCGCAGACGTGGGCGGTTTCGTGCGCCATAACACCGGCGAGTTCAGCCTCCTCGTCGGCGGCCATGATGAGACCAGAGTTGACGTAGAAGAATCCGCCGGGGAGTGCCATAGCGTTGATCTCGTCGGAGTCGATGACCTTAATGGTGAACGGGACTTTGCAGTCGGAGTTCTTGACGATGTTCTGACCAATGCGGTTGACGTACTCGACGATGACCGGGTCCGTGACCATGTGGGCGGACTTTTCGATCTCCATGGAGTACTGCTTGCCCATGCGAATCTCAGAATCGATGGAGTACCAGTTACCGGCACCGCGTCCCCCGATGTTCCGAGTGCCTACGGCGTTGACATCGTCTTCACTACCGGCCTTGATATGCGGATCGAGAGCCTCGCCCGGGGACGGGAGAGTATCAGACTTGGGCTGATTGGCAGCCTGCTGTTGCTTCGCGTTCTCCTTAATCTGTTTTTTAGTGGCTTTCGTGTCCGCGGCGGTGGATTTGTCGGTCGACCCAGCGGAAGCAGAGTCATCCGTTTTTGACGGAGGAGGAAGCTTGGTTCTGGGTGGAGGGGGAGTCTGGTCGTCGGGTGCGGAGGTCACCTGAGGAGTCGCCTGAGGGGTGGCCGGAGTGCCTTGCGGGTCGGTCGGCGCAGTCTTGGCAGGGTCCTGATTTGGCTGCGGGGTTGCAGATGTACTGGACGGGGTCTGGGCGTAGAGGGCGAAGGAGAACGTAAGGGAGGCGGCTAAGCCGAAGCGCGTAAGGGACCGCATAAGATTGTCTCCTTGGAGCCGCTTTCCCTACCGGCGGACGCAGCTCTACAAGTCTTAGACGATAGTATGCGCCTTTGGGGGAGCTTTGAGGAAGTAGGGGGTACGGTTTCTAGAACCTTTTTTGAGGAGTTATTTCCCAACCCTGTGTTTTCTATTCCCTGGCTAGTTTCTGGCTACCAGGTGTTGTAGGAGGATCCGTCCGTGGAGGTGTCCTGGGAACCGCTATGGACGTCGTTGATGCCGCCAGAGTCGGTCTGGTCGAGGCTCATGACGGTGTCATCCTGCGAGGGCATCCAGGTGTCGGAGCGGTGGGTGAAGGGGTCAACGGGCATGACTTTGAGGTAGCCCGACTGGACGAGATCGTCCAGGGACTGGGGGGCCTTCTGTTTGTCGACCGTGTAAGAGTCGATGGCCTGACGCATGACGTGAAGATCTTCTTTTAGAACGGCTTCGCGGGCGTGCTTGAGGTTGCTGGTATAGGCGGGAATCGCGATGGAGGCGAGAATGCCGATGACGACCATGACGATCATCAGCTCGATAAGCGTGAAGCCTGAACTGCCGTTAGCAAAGTGAGCGACATCATTTGCGGACTTCGGCTGCACCGATAGCCGGCAGAGACGGACGCGTGATGGACGGTTTCTTACCATGAGCTGTATTTTGTTCCGTCGAGTGCCGTGCCCTGGCTCTTGGAGTGGACGTCGAAGACGTTCTGACCACCGAAGGAGTCGGAATCCGCGTCGTCCTGGTTCGAACGGAGTCCCCAGTCGGTGTTGCCCGTCATGGGATCTGTGGGAATTCTGCGGAGGAACTTGACCTTCTTGTCCTGAATGTCGACTCCGTTGACGAGTGTTTCAAGGTCGGGGGGATAGCCGAGGCTATCGGCTTTGACTTGCATCGCTCCTTTGTCTGCAGCGTCTTTGTAACGATCGATGGCGTCACGCATCTCCCAGAGGTCGCGACGAAGTTCGCGCTCCTTTTCCCTTTTGACTTGAAAACGGGCCATAGGGAGAGCTGCTGAAGCAAGAACGGCGACAATACTGACGCAGATGATGAGTTCGACGAGGGTGAGGCCGGACTCGGGGTTTACCTCAGCCGTTGAGTTTGCGGAACCTAGCCTCTTCGATGAGAACCAAGAGGATGGGACACGCGGATTGGTACGAGCGTTCACTTGACATGCACCATGGCCTGCGAACCGACGGCCGGAAGATTGGCCTGAGCGCTATTACGTGCGCCTACTTTGACGAGCGTGAGTTCAGAGTCACCAGCCGCGATGGCCTTGAAGGTGAGGAGACAGACGCTTCCCTGCCCGTTGACACCCGTCGTATTTGGCTGGCGCTCGGTGGCGATGGCGATAAGACCAGCTCCATCGTCGCGATGGGAGATTGAGACCAGTTGATTGTCGCGACGGAGGAAATCACCGGAGTCGACGTTGACGAGTTGGAGGACAGCCGGATTGAACTTCATCTGCAGCGGCACGGCGAAGATATCGCGCCCGTTGCCGATCATCACGGCAACCTGGAAGGTGCTGCCGACGGCCTGGTTGAGGTTGGAGGGCACGACACTGAAGCTGACGGGCGGCCCGCCTACGGTGCCGGGAGTGACTTCGGCCGGCTGGCTTGTAGGAAGCGGCGGAACCGGCTGGGTTTGCTGGCTGAGTTGCTGGGCCATGGCACTGGCGGCGTTGGCGGCGGTCGTTGCTGGGCCAGCCACACGAGGTCTGGGAGCCGGGTTGACTGCTTCGGAACCATTATTGGCGACGGATTTGTCGTGGTGGAGTTCGAAGGCCTGACCGGTGCCGGTGTCGATGGCGCGGGTGTTCATCCGGGTAAGAACGGACTCGCGAACGATGTGGGGGACGAGGAGGAAGACGATCTCGTCTTTCTGGACCTCTTTGCTTTGCGTGGAGAAGAAGTATTTGAAGAAAGGGATTTCGCCGAGACCAGGAGTTCCACTGATGTTGAGGTTGTCCTGCTTGGTGATGATTCCGGCGAGGAGGCTGGGTTCGCCGTCTTTGAGCTGTATGGTCTGCTCACTGGAGCGCTGGCCGATGATGGGCTCAGTGACACCGGAGATGGTGACGTCACTGTTGTGCGAGAGCACCTCAATCTTGAGCTTGAGAGAGACCTCGCGGTCGTAGTGGACCGTAGGAGTGATGTCGATGTTGACGCCAACGTCGATGAAGGTGAACTGCGTCTGAACGCCGATGCTGGCCACGCCGGTCGAAACGCCCGCGTTGTAGGAGCCGGTGGCGATAGGAATTTTCTGCCCGATCTTCAGTTGAGCGCGCTGGCCGTCGGTGGCGCGAATGCTGGGATTCTGCAGGATGCGTGTGTCGGCGTCGGTGAGCAGCGCGCTGGCGGTGCCACCGCTAATCGCTACGCCAAAGTTATTGGCGTTGAGATGAGCGAGAGAGTTGAGAGTGAACGGGTTAGGATTGGTGGAAGTGCCAGTGCCTGTGCCTGTCCCGGTGCCCGAACTGCCAGTGCTCGTTGTGCTGCCCGGAGTGGCTTGCGGTGTAATCGAGATTGTCTGTGGCCAGGTGATACCGAGGGTGCGCAGCCTGTCACGATTGACTTCGAGGACGGCAACGTCAACAACGACTTCCGGACGTGCGCGATCGAGGTCATTGAGAACTTTTTGCGCAAACATAAGCTCGTCGGGTGTGGCGCGCATTACGATGGCGTTCTGGCTGGGAACGAGATAGATCTTGACGCTGGGGTCAAGGAGATTGCGGATTGCGACTACAACTTCATTGGCGTCATTCTGCTGGCTGGCGTTGGTGAGGTAGAAGGTCTGAACCGCTTGCTCGTCCAGGTCCTGACGTTTCTGGCGCGTGTTCTGAGCGACGAAGATGGTGTTGGAAGTAACGGGCTTGTAGAAGGTTCCAGCTAGAGTTCCGACGATACGGAGCGCGTCGTACCAACTGACGTTCTGGAGATCGACAGGGATGCGCTTGGAGGTGTAGTCAGGATCGAAGAGGACGTTGAAACCGGCCGCTTTGCCAATGGCCTGGTAGATGACTTTCACGTCTTCGACCATGTGGATGGCGGGGATCGGATCGTTGGAGAGCGGCTTGAGCTCGACGGGGCCGGAGAGAGAGCTGATGTTGGAGAGAATCTCATTCTGGTGCGCCATCTGCTCGGTGGGAGCGGGGGCGCCGTTTTCGGGTGGAGCGGCGAGCTGTTGGTTGACCTGATCGAGTTCCTGCTGGGCAGCCTGATTGCCGGGATCGTACGACAGAGCCTTGATGAACTCTGCCTGAGCACCGGTGAGATTGCCACTCTGACGGAGAACGCGGCCCTGGTCGACGTGAGAGACGCCGGCCATGTAGCGCACATGGGCGAAGCGATCTTTGTAGCGGAGATCGGTAGGCTTTAGCTTAAGCGCGTTTTGGTAAGCGGTGTATGCGCCATCCCAGTCCTGATGTGCCTCGGCGGTCTGTCCACGCTTGTCCCACGTCTTGGCAGACTGGGCACGGGCCGCGGACCCAAACGCGGCGAAGCAACAAAGAAGGAGAATTGCAGATGATCGAAGAGACAATGTATTTAGTTTACCGAATGAATTCTGACCGCGACCCATGCTGCTTCCGTTTTCGTCCTTTACACCTTGACATCGGTGGCGTTTGCCGGAGTCTCGGCCTACCGGGAAGATGATCTGAAGCAAGACGCTGCCTGTTCGGGCGGTGCCTGCCAGGCTGCTGCTGCGCTCGGGTGAGTATAGCATTCGGTGAACGTTGGGCCTCGATGAAACGGTATCGTTTGTTGGTCTTTTTACCGGCGGACGCTATGAAGTAACGACTCGCAGCACACTTCGTTGTGACTTCCTGCCGGCGAAAATCAGCCGACTATTGAAGTTTATGGTTAGACGCACGGCTTGATTGCGAGTGAGTTGGGTAGGTAAGACGAAAGTTGCAGACGTGTTAAAGTAGAAGATTCGATGCCTCGTTCCTTGTCCAATCCTACGATCGCCCACCAACCGAAGGCGGTAGTGAAAGAAAAAGAACGCGACCCGGTAGCGGCGGGCAAGCGCGATGCTGCGGTGAACCGGGCTGCGAGCCACAACTATGCACTTTCGGACAGATTTGAGGCAGGCGTTGCTCTGCGGGGGACCGAGGTGAAGTCGATCCGTGAGGGCAAGGCGAATCTGAAGGATTCCTACGGGCTGTTGAAGGATGGAGAGTGTTTTCTTCTCAATGCTCACATCGGGCCGTTTTCGCATGGGAATGCAATGAACCATGACTCACTCCGTACGCGAAAGCTGCTGCTGCATAAAAATGAGGTACGGAAGCTTGAGAGCCTGACCAAGCAAAAGGGATTTACGCTGATTCCGACAAGGCTTTATTTTCGCAATGGGCGGGTGAAGTGCGAATTGGCCCTGGCGAAGGGCAAACAGGAGTGGGATAAGCGCGCCTCCGAACGCAAGCGTGAAGCCGATAATGAGGCAAAGGCTGCGGTGGCTCGAAGTCAACGGCGTTAGATTTGTAGAGACATTGTTATTTTTGCGCAGGGCCAGGGGGCGGGGTCGCGCTACGATAGAGGTCTATGGATACCAAGCTTGTATTTCAGGATGCGGCTGGATACCAGACGCCGATGCTAGCGGTGTTTGCGGTGGATATCGCGGTCGGGAAAGATGCGGACCCGTTGCTGGCATTGTTGACGACCTCCGATGCGGTAACAAGTGCGGCGGCAAAGGTTTTGGCATCCGGTGAATTCAAAGGGACGCTGGGTGAGACGCTGCTGCTGCACGCTCCGAGTGGGTTGAAGGCGGAGCGGTTGTTGATTGTGGGGCTGGGGAAGGCGAAGGGACTCTCAGTCGACGAAGTGCGCAAGGGAGCTGGGGCCGCGATTCGTGCGGCCAAGCCGCTCGGAGTGCGCGAGATGGCGATTGCGTTTCCGGAAGACCATGCTTTGGATGATGAACATTTGGAGACGCTGCCGTGCACACTGCTATCGCGCGCTCTCGTGGAGGGCGCGGAGGTGGCAGAGCCGGATTGGGATACCTATCGTAGCGAGAGGAAAGACCGTTCGGTACGGACGCTGGTTGTGGTGGTACATGAGGCGGAGCGATCGACGCGGGAGGAGATTCAGCAGGGGTTTGAAGAAGGATTGATTGTTGCTGGGGCGCAGAATTTTGCGCGGTCATTGGTGAATGAGCCGGGGAATGTGCTGACTCCGACGGAATTGGGGCGGCGAGCCGCAGCGATGTGCCTTGAGATAGGGCTGCGTTGCGAAGTGCACTCGATGGAGAAACTCCACGAGTTGGGGATGGGGGCGTTCGCTGCGGTGGCCCAGGGGTCGGCTCAGCCTCCCGCGTTGATTGTGATGACGTATGAGCCGGTGGTCGGAAAGGGCACGGCGGCCAAGGATGCTCCAGTGATTGGCCTGGTGGGTAAAGGAATTACGTTCGATACAGGCGGGATTTCGATTAAACCGGCGGATGGCATGGAGAAGATGAAGTACGACATGGCCGGCGCGGGGGCGATGATCGGGGCAATGCGAGCGATCGGACAGTTGAGGCCGAAGGTGAAGGTGATCGGGGTGGTGTGTTCGGCAGAGAATATGCCAGACGGTGGAGCGTTCAAGCCGGGGGATGTGGTGACGGCGATGTCGGGCAAGACGATTGAGGTGGTGAATACCGACGCGGAAGGGCGACTGGTACTGGCGGATGGGCTGCACTACGCGAAGACTCTGGGGTGTACGCATCTGGTGGATGCCGCGACTTTGACTGGGGCTTGCGTGGTGGCTCTGGGAGTAATTAATGCCGGATTGTTTACGAATGACGACGCAACGTTTGAGAGATTTCAAACGGCGATGAAGACCTCGGGAGAGAAGTTCTGGAGACTTCCCTGCACCGATGATTACAAAGAACATATCAAGAGCCAGATTGCAGACATGATGAATACCGGAAAGAATCGTGCGGGTGGCGCGATCTCTGGGGCGATGTTCTTGAAGGAGTTCGTCGGGGAAACTCCGTGGGTGCACCTGGATATTGCGGGGTGTGCGTGGAATGAAGAGGCTAAGCCATGGATACCGTATGGGCCTTCAGGGATTGCGGTGCGGTCGATTCTGGAGTGGGTGCGAGGATATTCGGCGTAAGGGAGCACTGCGAATGCGGAGTATGAATGATTCCGTTATCGGAGTTGCAGCGAGGATTCCGCGTCCGACGATTCTGTTGGCTATGATTAGTCTTTTCTTTGTGGCTGCAAAAGTCCAGGCACAGAGCAAGGACGCATCTTCTAATGCGGTCTCATCTCAGGAGATTAAGACCAACGCGACGCCAAACCCATTACCTCAGGGAGTGGAGATTCTTTCCGACACTCGTGGCGTCGACCTGGGTCCTTACGTCAGGAGCACGTTAGCTGCGATTAAAAAAAACTGGGTGCCTTTGATCCCTGAAAAGGCGCGTCCTGGAGGCCCCCTGGACGGAGAGACGATCATTCGCCTGACCATGTCTGCTGATGGGAAGATCACAGCGATGCACCTCGATAAGAGCTCCGGACACACAGAGATCGATCGCGCAGCGTGGGGAGCGATTACAGCGGTTGGACAGTTTTCCCCTTTACCGGCTGAATTCAAGGGCCCGTCTGTTGAATTTCGAATTAGTTTTCTTACCAATCGTCCGGTACCCGCGCCGACGACTGGTTCGGATCACATGACCGGCGGAGCTTCGATTCCCAAGTAGGCCAGCGCGCGGATCATTTCGCGTTGCGCTACGGCTGCGGTCGCCAGATATAAGGCTTTGCGGGTGGGGTCGGTTTCGTTGAGGATATGGTGACGGTGATAGAAGTTATTGAATTGTTGTGCGAGCTGGAAGGCGTACTTGGCTAAGTAGGCCGGCTCAGATGTGTTGATGCACTGGTCGATGAGTAAGGTTAGTTTTGAGACTAACAACCAGGTCTCCCAAATACTGCTTCCCTCTTCTGTATTTAGGATTGCGGCCAGTGCTTCTGTGGGGATGGTTTCGATTGCGACGAGGGAGGCAGCTTCGGTGGTACCGACTTTGCGGAAGATGTTTGCGGCGCGGACGATGGCGTATTGGACGTAGGGACCGGTCTCGCCTTCGAAGCTGAGGGCGTCTTTGAAGTCGAAAGCTATGACGGTGTTACGAGTGAAGCGGAGCATGAAGTAGCGGAGCGCACCAACGGCGATTTGTTTGGCGATGGATTCGCGCTCGGCTTCGGATAGGTCCGGGTGGCGGGTGTCGACTTCGGACTTTGCGGCGGCCGTGAGGCGATCGATGAGATCGTCGGCTTTGACGCCGAAACCTTTGCGCCCGCTGACTTCGATGTAGGATTTGCTGCGATCTTCTTCGCTGATGGTGTAGCCCAGGTCGATGGCGCAACGAGGAGTGAGGGCGACCATTTCGTAGCTGAAGTGGGTGTAATTGTCGGCCGCTTCGGTGTAACCCATGCCACGGAGTGCGGCGATGACGTTGTTTTGCGGGTCGTTCTGACGCGAGTCGATGACGTTATAGATGTGGTCGGCGTGGCCGAAGGAGTGGACGCCGGGCTCGCCGGCGCCTTCGGTGGAGATCCAGCACGTATGGGTTGGATACTCGAAGAATTCTTTGTAGCCGAAGTCCTTGCCGGGGAGGAGGCCGAACTTCCAGAGGTGGTAGGCGATGTCTTTGCCGACGTAGGTGACGGTGCCGTTCGAACGGACGATGACTTTGGCGTCTTCATCGGGCTGGTTGGGATCGGTTCCCTCGTGAACTATGAGTGCCTCGGTTCCGGCGCGACGCATAACCCAGCAGTTTTTATTTTTGCCGGCGGTTTCGAGGTAGAGGACGCCTTTTTCGATCATGAGGGCGCGGGCCGCATCCCAGAAGTGGAGGTGGAGGATCTCGCTCTCGCGCGGGAGGAAGTCATACTCGATGCTGAGGCGTTGCATGGTTTCGAGGTGGCGACGAAGGACGGCTGTGGCGATGAGATCGGCTATCTCTGCGGTGTCGTTGTTGCCGGTTTCGAGAGCGTGGAGGGTGTCGAGACGGACTTGTTTGCGCGCTGCGATTTGGTCGGGATCGGCGGTATACCACTGAGACACGCGGGCATAGAGGTCCCAGCAATAGAAGTCGATGCGCTGGTTGGTTTCGAGGAGTTCGGTCAGGAGTTCACGAGTGCCTGCTAGATTTTTTCCTTCGAGGTGGACGAGGCCCACGACTACGTCGGCTACCTGGACGCCAGTGTTGTCGATGTAGTTCTGGACGCCTACGTCGTAGCCGGTTTTGTAGGCATCCTGACGGAGAAGGCGCTGGAAGGTGTCGCCGAGGATAGCGTTGCGGAGGTGGCCGATGTGGGCGGCTTTATTGGGGTTGATGCTAGTGTGCTCGACGAGGCGGAAACCGGGACCGCCGATGTCGGCGTGCTGGTCGGCGGCGATGCGGCGGAGAGTGGCAGTCCGATCGAGGCGGATGTTGAGATAGCCTGCTCCGGCGACTTCGACGCTGGCTACTCCTTGAGGGAGTTGAGCTGAGAGTTCGGCGGCTAGTTCGGTGGCGATCGCGCGCGGGGCTTTGCGAAGGCGCTTGGCAAGCTCGAAGGCGACCGGGAGCGCCAGTTCTCCAAGGGCGATGCTTGGCGGCTGCTCGACGACGAGATTCGTGAGCGTTACTTCATATTTCGACTGGAGGATGCCCTGGATGCGGGCCAGTAGGGACTGCTGGATTGTTCGGTACATGTTCTTGGGTTCACCGCTTGTGTAGTTGTTTCAGTTTACTAAAGGGTCGTGCCCGAGCCCGACGGCCCGCTTTGTACGGGCAGCCATTTTGTGGCGTGTCTACCGGTCTCGATCATGTCACTTCCAGGGCTTCGCTTTTCGCTCGACCCTTTATCTCTGCTATGGCAGTTCGGTCGGGAGTTGTTCGATTTCGACGTAGAGGGGTTTGTGGTTATGGATGCGAATGCGGTGCGTGAGGAAGATAATGCCGCCGGCCCCGGTGACGGAGATAAGCATCCAGGCATGGATAGCCAGGCCAAAGATAGCCGCTTGCGACAAGGCTGCTCCGTGATTGGCAAGCGAGGTTTTGACGGCGAGTTCGAAGGGGCCAATTGCCCCGGGGGAGCTGGGGATGAGGTACGAGAGATTGGCGAAGGAGACGGCTAGCCACGGGGCAATGCGATCGACCGGAAAGGCAAGGAGGTTGAGAGCTGAGGCGAAGATCATACCTTCGCAGAACCAGATGATGACGGTTTGCAGAAGGAGGAGAAGTGATCCGATGACCCCGAGGCGGCCGGTGGCTTCGAGCGCGAGCGTTATCCAGTGTTCGACTTTGACGAGTTTTGGGTTCGGTGGCAGACAGGTAAAGAGACGCTGGATGGGTGGCTGCAGGGGGCGGGCGAAGACGAGCAGAATGATGAGCCCGATGGCGGAGATGGCGAGTGAGATGTCCGCGATGAGACGGAGATGTGGCGTAGCGAGGCGGCCTACGGTCGAGACGAAGAGAAGTACGAGGACGAAGATGTCGAGGAGTTTTTCGAGGATGACCGTCGAGAGGATGGTAGAGGGTGAGGCATCGAGATCTCCAGCGTAGGTGAAGACGCGCATGATGTCGCCGATGCGGAGCGGGAGGATGTTGTTGGCGGCAAGCGAGGTCATGAGGACGCGGGCGCAGATGAGGAAGTGCTCGCGGATGGAGCGGTGACCGCGAGGCATCATGTGAGTCCAGCGAACGCAACGGAGGGTGTAGCCGGCGATGGTGAAGCCTAGTACGCCGAGGGTCCACGCAGGATAGACGAAACGCAGGGCGAGGATCTGGCTGAAGGAGATTCCGCGGAAGGTGTACCAGAGAAAAAACGCGCTGATGACAAGGCCTGGGATGGTCTTATAGAGGTTGCGCGGCCTGGATGCCGTAGCGGTGGAGTTCATGCAATGACCGGGCAGGAGCCATTCCGAGAGCAGCGACAGAGATGGGTCGAACAGTCAGAGAGGTTCGTGGAGTGAGGCAACATGTACCTTTGATTGTATCGTCTGAAGGCTGCAGATCGACGATGAAGAGGGCATGCGGATTGGCTTGCGCGGCGATTGCAATGGATGACCATGCGGCTGTGCGACAGTCTAATTTTCATCGGCATGAGGCTCTTTCTTCGCATCCGATTTTTTCACAGTCACATTGTGTTGAAACCTGATGGATTGATTTTGTTGCCGCATTAAAATCGGCTTGATGATGTAAGAGAGAATGTTAGGCAGCATCCGGGTTGTACTACTTTTTGGGGCAGGAGTAGCGGGTATTTGGCGACATCGTTAGCATCACCAATCTCTTCGGAACGGCTTCGGCGGGAGGAATACCGGCGGGAGCGCGGATTTGCTGCTCTGGTGGTGACGGCGTTGGCGTTTTTAACAGTGCTGGTGCATGGGTATCATCCTTATGCGGAAGATGGCGGGGTTTATCTGCCGGAGATCAAACGGCTGGTGGATCCGGGACTTTATCCGAGTGGGGCGGAGTTTGTAGTGGGGCATCTGCAGCATTCGTTTTTTGCTCCGATGGTGGCTGGACTGGTTCGCTGGTCGCATGTGAGCGTTGAGACGATGATGCTGGCACTGTATGTCGTCAGTTTCTGGGCGACACTGTTTGCTGGGTGGCTATTGGCAGCGCGGTGTTTTGCCTCGCGGGAGGCGCGGTGGGCGGCGGTAGCACTGCTGGCAGCCTGGATGACGTTGCCTGTCGCGGGAACTTCGTTGATGCTGATGGATCCTTATGTGACCGCGCGGAGTCTATCGACTCCGTGTGCGCTGCTGGCGCTGGTGGGGGTGCTGGAGTTTCGTTTGCCGCAGTTTGAGGATGAGGATGGCCAGAGGCGATGGCGCGGTGGTGTGCTTTGTGTCGCCGCACTTGGTTGCGCAGGGTTGATGCATCCATTAATGGGGGCGTATGGGTCAGGAGCTGCGATCCTGCTGGGCGTAACCTTGTCTTCGAGCCGGTTTGTACGAAGCTGGGGTGCCGTGGGTTTGGGTTTGACGGCCGTGGCTATCGCAGCGGGGTTACTGCTGGCGGCTCCGTCGGAGAGCGAGGTCTACCGGAGGGTGGTGCTGACGCGGAGTTACTGGTATCTGAGTGAGTGGCAGTGGTATGAGTGGGCGGGGCTGGCGGCTCCGGTGATCATTTTGTTCATAGTTGCGAGACGACGGCGACGGGACGAAGATCCGACGCGCGCTGGCCTGGCCTCGATGGCAGTGGTGGCAGGATTGACGGCAACTGTGGTGGCGTTGTCGTTTGCGCGGACAGGGATGGGTACTCATCTGGTGGCGCGGATGCAGCCGTTGCGGGTCTTTCAAGTGGTTTATGTCGTGATGACGCTGATGGTGGGTGGGTGGGTGGGTGAGAGGATTCTGCGGCGGCAGACGATGCGATGGGTGCTGATGTTTTCTCTGCTCGCGGGAGTGATGATTGTCGCGGACCGGCAGACGTTTCCTGCATCACGGCATCTGGAATTGCCATGGATACCGACTCAGCAGAATCGGTTCGAGGAGGCGTTCCGGTGGATCGAGAAGAACACTCCTCGGGATGCGGTGTTTGCACAGGATGCGGACTACATTACGAAGCCGGGAGAGGATGCACAAAGCTTTCGAGCGATTGCCGAACGGAGTGTGCTGCCAGATTTCTCAAAGGATGGAGGCGTGGTGACCAACAGGCCTGAGCTTGCGAATGCGTGGCGCGAGGGGCAGGAGGCACAGGTGGGGCTCGATGATTTGCCGGATGGAGAGCGCGTGGCGAGGTTGAAGCCTTTCGGAGTGACGTGGGTGGTCCTGGGACACGGTGCGGTGACGGATTTTGCGTGTGCGTTCGCGAATGAGGCGGTCAAAGTGTGCCGCCTGCCCTGAACTGCAGGAGCAGGCGGTTTGTGTCTCACGGTTGTTAGTTGCCGGTTGGCCCGGGCTTCGCCGATGCGGCGGTCGGGGCGGTTGTGAGGACTACCGATTCCTGATCCTTGGTCTCCATCTTGGTATAGAAGCTGCGGAAGTTGGTGTACTTCGGCGTATCTACGATGATGTCGCCAAGGATGTACGTGCGGCGGACGGTGAAGCTGTTTGGAGTCGACTCCGAGGAGAGGCTGTAGGCCATACCTTGTTCGAAGGTGGACTTGTCGGCCGCGGGCAGGGACTCAATCGATAACGTCGCAGGAAACTTAATACGGACGGCGTCCTGGATGACGTGTGGGTATTGGAAGTAGATGGCGATCTCGCGTTTCTGCTCAGGGAAGGAGGGTTTCGCGTTGGCCGTGAAGATGTCTCCGGGAAGGAGGACGCGCTTGCCGGTGGCGGAGCCGAGCGACCCTTTGACATCAAATTTAACCGTGAGAGGCTGCTCGTAGTCTTCGAGCTTTTCGATGGAGGCGAATTTTACCTCGACCCCGGCAGGCATGAGGCGCTCGACGCTTGTGCGGAGTTCGCGCTCAAGGCTGGCAGAGTCGCCCTCGACGGAGCGCTGGCGCCAACGCATGGCGGGGTCACCGGTATAGGTCATTGTGATTGAGCCGGAGAGTGCGCCTTTTGGGTCGATGGCAACGTCGGCGATACGTTGTGTACGTGAGAAGCTGTAAGACTCACCGGGGCTGTTGAAGAAGTCAGTGCCGCGATCTGTCTGGCGTATGCCAGAAGCAAGCGTATGTTTCCAACCCAGATGCTGGTAAGGGCTGAAGCGCGTGCCGGGATCGAAGAACAACTCTTTTCCGTCGACAGTGACGATTGCGAGAACGTCGTCGAGCTGGTTGACGCTGAGGTAGTGCTTGGTGAAGATACTGCGGTCGCGATTGGTCACAACGCCAGCGTAGGCTTTGAAACCCGCGGCACGAGCCATCGCGATGAAGAGATCTGCGATTTGATCGTTGTTTCCTCGTTTGCGGGTCCAGATGTCGTCAGTATTGTGAATTTCTTTGAAGCCCTCAGCGTGTTCCTCGGCGCTGGAGTGCTGGCGGGTGTAGCTCGTGTTTTCAAGCTTCATGACGGCGACATAAAGCTTGCGAAGTTTCTGATCAGGGGTGTCGGCAGGGAGGATGATATCTTTGACCGCTGCTGTAACGGCCGGCCCCGGCCCGATGAACTTCTCCTGATCTTTCGCCCAGAACTTGCCTTCGTTCTTCCAGAACTCATCTTCTGTGCGGTAGGCGGCATAGTAGAAGAGGACCCGATAGGTGAAGCTGTGGATGGGCGGCATGTAGTCTTCCTCAGGCGACGGAGGAATGTCGCTGGCGTTGAGGTCCATGACAGCCTGGTCGGTGCCAACTGCGGTGGATTGCTTAACCTCAACGCCTGGAGGCAGAACGGAGGCCCAGGAGATGTAGGTGAGAGTCTGACCGTGTGCGCCGGTGACAGTAATATTGCCGCGTAGATTGATGGGCCGCCATGAGTAGTGGGCTTTGCGGGTGAAGAGATTGGACTGAATGTACCACTCGGGCGACTTGAGATACTCGTCGTTGTAGTGGAGTTTGTAACGGTATTCGATGATGCTGCCGACCTGGACGTCAGGCATGGAGAAGACCTTGGCCATAACCTTGATGCCCTGCCCTTTTTCGATGAGCTTCTCGTAGGGCTTTCCGGTGAAGGGGATGATGGTGCCGTCGGAGTGGATGGTGCGGCCCTGGATGTCATCGACGCTGAATCCGATGCCTTCGCGGCCGTGATAGAAGCTCAATTCGACGTTGCCGAATTCCTTGCCGCGCTCGTTGAGGACTTTGAGACGGGTGTAGATGCTGAACAAGTGGAGCTTGTCGTCGGTGGTCTCGTCGCGGTTGAGATAGACGGCAGAGGCCCCAGGGACCTGCGGCTGCGAGGTCATGGAGAGTTCTTCGGGCGTGGGTGCGATCCACGGCTGGTCGGCGTGAGCAACGATGGCGGAGAGGGTGACACTGGCGGAGAGAATAGCAAGGCGAACGTAACGGCCCGAGAGATTCATAATTCCTGGTTCCTTTGGTGAGTGAAACAGTAGCTGATTTTATTGTTTTTTAAGGACGGCGTTGCGCTCCTCGTCGGCTGCGATGATACCGGCGAGTTTCTGGACATCGGGATATTTGTCCGCGGGGAGAGTTACATCGCGGACAGTGTAGGTGCGGCTGTAGTGGAGGACATTGTCCTTGACGCTGCTTGTACTCTCGTAGGAAGCAAAGCCAAGGTCAAGCTTGACGGGATCGGGAATCTCGTCGACGGCGTAGCCCGAAGGAAGCTCGATGGTGTAGTCATCCTGCACGAGCATCGCCTGATCGAGATTGATAGGGACTTCGTGGCGCTTCTTATGATCGATGCGGAGGTTCTCGCTGCCGAACACACGCGGACGGATCATGAGCAAGGGACCAGTGGGCTTGCCGAAACGGTCAGCAGTAATGGAATAGGAGGTGGTGAGGTCCTTGTTGAGGGATTCGACGTTCTGAACCTTGAAGTCGGAGACGGTGAAACTGGTGAAGTCCTGACCGAGGATGTGGTCGCGATATTCGGTCTGCTGCTTGACGTCACCCATTGTATAGAGATAGCGGCCATCTTCGGAGAGATCGCCGAAACGCTTCTCGGTGACAGTGCCTTTGAGCGAGCCATCGGGCTGGAGTTGAAAGGTGGCGGTGCGCCGGATGGTGTTCAGGCCGGGTGAGAGCACTGGAAACTGGATCACCTGACTGTCAGAGGCCTCCATGAGGACACCGTAGCTTCCCTGGAGGTTGTGCTCAAGCTGCCCGAAGGCGGTTTTTTCCCAGGTGGGGTCGAAAATGAGGTATTGGCGTCCGGTCTTTGCCGTTACGACGCTATGGAGCTTCGCCGAGGCATAGCCTTTGGGAATTTCAATGGCGGCGATCATGTGGTCGCCTACGATCGAGGGCGCATCGGGGTCGATGACGCCACGGCGATGGTCAACCATGACCAGAGCGCCGTGAATGCCGACGGTTGAGAGCATTGAGGTGAGGAGAGTGGCCTTGTCTTTGCAGTCGCCGTAGCGGTTGCGGAAGATGTCGCCGGCAAAGTGGGGCTGGTAGCCACCGATGCCCATCTCGATGGCAAAGTAGCGGACCTGTTTCTGAACGAACTCAGCCAGAGCTTCAGTTTTGTCGTAGAAGTCGGTTTTGCCTGCGGTGAGTTCGGCAGCTTTGGCGGCGATCTCGGGTGTAGCGATTAGACGATCCTTTGAGATGCTCTGATACCACTCGCCGATGCTCTTCCAGGTGCCTTCTGTGGGAGTGGCGATGCCGGGGCCGGTGTAGTGGACAGTCATGCGGCCTTCGAGCGAAAAAGCGGCGGGACGAAGGGTGACGTCGCGAAGGTCGATGGCGGGAGTCTCGTTCATAACCCAGCGCCAGCGTTGATGCTCGAGGTCGACTGGCGGGGATTGTTTGGCATGAGCCCAGACGGTGCCGTAGGAGTAATTGGCGGGAAGCTCAAGGGTGAAGGTCTGGTTGAGATGAGGAAGCGTGCTCTGGAAGAACCAGGTTTTTTCTGTGAGAAAGGGATGAGTACGTTGTTCGTACTCGTAGGCAACGACGCCCCCAGGGTCCCGCGCGGGTGGTTCTGCGACACGAACCTTGTCGTCTTCAAAGAGATGGCCTTCGCCGTAGCCGTGCTCGGTCATTTCATTGTCCTTGACGGCATATTCATGTCCGTCGGGACCGATGCTCCAGACATGCATCGAGAGTATTTTGGTGTCCTTGTCGAATGGGACGGCGACGATACCTTCGCGGCGGCCCTGTGGACGGAGGATCTTGAGGACGTGGCGATGATGCTCGATTGCCGAGCCGTCGGGGGCGACGGTGTAAGTGACGTCATCGAGCAAAACGACAGCGTTAGTCTCGTTGGAATAGTCAGGGAGTTTTTGCTGGGCGGCCGTGCGGACCCAGTCGGGAACGGTGTCGGGTTTGGAGGCGGAAACAGGAAGTGCGGTGAAGACCGAGAGAACAACCAAAGCGAAACGATTCATAAAAGATTTGCGGAATTGCTCTTTGTGCGATGCTGTATGTGCGTTCATGGGCCCCTGGCACACCAATCGATCTGCCGCTGCGATAAGCAGAGCGATGAAGTGTACCGCCAAGTTATACGTATGCGCTGATTGTAATTCAAGAGAATTTACACGACGTGCAAGTCCCCTGTTCGGGGGATTCTTTTCGTTGCTATTGCGTGGGTGGGAGTGTAACGGGTACGAGCGACTAATCGTTTCCCTGCAGGCGGAAGCGGGCTTTGCGTCGTAATGTGGAGCGGAGGACGATCGCCATGAGAATGCAGGAGGTCAGGGTGAGGAAGACCATAAGCGGCGGATATTCCTGAAGGACCATGTTGGGATATCTGCGCCAGGAGATCGACCCTACGCGGTAGAGATTGTCGCCGATTCGGTATGAGGTGAAGTGCTTGCCGTCGAATACGCTGACCGACTGTGTAATTCCAGATTGTGATGGGCTAAGAAAAGCTGAAAGGAACCCGGGAATGGCATCCTGGTTATGGAGAAGGATGACAATTACGGAGCGGTTGGAGTGGCGAGGCCACTCAGTGGCTTCGATGAGAGCGGTGGGAGAACCCGCCGCAGTCTGCAGTTGACTGAGTTGGACACGGTCGAAGCTGTGGACCTTCCACCAGGCATGCTGGAGCTGTGGAAACAGACCTTGTGTGTCCTGAATGTGGAAACCACTCCCATCGACGCTGACAGGCAGGGTAGGGTTGAGGACTGAGATAGCGGGTTGGTCGGTGCCCGTGCCGAGGACGAGATAGTCTTTCCGGCTTTGTGGAGTGATGCCTTCGACGTTGGTGACCGAAACGTTGAAGACAGGGTATCCAGTTTGTGCCCCGAAGCGGGCCATCAGCGCGAGGTAGAGCTCGATCTCATTGGTGGAGGGATTGTCCGGCAGAACAATCGCTGTATCGGCGAGATCGGACTTGCGGGTGAAGGGATAACCGGATTGAGCGAAGAGCTCGAGATTGGGGAGAGTTGTTGGGTTTTGTGGGTCGGTCGCCTCGCTCGAGGCGGGTGCGACGAGAGTTTGGGTGGGGCGGACTGTGTCCCCCTGAAGATTGACCCGTTGGGTAAGGGCGGTTGCAGCTGTGAGGAGGTTGTCAGGAGAGTCTGCGGCGAAGATCAGGAGTTTCGAGGTTGAGTCGGCAGGGTTGGTCCGGATAGCGAGGGTCGGTTGAGTAGCGGCTAGTTGCAGCGAGGCGGGCAGGATCGAGGCTCTTTCAGCAATGACGACGGCGTTGCGGTTCGGGATTTCGCCGATGAAGATAGGAAACCGAACTGGGTGCGTTGTAGCGAGAGTTCCAAACCACGAGGCGACGATTCCCGCGGCCTGAAGGGCTTTGGCCGAAGGTTGCACAAGAAAGACGATCGGGATAGTGGGCTGAAGATCGGTTTGGCGATTGTAGAAGGGCGCGGGAAGAAGGCTCAGGTCGTCAGGAAGCGAGGGCTGGGTGGAAGCAACGTCGCCTTGATCTGGCGCGGTGGCGGAAACGACGGGTATTTCCTGGGCAAACGCAATTTGCGCGGATGGTTTTGGAATCGGGGAGGGTGATTGCTGTCCTGCGAGTGGGCGCGCCGTGAAGAGAACCATCAGTAACAGCAGAGGCGCGATGCTGGTGGCGAGTTTTCCTGCGCGCAGGCGGGGTTGGGGGGGTCTGGTGGCTTGCAGAGATCGGGCGAGGCCGCGGAAGGCGAGCCGGAAGATGCGGCCAAGACTGGTCAGTGGCCTATCGGCTTCGTTGGCTTCGCCCCAGCCCAACCAAGTGTCTGCACGGGAGAAGAGCACGATGGCGAGCGCCTCTTCCTGTTCGATGGTAAGTGGATCGTACTTTGCGCGAAGGATGTTGTTGCTGACTTCGACGACAGTTGCGGGCAGAGTCGCGCGGCCACTGAAGACAGGGAGCGTGACGCTGATGGCGTCGCCGGGATCCGCAGTGAGGTTCTGCTCCATGCGGATCATGAGGCCCCCTGTTGAGACGTCGGAGGTGACTCCGCGGAAGATAGGGCCGTTTGCGAGCTGTACGTCGGCGGGAACAGTCATCGCGATACGGACTGAGAGACGACGCTGACGGCTTTCCCATGCAACTGAGGTGGCGACGCCCAGAATGACGAGGTTGAATGCGGCCCAGAGGAGGTTCATGACAACTACGCCGACATGATGCCCGTCGTACATGTTGGCCAGGAAGTTCATGGGAAAGGAACGGTCTGCGCTTGAAATCTGGACGAGCCGAGGGATGGCACAGAGAATGGCGAGGAGGTTTACTGCGATCAGGAAGAGGAACGGGAGAGCGGTGCGGCCGTCGAAGAATCCACGGCTTATTGTGCGGTTTTTGGAGGTGACGTTGAATTTGCCTGCACGAGGATTGAAGAAAGCACCGATCGTTGGGAGAAGAAGATAGGGAGCCAGAACGGTCTCGTAGATCTCATTCCAAAATGAGAAGCGATGATGTCCCTGAATGCGTGAGTTGGCGATATTAGCAAGTGCGAGATGTGGAAAGGCGTAGGCGAGAATAGTGGCCCAGTAGCCGATCATGTTGACGTGGCCGAGGACCAGATAGATGATCGGCGCGGTGAGGAAGATAAGACGCGGAAGAGCGTAGAGGAAGTGCGTCATTGCATTGAAGTAGCAGAGACGCTGTGCAAAGGTGAGGCCACGAGCAAAGAGCGGGTTGTCGATGCGCATGATCTGGATCATGCCGCGAGCCCAGCGAATTCGCTGTTTGACGTGGCCACTGAGGCGATCCGTTGAGAGGCCTGCGGCTTGTGGAATGTTGATGTAGGCAGTGCTCCAGCCCTGGGACTGCATGCGCAGTGAGGTATGTGCGTCTTCGGTTACTGTTTCGGTGGCGATGCCGCCGATATCGTCGAGAGCGGCACGACGGAGGACCGCGCAGGAGCCGCAGAAGAAGGTGGAGTTCCAGAAGTCGTTGCCATCCTGAACAACACTGTAGAAGTAGTCGCCCTCATTGGGGACGAGACGGAACTGATTGAGATTGCGCTCGAAGGGGTCAGGCGAGTAGAAGCGGTGTGGGGTCTGGAGCATTCCCAGTTTGCTGTCGCGAAGGAGCCAGCCAAGTGTGATCTGGAGGAAACTGCGGGTGGGGACGTGGTCGCAGTCGAAGAGGACTACGAAAGGTGCCTTGGTGCGAGCGAGGGCATTGTTGATATTTCCCGCCTTGGCGTGCAGGTTGTCCTCGCGTGTCATGTAGCCGATGCCGAGTTCTTCGGCAAAGAGACGGAACTCTTCGCGATTACCGTCATCGAGCAGGTGGACATGGAGTTTGTCGGCAGGCCAGTCGATGTTGACGGCGGCAAGGATAGTGAATTTCACAAGACTGAGCGGCTCGTTGAAGGTGGGGATGAGGAGATCGATTTCGGGCCAGTCGTTGAGGTCGTCGGGCATGTCGACAGGGGTGCGACGTAGGGGCCAGAGAGTCTGGAGATAGCCGAGACAGAGAGTGAGGAAGGCATAGGTTTCGGCAAACAGAAGGAGGAGAGTGAAGATTACGTCGACGGGACGGGTTTTGAAGCCATGGGCGAGGAGGAATCCTGCTGTGGTGTGGTATCGCCAGTATCCGTAACGGAAGGTGGAGAAGACAGAGACCAGAAGGAGAGTGAGCGTGACGAGATAGGAGCCTGAGCTGCGATCGAGCCAGAAGATGACAACGACTGTAAGGATGCCGAGCAGGATCTGCTGGGGCCAGTCGAGCTCAAGGATGGCAGTGTAGCCGAGCAAGAGAGTTCCGCCGGCGAGAACAAGAAATCGAATCGCTTTGAGGAGGAGACTGTCACCGGACTCAAACTGTTGCATGAGCGGTGACGAGGTCATCTCTCACTCCACCTGACGTTGCGGAAGCCTGCAGTGGCGGGAGCTGCGACGGTGCGGAGCCAGGTGGCGAGATTGATGTAGTCTTCAGCGACCGGGGCGTCGGGTGCATAGTCGACGACAGTCATTCCTTCGGCGAGAGCTTCGCTGACGGCGGGAGCGCGGCGAATAACAAAGGGCAGCAGACGGTCTCCGAGTTGCCTACGCATGACTTCGCGAACATCGAGGTGGAGAGGAAGCGAGGTATCGAACTGATTGAGGACGTAATAGGGCTGCAAAGGACGGCCATCGCCGTCGTTGGTGCCGGCAAAAAATTTCTCGAGTGATTGAAGGCTGATGACCGAGTTCATATCGGGCGCGACGGGCACGAGAATCGTTGGGTTCATGCGAGAGAGGCGACTAACGAGCCATGCTGAGGCGGCGTTGAGGTCGAGAAGGATGCGGTGGGTTCCGCGGCCGTTGTCGATGATCTCTTCAGCAAGCTTTTCCTGTACTGCTTCATCGCTTCCCTTGTAGTCGATTTCGTGGCTGACAAGGTAAATGGGAGCGTCGGTGCTGCCGCTCGGTGGAGAGAAGGTGCGGACTGTTCCCTGACGGAGTTCGCTGGCACCGAAGTAGAACGGAAGCAGACCGTGAGAGGTTGTATCGGTAAGGAGAACTTTTTCCCCCATGGATGAGAGAGCCCGGCCCACAGTGGCGATGAGGCTTGTTTTGCCGACTCCACCGGCGAGCGAGAAGACGGCGAGGACTGGGGTGCGTGTTTCTTTCTGGCGGACCGGAACAGCTTCGGGCTGTTCCTGACCTGGCTGGTCAAAGACTCCTTTGAGAGCATACCAGCGCGCGGCGACACGCTCGCGTGAATGTTGGAGAGTATCGGCTACCGAGGATTGAACTGGTGTGATCGGACGTGCGGTAGCTTGCGGAGCGGGAGGAGCATAGAGCCATGCAGGACCTGTTGGGTCAGCCTGGTTGGCAGAACGCTGGGAAGAGAGTGGTGCAGTCTCGGAGAGATTTTCCGGCACGTTGCGGCGGTCGGGGAAGCCCTGCGAGTGCTGGTAGTCGAAGTCATCCTGAGCGCGGCGGCCGCGGGTCGAGTCTGAGGGGACGAGCGCTTGCGAGAAAGGTGAGACAGGCCGTGGGGATGGCGACGAAGCCAGGATCCGCGATGACACAGGGGAACGCGGTGTAGTGGGTCTTGCCGGGGAGGGATCGTTACTCTCGCGGGTGATTGGCGCTGGATCGGTTGAGAATGGGGGCCATTGACCTGCGTTGATGGGCACGGAAGAGGTGGGAGGATCGGCCTGAGTCGGACGAGATGTTGGTGCATGGACCTGGGGATCCGAAGAACGTTGACCCATAGAAGGAGCCTGACTTTCGTTAACGTTGAGAAGCGGACGTGTTGTGGGGATCGGATATTGGGCTGCAGGCTTTGACTCGTAAGACGATGCGGATGCGACCGCACGGCGCTCCAACGGAAGTGCACGGCGGGAGGAGCTGCCAGAGGTGTAGAAAGTTGAGGAGTCGGGGCCGCGATAGATCTGACGAACTCCGGATGCATCGTCGGGATGGTAGCCCTGAGGACGTCGCGGTGAGGAGTGGCCAGCCGAGGGGCGACGTTCTGGTTGAGCAGGTGCGGTGACTAAATCTTCCTGGCGGTCATGATCGGTGTATCGGCGTTTTTCGTTTGAGGCAGGTTCTTCTTCGTTCGCTGCTGACGGCCTTGGCTCAGGTTGGGGAGGGATGAGCTGCTGTGTTGGGGCGAATGTCTTTGGGTTTTCAGAGGAGGCTTGTTGCTCCACTGCGGCGGCGGCTGCGGCCTTGCGACGCAGTTCCGATTCTGCAAAACGGGCGGCCTGACGCTGGGCGGAGGCGTGGGCTTCGGCAATCTCGCGCTCTTCGCGGCGAGCAGCGGCTTCTGCTACGGCAGCGGCTTCAGCGCGGCGAGCGGCTTCCAGGCGTTCTGCGGCTGCTGTGCGAGCAGCGGATTCAGCTTCACGCAGAGCGCGGCGCATGGATGAGTCGGCATCATCGGCCTGATGGTTTCGGGCGACTTCTGCTGCACGACGCGCGGCGGACTCTGCAGCGGAGGCAGCGGCCTCTGCTTCAGCCTGTGCAAGAAGAGCCTGCTCGCGAACCTGTTCGGCGGCGCGATGACGTAACTGTGCGCGATACTCGCGGCGTGAAGCGGAGAAATCGCGATACTTTGCGCCATGAAGATTCGCCCATGAGTAGAGGACGGCTACATCTTCCGGTGTTTCGGCGACTGTATGATCGTCGGCTCGTTCGGGGCTGCGAGAATCCATTTTCTGTTTCCGTTTCGAGCTGCTGCGTTTGTTTTTTTATAGAACTGCGCCGGTTCGCTGCCAGTTCATGAAGAAGTAATTGCACACGTTATCATGCAATGGTCTGAGGCTACTGTCGAGGTTCATTCAAGTCAATCAAATGAAGTGCGACTTTTGTGTGACCACCCCAGAAAGACGTGGGATGCCGCATAAAACAAGGGTGTTGGCGAAGCCAATGCATGTTTCTCCGACATCGTTTTGTGAAAGCGGAACGAGCGATTTTTTCGTGTGCGGAATGAGGGTGCCGAAGCGAAATTCCCGCGGCTGAATGTGCTAACTTGGTAGTAGGGTTTGAGAGCGTAGCTCAGTTGGTAGAGCATCGCCCTTTTAAGGCGTTGGTCCTGGGTTCGAGCCCCAGCGCTCTCACCATTAAATCAACAATTTACGGCAGGTACCCCTAGGGAGATCGAACGCCTTCGTGGGACTTGCTGTTCTTCTTCGCGGGAGACATCCGCTGCGAAATGGGCCTGGTCCGTTTTCAGGCTCTTGAAACGTTCCTGTGATCGAGATCACTAAGACGTTGGAGGAACGGTGATGTCTTCCAATAAAGGTTTCCTCGACATTCATTTCTTTGACCATCTTCCGGATCAAAGTTCCAAATATGAGAGAGTTTGGCGCATTCTCCGTACCCTGTTCGTCGGCTGTTTGTTCGTTACGGTCTTGACGACATTGCCGCTGCCCATGGTTACCGTACGGGGATTCGCCGCGCAGAGCAACGCAGGGGAGATTTACAGTTTCCTGAGCAACCAGTGTCTCCAACCGATCAACGGATCGACGGCGCAAGGTGCGGCGATCGTTCAAGAGCCATGCAACAAGAGCGCGGCTCAGCAATGGACGAAGGTCTCTGTGGGTGGGAATATCTTTCACTACGTTAATGGCCTGAGTGGATTGTGCCTGGATGCCAGAGGCGGGGCTATCAATGGCACGCCGGTCCAGCAATGGTCGTGCAACAAGATCAGCAACGAAAACTGGGAGCCGGGAGAGGACATCGACGACACCATTCCCCCATTGTTCTCACGAGTCTCCGGTACCAAAAGTACCTGTCTGGACATACCAGGCGGACAGAAGACCGTCGGGCTCGCAATGCAGATCTACCGCTGCAACGGGACGCTGGCGCAGGATTGGTGGGCTCCGTAATCGATCAATTGTGAAAAGAGCTGGAGGAGAAACTGAAATGTTGAATCATCGAGTTACTAAGTTTTTGTTTACTGCGGCACTCGTTACTGCAGGTCTTGCTGCCGCACCGCCGCTGGCTCAGGCCGAAGATCCCATCGTCAAGCTCGTAAGCGGCCAAAACGGCAAGTGTCTACAGCCGATCAACGGATCAACTGCCCAGGGCGTTGCAATCGTTCAGCAACCCTGCAACGGAAGCGTCGCCCAGCAATGGACGGTAACATCCGTCTCCGCGACGAAAGTTCATTTGGTTAATCGGGCGAGCCATCTCTGCCTTGACGCCCGCGGCGGAGCGACAAACGGAACACCCATCCAGCAGTGGACTTGCAACACGATCAGCAACGAAAACTGGAACTTCGGCATTACCAATAACTTGTTGTCCTCGGGAGTTTCAAATACCTTCAGCCATTGTGTTGCTACACCGGGAGATCAGAACGGTCTTGCGATGGAGTTGCGATCGTGCAGCATTATCCCGTCGCAGATTTGGAACCGGCCCCCAGGCTAGATTTACGGCGTGCCGGATAGCCCCGCTTGCAATTTTTGAAGTTCAGGCCGTTGGCTTGTCGGGAGCGGGAGCGGTGGCACAAAAATCTTCGAGGAAGCGGGCGGAGTAGTCCGTGACGAGGGACTCGACTCGTTCTGCTGCATCAGCACAAACGATGAGACCGGCGTGATGATGCTTGTTGAGGCGTTGGACGACCTCGGGATCGTTGTAATTGCCTGTGTCGGGTCGTTCCTGGCGAGCGAGGGAGATGACGCTTCCGGCATAGCGCTGCTTGAGTTGCGGAAGGGCGTACTCCATGTGGAAGAGGGCGGAGACCTCCATACGAGCCCACTCGACCCACGGATTGATGCCTGAGGAGTGTTCGACTACGTCGGCGATGTGGGCTCCGCCCACACGGGCTGCAGTTTCGAGAAAGTAGAAGCGACCATTGGCGTGCGACTTGATGAACTCGGTGTGGGTGACGCCGTAGACAAGGCCGAGCGACTCGATGACGTGCGTGTTCATGCCGATGAGTCCAAGGGCGTCGTCGGATTGGCGGTCGAGCGCGCGAGTGGAGAACACTCCGCCGTGATGCATTGTCTGGAAGGGTGGCTGGCCGTATTTGTAGGCCGCACCAAAGAGGTTGCGACCGTTCCACGTGAAGCCTTCGACGTGGAAGATTTCACCAGGGATGAAGCGCTCAAGAAGGTAGTGGGATTGAAGGTCGCCTAGTTCGTCGAGGATGGGCCAGATGGCGTCAGGGGTTTCGATCTTGCGAATGCCGATGGCGGAGGCGTTGGTTCGGGGCTTCAGAAACCAGGGGCCGGGGACGCGATTGAGAAAGTGGCGGAGGTCGTCGTAGTTGAAGATTGACGTGAACTCGGGGACAGCGACTCCGCATTGCCGAGTACGCACGCGCATGGCAAGTTTGTCGCGAAAGTGCCGGGTGAGGGTTTCGCCCATGCCGGGAAGTCGCATGTGTTCGCGGATGAGTGCTGCTACTTCGAGGTCGAACTCATCGAGAGCGACGACACGATCGAAGCGGATCTCACGAGCGAGATAGGTGACGGTGTTGAGAATCTGGCCGGGCGTCAGGTTTTCCGGCATGGTGACGATGCGAGAGATGGAGGCCCGGGGCCAGTCGGCGTCGGCGAGTTTGTCGACGGTGAGGAGAACGGGGTTGACACCGAGACGAGCGACTTCCTCAAGAAAGGGCTGGCCCTTTTCGTAGGTGCTGATGCAGAGAATGGTTGGCTTGCGTTGCTGTTCCGTCACGCCTCGCTCCTGTGCCGTGATTGCACTCTACATCAGGAGGCGGGTTCTTCGGCAAAGGTTTGTTTGATGCCTTCTTCGAGCGAGGTGAAAGGGCCGGTGTAGCCGGCGGCGCGGAGGCCGGTGACGTCAGCCTGGGTGAAGTGCTGGTAACGGTTTTTGAGGTCGTCAGGCATCGGGATGTAGTCGATCCTGCCGGGTCCGTGAACCTGCATAAGAGCTTCAGCAACTGCTTTAAAGGTACGAGCTTCGCCGGTGCCGGCGTTAACTACAGCGTGAATGTGTCTGCGGGGACTTTCGGGCAAAAGACCACCGAAGAACATGTTGATGTGGCAGAGATCCTTGACGAAGACGAAGTCGCGGCGCTGCTCGCCGTCGGCGTAGCCGCCTGACCCCTGAAACATCTGAATTACACCAGTATCTTTGAGCTGGCGCGTGAAGTGATGAATGACGGAAGCCATCCGGCCTTTATGCTGTTCGCGCGGGCCGAAGACGTTGAAGTAGCGGAGGCCGACGACGGTGCTTTTTATCTCGGAGATGAGCCGGCGGACGTAGTTGTCGAAGACTAACTTGGAGTAGCCGTAAATATTGAGGGGTCGCTCGTTGAACGAGACTTCAGTAAAGTTCGTGCTGGCTCCGTAGACTGCTGCGGTGGATGCATAGACGAGCGGGATTTTACGGTCGAGCGCGAAGTGGAGCAGTTCCTTCGAGTAGGTGAAGTTGTTGTCCATCATGTAGCGGCCGTCGTCTTCGAGGGTGTTCGAACACGCGCCCTGATGGAGGATGGCGCGGATTTTCGTGTCTTCGAAATGACCGGCTTTGAGGGCTGCGCGGAACTCGCGCTTGTCCATAAAATCGGCGAATTCGGCTCCGGCGAGGTTGAGGAATTTTGGTCCGGTCAGATTTGCGGCAGGTGCAAAGCTGTCGACGAGGAGGATGTCGCGCTCGCCGAAGCGATTGAGCTGGTGGATCAGGTTACTGCCGATGAATCCCGCGCCGCCGGTTACGATAATCACTGTCTGGTCTCCTTCGCTGGCTCAGGGCTTGCGGCGAGTTTATTGACGATGTTGGTAGTGGAGAAGCCTTCGACGGTGGGGATGATTTCGACGCGGCCGCCGTAGCTGATGACTTGTTCATGGCCCACAACTGTTTCGATAGTGTAATCGCCACCTTTGACGAGGACGTCGGGTTTGAGGGCGCCGATGAGTTCGAGCGGGGTGTCTTCTTCGAAGAGGACAACAGCATCGACTGCTGCAAGGGCGGCCATGACCCGAGCCCGTTCGCGCTGGGAGACAATGGGGCGGGTGGGGCCTTTCAGGCGGCAGACGGAGGCATCGGCGTTGAGCCCGAGGACGAGTTTGGAGCCGAACCGGCGGCACTCTTCGAGGAGCGTGATGTGGCCTACGTGGAGAAGATCGAAGCATCCGTTGGTGAAAACGATAGTCTCGCCGGAGGCACGCCACTCGGCTACACGTAGCTTAATGCGATCGAGGTCGAGGATCTTTTCGCCGGCAGTGAGGTTGGTGCTGGGGGTGAGTTCGGCGACGAGTTCGTGACGGGCGATGGGGACGGTGCCGACTTTGCCGACGACGATTCCTGCGGCTAGGTTAGCGAGTTCGACGGCGGTTTCGATCTTAAGGCCGCCGGCCAGGCTTGCAGCCAGAGTCGCGATGACAGTATCGCCCGCTCCGGACACGTCGAAGACCTCGCGGGCTCGTGCCGGGGAGTGAAAGATGGCTTGACCGGCCGGCCGGAGGACGCTGATTCCCTTTTCGCTCATGGTGACGGTGAGGAATTTCAGGTCATGCTCGGAGACGAGGGCCTGGCCTGCGCCGAGGAGGGCTTCGGTTTGTTGAGCAGGAACGCCTGTAGCCGCAGAGAGTTCGGCGAGGTTAGGGCAGACGGTGGTTGCGCCAGTGTATTTGCTGAAGTCAGGGGTTTTGGGGTCAGCCAGGACAGGGATGCCCGCCGTTCGGGCGGTGCGGATGACGGTCTCGCAGAGTGCGTCGGAGAGTGCGCCTTTGGCGTAGTCGGAGAGGATGACGGCGTGGACCTTACTGGTTAGCTCCGCGGCGCGTTGCCGGAGGTCGGCGGCTTCAGCATTCGATGGCGTGTCGCGACTTTCAATGTCGAGGCGCAAAAGTTGCTGGGTACGGCCTACGATGCGCGTTTTGGAGATTGTTGGAAGTGAGCTGGAGACAACTCCGACGGAGTCGATGCCGACGCGGCTGAGGATTGCGGCTAATTCGGTTTGTTCGGCATCGTTCCCCCAGAATCCAGCGAGAAAAGTCCGGCAGCCGAGGCCTGCGAGGTTCATGGCGACGTTGGCTGCCCCTCCTGCGCGCTCGTACCGTCGGGCATGACGAATGACAGGAACTGGGGCTTCGGGGGAGATGCGCTCGACATCACCGTGGATGTAGCGGTCGAGCATGATGTCGCCAACGACGAGAACTTTGAGCTGGCTGAAGCCTCCCTCGAGAAGATTAAGAATGGAATGAAGCTCCGGCAACATGCGCTAATAAATTCTCCTCCGACCATCATCGCATCTTCCTGCGGCTAGCCGAGAAGAGCACGAACCTCAGATACAACCTCATCAACGGCGATAGAGGTAAGGCATTTTTTCTTTTCGACAATGCAAGTCTCGAGGCCGCAACCCCAGCAGTCGGTCTGATGATAGAGGACGCGATGGGATTTTCCGTACGGGAACCAGACGCGGGGCTTGTTGCGGGCGGCAAAGATGGCAACGCAAGGGGTCTGGACAGCCGCGGCAAGGTGCATGGGGCCGCTGTCGTGACCGACGAAGAGGCGAGCCTGGCCGATGGCAGCGGCACTCTCGCGTGGGGTAAGGAGGCCGCAGAGGTTGATGACAGGGCTCAGAGAGAGCTCGCGCCAGCCTGCGGCAGCGAACTCGCTCGCTTCACTCTCTTCGGAAGCTCCGCAGAGCGCCAGTGCATGATCGGGGTAGTATGCGGCGAGACGACGAAGCAGGGCCTGCCAGTTGTCACGTCCCCAGTCTTTGGATTGAACCTTGGTGCCGACACTGACGGCAAGGATGGGTCGATCCTGAGCGGGCTTCAGGATTGCCTTGGCGCATGCCTCTTCCGCTTTGGTGAGGTGGAGGTTCCAGCTCTCTGCAGCGTCGAGATTGGCATCCCCTAGTTGGGAAAGATTGCGGGCGAGGCGAGAGGCTTCGGGTTCGAGAGCCTGTTCAGACTCCTGCCATTGGTTTTTCTGCATGTCTTCGGTCAGCGGAATGCCAATAACTCGTGAGATTCCGCACAGACGGAAGAAATTGGCATCGCGACGCGCGGTTTCGACGCCACGAGCCGGACCGAGGTAGACGAGCACGTCCGGACTCCAACGAAATAGCTTCCACCAGAGAGCAATGAGTTCACGTGGATTCCGCGTTCTAGCGGCGTAGCGGAAGTATCCATGGATGAGATCAGTATTTTCGAGGATTGCTGCGGCTGGCGGGGCTTTGGCGTCCACCGGGAAGTTGGTGAGCAGACGGCGCTCAGCATTGGGGAAGGCTCGAGCGATGAGGTGATACGCCGGGAGGGCAACGACTGTGTCGCCGAGACTGCCAAGGCGGTAGATCAGCACTCGTTTTGTCGAACTCTCCATCGTATGACTTTAGTCTGCTTGGTTTGTGATCTTTGAGCAACTGCGGCAAAGATCCCCGTCCACGGATTGATACGGTTCAAGATCGAAGAATATTGGGGACTGAGACCTTCTTGTTTTCGATGCATGAGGTTGGCGTCCCGGGCGAACGTGGAAGCTGATAAAGTTTTTCGTGTGCCGGTTAGGGGGCTGCCTGCTTATGCTTGATGCGCTTTTAATTACGCGGATGCAGGATGAGATGACGGCTGCGCTGCATGAGACTGACGACGATCTGGCGGTGGAAGTCAGTGGAGATGGTCTAATGGTCATTGCGGCGGCACAACACCGATCGAATTTTGAGCTTTGGCACGAAGAAGATAAAGCCCGAGTGCCGAAGGCATCAGATGCGGAGATTGCCGCGGTAAAGCGGGCGATCGATGGGCTGAACCAAAGACGGAATGACCTGATGGAGAAGATAGATGCGTGGCTGATCGAGAGATTGGATCAGCAACCGGGTGCGCCGTTGCACTCGGAGACACCTGGGCTAATGATTGACAGGCTTTCGATCTTGGCGCTGAAGATCTATCACACACGGGAGGAGTCGGTGCGGATGAGCGCGTCGGAGGAGCATCGCACGAAAAACCTGGCCAGGCTGGCCTTGCTCGAGGAACAACGAGAGGATTTGGCTCGCTGTCTCGATGCCTTGTGGGCTGGGGTGTTAGGGGGAACGAGGCGCTTCAAGCTGTACCGGCAACTGAAGATGTACAACGATCCGGAGTTGAATCCGGCGGTGTATCAACGACGGTAACGGGTGGGGAGTTGACCTCGAACTCATGTCTGCGTATAAAACCGAGACGAGAACAAACCAATAAAAAGAGCGACCCGTTAGAATGGGAGAGCTCAGAAACGCCTTGGCGACAGGATAGAAGATGGCTCAGACAAAGACGGCAAGTATCCCTGCAACAAAACGCGGTCAACGAACACTGGCGGGAACGGTTCCGGCCAACGACAATGTGCGGGCGCAGATCGTTGCGCAGTACGAGGCTGCCCTCCGGTTGATGCAGGAGAGCAAGTACGATAAGGCTCATGCGGCCTTTGAAAAGATGCTTGCTGCGGGTGCTGGCGAGTTGAGCGAGCGTGCGCGGATGTACAGCAACGCGTGCCTACTGCAGACTAACAAGGTAAAGAATTCGTTTGCGAACCTCGAAGAGCACTATGACTATGCGGTATCGCTGCTGAACGACGGGAACTACGAGGATGCCCGGGAGCAGTTCACGCTGATCCTGAAGGCGAACGATAAAGCGGATTATGCGCTGTATGGCTTGGCTGTGCTATCGAGCATGACCGGGGATGCCCAGCACTGCCTGGAACATCTGACGGAGGCAATCCGGCAGAATCCGCAGAACAGGATTCAGGCGCGGTCGGACTCGGATTTTCAGGATATGGCTGACGATCCCCGGTTTACCGAGTTGCTGTATCCAGAGGTATAACACCCGCCATGGTCTTGCATCCAAGCTAAACAGACTTCGTTTAGGCTTGGTCAGGAGACTCCGCGCATGTCGTTGCCGCATTCGGCTGAATCAAAAGAAAAAGAACTTCGGGTGGTTGCGATCGGCGGCGGCACAGGGCTGTCGACGCTGCTGCGCGGGCTGAAACGGTATGTAGCGAGTCCGGACCGGAGACGGGGGATTCGCATCGGGGACGTTCCGGCACCGCAGGCTGCTCCAGTTCCCTCCCCTTCGCTGCGGTGCTTGATCAGGGAGCTTTCGGCTGTGGTGACCGTGACCGATGATGGGGGGTCATCGGGGCGACTGCGCGAAGACCTGAAGATGCTGCCGCCCGGGGATATCCGGAACTGCATGGTGGCACTCTCTGAGGATGAACACCTGCTGTCGAAACTGTTTCAGTTCCGATTTGAGCATGGGGACCTGGAGGGGCACAGCTTCGGAAATCTTTTTGTCGCGGCGCTGTCGCATATCACCGGGGACTTTGCGCAAGCCGTGCAAATGTCGTCACAGATTCTTGCCGCACGAGGAAAGATCTTTCCTTCAACAAACGTGAATGTGAATCTCGCGGCGGAGATGGAGGACGGCTCGGTGGTCCGGGGCGAGACGAACATTACGGCAAGCAGACGTAGCATCGTCGAGTTGCGGCTCGAGCCCGAGGCTGCGGATCCACTTCCTGAGACCCTGGAAGCAATCGCAAGTGCAGACCTGATTACACTCGGGCCGGGCTCCTTGTACACGTCGCTGATCACGAATCTGCTCGTGCGCGGAATGCCTGAGGCGCTGGCGTCGTCGCGGGCGACGAAGGTTTTTGTGTGCAACCTGATGACACAGGCCAACGAGTCCTTGGGGCTGTCGGCTTCGCAGCATATCGAGAAGATTCTGCAACATGCAGAAGGAGCCGGAGGGTCAATCTTTGACTATGCACTGATCAACACGGGGGTTATTTCGGCTGAGCGGTTGGAGCAGTATGCCCGTGAGGGCCAGGAGCGAATTGAAGCCGATCTGGATCGGGTGCGGGCACTGGGGGTTGAACCAGTGACCGGAAATTTTGTTCACGAAGGCGACGTGCTGCGGCATGATTACGATCGTGTGGCAGAGCGGGTGCTGATGCTGGCGATGGAGCGAATAGCACCTGCTTTGACGCAATAGATTGGAATTGTAAGTAGGGCTGCGCAGCCTCGGTCGCAGAGATTCAAGTTAGATGGGAGGCATTCCTTCTACCACCGTCACGCCGGCCGGAGGAATGAATCCAAAGTCCAAGTCCTTTACCGGCACATTCTCCTCGATGCTCGAAAAGACAAACTCCGTCACCGCGCCGTCCACCTCTTCGAGGCGCATTCGCTCAATCGTGCCCCCCGCAGTTACCCAAAGCGAGAGGAGTTTCACTTTCTGCTCCATTCCCTTGGGGACACCCGAGATCCGAAACCCGGACCCGTCCTTCACTACTGAAATTCCATCCAATTCCTTTGCCAACTGCGTATGCCCGAGCAAGAAACGCAGCGGCGACCGCAGATCGTCAAGTTGTTTTGCCGGCACCCTGGTCGCCTGCGCATCGCCGGGGGTGTAGAACCAGGCAAACTTTCCATCCAGCACAAATACTTTGCCGACAGGAGTCGCATAGCTCCATCGCATCCGCCCTGGCTTTTTCAGGAGAAGCGTACCCTCTTCCGTGCGATCCATCCCCATACCGGAGTACCGCTCCGTATAGTGGGCGCGCAATGAGTTTAGGTGGTTGTAATGATCGTCAACCTTGCGCACAATCGCGTCATTCTGCTGAGCAGGAGCAAATAAAGAGCACCCCGCAAGCAAAACAGGAAGAAATCCGGGCACCGGAAACCGCCACCTGAGAGAGATGTGCCAGCGCATTCTTACTGAATCGGCTGTGTGCAGTTGGTCCCGCCCGCAGGATCGAACCGGATCGTGCTGTTTTCATCCGTGCAGAACCCTCGATCACCTGTCCGCCCGATTGAGTTTGGAACGGCGGTAATCTCATATCCGGTATACATGTCCTGATTGTTCACGGTCACCTTCGTGCAATTTGTAATCGCAAAGGTGTAACCAGCCTTTTGACCGCTTGCCAGGTCGGCCGCCAGGAGCTGCGATGATTGTGCCGTGGGAGCGCCTGACTTCGGGTCGCCTCCCAACGTAGCCAGCGAGCAGGAGAAGCCGTTTGCCGGATACGCCGAGTTGTACTGCAGCTCCGCCTGTCCGATCGTACGCAAAGACTGAACTGCCGAGGTCTCGTTCGTCTGTTTGCGAATCTTCAACATCTGTGGGACCGCCAGCGTCATCAGGATGAGCATCACCGACATCACGATCAGCAACTCAATTAGCGTAAATCCCTCGTCACTCGGCAGTTCTGCGCGCAACCGGTCCAATGCTTTCATTCGTTTCCTCATCCTCAGGCTGTTTCTTGTTTCCAACTCCGAACAAAACTCTATCAGCATCGCTCTAACAGACCAAATCTCCGCGATCCACCTTCATCGAACCGAGATTCCCCAGCAACGTCAACGCCATCAGCTCCGGCTGGAACAGCTCCCGTGCCATCTCCTGCACATGCCCAGCGGTCACAGCGTCCACATCTGCCATAATCTCGTCGACACCAAAGAAGCGCCCGAAGTACATCTGCTGCCGCGCCAGATTCGACATCCTGCTCCCTGAGCTCTCAAGGCCAATCACCATATTGCTTTTCAACTGGTCTTTGGCCCGCTTCAATTCCACATCTCCGACTGTCTCTTCCTTGAGACGCCGTAACTCGTTGAGCGTAAGCTGCAATACCTTCCTCGTTTTATCCACGGACGTACCCGCAAAGATGCAGAGCGAGCCTGTATCCCGAAACGGACTCATCTCCGAAAAGATCGAGTAAGCCAGCCCCTGGTCCTCGCGAATCGTCTGGAACAGCCGCGAACTCATGCCGCCACCCAACATCGTATTCAGCAGGAACACGATATACCGCCGCGGATCGTTCACGGGAGGTGCGGGCACTCCCAAGCAGAACTGTACCTGCTCCAGAGCCTTCTTCCGCTTCAACGTAATGTGAGGAGTCGCCTTCGGAGCGGTCCTCTTCGAGACAGACGTATCGGTGCTCATCGCAAGCGAGCTGAACTCACGCTCCACCTGCGCCACAAACGAGTCATGCTCCAGGTTTCCAGCCGCCGAGAAAACCATGTTTCGCGGCGTAAACTGCCCGCCGTAATAATCGAACAATGCCCGCTGATCAAAACTCGATACTGTCTTAGCCGTTCCGAGGATCGGCCGCCCCAGCGCATCACCCTTCCAGAAGTTCTGTGTCCATACCTCATTCACCAGATAGTCGGGGTTGTCCTCGTCCATCTTGATCTCTTCCAGGATGACTCCCTTCTCACGAGTCAGGTCCTCCGGTGTAAAGGTCGGATGCAATACCAGGTCCGCTAATACTTCAAGTGCTGGTGGAACATTTTCATCCAGTACTTTGATGTTGAAGCAGACCATCTCTTTTCCAGTAAACGCATCCAGGTTTCCGCCAATCGTGTCCACCTCACGAGCAATCTGCTGCGCGGAGCGCGAAGTCGTCCCTTTGAACACCATATGCTCGACAAAGTGCGAGATCCCGTTAACCTCGGCCGCCTCATCCCGAGCACCCGAACCGATCCACGCCCCCATCGACACACTCCGCAAATGAGGCATGCTTTCGGTCAACACAAGCAGGCCGTTCGACAGAACAGTCTTACGAATATTCCGTGACACGTCTTTCGTCACAGGCAATTCTTCAATCAAAGTTGCAGACATGGGAAGCTCCTTGAAATCCCTGAATCGAGAAGATTCCTGAATCTCTATTGTTTCATAGCTGCCCCCTCCCGTTGGGGAGGTAGACTAACTCATGGATGCACCCTGTGTTGTAAGAGTTTCGCCAATTCGCACGAGTCTATTTTATTTACAATCAACTTCAATAATATGAGCCTGTTAGAAGATAAACTTGATCTATCAACTGAAGTAAAATCGCTCTTTGGACTCTCTTTCGAGGACCTCACGGTCCTTATGGCAAACCACGGTCAAAAACCCTACCGTGCTCGCCAGTTGCACGACGCGCTTTATCGCCAGCGCACCACCTCGCTCGACCAAATTACCGTCCTTCCGCAGACCCTCCGGGACGCTTTGACCGCCGAAGGTTACGTGATCGGCCTTCCAGAGATCATCCAGACTGCCCGTTCCATTGACGGCACGGAGCGCTACCTCATTCGAACTCTGGACGGCGAGACGGTCGAGACCGTCTGGATGCCCGACGGCGACGGAGGCGAGCGAGGCGACGGCAGCGAAGCCGCAGCTGAAGAAGAAGCCGCCGAAGGCCTTGAAGGCAACACGCGACCCCTCCATCCCCGAAAAGACCTCCGCAATCAGGGTGCCCTTGAGCGCAGCGGCTACACCCGAGCCACCATCTGTATTTCCAGTCAGGTCGGCTGTGCCGTCAACTGCCAGTTCTGCCTCACCGCCAAGCTGGGCATCAAACGCAATCTCAACGCCGGCGAGATCGCCGGCCAGGTCGTCGCCGTCCTCAACCGCCATGGCATCAAAATCGGAGCCGACCGCATCAATCTGGTCTTCATGGGGATGGGCGAGCCCTTCCTCAACTACGACCAGTTCATCGCCAGCGTCCACCTGCTCGCCAGGCACATCGGTATCCCCGACTCACGGATGACCGTCTCGACCAGCGGCATCGAGCCCTCCATCAGACGCTTCGCCACTGAGCCACTCCGGCCCAAGCTTGCCCTCAGCCTCAACGCCTCGAACGACATCGTCCGCGAGCAGATCATGCCCATAACGCGCAAGTGGAACATCGCTTCGCTTCTCGAAGCGATCAATACCCTCCCGCTTGGCAAGCGCGAGTGGGTCACCTTCGAGTACGTCCTTCTAGGCGGAATCAATGACCAACCCGAGCATGCCCGGGAAGTCCTTGACCTACTCGACGGCATGAAGGCCAAGGTCAATCTCATCGTCTGGAATCCCGGCCCCGGCATCCCATATACCCAACCCAAGCCCGAAGACGTAGCGATCTTCCAGAAGATGCTCATCGAAGGTGGCATGCCCACCTACATTCGCCGACCCCGCGGTCGCGACATCTATGCCGCCTGTGGACAACTCAAGCGAACCATCGAAACCACCACATCCCCATCGCTTGTGGGCATAACATAGCCGAAACATACACGAGATACGATAGATACCGGGCTTCGTAAAATTTGAAGCGCATCGACCCCTTATGCGCGGGAAGTGGTAATTTGTGACTCGATTCGTTACGGAAAGCCGTCTTAGTACGTCGGAGTTTCATGCGGCCGTGATGGCCCTATCACCGAAGGTGGCTGTGTTCGATTGTGACGGAACGTTGTGGTCAGGAGATGCCGGATCGGGGTTCATGCAGTGGACGGTCGAGACTGGCCTGGTTTCGCGAGAGGCGGCAGACTGGATCGATGCCCGCTATCGAGGATATCTGCGTGGTCAGGTATCGGAGTTGGAGATCTGCGGCGAGATGGTGCAGATGTATCAACGACTGCATGAGGACGAGATGCGCCGGGCGGCGAAGATCTACTTTGAGAGCCGAATCGAGCAGAAGATCTTTCCGGAGATGCGAGCGCTGGTCGAAGAGCTTCGCAGCGGAGGCGTTGAGCTGTGGGCGGTGAGTTCGACGAACAATTGGGTGATCGAAGAGGCCGTGCGAGGGTTTGGGATTCCAGCGGAGCGGGTGCTTGCTGCCTGTGTCGAGGTGCGGGATGGGGTGGTAACGGACACGATTCTCGACGTGCCGACGGATGAAGGAAAGGCGATTGCATTGCGACGGGCGCGCGTCACTGCTCCCGATGCTGTTTTTGGAAATTCTGTGCATGATGCGGCGATGCTGGAGATGGCGCGGCGGGCGTTTCCGGTAAATCCGACTCCGGGGCTCGTGGAGCGCAGCGCCCAGGAGGGTTGGGCGGTTTACTATCCGGTGTCGGTCGAGCCTAAGTAGAGGGAATAGAGGCTTTTGTGGAAGCAACTCGTCTAAGCTACAGGCAGATGAGAGAGCCGATTCGCAAGCTCGGGGGAGGAGCGGGGATGCCAACTCGCAAGCCAGTACGGCTTGTCGTGGCGGCGCTGATGCTTCGTGAGGGCAATGGCGAACAGGAAGTGCTGATCTGTCAGCGGACGGCGGACCAACCGATGAGTTTGAAGTGGGAGTTTCCCGGCGGGAAGATCGAGGCAGGAGAGAGCGCGGAAGGCGCGCTCGCCCGGGAGCTGAATGAGGAGTTGGGAATTACGGCATCGATCGGGGCACGAGTGGCGCGAGTGCGGCATAAGTACAGAAACGGTGGAGCGGTTGACCTTCAATTTTTTGCAGTACGGGAGTTTGAGGGAACGATAGAGAACAGAATTTTTAATGATGTGCGATGGGTTCCTCTGGTGGAGTTACCGCAGTATGACTTTCTTGCGGCGGATCTTGGGTTGATTCGAGATCTGTCGGGAGGGAAGCTTCTGTAGAGCCTGGGGCTTGAGCCTTGAATCGCTTCGCTTCAAATGTGATCGTTTCGCGGGTGGGCGCGGAATTTACGCACAGTTTCGACGATCAAACCGACGAGAGCGTATGTGGCAGTATTCGCAATTAGAACCCAGGACAACCCAATAGGACGAAACGATGCAAGTGATATGGGACAGGTTATTCCTGCCAGGAGACGCAAACCGTGCATTGGCCCGGTTGTGACAGGAGAGATTGCGTAGGTAAAGAAGATCCAGAAAGCTGCGACGACAAACCCTGCTACGGCCCACAATGCGATTCGGTTTCTCATGGTGTCGCTCCTCGTACTCCTGGTCTAAGCGGATACACCGAATATGTTTTCATTGTATGGCATGAGGAGTCGGGACTCAGCCATGCAGGGTGTTCCAGACAAGAATGAGGGACAAGGCGGTGACGATGATTGCCGTGGCCCATGCGATGAAATTGAACCAGCGGGTGTTGGTGTAGGTACCCATCAATTCGTGTTTGTTGATGAGTTTCAGCATAAAAACGAGGACCAGAGGCAGAAGGATGCCGTTGAGGACCTGAGAAAGAATGCTGAACTTAACCAGCGGAAAGTTGGGTATGAGGACGACGGCCGCTCCGGCGAAGAGGAGCAAGCTGTAGAGCCAGTAAAAGAATTTGGCTTCGCGGAAGCCCTTGTCGAGGCCGCTCTCGAAGCCAAGGCCTTCGCAGACGGTGTAGGCGGTTGAGAGCGGCAGGATGCTGGCGGCGAACAGTGAGGCGTTGAAGAGTCCCGCCGCGAAGAGAATGAAGGCGTAGTCTCCGGCGAGCGGCTTCATCGCCTGAGCAGCGTCGGATGGGTCGTTAATGGTGTGCATACCGTGGGTGTACAGGGTGGCGGCACAGGCGACAACGATGAACCAGGCGACGACGTCCGTGAAGATTGAGCCGACGATGACGTCGAGGCGTGAGGCTTTGTACTGCCGGACGCTGACACCTTTGTCGACAATGGAGGACTGCAGGTAGAACTGCATCCACGGGGTGATGGTGGTTCCGATGACGCCGACTGTCATGTAAACGTAGGAGCGGTCATACCAGACGTCACGTGGTGGCAGCTTGACGGTTTCCACAAGGGCGGTGTGCCAGTCGGGGCGACTGAGAACGCCCGCGATGATGTAGGCGATATAGAAGACGCTTGCGATGAGGAAGATCTTTTCGACACTCTTGTAATCACCCTTGACGACAAGTGCCCAGACGATGAGGGAGCATATTGGGACGCTTATGTATTTGCTGACGTGGAAGAGCTGCATGCTGCCCGCGATACCTGAGAACTCCGTCACGACGTTAGTGAAGTTGACGGCGACGAGCAGAATCATGATGAAGAAGGTCATGCGAAGGCCGAACTCTTCCCGGATGAGGTCGCTAAGGCCTTTGCCGGTGACGACGCCCATGCGGGCGCACATCTCCTGAACGACGATCAGGGCGATGGTGATCGGAATCATCGTCCAGAGCAGCGTGTAGCCGAACTGGGCTCCTGCCGCTGAGTAGGTGAGGATACCGCCGGCGTCGTTGTCGACGTTGGCAGTGATGAAGCCTGGGCCCAGAACTGCGAGAACAAGAATGAGCCGAGTTCTCCAGGTGCGCCAGGCAGTCATTTGCCGTTTCCTTTTTGCTGGGTTGGGAGAACTCTTTAGCTCGCCTCTGACAGGTTAAATCAAATTTTTGGATGTTGGGTTTATTCGTTTGAGCGATCCGGGTGAAGGAGCTGCCCTCTTTCGGATTGGACGAGCGTGTAGAGCTGGCGGGCTTGAGATTCGCGGGTGGTGTCAGCAGCGATGACATTAGCTTGAATGTGTTGCGGATTTTTTGAAGAGAAGAGGATGATGCTGGCGGGGTTCATGACGAGTGCAGCCTTTAGCATGAGATGAGCCAAGGACTCAGGGTTGGCAAGATCGGTGTTGGTGGATTCGGACCAGCGGTGGGTCAGATTTTTGTTGTTGAGGAGCACGGTATGGAGGGTGCGGAAGTTGTTGGTGAGGGATCGATGGTGGATACGAAAAGGTTTGGGGGTGGTAATTCGTGGTTCAAAGATCGACCATTCGTACTGGAGAGTTCTGCAGTATGCCGGACGTTCCCCGAGAAGTGCGGAGATCTTTTCCTTGCGGCTGCCTATTCCGAAGGCGCCTATCCTTCCCTGCTTGATCTCTGATTCCAGGAAGGTGAGGAGAGTGTCATCCTGCAGATCGTGGGCTTCGACTTCGTGAAGGAGCCAGAGGTCTACATGGTCGGTGTGCAGGGCCTGAAGGCTACGTTCAAGGGACGCTTTGGCCTCGCCTGCGGTGAATGCTGGACGTTCGTCGTTGTGGGTCGCTGTATTTGCAACTTTGACGAGGCTCTGTTTCAGTGATGGGATTTTTTTTGCAATCGGTCCAGCTATGCGGCGGCCCATTTGAAGGAAGACCGAGTTTTTGGGCGAGGCGATACCGAATTTTGTGGTGACGGTGATATCGCGGTGGTTTTGCAGGAATTCGCCGACGCAGGACTCCGCTTCTCCGTAGCCGTACATTGGGGCAACGTCGAAGTGGCGGATGCCTGCGTCGTAGGCGGTTTCGAGGAGGCGGATTGAGTCGCGGCGGCTAAGTGCTCCCATCAGCGAGGAGCAGCCGAAGCCGAGTCGAGTCGTCCGGCGGTTTGTGTCTCCAAGTGCAATTTGTTCCATCACTGCCACGACCTCAGTCGTTGAGCCGATCGCTCAGCCTGACGGCGAGAGCGAGGACGGTGTGGGTGGGGTTGGAGAAGCCGGAGCAGGGGAAGACGGCGCTCGAGCAGATGTAGGTGTTTGTTGTGCCGTAGAGGCGGAGGTTGGGGTCGACGACGCCGGTTTCGGCCGAGGTGGACATTCGCATCCCCCCCATGTGGTGGTTGCTATCGTCGCATCGATTGAGGAAGTTGAGATCGCCGGACATGAGGTCTTTGTCGGGGATGATAGCAGCGACATCGCCGAGCGAACGCTGGACCACGTGAACGTATTGGCGGATGGTCTCCAGTTCCCTTTCCGATATGCGCCAGTTGAAGCGGACTCGCAGAAGGCCGAGCGGATCGCGCTGTTCCGTGAGGGAGATGCTGCTACAGGAGGTGGGTTCCTGCTCGCAATGAACGCGGAGAAAGATACGAACCGTGGGCGGAGCGTAGGCGCGGCGACGGATGTAGTAACGCCAGGCCTGGCTGAAAAGCATGGGAAAGTGTTTTGCAGTATGAGTGAGGTTGGCACTGCTAACTTCGCTGAGACGTGCGCGCATGAGATTGCGCATGGTGTGCTTGGCTTGCATACGGGCTCTCCCAGCGTCTTCAAATCCCATCGTGGAACCGACACTCAGCGTGTCGAGTTGCGACTGGAGGTTAGGCGGCAGGCGGAGTTTGGGAAGGTATTTGAAGCCGCGCGAAAAGATAGGGTCGAAGGTATCGTGAAAGTTCGCGAGATTGTGAGGGATGACCTGGGCGGCGTTGCAGTCGATGTGATCCTGAAAATGTTGGCCGAGAAGACCGGAGCTGTTCCAGGGAAGTCCGCCGGCGCGCGGCTGGAGGAAAAAGCGGCAGCTCTCGATTCCGCCTAGGGCAAAGACGTAGTTACGGGCGCGGAAGATCGCCTCTATCCCTGTCAAAGTGCGGGTGCGGATGCCGATTGCGGTCTCCCCTTCGCTGAGAAGCTCGACTGCGTTGGCGTGAAGCCAAAGATGGATGTTGGGGTGGGTGGTGAGAATTTTGTGGTGGAGACGGGCAAAGTTCGGTTCAGGGCACCAGCGCGAGAGGTAGGCTTCGAGGTCGCGAAACTGAGTAAAGGGCAAGCTCAGATCGCGCCAGACAGCTTCATCGCTACGCTGAACTTTGGCGAGGCCTTCAAGTTGGAGAGCTCGTTCGTAGTACGAGGTGAGTTCGGTTTTCGGGAATGGCCAGCCACTCTCAGCGACGTTTGGGCGCGGAACGAAGTCCGAGGCGCCGAGTTCGAGGATCTGACCTCCCCAGCGAACAGTGGTGCCACCTTTGACCCGAATGCGACCGGAGTGGATTCCCTTGTGGGCGAGGCCGGCGATCTCGCTGTCGTAGATGGACTGGGATGAGTCTTCACGTGCGGCTCCGCCGCCTTCAAGGAGGATGACTTTCCTGCCTTTGCTGGCAAACTCGACCGCAAGGGTAATGCCAGCAGCTCCTGCTCCGGCGACGCAAACGTCAGCGACAAAGCCGGCCGGAGGAGTTTCGTTGAGAAGATCGTTGATCACGGATGTCCCGCGAGGGCTGGATTCGCGGCGAGATCTGCGCGCATTTCGCTCTTCGACTGGATCCGTTCGATGATGAGGCTGACCTGCCGGTCGTTGTGGTAGCCGTCACGGACCGCGCGAAGGTTGCCAGCGACCGCGATACGACGACGGGCGGCTTCGTCGGGGAGATAGCGGCGAATCTTCCGGGCCAGCTCATCGAAGTTGGAGAAGAATACTGCTTCCTCGTCTTCCTTGAAGCGCTGGAGATGTCCGGCTGAGCGCTCGGCGAGAAGAAAGCCGCCACAGCCGGCGATCTCAAAGCTTTTGTGGACAAACTCGTCCTGGTTGGAGTGCGTGAGGAAGCTGAGATTGATGCGGGAACGCCAGATGGCTTCGCGATATGCCTCTCGGTAGAGTTCGCCGACATGGAAGGTCGCTTTGAAGACGTCTGTGGGCATGGCGCGACCCCAGAGCTTCGCGCTCCCGGACACCACAACAGAGAACCCGCATTCGCGCCAGAGGCGGCCAAGGGTTTCCGCGCGATCGTCGTAGGGTGTTCCGATGAAGGAGACGTCTCGACTACGATCGGAATCGGACCAGGCGGGCGGAGGCGGGAAATGCAGGGTCGGTTCGAAGGCGGTCTGGATTTTGATGACGTCGCGCGCGCCGCGTGAGAGGTAATCGTGGATATTTTTGTCGCGCTGAACGACATGCAGGTCGTAGTGCGGAATGTTCTTCATGTAGAGACGCCAGCCGGGATCGCGGCGTGGTCCAAAGGGGTTGTCAATCATGTAGCTGACGGAAGCAATGCCCATTTCGCGTATGCGGTTCAGGGTGCGTGGGTGAAGAAAGAGCTGCTTGTCAGCCCATAATAGATCCGGTTTTTCTGCAGCGGCGACGCCAAGGATATCGCGATTGAACCGGGTGACGGCAGGACCCGCAGTAAGTCGAAAGGTGGCCTTGTTGATCAGCGGGTTCCTCGGCTGATAGTCGAATGTGTTGAATGGGACGACCTGATGACCGAGGCGTTCAAGCGCCCAGAGACGATATAAGGAGGATTCTTCGAGCGAGAGGCCGGCGGCGTACAAAATCTTCATGGAGTGACTGCGTTTCCTTTGCGTTTGGCTTTGTTAGTTCATCGTGTAAACCAAAGATGCATTAGCGGGTAGCTCGAAGGAGGGCGATGACCTGTTCGGCGTGGACAACTCCGACGAGCCGGTTGTCGTGATCGACGATAGGAAGCGAGCGAAGATTATATTTGTCGAAAAGTTCAGCGACTTTGCGACCGTTGGCGTCGACGTTGCAAGTGACGATATGCCCCTGCGGTAACGCGGATAGTTGCGCTCCGGAGTTGGCAAGCAGAAGTTGAACGATAGGGACGAGGCCGGTGATGTGCTCCTGTTCATCCAGCAGATAGATATCGGTAATGGACTCGAGGTCGCCCTCGAACTCTCGCAGGGCTGCGATGGCCTGATCGACGATGGCCGTTGACGGAAGCGCCAGGTATTCGGGGGTCATGCGGCCAGCGGCAGAGTTCCCGGAAAATTCAAGAAGGTCTTCAACTTCCTGACGCTCCTCGGGGTCCATCTCTTCGAGGATTGCCTCAGACTTTTCGTCTGGTAGTTCAGCCAGGAGGTCAGCGGCTGCCCCAGGGTCCATCTCTTCGACGATGCCAGCGACATGTTCTGAGTCGAGGGACTCAATAAGAGACTGCTGCATCTTCGGTTTGACCTCTTCGAGGGCCTCGGCGGCGACCTCTTCGTCAAGCGAGATGAAGAGAGCCTGGCGTTCGGCCGGGGCAAGATCTTCAAGGATGTCAGCGATGTCCGAAGGGTGCATCTGGGAGAGCCGATCCTGCTCGATCCTGAGACGAACGCGACGGGCGGGATCACGATCGATCAGATCGACAAAATCCCAGGGAATAACGCTGGCGCTGAAGCGGGCGGCGATGCTGTTGACCGGGTCTTTGGGCAGGCCTTTGAGGAGGCGGCGGACCGCTCCGCGCATGCCGACTTCGACTTCGGAGATGCGGAGGGCAAGATTCTCCGGGCTTTCTTCGTTGCAGTTTTCCCAGACAAGGTCTACGTCGTTGACCCGAACGACCTTGTGACCATGTACATCAATAATCTGCTGATCCAGAAGGTCGCGCTCCAGGAGGAGAAAGCTGTCGTCAGGGAGAGGTGTTGGCTGGGTAATCCCTCGGAGTTGCAGGGTTCCGGAGGAAGTGAGCTGAAGGTTAGTAACCGGGACGAAATGGTGACGGTCGCCTCGTTTGGCGGAGATTAGTTTAAGAAGGACGCCGTGGATATGTGCGGTGTCACGATCTGGCGCGACGGCAAACTCGCGGACATGACCAAGCGTGTTTCCCTCCGCGTCGATCACGGCAGACCCGAGCAGGGTGGAGACGCTCGTCCGTTGCTGATTGGCATGCTTTGTCATAGACCTGCTGGAGCGCCTGACACACTTTACCTGCTATTTCGCATGTTAGACCAACTTACAGCCGGGATGGGCGGCAGGAACCGATGTGCTTACTTGGGGGTGCCAAAGCGGAGAGCGGCGGCGAAAAGTTCTGCGCCTCATCTTGACTTTCGAGAATTCCACAAGCACACTGCCATCACCGACGTTATCCGGGATCGTTTCTGGATTGTGTCCAGGTCCGACGACCGGAATGAACTCTAGCGATAAAAGTAAGACAAGGAAATCTTTGGCCGACCCAAACCCAAGCCGTGTGAGCTTTACCCTTGATTCGTCTCTCGATAGCGTTAATAAGATTGAGATAACCGCGGAGCAGGTCGCCCAGCGGGCTGGTTTCGACGAAGATACGATTCCTCACATTGCAATGGCAGTCCGTGAGGCGGCCGTGAATGCGGTTCTACATGGGAACTCTTATGACGCTAACAAGCACATTAAAGCGTCATTCGAGACGACGAGCGATTCGTTGATTATTCGTATCGCCGACCAGGGACCGGGGCTCGATCCGGATTCACTTCCCGATCCTTTGGCTCCCGAGAACATTCTTCGTGGGTCTGGGCGAGGCATCTTTCTCATCAAGGCGTTCATGGATGAGGTAAACTTTCGGCAGCTACATCCCGGCACAGAATTGACCTTGATCAAACATAGAACACCCGCGCAAACGGGGACATAAGGAGAACAACAGACATGAGCATGAAAGTATCGACTCGCCAGGTGGACGGCGTAACCATTTTGGACCTCAGCGGACGAATTACACTCGGCGAAGGAAGCGTGACGATTCGCGATGCCGTACGTGATGTGCTGGCGAAGGGTTCCAAGAAGATTCTCCTGAACCTGGGTGACATCAGCTATATCGACAGCTCGGGAATCGGCGAGCTGGTCAGCGCTTTCACCACAGTCAAGAACAGCGGCGGCGAACTGAAGCTGCTGAACCTGACTAAAAAGGTTCACGACCTGCTGCAGATCACCAAGCTGTACACTGTCTTCGACGTAAAAGACGACGAGGCTGCAGCGATTGCTTCTTACACGAAGTAAGCGGTCAGAACGAGTTTGACAGCACAACAAAAGGCCGTCGCCGATGCGACGGCCTTTTATCGGCCCAAAGTTCAGTTCGCTTCACTACTTCGAGAAGTCGACCTTCGGTGCCGTTTTCGATCCGGGATCCGCCGTGTAGTACTCGTTCTTCGGATGGAATCCCGCGAAGTTTGCAAAAAGGCTGTTCGGGAACTGCTGAATGAAGGTGTTATATTCCCGAATCGATTCATTGTACCTCCGCCGGGCTTGGGCGATCCTGTTTTCTGTGCCGGCCAATTCATCTTGCAGACGCATGAACTGATCGTTGCTCTTGAGTTGTGGATAATTTTCCTGCATCCGCATGAGGGGCAGCAGGGCTACATTCAGACGATCATTGGCGGCAAGCTTTTCATCCGGGGTTTTTGCTGTCATGAGGCCAGCACGGGCATTAGCGATGTTAGTTAGAACGGTCTCTTCGACGTTCGCATAGCCCTTAACTGTTGCAACAAGGTTTGGGATAAGGTCGGCTCGACGCTGCAGGTTGACGTCGATCTCAGAAAAGGCTGCCTGAACGTTCTGATCTTTGGCAACCATCTGATTCTTAGAGTTTACGTACACCCCTCCGCCTACAATCAAGGCCAGAATAAGAAGACCCACCAGCCCAAGCACAATCCATAAAGGTTTCATTTGTCCTCAATTTTCCTTTCGATTTCGATGTTAAGTTTGGCTGGCCCGCTCGGCTGTACTTTATCATCCTGAGCCGCGACTGCCCTTCTTTGCAGCAGAGTCGTTTACATTCGTTCTCCTCAGTAGTCCCCGCTGGCTCCTCCGCCTCCGGAACTGCCGCCTCCGAACCCGCCAAACCCTCCGCCTCCGCCATCGCCGCCACCGCCCCAGTCTCCGCCGCCGCGGCGTCCGCCTCCGCGACCTCCCATTAGGCTTCCGAGAAGGAAGAAGATCAGCCCGGTGTTCCCGGTCTTGACCAGAAAGAAGAGGATCAGAAGGATGGCCCCGCCACCGAGGATGAGAGTGGTGAAGCTGATTTGAACAGGCGCCGGCTCACGGTGGTACTGGTGGACCGGTTGGGGTACGGTGAGGGTGACTCCGGCGTCGGCGGCGATAATGCGGGCGATCTGCTGCACGCCGAGTGGGATTGCGGTGTTGTAATCCAGCTGGCTCAGCGCAGGAACCATGGCGCGGCCAATGTCCCCTACCTTGGCGTCGTTAAGTATCCCTTCCAGACCGTAACCGACTTCGATACGATACTTCCGCGGATTCATAACGACGAGCATCAGGACGCCTCGATCCGTTCCCTTCCTGCCGACCTTCCATTTTTCTTCGAGCTTTACTGCGAAATCGTCGATGTTTTCATCGTTGTCGAGAGTCTTGATGGTGACGACGGCTATCTGGGCATGGGCCTGACGATCGACCTGGGTGCAGAGGCGTTCGAGACTGGAAATGGTCGAGGGTGACAGGACTCCGGCAAAGTCGCTGATATAGCCGGTCGGAGCCGGAAGTGCATTCACTGATTCGGCCGTCGAGGCGATCGACGGGGTGAAGAGCAGGAGCACGACTGCCAACCATCTTGAAAGGTGGGTCATCGCTGCTCATTCTACGCTTCGCCTGTGAACAAAGTTCCCGAGGCACGTGAAAGCGAAGAGGATGCCGAAGCATCCTCTTGTCTGATTCAAAATGAGATAGCGCTACGACGTAGGTGCCGGAGCAGGTTTATTGCCGCCATGGGCTGGGACGGGGACGCCTTTGGCGCGGGCAAGCTTGTCAACCATGACGGTGTGCTCGTGGATGGCACTCGCGGCTTTGACAACTTCATCATGCAGAGCCGGATCGGTGCGGCTGGCAGCTTCGAGGCGGAAGGCGTGGAGACCTTTGTGGTGGTCCTTGACCAGAAAGGAGAGATACTCCGTATCGAACGCGTCGCCGGAGAGCGCGTTGAGCTTGTCGTATTCGGCCTGCCCATCCTTATCCATCGATTTTGGAAGCATCACGCCCATGGAATCGGCGACCTGGGCGATTTCGTCATTCATTTTGGTGTGGTCGTCGACCATCTTCTGGGCGAGGGCCTTGACGTCCTCGTTGTTCGCCTTCTGCACGGCGAGTTGCCCGAGCTTGACCTC